>CAJTFK010000001.1 GCA_910575505.1 Oscillospiraceae bacterium
GTGAAGGCTATTTTGAGAAAGCTTCGCGTCCGTTCTCCCGATGCTCTTGATGATGCAATTCACTTTGCTCTCAACTGTGTTTCTGCTGCCGATTGCGTTGGCTGGTTCTGTTGCGCTGGCTATTGTTTATTTTGAGAATTGCTCTAAAAAACATCTGCCCAGCGGCAGAAAAGAAAAAAACCGCTGCTGGCAGAAAATTTTTCATGCCTTTTTGTACGGTGGTTTTCAAAAAATGAAAGCTGCCGTTCTTTTATCCTCAAAAGGAGCGACGCGGTAACACTGACAGATACGGTGGCTGACAGGAGGCAGCCGCTATGAAGTACACAGCCATTCGACACAATCTGACATTCTTTGGTGTATCAAAAAAAGCCCGGCCTCCACCGGGGACTATTGCGGCCACGAGTATGTACTATACAGTGTAGGTTCTGCACAGTATTGTTTATCTTTCGCCCGGCGGGTCTGTGACCTGCCGGGCGGTTTTTGTCGTTCCCAGCGGCCCGAAAATTTTTCTTCACTTTTTTCTCTGCGGAAAGCGGTTTTGCGCGCAAAACCTGTGCCGCTGAACGCTCTGTTAGCGGAAAGGGAAAATACCACCACCATCCCCCAGCGAAAGGGGGTGAGAAGATGGAAACCAACCCCCGCGACTATGGCGAACGGTGCAGGTTTGATGCCTTTTGCAAGACCGTATTGAAGCATGAGGCAATCGACTACATTCGGGAAATGAAGCGGCGGGCCAGCCGGGAAACATCCTTGGAGCGGTTGCCCCAGACGGCGATGGACAAGCTGTGTTCGGCGGACAGTTACCCCAGCGATAGCTATGTGTTTTCGTACTGCGGCTGTGACCTGCCGATCAGGAGCCAACAGGTGGCCGACGCCTTTGCGGGTCTGCCGGAGCAGGAGCAAAGCATTTTGATTTTGCGCCTGGTGCTGGACTTGACGGACAGCGAGATCGGCGAAGCCCTGGGGCTGTCCCGGAGTGCCGTCCAGCGGCGCAGAACAAAATCGCTGAATGTCCTGCGAACGAAACTGACAGCGAGGAAAGGAGGTTAGCGCCTATGAAGCGTCGTAACTACAAGGGCCGTAAACCGCTTCCGCTGGCGGTGAGCGATGCGGCCCAGACCGGGGACGCTGACGCTGTAGAGCAAGTCTTGCGATACTACGAAGGTTACATAAACAAGCTGTGTACCCGGACGGTCTATGACGAAAGCGGCTGTCCCCATGCCTACCTGGACGAGTATATGAAAAGCCGTCTGGAAAACAAACTGATCCGCGCCATTCTCGGCATGAACTGATAACCGGCCCCGGCTGGGGGGAGCAGCTTACCCTTTCCCTGTTCCTCCCGCCTGCGGGCCTGGGCATTTCAAAGAAAGGCTGGTGAACTATGGCCGAGGAAATCGGCATTTCGGTAAAGGACAAATTTTGCCTCACCATTGAAGAAGCCTCCCGCTATTTCGGGATCGGCGAAAAGAAACTGCGCAGGCTGGTAAACAGCAACCTGGACGCTGGTTTTGTCATTCAGAACGGCGTGAAAATTCTAATCAAACGCCAGCGGTTTGAGCAGTTTCTGGATAAGCTGTCGTCGATTTAAGCGCCGTACCTTACGAAAAGTTCCTATAAGACATTCAGATTGATATGGAAATCGGGCCTCGGCTATGGTATAATATGATTATATCGTGCCGAGGCTCTTTTCACAGAAAGGAGCATAGACGTGAGCGAAAAGCGACGTGACAGCAAAAACCGCATTCTTCGCAGCGGAGAGAGCCAACGCAAAGACGGACGATATGCGTACAAATACATTGACGCCACAGGCAAGCCCCGGTTTGTTTACAGTTGGAAACTGGAGGCCACAGACAGCACGCCCCAGGGCAAGCGGGACGGCCTTTCCCTGCGGGAAAAGGAGAAGCAAATCCGGCGGGACATTGAGGACGCCATTATTCCCCGTGGCGGAGAGATGACCGTTCTGGATTTGGTGAAAAAGTATCTCTCACAGAAAACCGGCGTCCGGCACAACACCGAGGCCAACTATAACTTTGTCCTCAATATCATCAAGAAAGAGGACTTCGGCAGACAGCGCATTGACCGGGTGAAGCTGTCCGACGCCAAGTGCTGGCTCATCAAGTTACAGCAGGACGGCAGGGGGTATAGCTCCATCCACTCTATTCGCGGCGTTGTCCGGCCTGCGTTTCAGATGGCCGTGGACGATGATTTGATACGCAAAAATCCGTTTGAATTTCAGCTTGTCACCGTCGTTGTCAACGACAGCGTGACAAGGGAAGCGATCACAAGGAAACAGGAACGGGCATTTCTGGAATTTGTAAAGGGTGACAAGCACTTTTCCCGGTATTATGACGGCATTTATATCCTGTTCAAGACCGGACTTCGTATCTCGGAGTTTGTTGGGCTGACGCTGGCTGACCTGGACATGAAGAACCGCAAAATCAGCGTCAACCACCAGCTTCAGCGAAAGCGGAATATGGAGTACATCATTGAGGACACGAAAACCTCCAGCGGAACGCGGGAAATCCCTATGACGGACGATGTGTACCAGTGCTTCCAGCGCATTATCGCCAACAGGCCGAAGCCCAAGACCGAGCCGATGATCGGCGGCAGGTGCGGCTTTCTATATTTGGATAAGGACGGCAAGCCAATGGTGGCACTTCACTGGGAGCATTACTTCAAGCACATCTGCCAGAAGTACAACAGTATCTACAAGGTGCAGATGCCCAAAGTCACCCCTCACGTTTGCAGGCACACATTCTGTTCCAACATGGCAAAGAGCGGTATGAACCCCAGGACGCTGCAATACCTCATGGGACACTCGGATATTAGCGTTACGCTGAACACCTATACCCACCTGGGCTTTGAGGATGCGCAGGCAGAGCTGAAACGGGTTGCCAGCGGCGAGTAGTAAAACGGGAGAACCCCCCTTGATTTACTACCTTTCCTACTACTTTCGGGGTCAAAGCTGTGCTATTTTATGCCGGGATATGCCAAGAGAATGAGCGGAAGAAAATGCCGCAAAACACCTGCAAGGCCCGGAATATCAATACTTTCAAGAGGTTTCAGGATATGACAAGAATACTTTTCGTCTGCCACGGCAACATCTGCCGCAGCCCAATGGCCGAGTTTGTGATGAAGGACTTAGTGAAAAAAGCGGGGCTGGAGAGTCGATTCCACATAGAGTCCGCGGCTACCAGCACCGAGGAGATCGGCAATCCGGTCTATCCTCCGGCCCGCCGCAAGCTGGCAGAGCATGGCATCGACTGCGCCGGCAAAACAGCCCGCCAGCTGAGGAACGAGGACTACGAGCGGTACGATCTCCTGATTGGGATGGATCGGGCCAACCTGCGAAATATGCACCGCATCTGCGGTGGCGATTTCGATGGCAAGCTGCATCTGCTGATGGAGTTTACCGACCGCCCCGGCGATGTAGCCGACCCATGGTACACAGATGATTTTGAAACTACTTGGCAGGATGTGTCAGTTGGGTGCAGCCGGTTGCTGGGTTGGCTCATAAGCCGGGATCAGATCGGGGAGATCGTAAAATGAGCGAGCGGATAAAAAAACAGAAAGATAACATCACAATTCGATCCAGTGCCGCTGAATATCTTACTTTTGTAGCATCCACAGGCGATAGCGCAGAAAGCATCGAAATGCGTTACGAGGATGAAAATATCTGGCTTACACAAAAGATGATGGCGGAGCTGTACAATGTAGATGTACGAACCATCAATTACCACATCGGCAAGGTGTTCGAGGATTCCGAGTTAGAGGAGAGGTCAACTATCCGAAAATTTCGGATAGTTCAATCTGAGGGAAGCCGTCAGATCAGCCGCGAGGTAAATCACTATAATTTGCAAATGATTATTGCCGTGGGCTTCAAAGTGAACAATGAACGTGCTGTTCAGTTCCGTAAATGGGCCAACGCCATTGTGAAGGACTACACGATCAAGGGCTGGGTCATGGACGAGGAACGGCTGAAAAATGGCGGTACCGTTCTGACAGAGAAATATTTTGAGGAACAGCTGGAAAAAATCCGGGAGATACGGCTGTCTGAGCGGAAATTCTATCAGAAAATCACAGACATCTATGCCACAGCTCTTGACTATGACAGAACGGCAAAAACGACTAAGGATTTTTTCGCAAAAGTCCAGAATAAGATGCATTTTGCTGTTCACGGACATACCGCCGCTGAAGTGATATACTATCGGGCTGATGCGGATCAGCCTCACATGGGTCTTACCTCCTGGAAAGAAGCACCTCTTGGCAAGATTATGAAAAGCGATGTATCTATTGCCAAAAACTATCTGACAGAGGATGAATTGTACTCATTGGAACGTATCGTGTCCGCCTATCTTGATCTGGCAGAAGACCGGGCGCGGCGGCGTATTCCCATGACAATGGAGGATTGGGCAAAGCGGCTGGACATTTTCCTGATGGCCGATGACCGGGAAATCCTGACGAATGCTGGAACAATCACTGCCGAGATTGCAAAAGCTCATGCCGAAAGTGAATTTGAGAAGTATCGGATCATTCAGGACAGATTATATGAGAGCGACTACGACCGCTTTCTTGCTATGGAACAAGGTGCGGCCTCCGATGAGGATGGGCAATCCGGTCAAGGGATGACATTGCTTTGAAATATGAAAAATCGATTTTGCCGCCTTAGTCCAAAACAAATGCCCACTTTAGATGCCGTAGGCGGAAAGCCTGCGGCATCAGGGCTTTCCGGGGTTTTTGACCTTTGAATTTTCACCAGTCAAATGAGAGATGCAAATGAGGTTTTTGAGGAACTGGCGGGGTCCGAACCCTCGTAATACACCGTTCAAAAAGACTCTGAGATTTTGGCTGATATGCTCCCCACAGAGTAGATAAAGCGAGGAAGCTTACAGACTTCTCAACGGGGGCACAATTACGGCATTGATTATAGCAGTTTTCATAATTGCCGCCAGTAAGCCGCCGGGCAGCGGCAGCCCCTGCACATCCCTGCAGGGGCCGGACCGTTTTTCAGGAATTATGACGTTTGCTATTGTTTGAAAACGAAAATCCATGCAGTGAAGCAGTGCTATACTGGAGCCGGAGGCCTTACTCAAATCGCGGAAAGATTTGGAGTACACCGCAGCATGGGGAACCTTCCGGTCCCTCTCCAGCCATTCGTCTATCCGGGGGATATACTTGCCTGGCGTTGGGGGGCTCTGAGGATTCAGCTCCGGCAGACTGTTTTCACTCCAATCTGCCGGTATGCGTATTTGCGAACTGTCTCAAAGCTGTGTCCCGTCCTCTGTGAGACTTCCCGCAAGCTCAGACCTTCATTTTTGTATAAATTTTTGATGTACTTGATCTGAGCCATTCTCAGCACCTTTCTGCTGCCTCCTTTTCGTCCTCGACAAACCAAGGGGCAGCTGTTTTTTACGGTGCTGACAATGGCTCACTTTTTATCCTTGGCCTGCTGCTAACTTTTTCGGGGCCTTTTGCTCTCTTTCCATTTTACCGAAAACAATCTGTTGAACGTATCATATCCTCCAATTGTTTTGCAAGGTTTGAAACATGTTTAAGAATTGTTAAAGTGCAAAAAATCACCGGCATGACTGGTACAAGTCACGCCGGTGATTTTCTCTTTACGGCAGCAGGGTGCTCTCCAGGTCCGCCAGCATCAAATCCAGTGCGGTGACGCCGCCCTCTGCGGTGTACCACACGGCAGGATGGGCCAGATACACGATATGCCCGTTTTTGTAGGCGTCCGTTCCTATGACCAGCTCATTCTCCACGATCTCCTGAGCGAGCTGTGCGCCCTCTGTGGCAATGGCGGCATCACGGTCCATGACAAAGATGTACTCCGGGTTTTTGTCCACGATGAACTCAAAGGACGCCTCGTTACCGTGGGTGGATGTATCAATGCCGGCATCCACACCCACATTCTCAAATCCAATCTCCATACCGATGATGGAGCAGCGTCCATCGTTGCCCAGGACGTTAAAGCCGCCGCTGGTACACAGGCCCACAATTGCATTCTTGCCCTCGGCAAATGCTTTCAGCGTCTCAATGCGGCTGTCAAATCCCCCCATCAGCGTTGCCACCTGATCCTCCAGACCAAACATGGAAGCAATCGTGGCGGCATTTTTACGGACAGATTCCACCACGCCAATGCTGCTGTCGGTAGCCAGATAGACCACCGGGGCGATCTCGCTGAGGGCGTCATAGGACTTGCTCAGGCGGCCGCCGATGAAAATCACGTCAGGCTCACAGGCCATGACAGCTTCCAAGTCGGCCTCTTTAATCGTTCCCAGGTTGGAGATGTTCTCATCCGTCACATAGCTCTGGAGGTAATCCAGACTGGTAGAGGCGGAGCCGACTACACGATTCCCCACGCCCAACGCGTCCAAGATATCCAAGCTTGCCATATCCAGAATGGCGATACACTGGGGGTCATAGGGAACCTCCAACTCCACAGGCTCCCGATTGCCGTTCAGACTGGTGATGGTGATGGTTTCAGGAGCGGCAGGGGTTGTGGGATTTCCAGAGGGAGTCGATTCATCGGAAACCGGAGTTGTACTGTTCTCCTGCTGGTTCGTATCAGGCTCGCCGCCGGCCTGTCCGCCGCAAGCGGCGAGGCCAAGCACAAGCACGGCGGCGAGGAGCAGGGACATCAATTTTTTCATAGCGTTGTTCTCCTTTTCAAATAAAGTACCGAAAAATGTGGGGGCTTAGTAATAGATGGACAGCGGACGGCCCGCGATCTCCATGATCTCAAAGTCCACGCCGTACACCTGGGATAGATTTTCCTTGGTCATCACCTCCTTTACCGTGCCGAACCTGGCAATCCTGCCGTCCTTAAACGCACAGATATAATCAGAATAGAATGCCGCGTAGTTGATCTCGTGCAGCACTAAAATCACCGTCTTGCCCAGCTCATCGCAAAGGCGGCGGACGATTTTCATCATGTTGGTGGCATGGTAAATATCCAGATTGTTGGTGGGCTCGTCCAGCAGAACATATTCCGTGTCCTGGGCGATCACCATGGCGATATACGCCCGCTGGCGCTGCCCGCCGGAAAGCTCGTCAATAAACTGGTCCTCAAACGCCCCCAATTCCATGTAAGAGATGGCCCGGTCAATGATCTCCTGGTCCTCCGCCGTGGTCCGCCCCCCGGAATAGGGGAAGCGCCCAAAGGTCACCAGCTCCCGGACCGTCAGCTTCATCTGGATATTGTTGGTCTGCGTCAGGATTGCCAGCCGCTTGGACAGCTCCCGGCTTTTCCACTTTCCAATATCCGACCCTTCAAAGTCCACCGTTCCGCCGTCCCGCGCGATCAGCCGGGAGATGATGCCCATGACGGTAGATTTTCCCGCTCCGTTGGGGCCGATCAAAGAAATTACTTTCCCTTTTGGAATGGCAAAGCTGACGGAGTTTACCACCGTTTTCCCATCGTATCGCTTTGTCAAATTCTTTACATGCATGGTCAAGCCCTCCTGTTGGTAAGAAGTAGATAGAGGAAATACACTCCGCCGCCCACTGTGATAAACACGCTGACCGGGATCGTATAAGAGTAGGCGTGTTCCACAAGGAGCTGACCGCCCACTAATACGATCATGCCGAACAAAGCGGAGCCGAGGATTAACTGCGTGTGGCGATAGGTTTTCAAGAGCTGCCGGGACAGGTTGGCGATAATGAGGCCAAGAAAGGAGATGGGGCCAACCATGGCGGTAGCCACAGCAATGCACAGCGTGACCCCCAGCAGCAGGCGGCGGACGCATCGGTCATAATCCACGCCCAGGTTAATGGCCTGATCCTTCCCCAGCGTAATCACGTCCAGCAGGGCCAGCTCTCTCCGAAGGGCAAAAACAATAGCCGCCAGCACGAACAGCGATATGACAATGATCTCTGAGTTGATATTGCTGAAGCTGGCCACCAGGGTTGCCAGAAGATTGTCATACTCATTGGGGTCCATCACGCGGGTGAGGGTACTCTGGATACTGGAAAAGAAGGAGGATAAAACCGTGCCGATGAGCAGTACATAGAGTACATTATGCTTTGTCTTTTTGAACAGGAAGCTGTAAACCACGGTTGCGACCACTCCCATCAGCACCAGGTCCACCGCAAATGAGTAGTTTGCATTCACGGCCAGAATACTGCCGGACCCCGCCGCAAAGACGACCGCGGTGTGGATAAGCGTATAGAGGGAGTTCATACCCAGCAGGCAGGGGGTGACGATGGTATTGTTGATGACGGACTGGAACACAATGGACGCCCCGCCAATGGCAAAGGCTGTGATGAGCATGACGATCAGCTTGGGAGTACGGATTTTCACTGCGTACTGAACCAGCTTTGCGTTGTCAAAATGGACCCCCACCAGCATATACCCTGCGGCGCACAGCAGAACCAGTGCGGCAAGGAACGCCAGCTTCTGCCGGTTGGCGCGCACCGCCTTTGTATTCATGCCACATCTCCCCCTTTCCTGCTCAGGCGAATTGCTTTCCGCCCGTGGCCGAGACGGTAAAGCAGCAGCGCCACAAAGAGGACGCTTCCAATAATGCCGACGATCAATTCAATGGGCATCTCATAGGGAAAGATCACCATCCGGCCCACCATGTCGCACACCAGCACAAACAGCGCGCCAAACAGAGCCGTGTCAATCAATGTACCACGGATTTTATCTCCCTTGAACATCGCCACCAGATTGGGGACAATCAGACCGATGTAGGAGATGGAGCCTACCACCACAACAACGGAGGCGGTAATCATGGCCGCAATCGTCAAACCCAGGAACAACACAAAGTTGTATGGAACACCGAGATTTTGCGAGAAGTCTTTTCCCATGCCCACAATGTTGAAATGATTGGCAAATAGAAAGGCCAATGCGACCAGAGGGACCGTCAGCCAAACGATCTCATACCGCCCCCGCAGGACCATAGAGAAGTGACCTACCAGCCAGGTAGAGAGCGCCTGCGTCATTTCATACTTGTACGCCAGATAATTTGTAATGCCGCCGATCACATTGCCGAACATGATGCCCACCAGCGGAACCATCACCACGTCCTTAAACTGGATACGCTGAATGAACCAGACGAATATCCAAGTGCCAAGGACCGCAAAGGCAAAGGAAAAAATGGCCCTCCCCCATAAGGTCGAGTTGGGCATGAACAGCAGAGCCAGCAGGATTCCAAACTGTGCGGAGGAAATGGTGGCCCCTGTGGTTGGAGAAACAAATTTGTTCATACAAAGCTGCTGCATGATCAGGCCTGCCACGCTCATGCCGGTCCCGGTGCAGAGGATCGCCAAAAGGCGGGGCAGGCGGGAGATCAGGAATACCTCCAAATGCTCTCGGTCCCCCTGCAAAAGTCCTGATAGCTCTACGTCCAGAACGCCAATAAACAGCGACCAAACGGCCAGCACCAGGAGCAGAGCGAACAAAACAATCGTAGTCAAATGTTTTTTAATGACAGCCACCTCCGCAAAAGTTAGCTATTACTAACTATAAGGTATAAAGGAATGCGTCAGACGGCAATCTGAGAGACTCGCCCATCACGACGCACAGCGAAGTCAGTATAACACAGCGGGTTAGTCATATGCAACCGCATGATTGAACAAGAAAAACGGTATTTGAAACAGGAAAATTTATCTATTGTCACGATGGCTGTCCAAGAGACGGCCATTAAAGCAGATTCCAATTTATCTCTTGACAAAAGTCCCCACCTGTGCTAACGTATGCTTCGCAGTTAGCACTACCTAACCAACGTAGTCACACGACCTCCTGCGTTCTCCCCCCAAGGTCCTTTCCCCTTGGGGCTTCTTCGGACGCAAAAGTTAGTTATAGCTAATTACAACCAAAAATATTTTATGAAGGAGTGTTCAACGATGAACAAAATCGCAATCGTATTCTGGAGCGGGACCGGAAACACGGAGGCTATGGCGGGCTTTATTGCCGAGGGCGTCCGGGCCGCCGGCGGCGAGGCGGAGCTGCTGGGGCCTGGGGACTTCTCTGCCGGCCAGTTCTCCGCTTACAGCGCCGTGGCCTTTGGGTGCCCCGCCATGGGCAGCGAGGTGCTGGAGGAGGTAGAGTTTGATCCGATGTTCTCCGCCCTGGAGGGTTCCCTCGGCGGCAAGCGGATCGCGCTGTTTGGCTCCTATGGCTGGGGAGACGGCCAGTGGATGCGGGACTGGTGCGCCCGCTGTGACGATGCCGGGGCCAACCTCTTGGACGAAAACGGCCTGACGGTCAACGAGGCCCCGGACGCAGAGGGCGAGGAAGCCTGCAAGGAGCTGGGCCGGAAGCTGGCGGCGTGGTGAGCAAGGACATTTCCCGGACCTTTGAGGCTGTGTTGGTCCGGCAGTGCGCCCCCACGCTGGCGGGGATGAAACCGGGAAGCATCTTCTGCTTCAATCATTCCCCGCTGGAAGTCTCCCGACAGAAGGTTTGCCAATGGAACAAACAGTTGGAACCCTTCGGCCTTACCGTTCAGATACTTTTGGAGCGGCCCGGTTCCGGCTCGGTGATCGTCTTTGTGTACCGGCATGACCGTTTGGAACAAATGCTGTCTGACGATGCTTACCAGAACTTTTTGGCAGAGGCCGGATATGAGAGGACAAACCTGGACGGTCTGCTGGAACAGCTTGCTTACCGTCTGCGGACACAACCGGAGTTTCCCCATGAGATCGGCGTATTCCTGGGATACCCTCTCCGGGATGTGACCGGCTTTATTGAAAACCATGGCCGGAACTTTACCTGCTGCGGCTTCTGGAAATCCTACGGCGATCCGGCGGAAATGCAGGTGTGCTTCGCCTGCTACCGCAGGTGCATCCAGACCTATGTAGCCATGTTTGAGCAGGGAATCCCCATTGAGCGGCTGGCAGTCCCGGCATAAGAGGTGGTGATCGAAATGGAATTACGGGCTTCCGGGGAGGATTATCTGGAGGCGGTTTTGATCTTAGGCCAGCGTATGAAGCAAGTGAGGGCCATTGACGTCGCCCAATACCTGGGCTACGCCAAGACCAGCGTCAGCCATGGACTTCGGCTTTTACGCCAGGGCGGGTTCCTCAACAGGGACGCGGACGGCTATCTGTACTTGACCGAGGCCGGCCGGAAAACGGCGGAGAAGATCTACGCGAAGCACCGTTTTTTTACCCAATGGCTGATCGAGGCGGGCGTTGCCCCGGACACCGCCGAGAAAGACGCCTGCCGCATGGAGCACGCCATCAGCGAAGAAAGTTTTCGTAAGCTGATGCAGGCGCTGGAGCATCCGCGGGAAATCCCTTGACGCGGCGCGGCCCAACAGAAAGCTTGAAATAGCATACGGTTCGTCTTGACTCCCCAGGTTTTTGACAGATATAATTCACATCATCCAAACGGACCTCTATCCTCGCGCCAGCTGTACCAGCAAAAAACGGCGGTTTTCCGTCAGGTGGAGGTGATTCCGATGAAGCAGCACCGCTTTTGGGCCTGGGGCGCCGTCTTTTGCATGGTCATGGTGATGCTCACAGGGTACAAGCGTAAGTAAGAGAAAAATCAGGAGGAAATTTTATGGATTGTGATAAGTGCGTCAAAAACCTGGCTGTCTTTGCGGGCGGGGTCCTGTTCGGTTCTGCTGGACTGAAGCTGCTGTCCAGCCGGGATGCGAAAAAAGCCTATACCCACGCCATAGCCGCCGCTCTGCGGATGAAAGAATCGGTCATGGAAACCGTGACCACCGTGCAGGAGAACGCTGCCGACATACTGGCCTCGGCCAGGGACCTCAACGCCCAGCGGACAGAGCAGGAAACTGCGGACGCCGAGGAAACCTGACCCATACACACAGGACAGGGGGCTGCGGCTCCCTGTCTTTTGCCCCTGGAGGTTGAAATGAAAATCATCATCAAACACCGAAGCCGGGGCCGTATCCGGGTTCAGATGGCCCAACCCCGGATGTCTCTGGAGCAGGCCGATCTGCTGGAATGCTATCTCCAAAAGCTGCCTCAGGTCATCCGTGCTTCCGTCCACGAACGGACCCGCTGCGCCATTGTGGAGTATCAGGGGACCCAGGCGGAGATTCTTCGGGCGTTCAGCCGGTTTTCCTACCAGATGGACGGCCTGCATCCTCCCGTCAGCAGCAGCCGGGCGCTGAACCGGACGTATGAGGAAAAGCTGGTGGGTATGGCAGCAGCGAAAGCTGTCTCTCTCCTCTTTTTCCCCGCTCCCCTCCGGATCGCCTATACCGTTTGGAAAGCGGTCCCCCATTTGTTCCGTGGTTTGCGATGCCTCCTGCGGGGACAGATGGTTGTGGAAGTTCTGGATGCCCTCTCTATTGGAATTTCCCTGCTCCGCGGCGACTTTGGCACCGCATCCTCGGTGCGGTTCCTCTTGGGCCTTGGCGAGCTGCTGGAGGAATGGACCCACAAAAAGTCTGTCAGCGATCTGGCGCAATGTATGTCGCTGAACATTGACCGGGTGTGGCTGAAAACACCCCAGGGTGAAATCCTTACGCCGCTGTCCCAGATCCAGACCGGCGACCAGGTATGTGTCCGGCTGGGCGGTTTGATCCCTCTGGACGGAGTGATTACAGAGGGCGAGGTCATGGTCAATCAGGCGTCCCTCACCGGGGAATCCATTCCGGTCCCCAAGCGGGCGGGCATGTCGGTCCACGCTGGGACAGTGGTGGAGGAGGGCGAGTGCGTCCTCCAGGTTTCCGGCCAGTCAGGCAGCAGCCGGTATGACAAGATCGTTGCTATGATCGAGCAGTCGGAGTCCTTGAAATCCACGGCGGAGAGCCGCGCGGCAAATCTGGCGGACCGGCTGGTACCCTATACCTTGGCGGGCAGTCTGCTCACTTATTTGCTGACCCGGAATGTCTCCCGCGCCCTGTCTGTTCTCATGGTGGACTTCTCCTGCGCCCTGAAGCTGGCAATGCCCCTGGCTGTCCTCTCCGCCATGCGGGAGGCCGGCGGGTTCCATGTGACGGTGAAGGGCGGTAAGTATCTGGAGACGGTGGCCCAGGCGGATACGGTGGTCTTTGACAAAACCGGCACCCTGACCCATGCCTGCCCGGTGGTTGCGGAGGTCATTCCCTTCGGAGGGCAGAATGAGGCGGACATGCTGCGGCTGGCTGCCTGCCTGGAGGAGCATTTCCCCCATTCCATGGCCAATGCAGTCGTCCAGGCCGCACGGGAACGGGGACTGTATCACGAAGAGATGCACTCTCAGGTGGAGTATATCGTTGCCCACGGCATCGTCAGCGAGGTCAATGGCAGGAGGGTCATCATCGGAAGCGCCCACTTTGTCTTTGAGGACGAACACTGTGCCATTCCGGAGGAGGAGCGGGAGTGTTACGATTCCCTGCCGGATCAGTATTCCCACCTGTATCTGGCCATCGGCGGCGTGCTATCCGCTGTGGTCTGTATCGCCGATCCTTTGCGGACAGAGGCGGGAGCCGTAATTCGGCAGCTTCGCGGCTTGGGCATCCGGCGGGCCGTCATGCTCACCGGGGACAGCGAGCGCACCGCCGCTGCTATTGCTGCGGAGGTGGGCGTGGACGAATACCATGCGGAAATCCTGCCTGCGGATAAGGCCAGCTTTGTGGAGGCGGAACGGGCAAAGGGCCATACGGTCATCATGATCGGGGATGGTATCAATGATTCCCCGGCGCTGTCCAAGGCCAATGTGGGCATTGCCATCAGTGACGGCGCGGCCATTGCCAGAGAGATTGCGGACATCACCATTGCGGCGGATGATCTCCATGAGCTGGTCAGCCTGCGGCGGATCGCTGGCAAACTGACCGGGCGCATCCGCTCCAATTACCGCTTTGTCATGGGCTTCAACGGCTCCCTGATTGCCCTTGGAGCAGTTGGTGTCCTGCCTCCGGCTACCTCCGCCATACTGCATAACCTATCCACGTTAGGCGTCAGTTTGCGGAGCATGACAAATCTGCTGGAATCAAGCTGAAATAGCATAAGAAAACCGGCTCCATAAGCCTTGGGGCCGGTTTCTCCTATGCGGTCAGATTGATTTCAAGGGACAATTCCCGCTAACGGCATGGGCCTTGATTTTCTCAAAGGTCTCATCGCTCAGATCATGCTCTACCTTACAGGCGTCCGCCGCCGCTGTCTCCGGGGAAACACCCAACTGAATAAAAACCTGCGTCAACAGCTTGTGCCTGTCATAGATACGCTGGGCAATTTCTTCACCGGGAGGCAAAAGCGTAATATAGCCGTCATCGTCCATGTGGATATATCCGTTCTCCCGGAGATTTCGCATTGCGATGCTGACGCTGGGCTTGGAAAAGCCCAATTCATGGACAATATCAATGGAGCGCACCATCCCATGATCTTCCCGGAGTTTTAAGATCGCCTCTAAATAGTCCTCAGCCGATTCGTGGATATTCACAAAAAATCCTCCTTCCACGGAAACCTCTGTGCATAGGTTAGCACATTCTAACCAAAAATGCAAGTTTTTTGAAAAGGGTCTTGACATTGGCAGTTAGCGGTAGTAAACTAAGGCCGATTTCAAGGTTAGATTTTACTAACCATGTCCTGGAGGAGGCGAGGCAATGATGCCGCTGACAATGGCAAAGGCAGGGGAAACCGCGACTATCCGCAAAATCTCCGGTAAGGACGAGGTACGCCAGCATCTGGCGGAGCTGGGATTTGTGGTGGACAGCGATGTGACGGTGGTCAGCGAGATTGGAGGAAATCTGATCGTGCAGGTGAAGGACAGCCGCATCGCGCTGGACAAGACCATGGCAAACCGTATTATGATTTAAGAAACAAAAAGGAGGAGAGCAGCATGAAAACATTAAAAGATGTGAAGGTGGGCGAAACCGTGACTGTGGCGAAGCTCCACGGCGAAGGGCCGGTGAAGCGCCGGATCATGGACATGGGCATCACTAAGGGCGTGGAGATTTTCGTCCGCAAGGTGGCCCCTTTGGGCGATCCCATGGAGCTGAATGTCCGGGGCTACGAGTTGTCTGTCCGCAAGGGCGACGCGGAGATGATCGAGGTCCAGTAAACAGAAGCGGCAGAAAGCCGTTATTCTTTGCGCCATAAGTTAGCCTTAGCTAACATTGAAAGGAGAGAATGACTATGGACATCAAGATTGCCCTGGCGGGCAACCCCAACTGCGGCAAGACCACGCTGTTCAACGCCCTCACCGGCTCCAGCCAGTACGTGGGCAACTGGCCCGGTGTTACCGTGGAAAAGAAGGAGGGCAGGCTGAAGGGTCATAAGGATGTGGTCATCCAGGACCTGCCCGGCATCTACTCCCTATCCCCCTATACCTTGGAGGAAGTGGTAGCCCGGAGCTATCTGGTGAACGAGAAGCCGGACGCCATCCTCAACATCGTGGACGGCACTAACATCGAGCGGAACCTCTACCTTACCACCCAACTGATCGAGCTGGGCCTGCCCGTAGTAGTGGCCGTGAACATGATCGACTTGGTGCGGAAAAACGGCGACACCATCAAACTCAATAAGCTGGGCGAGGCCCTGGGCTGTGAGGTTGTGGAGATGAGCGCCCTCAAGGGGGAGGGCGGCATGGCGGCGGCGGAAAAGGCCGTGGCCTTGGCCCAGAGTAAGCAGACCGGGGAACTGCCCCATGTGTTCACCGGCAGCGTGGAACACGCCCTGGCCCACATCGAGGAATCCGTCCAGGGCAAGGTGTCGGAGGGCTATCTCCGCTGGTACGCCATCAAGATTTTCGAGCGGGATGAAAAGGTCCTGGAGGAGTTGAACCTCTCCGCCGACCTGAAAGCCCACCTGGAACAGCACATCGCCGACTGCGAGAAGGAGCTGGACGATGACGCCGAGAGCATCATCACCAACCAGCGGTATGCTTACATCAACGGAGTGGTATCCCGCGCGGTGAGGAAGAAAGCCCCCAAGCACAGCCTCTCCGTCTCCGACAAGATCGACCAGATCGTCACCAACCGGATTCTGGCTCTGCCCATCTTCGCGGCGGTCATGTTCCTGATTTATTCCATCGCCATGGGGACCTCACCGGCGGCGCTGTTTGACGGCTCCGAGGAAGCCTGGGGCATCGCCATTGGCACCTGGGGCACCGATTGGGCCAACGACAACCTCTTCGGCGAGATGGTCCCCGGCCTGTTTGACACCATTCTGGGCGCTCTGGGCGTGGCCGAGGGCGGCTGGCTCTACGGGCTGATTCAGGACGGCATCGTGGCCGGCGTGGGCGCGGTGCTGGGCTTTGTGCCCCAAATGCTGGTGCTGTTCCTGCTGCTGGCTATCCTGGAGGACGTGGGCTATATGGCCCGCGTGGCTTTCATCATGGACCGCATTTTCCGCCGCTTCGGCCTGTCCGGCAAGAGCTTCATCCCTATGCTGGTAGCCACCGGCTGCGGCGTCCCCGGCATCATGGCCTCCCGGACCATCGAACAAGACCGGGACCGGAAGATGACCATCATGACCACCGGCTTCATCCCCTGCGGGGCGAAAATGCCCATCATCGGTTTGTTCGCGGGCGCAGTGTTCGGCGGTGCGGCTTGGGTGGCGACCTCCGCGTTCTTTATCGGCATCGCTGCCGTGGTCATTTCCGGCATCATGCTGAAGAAATTCAAGGCTTTCGCTGGGGAACCCGCCCCCTTCGTCATGGAGCTGCCCGCCTACCACGCCCCCTCTGCCTCCAACGTCCTCCGGGCCACCTGGGAGCGGGGCTGGTCCTTCATCAAACGGGCGGGAACCATCATCCTGCTCAGCTCCATCGTCCTCTGGTTCCTCCAGGGCTATGGCTTTGAAAACGGCGTATTCCAGGCCGTGGAGGACAACAACAGCTCCCTTCTGGCCTCCATCGGCAGCGGCGTTGCCATCATCTTCGCACCCCTGGGTTGGGTGGGCGATATGGCCTGGAAAGCCACCGTGGCCACGGTCACCGGCCTCATTGCCAAGGAGGAAGTGGTCAACACCTTTGGTGTACTCTATCAGTACGCCGGTGAAGCGGACTTGATGGAGGACGCCAGCGGCATCTACGCCGCCATCGGGGCGGACTTCGGGGCCATGGCAGCCTATTCCTTCATGATCTTCAATCTGCTGTGCGCCCCCTGCTTCGCCGCCATGGGCGCCATCAAGCGGGAGATGAACAACGCCAAGTGGACCTTGGGCGCCATCGGGTATATGTGCGGCTTCGCCTATGTGGTGAGCCTGATTGTGTTCCAGCTGGGCGGACTGGTCACCGGAGAAGCGGTATTTGGCCTTGGAACTGTTGTGGCTCTGGTATTGCTGGCGGGAATCCTCTTTCTGTTGTTCCGCAAAGGTTATCAGGGCGAGGAAAGTACCCGGCGGCTGACCTCTGTGGCCGCTGCTGCAAAGTGAACTGTCCGGAAAGGAGCGATTGACCATGCCCGCTGTATTGGGAAACATCATCGTGATTGCTGCTCTGGCTGCTGTTGTGGCGCTGGCCGTCCGGACTTTATGGAAGTCCCGCAAGTCCGGCGGAGGCTGCAGCGGCGACTGCGGAAACTGTCGGGGCTGTCACTAAAACATCAAATCTTGTAAGACATGGTGAGGAGGCATGAGCAGCGGAGACTGCTCGTGCCTCCTCGCCATCAGGGAGGAACGATTCAAATGGCAGAGTTAAGGGAAGCCCAGCTGCGCTATTTGCTGGCAATCTACGAGCTGGGCCGGATTAAACCAGATGTAGGTACACAGGATATTGCAAAAGCCATGAACTGCTCCAAAGCCTCTGTGACCAAAATGATGGGCATGCTTATGGATATGGACCTGCTGGTGCGGGAACGATATGGAAAAATCTATTTGACGGATACCGGTTTTTTGCTGGCAAAGGATCTGCTGCGCTGCGTTGAGCTGATCCGAGAACGGATTCCGGCGATAGGACTTGAGCTTACATCAGAGGAAGCAGAGGAGTATATTCGTATGATGGCGATGAATCTGCCGGAGCATTGCCGGAGGCGGCTGGCCGGCAGGACGTGACAGCGGGAAGCTCTGCGATGCAGTCTGTGAGAGGATGCGCCCCGGCCTGACCGGGGATATGAATGTGCCGGAGCCGGCCTGCGGCAGCGGGCAGCGCTCTTTCCGGCTTTGGGATGTCACGGATTTCTCCGAAAATATGATCGCGGAGGCCAGAAAACAGCCCTGCTCCAGCCGTCTGCATTTCTCCGTCCAGGTTGCCGCAGCCCTGCCCTATGCGCTCAGACAGCTTTGACGCCGTGGTAATCTCCAATACCCTGCACATCATACCCCGCCCGGAGCTGGCGCCGGAGGAGATCAGGCGGGTGCCGAAGCCAGGAGGGGCTTTGTATGCTCCAACTTTTGTGCATGGGCGGGACTGCTGACCCCGGCAGGGTTCAAGGTCTATTCCAAATGGACGGCGGAAGGGTTTGAACGGTTCATCTCAGAGCATAATTTTCAGATCAGACAATCAGCCCCGCTGGGCGGAAGCCCTGCGCCGCTGTGATATTTGGAGGTGAGTATTCAGAAATGACAAAGAATGTGATCCTTGAACTGCTCCTTCCCTTCCTGGGAACTTCATTGGGAGCGGGATGCGTGTTCTTCTTAAAAAGAGGAATGAATCTGCTGGTTCAGCGGGCCTTGACCGGCTTTGCGGCAGGTGTCATGGTGGCGGCATCAATCTGGAGTCTGCTGGTTCCCGCCATGGAACAGGCCGAGGCTCTGGAACAGTGGGCGTTTCTCCCTGCGGTGATCGGCTTTTGGCTGGGCATCCTGTTCCTGCTGGTACTGGACAGGACAATCCCCCACCTGCACCAGAACAGCGGCCAGCCGGAAGGCCCCCATACCCGGCTGAAGCGGACCACCATGCTGGTGCTGGCCGTCACCCTCCACAACATCCCGGAGGGAATGGCGGTGGGCGTAGTGCTGGCGGGATGGATAGCGGGAAATAACGGTATTACAGCCGCCGGTACACTGGCCCTGTCCATTGGCATCGCCATTCAGAATTTCCCGGAGGGCGCCATCATCTCCATGCCCCTCCAGGCGGAGGGTGTGGGAAAAGGACGCGCTTTCCTGTATGGCGTTCTTTCCGGTATCGTGGAGCCATTGGCAGCAATCCTGACCATGCTGGCAGCAGGACTGATTTTGCCCGCTCTGCCCTACTTGCTCAGCTTTGCGGCGGGGGCCATGGTCTATGTGGTGGTGGAGGAGCTGATCCCGGAAGCGTCTGCCGGGGAACACTCCAATCTGGGGACGCTGTTCTTCGCAGCAGGATTTACCATCATGCTGGCGCTGGATGTAGCGCTGGGATAGATAGAGGGCGTGGATTCAAACTGAGAACGCAGCCAAAAGAAGCGCCGCCAATAAACAGGCAAACCTGTCTCACCGGGCCGGGCCTTATTGTCTCCTGTCCGCCTGTATCCGGGTTCTGAGCCCCGGCGGGCTAAAGCTGGTCAAGCGGATTACGTATCAGGGGTCTGCCCTCCCTCGCAACCGGGAAACGCTGCCCCGGTGGATGCACCGGCAATTCTCCGCAGAAGAATTTCGTTTTCAGGGCTACCCGGTTTATGCTTTGACTGCGGCGCACAGATTGCAGCATCGTACTGCCTTTTTTATCCGCCGACGCCCCACACCAAATATCAACAGTGAAATAGAATGTGTAGAGTGTGTTCCAGAAAATTTGATTGGATATATAGACCGACAAGAACGATGGGCTTTTATCCTCAGCACACATACACAAAAATTTATAGAAGATACAGCGGAATATGAATTGGAATATCTTTCCGTTCCCTCAGTGCAAGAAAAAATATTGCAATGCAGTCATTGTAGTCAGTCTGCCCATTAAATTTATTATGGATTGATGATGATTTTTAGACGATGAAAATATTCCATCCGTTTTTGCGAAATTCGCAATAATTGATGAAGGCAGGGTCACGCCAAAAACTTTGCAGTTCATCTTGCTTTATATTTGTTCATGATGTATAATAAAATTGCAGTCCACATTTTTGCTCCTGACAGGATTCAAGCCATCGTGCTGCAGTCATTTAAGAAGAAACAGGAGCACGAATTGGGACATCATAAACCGCGACCGGATGTACTCTGAATGGGGCATCAGGAAATTAGGATTCATGAATTGGGATGTGAGGTGTGGCGCAAAATGGCAAAAACGGCAAAGAAGGAAAACGTAAAAACTGATAAAAGAAGCAAAGCCCTCAAGGAATTAACCGTTGCGGAATGCGATGTTCAAGATACCGCAAAAGACGGCACGAACCAGGTGACGGAAGAACTCAAGGCAGAACCCTCCAAGGCTGTGGAGGAACGGATGGATGAGCCGGTCAAACCCGCCAAGGCTGCCCCCCAAAAGAGGTCAACGGCGGCGAAGGAACCGGTGCCCGCGGAGACCCCCGTGGCGGAGGCCACGGTGCCGGAGCCCGCGGAGGCCCCCATAGCGGAGGCCACGGTGCCGGAGCCCGCGGAGGCCCCCGTAGCGGAGGCCACAGTGCCGGAGCCCGTAGAGGCATCCGCTCCGGAGCAGGCTGGTGCGTCCCCCAGAAGGAGCGTCGCATTTATCGGTTCGGAATGCTACCCCTTCGTCAAGACCGGCGGCCTGGGCGACGTGATGTACGCCCTTCCCAAGGCGCTGGTGAAACAAAACTGCGACGTGAAGGTCATTCTTCCCCGCTATAAGTGCATCCCGTGGGAGTATCAGCAGAAAATGATCTACCGGGGCTCTTTTGAGATGGATCTCTGCGCCGACGGCCGGTCTTATTATGTGGGCATCATGGAGTATGTCTGGGACGGCGTAGTGTATGATTTCATTGACAACGAAGAGTTTTTCAGCTGGGGAAATCCCTATACCAATCTCATCGACGATATCCCCAAATACTGCTACTTCGCAAAGGCGGCTCTTGCGGCACTGAACTACATGGATTGGATCCCCAATATCATCCACTGCCACGACTGGCAGGCCGCCCTGATCCCGGTATATCTGAGGACTTTGTTTACTGAGACAAAGCTGACCTCCGCAAAGACGATCCTGACGATCCACAACCTCCGTTTCCAGGGAATTTACGATATTCCCACAATCCGCTATTGGTCCGGACTGCCGGATTACATCTTTAACAAGGACGCTTTGAAAACGGGCTATAACGACGCAAATATGCTCAAAGGCGGATTGGCCTATGCAAATGTCATTACGACAGTAAGCCAGACCTATGCGGGTGAAATTCAGAGTGCGTATTACGGAGAGACCTTAGACGCCCACCTGCGGTATCATTCCGGAAAGCTGTGCGGCATTGTAAACGGCATCGACTATGATATCTGGAACCCGGATACCGATCCCCTCCTACACGCAAGCTACAGCATGACCAATGTTCTGGAAAAGAAAAAGGAGAACAAGCGGAAGTTGCAGGAGGAGCTGGGCCTGGTCCAGGACGACGGCAAATTTGTGATCGGACTGATCTCCCGGCTGACGAATCAAAAGGGACTGGATTTGGTCAATGCCATCCTTCCCCAAGTTGTGGACGAGTATACGCAGGTGGTGGTGCTTGGCAGCGGGGACCAGGTATATGAGGACTCTTTCCGGTATTATGAGAATGCGTACAAGGGACGTGTGTGCGCAAATATTATGTATGACGAAGCCCGCTCCCATCGGATCTACGCAGGTGCGGACGCCCTGCTGGTCCCGTCTCAATTTGAGCCCTGCGGGCTGACGCAGCTGATCGCCATGCACTACGGCACCATTCCCATCGTCCGGGAAACCGGCGGCTTGAAGGATACGGTAGAGCCCTATGATATGCGCCTCAACTCCGGAAATGGCTTTACCTTCGACCGTTATGACGCCGGTCTGCTTCTGGACGCCATCAACCGGGCGAAAGCGTTCTATTTTGACCAGCGTCAGTATTGGAATGAAATGGTTTTGCGGGATATGGAAAAGGATCTGTCTTGGGAAAACTCTGCGAAGCAATATAAGGATCTCTATCTAAGTCTGACCTAATGCACATGCAGAGGCTTGTCTCTCACAAGCCTCTGCATACTTTAAGCAGACAAAAACGGGTGCTGTCTATAAGACAGCACCCGTTTCACCATTAAAATTCCAGATTCCTTCCCTCGCCGTCAAACAGGTGGCACACGCTGCCGGAGAAGGTGAATCTCACCTCGGCGCCCTGGCCGAAGGTATCCTTGTGGTTGCCCTGGAGGTCCATGGTGGGCACAATAATAACCACATCCCGGCCCATGGTGTTGGTGTGCAGGTAGACCTCGCTGCCCATCATCTCGGACACTTCCACCCTGGCGGAAAGTGTGTTCTCCCCCTGGCTGAGAACAATATGGCTGGGCCGGACGCCCAGCGTGATAGCTTGGGAACCCGCATTTTTGGCGGCCAGATTCTTCTGCTTCTCCGGTGAGAGCTCCACCTTGATACCGCCGGTGGAAACGATGTACTTCCCGCCGTCTTTTTCCAGTTTGGCGTCGAAGTAGTTCATCTGGGGCGTGCCGATGAAGCCGGCCACGAAGAGGTTGGCCGGGTGGTCGAAAACCTCCTGAGGCGTGCCGATCTGCTGGATGAAACCGTCCTTCATAATGACAATCCGGTCGCCCAGGGTCATAGCCTCGGTCTGGTCATGGGTGACGTACATGAAGGTCGTGTTGATCTTCTGCCGCAGCTTGATGATCTCCGCCCGCATCTGGTTGCGGAGCTTGGCGTCCAGGTTGGACAGAGGTTCGTCCATCAGCAGCACCTTCGGCTCCCGGACGATGGCCCGGCCAATGGCCACCCGCTGGCGCTGGCCGCCGGAGAGAGCCTTGGGCTTGCGGTCCAGGTACTGGGTGATGTCCAGGGTCTCCGCCGCTTCCTTCACCCGGCGGTCAATCTCGTCCCTGGGCATTTTGCGGAGCTTCAGGGGGAATGCCATGTTTTCATAAACCGTCATGTGAGGATACAGTGCATAGCTCTGGAAGACCATGGCGATGTCCCGGTTCTTGGGCTCCACGTCGTTGACCAGCTGGCCGTCGATGTACAGCTCGCCGCCGGAGATCTCCTCCAGCCCGGCCACCATGCGCAGCGTGGTGGACTTGCCGCAGCCGGAGGGGCCGACCAGAACGATAAATTCTTTGTCCTTAATGTCCAGGTCGAAGGACTGGACGGCCACAACGCCTTCCGACGTCACCTGGAGGTTGGTTTTCTTTTCCGGCGCACCCTTCTTGGGCTTCTTCTGCCCGCCGCTGTGAGGATATATTTTGGTGATCCCTTTCAAATTCAAAGTAGCCATGTCCTAAAGCTCCTCCTTCGTCAGTCGATTTTCAAAATCAGTTCCAGAATCCGCCGAGCGCAGGTTTCCAGGTCCGTCCGAGATACCAGCCCCAGATCCGCCGCCTGCCGGACCCGCTCCGGGTAGCCGTTGGCCATTTTCAGGTCATTCCCCGCCAGGATTTCCTTGTAGTGTTCGCCCCTGGTCCACCAGTCGGTCATCACCATGCCGGTATAGCCCCAGTCGGTCCGGAGGATATCGGTCAGAAGTTCCCGGCTCTCCGAGGCCCGGCGGCCATTGATGATGTTATAGGAACTCATAATCGCCCAGGGCTCCGCCTCCCGGACTACGATCTCGAAGGCCCGCAGGTAAATTTCCCGCAAGGCCCGCTGGGAGAGGCGGGAGTCGCTGTTTTTCCGGTTGGTCTCCTTGTTGTTGCAGGCAAAGTGCTTCACTGTGGCAGCAATATGCCGGGACTGAATCCCCCGGACCATGGCGGCGGCAATCTTTCCCGCCAGCAGGGGGTCCTCGGAATCGTACTCGAAATTCCGCCCGCAGAGGGGGCTGCGGTGGATGTTCACTGCCGGGGCCAGCCAGACAGAGATGTTATTCTCCTTCACTTCCGCAGCCGCGGCCGCGCCAACTCTTGAAACCAGCTCCTCGTCCCAGGACGCCGCCAGCAGCGTGGCGCAGGGCCAGGCCGTGGTACGCACGCTCGCCTCCGGCTGGATCCGAAGGCCCGCCGGACCGTCGGCGGTGGTGATATTGGGCACACCGTACTCCGGCAGATTTCCGATGCCGAAGGTGTTGGAAACGCCCACATTGGGCTGTCCTCCCAGCAGGTAAATCAAATCCTCATCTCTAAGCTGGGCCATGAATGTGTCCAGGGACAGTTTCCCCCCTGCCGCGTCAGACAGAGGATGCGCCCCCTCCGGATAAGGCCTGGCCAGCCAATACCGCCCTCTGGCCCGCGTCTCCGGGGCAACCGCCTCCAGTGTGTTGGAGTCCATGGGAATCAAAGCATTGGCGTCCGTATCCACCGCCGGGGCGGCAGGCAGATTCTCCCAGGTACCGTCCGCCTGGAGGCGTTTCGCGAGATGGGACGGGGCCAGAACATTGCTGCATTGCCGGACGATCTCCGTGTCTGCCTGTTCGTAGGCGAAATCCAGCTCCATCACGTCCCGAACGGAGGTCCCCAGATAGAGCGTGTAACGCCCCTTTTCCAGCACCCAGGCGCTGGGGGCAATCCTCCCCAAATCGTCAAAGCTGGCCATGTCTGCGGCGGCAAAGGAAAGGGTAACCGTCTCGCTCTCTCCGGGGTTCAGAAGGCCCGTCTTTCGGAACGCCGCAAGATTCCGGAACGGCTTTTGCAGCAGTCCCTCCGGCGGGCGGAAATAGAGCTGAACCACTTCCTTTCCCGGCCGGTCCCCGGTATTGGTGACCCGGGCCCGGACCTGGACGGTTCCGCTTTCCGCGGCTGCCTCCAGAGCTTCCAGAGAAAACCGCGTATAGGACAGGCCGAAGCCAAAAGGATAGCAAACCCGTTCCGCCGCTCCCGGCAGGGTCTCGAAGTACCGATAGCCCACATAGACATCTTCGGTGTATTCTACATAGTCCGGAGAGTCATGGAAATGCTCCGTGGAAGGGTAGTCCCTCAAGTCATAGGCAAAGGTGTCCGGCAGCTTGCCGCAGGGGGTGGCTTTTCCGATAAGAAGAGCAGCTATGGCGCTTCCGCCCTCCATGCCGCCCTGGTAGGCCAGGAGTACTGAGGAAATCCGGCCGTTTTCGCAGAACCAGGAGACATCCATCACGCCGCCCACGTTCAGCACCACGGCCACCCGGTCAAAGGCGGCGGAGACCGCTTCCACCATGGCGCGCTCGGCGTCTGTCAGGTAGTAATCTCCTTGGGGAAATATCTTTTGGGCCCGCTGGGGCATCAGCACTTCGTCGGCCCACACATAGTCCTTGTTCTCGGGGATGACGGGAATCCGGTCCCAGCCCTCGCCGGAGAAGCGGCTGAGGACAATGACGGCGGTATCCGCGTTTTCCCGAGCGGCGGCCAGCAGCTCCGCCGGAAGAGCAGGTTCCGCCATCAAGCCCGGAACGTCTCCAGCGGCATAGCGTTCCTCCACATAGGTTCGGTAATAGTCCGAAAGAGGTTCCCAGAGGGAAACGCCCTCCCCTTTCAGCCCGTCATAGAGATTGCGGACATAGGCCACGGTCACATCGCCGCTGCCGCCTCCGCCTTTCACATAGTCGAAGCTACCCTTTCCGAACAGGGCAACCCGGCTGCCGGGAACCAGAGGGAGCAGTCCATCCCGATTTTTCAGCAGTACCATGCCTTCCTGGGCGGCCTGCCGGGAAAGTGCGATGTGCTCCGGACAGGCCGTTACACGATTTCCGTCCTCCAGGGGCAGGTTCGGCTGAAAACGGGCTCGAATCCATTTTTCCATATACGTTCTCGTTACTCCTTGACGCCGCCCAGAGTGACGCCCTCCACGATAAACTTGGACAGGAGCAGGTAGATGATGATAATTGGCACGATGGCAATTGTAATCATCATATATATTTTTCCCATGTCGAAGTTCATGTAGTCCGCGCCGCGAAGTGTGGCAATCATGATGGGCAGGGTCTGCTTGTTCTTGGATGTAATGACCAGGGCGGGAATGAAGTAGTTATTCCAGGAGCCCACGAAGGTAAAAATGGCCTGTACCGCGATGGCAGGCTTCATGATGGGAAGCACGATGCGGTTGAAGGTGCCGAACTCCATGGAGCCGTCGATCCGGGCCGCCTCGATCAGGTCCTTGGGCAGGGAGGACTGCATATAGCTGTGCATGAAGTAGAACACGGCGGGAGAGGCGATAGAGGGGATAATCAGGGGCAGCAGGGAGTCGTCCATTCCCATATTGGTAATCAGGCGGAGGAAGCCCAGGGCCGTTACCTGGGTAGGCATAACCAGGATAGCCATGATGAAGGTGAAAGCCGCTTTTTTCAGCTTGAAGTCATAGGCGTAGATGCCGTAGGCCGTCAGGGCGGAGAAGTAGGTGACGATGACAGCGCAGCAGCCGGAGACAATGAGGCTGTTCTGGATGCCCTTCAGGATGGGGATGGCCGGGTCGTTGAGCACGCTGGACAAATTGGTAAAGAGGCTGGAGCCGGGCAGGGCGGAGAAGCCCAGCTGGAGCTGCGCATGGGAGCGGGTGGCGTTGACAATCAGGATGTAGAAGAAGAACAGACACAGAAATGCCAGGATAATCAGCACCACATGGGCCAGAATGGTCCGTCCGCTGGATTTTTTGTTCTCCATTACGCTTTGCCCCCTTTCTTGGTGCGCTTGGCCGCGGACTTGGAGCCGTCCGGGTCGGAGTCGGTGTTCATCTTGAAGACGAACCAGCAGAGAATGGCGCTGATGATAAACAGGAAGACGGACAGCGCACCGGCGATGCCGTAGTTTTTGGCCTGAAGATGCTTGTTCAGGTACATAATCAGAGTCATGGTGGTGCGGTCAGGGGCGCCCTTGCCTCCGGTAAGGATCTGGGGCACATCGAACATCTGCAGGCCGCCGATAAGGGAGGTAATCAGGGTGTAGGTCAGCAGAGGCTTGATCTGAGGCAGGGTAATCTTGAAGAATTTCTGGAGATGGGTACAGCCGTCCAGCTCCGCCGCCTCAAAGATCGAGGGATTGATGCCCATGATCGCCGCCATCAGCATAATGGTGGTATTGCCGAACCACATAAGGAAGTTCATCAGCCCCACAAGGGTGCGGGCCCCCAGTGTGGACTCCATAAACCGGATGGCCTCACCCACCACCCCCATGCGCAGCAGGATGCTGTTGACAGGACCGGCGTTGGAAAACAGGGCGAAAAACAGCATGGCAAAGGCAGAGGCCATGATCAGGTTGGGCAGGTAGATGACCACCTTGAAGAACTGCTTGCCCCGGATTTTCAGCCGGGCGTCGGTAAACCAGGAGGCCAGCACTAGGGCCACGATAATCTGCGGCACAAAGCCCAGAATCCACATGACAAAGGTGTTCCAGGCGTACTTGGGCAGGTCGGAGGAGAGCAGAGACGTGTAGTTGGCGAGACCCGTCCAGTTGGGCCCCACGGTCTTCAGACCGAAGGCGTAGTACTCGTAGAAGCTGTTGCGGATGGTATCCGCCAGCGGGATCAGAGAGAAAATGGCATAGCTCAAAAAGAAGGGGAGAATGAATATGTATCCCCATTTGGCGTAGCTGACGCTTTTGATTCTATTCTCGTTTTTCATAAGAAGTCCTCCTTTCACAGCATCACGGGGTTACGGCCAGACCACGCCGCCGCCCACCAGCCAGGGGTAGCGTTCGGTGATGGACATCTCAAAGTTGTCCTTGGCTTTGTCCAGGCTGATGACGCCGTTGAAGTAGTCGCCGAAGGTGTTCTGGAATTCCTCAACGCAGCCCTGGTCATAGGAGGAGATATTGGACAGGTCCACTGTGGCCGCCACATCGGACAACACACCGATGTAGTTCTGCCCGTCCAGCAGCTCGATGCCGAAGTCGGGAGACTGGGCCAGCTCCTCCATCAGAGGCTGGTCGTTGCTCATCTCGCCGTAGTTCATGGCCAGGGTACGCAGGAGATCCCGGTCAGCGGTCATCGTCAGCATGATGTCCCTGACCTGGGCGGCGTTATCGGTGCCATTGGCAGCCACCAGCCAGGTGCCGCCCCAGAAGAAGCTCTGAGGGCTGGGGCAGACGGCCCAATCCCGGGCGGCGGCGGTATCCTTCACGTTGGGAGCGATGCACACATCCAGGCCCCAGGCGGGCAGGAAGAAGCAGAAGACCTTGGAGTCGGGGCCCATGTCCTTGTTCCACTCGTCGTTCCACTGGCCCGGCACGTTGTGGCTGATGCCGTTTTCAATGTCCTCCATGGAGCGCTCCACCCAGTTCATCATATTGGGGTCCACCACGACGGTCCTGTCATTTTTTACCCAGGGGGCGGAGACGTTGTTGGAATACACTCGGGCGGTGTCAGCCCGGCCTGAATACATGTAATAGCCGGCAGCCTTCATCTGCTCCGCCGTCTCATAAAACTTATCCCAATCGGAAACGGCGGCGGCTACCGTGTCCGGGTCGTCGGTGCCCAGGACGGCCTTGGCGATGGACCGGCGGTAGACCAGCATACCGGGGGTAGCCTGGTAGCTCAGTCCTCTGATCTCACCGTCGGAGCCGGTCATGGCCTCCAGGGTGTAGCGGTACTGGTTGGCGATGTCCGCATCGGTGATTCCCAGCTGAGAGATGGGGAGGGCCACATTGACCTCGGGATCAACATACTTCAGGGCGTAATCGGCCTCCACCAGGAACATGTCGATTCTGTCGTCGGCGGCCGCCCGGTTCTGCTTGAGCAGCGCCTCATCCAGCTTCTGCTGATAGACGCCGTCCTGGGTGGGGTTGACAATCCAGTGAACCTCGGTGCCGTCCTTCAGATAGGCAATGGATTTGTCGTCCGAGAGCCGCTCCACCTCGGGGTAATTCTCGTTGAACTTGCCCTGAAACTCCTCGTTCCACACGTAGATGTTCAGGACCTTGCCGCCGTCGCTGGCCTGCAGGCCGCTGAGCAGGTCTCCTCCTCCGCTGCCGCATCCGCTCAGAAGGCCGATCATCATCACGGCCATCAAAGCTGCAGACCAAATCCTTCTCTTCATGTTTGATTCCTCCTGTTCCTAAATTTGATACAGCCCTTTGTTGTGGTGTCACCTTTATTATAAAAATCGGGCGAAAAAGCGTATACAAAATCAGAGAAAAATATATCAAATTCATGCCTGGTTTTAGGTGTTTTACATATAGTCCCCAAGTAAGCTGCGGAAAAATCTCCCGTCCGCCCTCTTGCCGAAATATCAAATCTATAATAGAAGCACAAAGTCCAGTGTTTCCAAGGCTAAAACGGTCAAGGTGTAGGAGTAGTCAAGAAGTAAACGACTCTCCTACACCTTTTTCCGCTCTCAATTACTGCTAAATCCCTACCGGTTCGCCGACAGTCAGTTCAACAGTATGCACTTCAGCCGACTCCGTCTGTTTCACCGCAGGCCGAAGCTTCTCGATGGTCTGTCCCCTGTCGTTACACAGGTACGCCACCTCACTTAGACCGAGAACCACATCTGAATCCGCGCCTTTGAAGCGGACGGCAACACAGGACATCTGAGCGTCCTCGTCGAAGTACACGCTGGCACTCTCGATGTTGTCGTAGTAGTTCCAACAATCAGAACTTCCTCGGTCATGGGTTAATGTCTTGAGAATCATGCTAACTTCCTCACTTTCTGTTTAACTGAATTTAGTTTACTGCTTGCCCGCCTTGCCGATGGCCTCCATGAGCTTGTCATAACCGAACATGGCTGCATACGAAACCATAAAGCCCATGACGACTGCGGCGGCCACCATATACCACACCACGGCGATGGCATTGATCTGACAATAAGCGAAGAATGTCACCAGTGTAAGTATCATGGAGACAACAACTGCCAGGACATTCGTCGGCAGCCGATCCCAGGTCAACTTCTTCAGCACCTGGACCACAATGTTGGTCAGTACCACCAACACACCGATGATGCTGACGACCATGGACCAGTTCAGAGCACTTTCCATTTTGATTCCTCCTTGTGTTACTTCTCGATCGTGCCCAGCACGTTACGTTCCGCCCGATCCTCAGCCCGGCGATTCAGCCACATCAAGGCTTCCTCGATGTGAGTCAAGGCGCAGGCATTTTCCCGGCAGCTGAACGGCCCAGCCTGAAAAGCACGCAACTGGTCACGTACAATTTCCAGCAGGTCCGCATTACAGACGCCCTTCCGCGCCTCAGGGTCCTTACGGGGCCCGCACTGGAAACAAATACGGACACCTTCTCCATCACTCTCCGGCAGACTGCTGCCGAACGACACCACATAATCATGATGTGCGCCACCAGGTCCGGGCTCCCCGTCTCTGTAAACGGTGTTCAGATTGTTTCTCTTCTGAATTGTGTTCAACTTTTCCATAACTTTTCCTCCTTGTGTTATCCAACCCCATCAGACGGGGTGGAGCCGTGTTTATCCGGCCATGAATTATTCTTACTGAGGTTTTCGACACCGGATTTGATGGCGTACACCAGAACCACGCCGATAATTTCAGTAAGTGCCACCTGAGACAAACTCTCGGCGATCTGTTCCTTACCCATCCATGCGAGGATGTAGCTGCACCACACCCAGGCGATTCCATTGATAAGACAGACCCACACGATAATTTTCATGGTGGTCGCTTTCCTTTTGTTTGGTTCAGGGAGGTCGAGGGCGGGCTCTTCAACGATGTTCTCCGGCCACTCCTCAGAAAAATCAGCAGGCTGCTCCACAATGGGCGCGACTTCCTTTGCTTTGATGTTCAGCATACGTCGACCTCCATCACGAAACAGGAAGCCGGAAAATCATTCCGACGGCGATGCCGATAATGGCGCTGATAACGCACCAAACAGCCTTACGCCATTTCTCGCCGTCCTGACTCTCCAATGTCTCCAAGCGCTTCCCTTGGTTGACCTGCTCCTTTAGCATGTTCTCCATGTTCAGAGCCAGCTTCTCCACGGATGTACTGATAGCGGCAACCTGCTTAACGGTCTCCTCCAGCGCCTCCAGCCGGTGATTCTGTCGTTTGTTTTCATCCTCCAAACGCTGATTCTCGGCCTCCATACTCCGGCGGAACTCCTCATGCTCATGGCGAGAGATATAATCTCCGTCCATATCTGTCACCTCCTGTTGCTTTTAAGCATTGTGCAGGGTTACCGCTGGGCGCTCAGCATCCCGATCAACTCAGAATACTCGGCCTCGGAGATCTTGCCGGCAGCGTAGAAGATGTCCAGCTTGGTCTCGATACCATCGGTCTGGCCGCGCTCGATCATGCGCTTCAGAGTACGATACAACATGGTCTAATCCTCCCTTCCTCAAATATCAGTCTCAGACAGGCCCAGCTCCAGCAGGGTCAGCCGATACTCGTGGTCGACGCTCATGCCATCCATGTCCTGAACAGCGATGTCCGTCTTCTGCTGTGCTTGGAACAGCGCCTCATTGCTGCGGTCGACTTCATTGTCCATTCCCTTCTTCAGGAACTCGTCGTAGTTGTCCTGCACATTTGCGGCAATGCCGTCCCAGGTCTCAATCTCGACATGGTACTCGTCGTACTGGAACCCGTCGAAATTCTCCTCATGGTAGGGCTCCACATTCTGGAAAAGCCGCACGAGACTCCTGTTTGTCCCGGGGATCTGTTCCACGGTAAAACTGCCGGGATCTACCATCCCATGTACTTTCATGGTATCACTCCTTTATGCCGCCACATAAGGCGGATATAATGCTTGAAGCCGCCTGCATTCCTTTCGGACGACCTTCTTCAAATCGAACATCGTCTTCGGTTGGTAGTACCGCTCCAGTATCTGTTGGCTGTTGCATTTGCGAAGCTGCCCAAGCCGCGAAATCAAGCCGGATGCTCTCTTGAATGAGATGACCCGGTTCCGATCTCGTCGATAGTAGTACAGATGCAGCGATTGTTTCAGCCGGAACAGATTATGTTTCCGAAGAATCGTGTACCCGCGACCAAACCGATAACCAAGAGCGGATGGCATTCTTGGCCGGCGATGCCGCTGCTTTTTCTCGGGCAGCATCTCATGGGCTTTAACAACCAGAGGTGTGAAGCCCACCCGGAAGATCTGCCAGTTTCCCTTCAGCTTCAATCCGACTGCGGCCAGCCAGACCTTCATGTCCTCCAACAGCTTCCTCAGCTTTCGCTTGTTGGAACCGAAGATGGTAAAGTTGTCCATCTGCCGCAAATAGTGACTCACGCCATACTTCTTGTCGTGAATCATCAGGTCTAACGGCTGGATTGTAAGGTGCAGGAACCATGCGGAGAAGAATGCGCCGATCAGCACGCCGTACTCCATCATGGCGTCACACAGCCAAAGGGTTTCCCGATCCTTGAAGAGCCGCTTCAGCGCATTGATGACATACGCCGGGTCCAGTTCCTCGAAGCAGTGGTAAATGTCACACTCCAAGGCATATTTGGTACCAATGGGGTCGTCATCCATCCACTTCTTCAGCGCCTTCACGCCATAGGAGTTGCCCCGGCCTTGAACGCTTGCAATACAGTAACGGTCCATACCCCGCATGATGTGCGGAATCATGACCTGTAAGGCCGCGTGATGGACGCACTGGTCCGGCCATAACAGGGGCTCGTTGATGTCTCGCCATTTCCCTCGCCCGTTGTCTCCGTTCCGGTCCCAGCGCCGTCGCTTGATAGGTTTGTTCATATGGGCGTCTCCGCTCACCAGGTCCTCGATGAACTTGTGAAGGAGCTTCACATAGTCGTCCAGGTTTGCCTCGATTTCCAGCACCTTCTTGTTCAGGCTGTGGTCGCCATTGCGCCGGTGACTGCGGCAGACCTCCTGGATGGCAAGACGCAGATTTTCCTCAGAGAGAATTTGTTGGTAAACTCGAACTCGTTTCATCAGGGATATGTTTTCCTCCTTGTAGCCTCACAACTGTTCCATCGCCGCGGGGTGTTCCGAGGCGAGACCCGGCCCGAAGTGTACTAAGCTGTGTCCTGTCGGCTCATCTTCAGCCAGTGCTGCGCGGTCAACGATGCGTAATAGAAAGGGTGAGGAACCCTGACTACCTATAGGAGGTTTAGCCTGTGGCTTATCAAGGATGCGACAGCCGATGTTGGTGTTCGTGTTCGACGTACCGTTGTAGTTGACGTAGAACGGCCCGTGATTCTGGTTCTGGTTATAGTTACCGCCGTGGTGCAGGCACGGGTTACTACCGTTGAAATTCCAGTTATCCGGGACATCGTCTGCTGCAAAGTTGACCCCGCGCTTCCCTTTATCAAAAGAAAAGCGATTTTTAAGAGCGTTTCAGCTCCATTTTGAATTGTTCAAAGGCGTAGAGTTGGGGGAAGGGACTGCGGTCCCCTCACCCCAAACCCCTTCCTCTATCAGGGGAATCACGCCGCCTTCGGCGGGCGTTCCTGGAGGCGACAGCCGATGTTGGTGCTCGTGCTCGACGTACCGTAGTAGTAGACGCAGAACGGCCCGAGATTCTGGCTCTGGCTATAGCTACCGCCGTGGCGCAGGCACGGGTAACTACCGCTGAAATTCCAGAAATCCGGGACATACATACTGTCGCTGCCAGACGATGCACACGGATACAGCGCCCATTCCAGACCACTTTGCGTCGGAACTGCGAGATCAGACGGATAGCCGCCTGTCGGCAGACCTACCAGAGTACCGTTGGCCGAATCGCTGAACTGATTGGGATTCTTAATGACGTTCAGGCCGTTACTGTTGTAGTAGCAGCCGTCCATCCAGTCATAGACGTTATCCCACCAGCCCTCGATGTTGCGGTACTGGGTATACCCGTAAGTATCCCGGTTGGCCGCCGTGGTGCCGGTGTGGTACTGCATAGCATCCGTCTTACCGTTGTTCTCCTTGGAACCGCTGGCGGAACAGCCCCGACCGATCCGCTTCTGACCATCCCAATCGGCGAACTCCACTAAGAAGAGCATCCCGACATACCACATCTGAGCGAAGTCGATCTGCCAGAAGTTGGAGCCCAAGTTGTGAATACTGGTACGGGCCGCACTCCGGGTAATACTCACCTGCTGAGCCTTGTTGGTCTCCGACTTGTAGGTGCCGGAGGCACAGTGATAACGGCCGATGTAGGAGAAGTCCAGTTCGCCAAGCCCGTCGCCGCGGTTCATGTTCACCGGGTCCACATGGAATCCCTCAACAGGACCATCCGCAATCTGGAGCTTCAGCTTCTTGCCCGTCTTGGTCCACTTGTACCAATACTTGGGCTCCTTGACCATCACGCCGCCGGTACGGGTCTCCTTGACCATGCCGGCCCAGGGCATCAGATTGTCAAAGGGAGAGGAGCCATTACCGTTGTTCACAGCCGGATTAGGATCGCTGAACCCGGCCGCTGCGTCGGTGCGGGTGCCCTTGGTGGGGCCGCTGCTGGTCCAATCCCATTCCACGCCGTAGATGGTGACGAATTGTGCCTTGACCGGAACATCCTTATCCGCCGGGGCAAGGTAGTTGGCACTCTCGGCAACTTTGACTTTAATGGTCGCAGTGCCGGTAGTATTGCCAACGCTGTTGACAGTTACCTCACCGGTGGTCTGGTTGATGGCGCCGATGGTAGCGATCTTGGTGTCGCTGGAGGTGGCGGTGATAGTACCGTCGCCCTTCCGGCTGACAGTAAACTTTCCGCTCTTGTTAGCAGTGTTCAGCGTAATCGAAGTGGGGCTCACCGCAATGGCGTTATCGCCCTTCCCAATGGCCCAGGAAACGATCTTGGCATCCACCGTACCATCCGCCCACTGATAATTGGACGTGGGGGTGAACGAGGCCGTATAAGCCGTTCCAGCGTTGATCTGGGCCTCCACACTTAACGTCATCTTGGCGGCGTCATAGTTGGTGTCCCAGGTCGGAGTTTTGGGATTACCGTCGTACTTCGGAGTGCCGCTTTGGGCAGGGACATTGGTGATGGTAGCCCGGCCGATGACCCACTTGACGGTCTTATTGGCTGTGGTGCCATCCGACCACATACCTGCCAGCAAAGAGAACGTAGCCGTATGCTCGCCGGCATCCGTAGCAGGCGTGACCTGTACGGTACAGTTCTCCGTATCGAAGTTATCCCACTGAGGCGTCTGGGCTGCTCCCGTATAGGTGAGAGAGCCCTTTTGCGTCGGGATAGGGACGATGACGCTGGAGATAGTCCAGGTAGCGGTCTTCATATCAGTAGTGCCGTCCCACCACTGATAGTTGTCGGTGGGAGTAAACTCGGCAGTGTAGTCGCCGGCCTCGGTTCCGAATCGGTCACCGCCGATAGTGAGCTGACCTACAACGTAACCGTCCCAAGTAGGAGACTTGGGCGTGCCGTCGGCGGCCAGCGCGTTGTTCTGTGTAGGCAGTGCCGGGATAACCGCTCTGCTAATTGTCCATTCCGCCTCGGCCTCATTACTCCCATCAGGGAATACATAGCCGTAGACCAGAGTGAACTTGGCGGTATAGTTGCCGGCGTTGACTCCATCAGTCGTTCCGCCCAACGCCATTTTGACGGAGTCATACCCGTTCCAGATGGGCTGCTTAGTGCCGCCGTCATAACTGGGGGCGTCTTTCTGGGTGGGAATGGGCACCTCAATAGGATCGACCGTCACTGTCAGACTGGTGGATTTGGTAACCCCCTCAAAGGTGTAATCCAGATTCACAGCCTGCTGACCCAGCGTGGAGAACTCCGTGGTGGGATAACTATACCCTGTGGCGGCAGACTTGGAACCGTCCGAAAATGTGGCGGTCACAGCCATTCCATGGGGGTCGAACTTCTCCAGGTAGTTATAGGTCATCTTGGTCGGATTGGTGGTAACCTCGATGGATACCAGGACTTTCTCTACAGTCACAGGCGTACTCGCCGTCTTAGTGGTGCGGCCCTCAGTGTAGGTGATAGTGACCTCGGTAGTACCGTCGGTCAGGACGGAGGGGGTCACAATGTATCCGGTCACGTCCGAGGTGATGCCATAGCCATAGCTGGCAGTGACCACCATACCAGTGGGGTCAAAGCTCTCCCCGGACTTATAGGTTGTCTTGATAGGGGGCTTGGTGACATCCAAACTCTCCAGTTTGAGAGAGCCGTTACTGCCACCGCCGGTCAGATTGAATACCTTGCCGACATTGGGGTTTTCACTCATTCTGTCTCGACCTCCAGTCGAAGAATATTTACGGTCAGGTCTATGTCGGGTGTGACTTCACATCGGAACATAACCTCACCGTCCTTTACAACATTGTCCGCTTTGATGCCGGTGTCACTGCAATCCATGTAGCAGTCGGCGTCGCCGCAGACAAAGTAACAGTAGCCGCTGTTCGCCAAAAGGGCCTGATGTTCGATTTTCTGTGCTCTGCCGCTCCATTTGCCAGCCGGCAAAGTGACCGTGATGAGATGCCCATAACCATCGGCAACCAATGCCGCCAGGGCGGCGATACGGGCGGCAGAATCAGCCTTTGCTCTGAGGGCAAGCATCTTGAGCTGCTCAACAGTGCTGAGTTTCTTCTCTGCCATACGTTTATCTTCCTTTCAAATGCGAAAAGGGACGGAGATATTTCTCCATCCCCTCTCAGATTGTTCAGGGCTCGGTGGTCTCAGGAGACGTCGGGTCAGTCTGAGCCGCCCCGAAGACCTCGTCCAGCATGGCGGTGATCTCAGCGTCCTCGGCCATCACGATGCCAGCCAGCTTCTCCTTGTCGGCATCTGGGTAGAGGCCAGCGCCATCCTCCTTCTGGACGTAGCCGCTCAGGTCCACCTTGGTGTTACCCACATGCTCCACCTTGCCGTCCAGAATCATGTACTCGTCGTACACGTCGTCCTCGTCAGAGTCGGTCTTGGGCACCAGGTAGATGAACTTGTCGGCGCCGTCGGCGGCAGGGTCGATGTCGGCTACGGAGGTTACCTTCTTCTTGGTCAGGTGGTCAGCGGCGGCCACGGCCTCGGCGATGGAAGGGCCGATGTCGACGCCCTTATTGGCAACAGCCAGGGCAGTGCCGTTGTTCTTGATCTCGGTGATGACATTGGGCTCGCCGCCAACGGTGGCAATATCATCCACCCGCTCAGACAGCTTGTCCACTTTGGTATCGACCTTGTCGATCTCGGTCTTGGTACGCTGAGCCAGCATCTTCAGCTGGTCGAGAGTAGTGTGCTTAGACATATTTATGTCCTCCTTAAAAATATTTGTTTGCGGTTGTCAGCCGAAAACATCGTCGAGAAGATCACTGACTTCTTTATCAGTGGCCGTATTACTGGGAAGTTCCTCAGGATGCTCAGAGGGATCGGTTTTTACGCCGAATGCGGTGTTCAAAGCATCCTTGACTTCCTCGTCGGTTGCTGTCTCGCAGACGCTGTTCTTGATCTCCTTGAAGACCTCAGCCAAAGTCTTACCCTCGAAGCCGGCGGCAGAGAGATCGCCAATAGCGGCCATAATTTCGGAATACACGTCATCCGGAGAAGGGTTCCCCGAAGAGCTGCCCATGTTCATGGTAGCATCCGGGATAATCATGCTGCCGACGCACCAGACGGTCCCCTTACGCTCTTCACCTTTTACGCCATACACACCGACTTTAAGCTTGACACTTCCATGCTTCAGGCATTCGGCCGGAATAGTGCACCGGTCTTCCGTCAGGGCAACGATGACGCTGGCGGGGCCTGCTTCAAAGATGGCCGTCTTGGAGTATCCGTCCCAGATCTCAGCGAAGTTAAACTCCACCTCATAGGTTTTAGTCGAGTTTTGCCGAAGGGTATCGTCCTCGACAATGACGGCCCATGTGTCCAAAATATCAATCTTCAAGCATCACACCTCCTTATCATGTTGTTCCATTGGCAGACAGCTCAAAGCGAATCACATTCACTGTGATATCCTCCGACGGGTCGGTATCGTTCTTGAACGTGATAAAACCAGTCGTGGTGATGTCTCTGGGCTGCACGTTGCATTCCAGATATTCCTCACGGCTGGCCTCGTCCGCACTGACAAAATACTTGTGGGTGGACAGGGCTATCAAACGGCTATCGGCAATAGTAATTTCGCCATTGGCCCATCCGGATGCGGGGATCACCAGATCGAACCAGATTCCGAGTACATCGCCGGTACCTGTACCGTTCCGTCCGTTATAAACGGAAATGTTATAGGTTGTTCCATCCGTCATAGTCACTGTGTAAATATCCGCAGTGCCAGGAGTATGGTCACCTTTAGTGAGTTGGATGTTTTCAATGCCGTTGCCGGTGGGGCCAACCAAATCACAACCAATACCGCTGTCGATATACTTCTGCTGAGCAGCGTCCCAGATCCACCAGGTTCCATCCTGCGGCTTAGGCGGCTTACCGCTATATTGCTGAGCGGAAAGAGCACTGGCAGCAGCGTCAGCGGCCGCTTGTGCGGCGGCGTCCGCATCTTCGTCAGCGGCATCCCGAGCGGCTTCGGCGGCGACCTTGGCGGCCAAAGCAGCAGTCTTTGCGGCCTCAGCATCGCCCTCAGCAAGCTCGGCAGCCGTCTTGGACACCAAAGCAGCATTTTCAGAACTTTTTGCCGCATTTTGACTTGCGAGAGCATCGTCTCGGGCAAGCTCGGCAGCAACTTTAGCCGCTTCTGCGGCCGTTTTGTCTGCTGTAGCTTGAGCGCCAAGGGTTTCCACTTCAGACCTTACCGTTTTAGCCCTTTCTTCGGCAGCCTTTGCCTCAGCTTCGCTTAATGCAGCAGCATTCTTAGAATCAGCGGCTTCTTGAGCCTTCTGGGTGGCGACAGACTCTGAGTTGGCGGCAGCCGTTTCAGAGGTTTTCGCTTCCGCAGCCGCCGTAGTGGCCTCATTGGCCTTGTTCGTGGCGGCGATCTCTGAAGTCTTCGTGTTGGTCTCGGAAATTTTAGCGTTGTTTTCGGAAGTCTTCGCAGCTTGAGCTGAGGCGGAGGCTGCTGTGGCTTTGATTGATGCAGTAGACGCTGATGCGGCCGCTGAATCCTTAGCCGTTTTGGCATACTCCATGGCGCTGGATGACTCCACGTTCATAGCGGAGAGAGCGTCATGAATAGAACCACGCACCTCTTCGCCATAGATAGCGGATAAGATTTTTTGCAGATAGGTGCTGATGTTTGCCAATTAGCTCACCCCTTCCTAATCCTCAAACATCCAATCGACAGCCAGAATCTCCTCGCCGGTGAGACAGCCGATAGCATCCTCATACTTGGCGATCATGAGTTCGACCTCGTGTTCCATCTCGTTGAACGGGGCCAGCTCGTCGCAAAAGTCCTTGAACTTCGGGGAGTCGATCTTTACGCCAATGGTGGTCTGTCCATGCCCATCGGTGATCTCTTCACCGTATTTCTCAATAAGGCTGTTGCGGAACGTCTCATATTCAGTAAGGGCCTCGCCTAATACACGGTAGTTTCGGGCGGCGATATACCCGATTTTATCCCGATGAGACAGAAGTGGCCGTAGATTAACCATCATCTCTGCCATCCGGGAGTTTTTCAATCGCTTTTTCATGATGATTCTCCTTTTTAATCCAAACCTGTAACGGTAGCTCCACTGAAGTCTACACGTCCCGAAAAATAAACAACACCGCTACGTCTACCGATGGTGATGTAGCCGCCACAAGGACTGTAAATGTCGATGTAGGGAGCATCGCCCTCGTAGTAGCTGATGGTGAGCATATGATACCGGCTGTTGCCATAGGGACCATACAGGTTGAAACTTCCATAGCTGCTCCCAGCGATGACGTTAAACTCGCCTCCGTAGAATTCCCCACCTTCGATAACTGGGGATTTGATGGTGGTAGCATCAATGTAAGTGGATTTGATATACCAAGGCATTTCAATGGAATTAGCCATTTTATAAGCCTGGTTCGCTCGGTTATAGGCGGCCTGAGCCTCGTAGTAGGCATCGTCAGCAAGTGAGTACGCCTGATTCGCGGTTGTCCTGGCGCTATCGGCCAGCGAGTATGCGGGGTTGTAGGCCAGATTTTGATTGGTCACCTGCGCCCAGTTGATGGAACTTCCGGCGCCCATAGTGACGTTGCCGTTGATGGTGATGACACCGGTGGAGCTCACCGCAAATGTGATAGCTCCAGTGTTCTTATTCCGGATTGTCAGTCCATACAGGTCCAGATAATCGGAGGTAAACTTATCCCCACTCATCATGCTCCGGCCATACCGGTCGAGGAAGTCGGATGCTTGCACAACACCCTTGAAGTCACCGCTTGCTGCGACCAACTGACCGCCAAATGTACCCTTGGCTCCGGAGAGTGTTCCTGCGAAGGTTCCTCGACGTGCAAAAAGGTTTCCGTCCTCATCAACGGTAAAATTACCGTTTCCGATATTGATGGAGCCCTTTTTCATGGTCAGTTTGCCAGTCTCAAAGTCAAGGCTGAAGTTTCCACCGTAGTCTTTGAGAACCCCAGCCCTGATTACATCTGCATTGAGCACACCGGTGGTGATGTAGTCAGCCACGATGGAGCCGTCCATTGTGATAGCCAACCCAAAGGTCTTTCCGCCATCATTAGAATAGCCAAGACCGTTCATGTTCCACTTCCAAAGCTTATCGGCTTTCTTGTAATCACGAACATTCGAGATATAAAGTGTCTCCGAGCCATACTGGTCCTTAGTAATGGTGATGTAACCAGTTGTGGCCATGTTCATGATCTGGGTCGCGTTTTCCTTGGCTTCTTTGAGAATGGAATGGGCTTTCGGGAGCCCCTCGATCTTCTGCAAGATAGCAGCACTGGTTTGATTGTTCACACTGGTAAGACTTGTTTTGACGCTATCGCCAAGCGTGAATTGAGTCTGCTCCGGATTGTCCAACGGGATTTCCAGCTTTTTAACCGGAAACATTCGATCTAACCCGTGGGGTCTGGAAATTACCCGAATCTCATCCAGAAGCTTTACCGCTTCCGTGTTGACATCCAGATAGTGCAGATCCAACGCGCTCAGTTCTAACTCCAAGTTGTCAAACTGGAGATCGGTCAAATAGGTCTTCGCTTTCTCCAACAGAACCGCCGGATCACTGACTTCGTCCCATGTGACAGTTTTTTCAATCCAGCCATATGCGGCCACAGCCTCATTGGACTGAACATACATACTGCCTTGGTTCACGCTTTCAACAGTCAAATAGGCATCCAGAGCTTCAATGGGGCTGTCTTCAAGCCGGTTTCCGAGGGGAATGATAACAGTTGCAAACTCAGTCGAATCCCATTTGCGAGTAAAGTCAATGAGGTTTGACCCAAACTGAATCACCTGACTGCATGTGTCAGGATACTCTGCCAAGTAATCCAGATATCGTACCCCATTCACTTTGCGCACTCTGAGATGACCGCCATACTGCTCGACCAAGGCATTGAGAATTGCCATGGTTTTCTCATAGTTCGTGTAATAGGTCGGAAAGTTTTTATCAACCACTGTCACAGCACCAAGAGTGAACCGCCGATTCGGGGTCACCTTGGAGTTATGGACAGCAATCAAACGCTCCAAATATGCACGAACTGAGAGGCCACTATACTCCGCCGGAGGCTGGGAACTGTCGTTGAAGAACGCCATTTCTCCCTCGCAGTAAAGATCCCGATTATTCCAGAAATCCTTGCTCTCCGATAAGACACGTCCGGCCCAAATCTCTTCTCCGTCCTTCTGGACAGAAATATCCGTAATCATACGGACAATAGATGAGTAACCGACGTTCATCGGAGGGAGTTTCATTGATAGGGAGCCAGCGCCGTTGTCTTCTAATACCAGCTTCGGGTTCAGAACCTTCATGCTTTCGAGCGCAAACACATCGCTATAGATGCAAGCGCCGTCTGCGTAAATCGAATACATTGGTTACAACCTCCCTTGCCTGAAGTCAACGGATACGGTTCCCGAACCAGAATCACACCAAAAGTAAATGGTGGCTCCCTGGTCTCCAAAGAACACAAACTCCGGAATCTGAATAGTCCCTTCGGGGAGCAGCTTGGTTTCATCAATCCCCAACTGCGGGTTTACGAAACGAACATGCATACCCCGGCGAGCTGTTGTGGAAACGAGAAATTTAGGGCAGACAGGAGCCCGCCCAAAAAGTTTTGCGTCAAGACGCCGGGCTATTGTCGAGGTGGTCACTGAGATATTCTTGAAAATCGCCGCTCGAATAACTCCATTTTGAAAGTTAAACGGGTCCCAAAGCCAATCGTCAATAGACGACAATACCGACCACTTGTATGGGCTGACACTGTAATCAATAGTGATACGAGACCAGTCTTTGGGACTTTTCCAACTGTTCACGGTGAAACGTCCTTCATAGAAATACTCAGGATCATCCTCTAAGATGGCTCTCAGAGACTGGCCATGAAGATAGTCCATGATCTCTGAGTAAACAGAATGCCACGGTGCCTGCTCAATTCTTCCGGACTCCCAAGGTTCAAATCCATTTGGCACAATAAACTCAAAGGAGCCAGTTCTGTTTTGGAAAACCGGATACCCGGTGAGGGCTTGCGACAAATCGATGACGCCGTCCCCACCGGGGATGTCGATGGTTTTTACCTTTTGTGCTGGAGGGTTAAAAACAGGCAGGGAAGTGGGGACCAGATGCCAGTCATCCCATGTGTTCTTCTCGCCGAATGTGACAGAATGATACATACTAAATCCCCCTTCCCATAAAGGTTTGTTTTTGTCCAAGAGCAGCGTCCAACGGATCGGCCATTTGACCAACTAAAGTACCAGTATCCAAGACAACCTGCATCCGCTCCATACGAGCTGTCATTTCTGCCATCTCACTCCTCAAAGAACGAAGTTCCTGAATAACGCCATCGTTATCAACGGTGACTGTCATTCCATCCTTGTCCAAAGTAGAGTTAAATGCCAGACTGGTTTGTCCAGCAAGTGCAAGTGTTCTCGTGTACCCAAGCAGACTATTAAGTTCGCCTGCTCCTCTGGCCACATCGGTAAAGTCCAAGACCGGCCGGATAGTCGGCTGCATATCGAACTCGCCATTGACCAAATCAGAAACCTTAGATATCGCATTGGAAAGGCCGTCAGTAGCGTATCCCGCCACATTAGCGGCAGCATCGTAGGACTTGTTAGCATAATCGGTTAGGCCTTTCACAAAACCAAGCCCTGTATAGTTGCCCAGCTCCTGGAACACCCTGGAGGGCGAGTTAATGTCAAGCGTATCTTTCACAGCCTGGACGCCCTCTAATGCCATCTGAGTCAAAGCATCCAAGAAATTGGGCTTTTCCTCTTCGACACCAGCTTTGATGCCAGTCACAATTTGCTTTCCGGTCTCATCCCATCCGGCTTCCTTAAGGATCGCTTGAGCGGTATCAACCATCTCCTGCGTTTCCTTTTCAGTATCCTTCTTGATAAGACCGACCTTTTCGCCAAAGGCTTGACGAAGCTCTTCCAGTTCCCGGTTGGCATCAATCGTAACTTGGTTCATCTTGGTCTGCCAGGTAGCACGATAATCGTCCAACTCTCGCTCGGCCTCGACCCGAAGTTGAGCAATGTTGTTCTGAGTCTCAATTCTAAGGCCTTCTAACTCACCGACGGCCTGTTCACGGGCTTGGGCGTGCTTGATAGACCAGAGCGCAGCATACTTCTCCAACTCGGAATTGCTCATGGAGTTGAGAGCTTTAATCTGCGCGATTGCAGATGGCCCCATTTCCTGAAGTTCGCCGACTAACTCAGAACTTAAACCTCTCGCTGAAAGACTGCCCAAAATATCCTGCCACTCGCCAAACTCCTGTACCTGATCGGTCAGGTTTTTCATCAGCGTTTCACCACTGACCTCTTCCCGTTCCTTAACCTCATCAAAGAGGCCATAGGACTGGTAAAGGCTATTAGTGCGAGATTCCAGAGAACTTTGATACTTGTCATTCAACGATTGAATGTCGGACGCCAGCTTCTCATTGACAGACTTGACCTTGTTGGCATATTCCTCTTCGAGATCCAAGCGTTTCTGATTTGCCTCGGCCTGGACACTCTGAACATCGGAAATGTACTGCTTCTGAGCTTCATAGATCTCCTGTTCAAGACGATAAACCTCACGATCCATCTTCTTGCGCTCATCTGTGCCCTTCGCATACCGACTCTGTACCCGCTTATAGGCAGCGAGTTCGTCGGAAAGGCTCATTCGGTTGTAATACTTCTCCTCCTCGATCCAGTCCATGGAGTGTTGATAGGACTCATCCATAAGCTGTTTACGAAGAGTGTAGACCTCACGGTCAATCTTCTTACGTTCCTCACTGCCTTCCAGATAACGCTGTTGCATCCGCTCATACGCTTCGAGTTCTTCCTGCGTGCTGAGCCGGTTGTAATACTTCTCCTCCTCGATCCAGTCGATAGACGCCTGATAGGTGGCCGCAACAAGCTCATTTTGAATTCTGTAGACCTCACGATCAATCTTGATGCGCTCTTCACTTCCAGCCTTGTACCGCTTCTGTAGATTCTCATAGCCAGCCAGTTCGTCCTTCAGACTAAGCTCGCCATAATACTTCTTTTCCTCGGTCCACTCCTGGAACGCCTTGATTCCTTTGGAACTAACCTTAAGGACTTCGTCGATCATCTTGGAGGTCGCCTGAGAAGCAGGGACAATGCTGTTCTTGGCACCAATGGCCAGACCTTCACCCATGTTTTCACCCAGATGGATGAACTCACGAGAAGGCGAATGACTGTCCAACGCCTTCTTTGCAGCATTCAGGGCTGCCAGGCCCAAACTTTTACCGGCAGCAGTAGCGCTGCTCAACTTGGAACTGATACCATTGACAAAGCCTTGACCAGCATTCTTACCGGCTGTCTCGAACTGAGGTTTCAGATTGTTGAGGGTAGTGACTGCACCCGAAAGAGCCGTTTGCATTGCACTCTTAACGGATGGAGCACTGTTACGGATGGTGGTAGCAACCCCCTTCATCAATGTCGTCACGGAATTGTTGATTTCGGTGGCCTTCTTCGTTACGACGTCGGCCAACGATTTCATCACAGACTCCATACCCGGCGTTGTGAGGGTTTTACCATTTGAGATAGAGGCGCTTACAGAGTTCAGCATACCCTGAACCGCTTTGTTGACTTCTGTGGTCGAATTAGAGAACGCTGAGGTAAACTCAGAAATTCCGGTATTCGCCATAGCCTTCAATGCGTTTCCGAATGAGGTAAACCCGCTCGCATCAAGTCCCTTAACTCCCTTGGCCAGATCCACGAGAGACCACACTTGGGTGATAACCCCGGCCAGCTTTGTCAGATCAATACTGGCCACCTTAGCGTAGTAATTGCTCATGTCGGCTCCAAACGAAGCAATATCTTTGCCGAAAGAAGCAAGGGTTTGGTCACCGCCGAACCACTTGTCAAAGAGGCTGCTGTCAGGAAGCCCAGTAGCAAGATTGGACAAGGCCTGTGCAGCATTAGCAGATGCGGTGACGATCTCGGGTTTTACGTCCTTGATGGCGTTTGCGTAAGCAGAGAGGTCTTTACCGAACTGGACAATTTCGTTACCAAAGGCAGCCAAGCTGTTACTTCCAGTAAATACCTCTGCCAGCCCTCCACATTTGGGAAGGGTGTTGGCTAATTCCACAAGAGCCTGTCCAGCAGTTGCCGAATTCATCACAGCTCCAGCATCAATACCAGCAACAGCCGCCCCATAAGAGTTCATGGCTTGGCCAAAGGGAATGAGGGATGCGCCAAAGGCTGCAAGGTCATAACTCCCTGTAAAGAACTCCATGACACCCCCGATTTGCGGAAGTGTAGTCTGAAGTTGTGCGAGAGACTGTGCAGCGATTGCAGATGCAGTGATAGATTCCGTGTTGATTTCTGCGACAGCTTCTCCATAAGATTTCATAGCCGCCCCAAACGGAACGATAGTAGCGGCAAACGTGACAAGATCATTGCCTCCTGTGAAGAACTCCATCACTCCGCCAACTGCCGGAAGTGTAGTTTGCAGCTGAGCAAGGGATTGTGCTGCGATTGCGGAAGCGGTAATTGCTTCTGCGTTAATATCAGCGACAGCCTCCCCATAGGATTTCATAGCTGCGCCGAAGGGAATGATACCGGCAGCGAAAGTACCGAGATCGTTTCCGCCAGTGAAGAACTCCATAACGCCTCCCACATTCGGGAGAACAGACTGGAGCTCAGCCAGAGATTTGGCAGCAGTGGCCGAGGCGGTGATAGCTTCTGCATTGATCCCAGATACGGAATCACCGTATGACTTCATAGCTACTCCGAAAGGAACCAACCCCTCGGAGAATTTGCCAAGATCGTTGCCGCCGGTGAAAAACTCCATAACCCCACCAACATTAGGAAGAGTTGCTTGGAGTTGAGAAAGTGCCTGAGCTGCCACAGCAGATGCATTGATAGCTTCGGCATCGATACCGGACACTGACTGACCATAAGACTTCATTGCCTCACCGAATGGGATAATTCCTTCTGCAAATGTAGAAAGATCATTGCTTCCGGTGAAGAAGTCGACCAACCCTCCCATATTGGGAAGGGCAGACTGGAGTTGGGCAAGTGCTTGGGCCGCGGTGGTGGAAGCGGCAACTGCCTCTGCATCGATACCGGTAATAGAATCGGAGTAAGCTTTCATCGCCTCTCCAAATGGAACGATTTGCTCACCAAAGGTTTCAAGGTCATTGTCTCCTGCGAAGAAACTAACAAGCCCTCCCGTATTCGGAACGGTGTTTGCAAGTTCTACGAGAATTGCTCCTGCTGTAGCAGAATTGGTTACGGCCTCGGCATCCAGACCAGAGACGGTCTGAGAATACTCTTTCATGGCTTTACCAAAGACAACAATCTGCTCGCCAAAGGTTGCAAGGTCGTTGTCACCCGTGAAGAACGCAACAGCCCCACCGGTATTCGGAATGGTGTTCGCGAGCTCTACGAGAGACTTACCCGCTGTCGCAGAATTCACAACAGCATCTGCATCAAGACCAGCTACAGCGTCAGAGTATTCTTTAATCGCCTTGCCAAACGGAACAAGCTGATCTCCAAAGGTGTCCATATCGTTGTTTCCAGTGAAAAAGGAAACTGCGCCACCGGTATTGGGCAAAGTAGCAGCCATTTCGGCCATCGCTTTACCAGCAATCGCGGCATTTTGAACAGCGTCGGAATCCAGTCCCTTGATGCTGTCAGCAAAGTCCATCATGGACTTGCCAAAGCCGGAGAGCTGATTCCCGAACTCTTCCATGTCGTTTTCGCCAGCAAAGAATCCGACCACTCCTCCGCTATTGGGCAGAGTTGCGGCCATTTCAGCCAGTGTCTTACCAGCAATAGCGGCTGTACTGACCAAATCTCCATCCAAACCGGAAATGGTGTTGGAGAACTTCATCATGGCCTCGCCAAACGGTACAAGCTGTTCTGCAAAGTCAGACAAAGAAGAACCGCCAGTGAGCCAAGAGGTCAAACCCTCCAGCAAATCGGCGGCAGTAATGAGGATGATTGCTTCGGTAAGCGCCTTGACTCCGGTGAGCATATCCGGGCTGATGCTGCCGGCTCCGTCGACGAAGGGCTTAACATTTGTCATGAACGAGGACAGATCTGCTCCGATTTGAGGGAACGAACTGGAGACACCGCTCATGAAACCGCCTACAATTCCCCCAACGAATCCGCCGATAGCATTTCCAACAGTTTGGAGGAACTGACCGCCTTCGCTAATAAGCCACTCAAGGCCGGGGATTTGTGCCAGGGCTCCAATAGCAGCCAGAACAACCGACAGTTCTGTTATTACGACACCCATGCCGAGAACACCGGCCATAGCTGCCGGGATGAGCCCCGAGACAGCACCGAGCGCTGCAACCAAAGCCGTAAGCAAACCAACAGCCGCGATCCCCTGAATAAGGGAACTGCTGTCAATATTGCTCAAAGCACTCAGAACGCCGGCGAAGAATGCGCCGACAACATCCATCGCGGCCTGAACGAGTTGAGGAATATTACGAGCGATCCCTTCGAGCACCTCGATCAGAAACTGCATCACAGAATCCACGATCTGAGGAGTGTAAGCGACCAAAGACGCTAATACGCCGGTCACCAACTGAAGCGTGCCATCGGCGATAGCAGGAACACACTGAACCAGAACGTCAACCAAAGTCAGAACAATGGCTTTCACAGCCTCGCCAATAGCCGGAGCCCCGCTTGAAATCGCACCACAAAATGCCACGATGGCCTCACCGATTTTCTCGGCAATAGCTGGGATAAGTCCCGCAAATCCGAGAACAATAGCAGAAAGCCCGCCGACAATGAGAGTTCCACTTGAGGCGAACGAGGCTGCTAAGGATGTTAAGCCTACTGCAATAGAAGTCAGTCCCGTTCCAATCAGTGTGAGACCAGCTCCAATAGCAACAGAGCCAACTCCGAGCAAGGCCAGTGCTCCAGAAATAGCAAGGATAGAGGGGGCCAATGGACCAAGAACGGCTCCAGCGACACCCATAACGGTGAAAGCCCCCGCAATCGTGATAAGGCCTTTTGCAATGGATTCCCAGCTCATGTTGCCGAGGATCACAAGAACCGGAGTCAGGACGGTCAGAGCTCCTGCGGCCACAAGCAATGCGGCAGAACCAGCAAGAGTCCCGTTCATAACATTCAGACCGATAGCCAGTTCTGCAAGAGCTCCACCCATGGCCACGAGACCTTTTGCAATGGACTCCCAGCTCATGTTACCCATCGAGGAAAGAGCACTGGCCACAATCTTGAGAGCTGCACCAACAATGACCAGACCACTTCCAACACTGACCATATTCTTGGGCATCAGGTTTACAGCAATCGCTACTTCCGCAAGAGCTCCGCCCATAGCCACAAGACCCTTGGCGATCTCTGAACCGCTCATACTGCCAAAGTCAGACATAGCAGATGCAAATATCTTCATAGCAGCGGCAATCTCGATTAAGGCGAGGCCTGTTGAGATAACGTGCTTCGCGTCACCGGTCAGCTTAGTGAATGCTGTGATCTCCAGCAGGAGCGCAGCAATGGAAGTAAGGCCTTTGGTGATTTCGCCCCACGACATAGAGCCGAAATCTTTACAAGCAGAGGCGAGAACTTTGATTGCTGAGGAGAGAATAACGATGCCGGTTGCAGTTAAAACAGCCTTTCCGTTAAACTTTGCATTGTTCAAGAAGACTTCGACTTCAGCCAGAAGAACCCCGACTCCGACAAGTCCCTTTGCCATATCGTCCCAATCCATCTCTCCAAGGCTCTTTACAGCAGAAGAGAGTATTTTGATTGCTGCGGCGAATAGAATCATACCCGTCGCAGATTTAGAGGCCTTCTTATCAAACTTAGCCGTATTGAGGAATAGGTCAACCTCGGCCAATAATACACCGACACCGATTAGCCCTTCGGCCAACTGTTCAGGATTCAATTCGGCAATATTCTTCATGGCCAGACTCAAGACGAGGAGCGCCGCCCCCATCTTTATCATAGCCGAAGCGGTTTTATTGGCAGATTTTCTATCAATGCTCAGCTTATCCAAGACGGCCATAGACGCGATAAGCTCTGCAAACATGGTGCCCATGGCGGCAAGCGAACCAGTAACTTTGTCGGAGTCAATAGAGGAAAGTACCAGCAAACTTACAGAGAGAACAGCAATAGAGGCGGCTATTTTGCCTAAGGCGTCAGACTTCAACTTTGTCTGCCAGGCCTCTAAACTTCCACGAACACCGTCCAAAATCTTGGTAACACCGCCACCGAGTCCTTTCACCCAATCCTTGAGACTGGTGAATGTGTTTTCCAGTTCCTCTACAGGATCTATGAATTTACGGATCGCAGCTATAATACCGCCGGCGGCCAAAGCATTCAGGAAATCGAGAATACCATTGAAGTCAGCATTGCTCAACGTGTTGATAAGACCGTCGATTGCTTTTCCGAGTAGTCCTGCAATAGCACTGGCGACCTCTCGGATAAGAGTACCAATACCAGTTAAAACCTGAACAAATTTATTTCCGGAAACTGCCCCATCGATCTTACCCATGGAGTCAACGACGCCGTCTTTCATGCCAACGATGGCATCTTTCACCCACTTGGCTCTTGTGCAGATACCATCAAAAACAGCCTGCAATTTCTCAAGGCCCGGGGCACTCACTTTCTTTTTCAAAGTTCCGAGAAATGCTTCAACGGAAGCTGTTGCTCCATCAAGGCCAGGGAAACCTAAACTCTCTCCAATCGCAGCGGCAAACCCGGTAACCGCAGTAATGGCGCCTTTGACAACATCGACAATGGACTTAAGCCCTTTATAGAAGACATCGCCCTTCTTGATGCTTTCATCAAGTTTAGCGAGCCATTCTCCAAAAGATCCAGTCAGTCCGAGAACGCCTGTAAGGAGTCCGCCAACTGCGGAACCAGCGGGGGTAATAACTCGCCACAAAGCACTAAAAGCCTGCTTCACGATATCAAGTATCGCAAAGAGGCCCTTAAAAGTGTTTCCGATATCTTGTAATGGCTTGTTAACAGCCCCTGTAAATCCGTCAGCACCTTCCTCTGCTTGCGTAAAGAAGTCCCTTATTCTCTCTGATGCAGAGTGTAATGCTTCAATGAGGGAATAGAGCTGTTCAGATGTAGCAGGCGGAAAAATATCCTGCCATGCACCTTTGATAGTCTGGAACAATCCCTGAACCGCCTTTGCTCCATTCAATAGAGAATCGAATAAAAGCTCACGGCCACTTTGACGATCCAGTGTGCTTACCAAAGAAGCGAGATTACTGTCAGAGGACTTGGCTTCCTCCGAAAGTGCCCGGAGAGCCTCGATTTGCTCTTGGGTGTAGCCGATGTTCTGCAACTGCTCATCCGAAAGCTCAGAGATACTCACCTGAGTTCCAGCGGCCTTGCTGACCAGGTTGTCCAAGGTATCAGAGAGGATGTCGGTAGTGAGCCAGCCTTTAGAAAGAGCGGCGTCAAAGGAACCGGCTTCCTCGATTATCTTGTCCAGTCCTTCAACAGAACTCTCAGCAGTTTCGCGAAGGGTGTCTCGAAACGAATCAACGGAAATGCCTGTTTCATTGACTCGATTTTTGATCTGCCCCCAACTCGACATCAATGCGCCTTCCAAAAGGGCGTTTCTCGCTTCGGCGGAACCATCGATGATACTGCTGAAGAATTCAGAGAATGTGCGAAGAGTAGCTTTTGCCTCTTCGTAGTCGCCTGCGACCAACTGCCAAGTCTCGGCCCAGCCAGATTGAGCACTCTCTTTAAGAGTATCCAAAAGCTGAGTCCAAGTTTTTACATCTTGGGCTGCCGCGGAGGCTTTCTTACCAATCTCTGTGGTCTCGTCGGCATAGTCCTTCAAAGTTTCAGTCAAGACTTCCGTGGTCATCCACTGCTCCTGAAGACTGTCGTTGAACAAATGAGTCGCGTCGATGACAGTCCCCTTCGCCAAAGTCTTATACATGCCATCAGCAGTCTTTGTCAATGTACCAGCAGCAACAGCAGACTCCAAAAGTTGTGTCTTGAACTCCACTGTAGCCATATTGGCGTTCTCAATGGATTTCCAGTCAATCAGCTTAACGTAGCCAGCCGACAATGCCTGAGCGAAGTTATACATTGCCCGGGATGCTTCGTTAGCATTTGCACCGGATACAGCAGCCACATTGCTGACACCCTGAATTGCGGCAACAGCATCGTCCAATTTAACACCGGCATTAGTAAACTTACCGATGTTCGTGGTCATATCAGAGAAGGAATAGATAGTACGGTCTGAATATCTGTTCAACTCGTCCAGCTTCTGGTTGACCTTGTCCAGACTTTCACCGGTACTCGCCATGATGGTCTGGATAGAACCCATCTTAAGCTCGTACTCATTGAAACCTGTAGAAACTGGCTCAATAGTTAGGGAGGAGAGAAGACGCTTACCAGCATTCACCGCAGAATTGGTGATGTTGGAGAGAGCAGTCATAGCTACGACTTCAAATGCCGAGAATTTTGCTTGCACAGTCTCGACAGAACGCCCGATTGCGGACATATCGCATCTTTTAGCAGCCGTGCTGAGTTGGTCAAAACCTTTAGCAGCTCCGTCCAGGTCTAAACCTTTCTTAAGCTTTTCCAAAGTTGACAAACTCGTTTGAACACCGGATTCAAACTGCTTATTGTCAAATCGCATTTCTACGACTCTCTCGTCGATTGTCCTGCTCATAACCGTTCAACCTCCTTCCATGCGTCATTTGCAATTTGGTCAAAAATAGGCTGGATAGCGGGGTTGATGTAATCGCGCCCTTCTACCCAGCCGCCTGTTCCTGTGGCGTGTCCATATTGCAGAATGATAGCAATAGGAACTCCATTTTGAATGTTAGAGTTGCGGAATGAAATCGTTGCCGTCCCATTCTTGTTTGTAATCTCGTAATACCACGAACTGGCTGTCAATCCAGAGTCGACAGGCGTCGCAGACGCAAGGGCGGCCACTCCAGCGCGACCGTACTTATCGAGATCACCGAGGTGCACAACCTCTTTTGCTCTTTCTAAGAATTTGGTCAGGTTGGAGAAGTCGCCCTTTTGTCTGAACGTAATCATAGAGTTGCTCCTTTACGTTTTGCTCAGATACGCTCCTGAACTGAATCCTGTGTATCTAACACCACGATAGGTAACCTGAATGTAGAGCCATGCAACACCGTTGATTTCGGTATAATAGCCATAGTTCTGCACTTTTGTCCCTTTGGGAAGGAGGATCATGCTGGCCTTGTTGGTTCCGGCTCCGGCTCGAAGATGAAGACCGCTTTCAGCGGTTACGACATAGGTTCCAGCCAAAGATTTCTTCAAAGACTTGGCGGCCTCTGTCGCTTTCTTCATTGTTGTGGTGGGTGTTGCTGTCGTCGGTTTGGAAACGGGAACAGTCCCTCGGCAGCACTTTGCCGGGTTATAAATAAAGCCAAGGAACTTATACCCAGTCCCCTGGCCCCAATTACCTGTTCCCTTTTTCCGAGTTTGAGTCCAGAAAGGTTTAGAAGCTTTCCATCCGCTTTCAGAAGTAACAACTTCTGTAGCGCTGATGACCTTTTCAACGATAGCGACATGACCGGCGCCATCGGTTCCCTTCAAAGTAGATCCTTTCTGCCAAACCATACATGCACCCAAGCGGGGCTCGGTTCCGACTTCCAGTTCACCCTTGTACTGCATGAAATTCTCAGCATTCACAGGGCTCAAATACTTACAGGCGCCCTCACCAACGATTTCGTTGAACCTGCCGTAGGCATAGCCCACACAATTTGCAAGCACATCACAGAGGGTATCAGTCGGGCTTCCCTTAACCGCAGACGAATAGCCGCCAGAAGCCTTTGTGATGTAATATTTGTTTCCCGCCTCAGGCCGAGTCAGTCTCGGAACAAAAGCAGAACTTTGAGAAGGGGTGCTTTCCGGCTTTGTGGTAGTTGCGGGGGCTGCTCCGCCATTAAGGGCATCCAGGTAGCTCTTAACAATCGCTTTGAACGCCTTCCAGTTCTTCATGGCAGTGGTCTTATTGCTACTGCCGAAGATGTATGTCGGACACCACTTCTTGCCGGAAATCGGATTGCAACACTGTTCATCCACATCGGCAAACTTTTTACCGGCCGACTTATTTACCCAATAGGTGTGGGTAACGAGTTTATCGATTGTGAGGCCATTCTTCCAGAGCAGCCATGCAGCCAGCCTGGCACCATTGTCCCTGGCAATCTTGTCATGCTCCGGAGACTCATTCATGATGATTTCGATGCTCAGGCTCGTCATGTTGCCGCCATCAGCCACAGAGCCATCTCCAGAGTGCCATGAAACCTCAGCAGCCCCAACCGGGTCAGATGAGGTCATCCCAGTGCCAGCTTTCAGATTCTGCCACCCACCGGTGTCATCGACGAAGAAGTGAACCCGGCTGCTGTTCATGTTCTGATTGTAAGTAGCTCGGGTATACTGTTCACCATCGTCATAGACATCGGGAAGGTCATTTGTGTTGTGGATAGTCACGTTTTTCGCATGACCAGTGCCACTCAATTTCTTCTGGCTCTTATACAAAGCACCAGCGGAAAAACCAGCTTTCTGAGCCTTGGCAGCGTCCTTCCATCGAGTGTCGTCCGGGATGATTTTCTCATTGATTTTTACGCCGTTTACGGTGTAAACGGTATTCGGGGTCAGTTTGGCCATAGATTTGTCACTCCCTTTCTGTGCCCCAGCATACTTATCGAAATACTTCTGACCGTACTCAGCCCTCTTGGCCTGCGTTGCAGCCGTGTTCATACTTGCCGGTTTTTCAAACTCCAGCAGAACAATGTTAGAGGCTTCGAGCACAGTCGATGCGGCCTTGAGTTTACTGAGAAGTCCATAGCTGGTCAGCTCCTTCAGCAAGAACTCAAGCTGCATCTCCAAATCACCGATAGATTTGCCGCAACTCTTCGCATAAGCGAGTAAAGCGGCTTTGCGTGTCGGATATGTCCACTGAGCAAGGCCGTAGCCTGCTCGGTCATTGCCGAAGTTCTTGTAAGAACCCTTGTCCACCAGTTCAGTATACTCAGCATCGGCCATGCCCAACTTTCCTTCATAGGTGTTTTGGAGATTATTCGGGCGCAGGCCAGACTCGGCATAAAGATTGCCCATGAGCCCGGCGACGCCGCAATCGGAAAGACCTTTTGACTTCAGGTAATTCCAAATCTTTTCCTCATTTGTTGTTCCGATCAGAGGCATCCTTATCACCCTCTCGTATTCAGTTTCTTTCTTCGAGCGGCGTTAAGGGCACGATTTCGAGCCATGATTTCCTGCCGACTCATCTTCTTCTGCGGTGCATTCTTCACATTGCAGACGTTGATAAGAGTAAGAAGACGACTCAGATGCCATTTCTGACACTCGAAGGGAATTTGATACGAGACCATCCAATAATAGATGATCTCCGATGTGATGTACTCACTGCTTGTAGCCCTATTTCCCCGCTTGGGGAAAGTGGTGGCAGTCATAGATGCATCAATGTAGGCAGACACCTCGGCGAGAAGCTTTGGCGTAAGCGCTTTATAGACACTGGGGTCCACATTCTGTGTCAGGGTCATACACCGAACATAGTCAATGGACTCCTCTGCGCTCCTTTTCTCTTTGGAAAGGAAAGGCTTACGCCACTTTGCCTCCCATTTTGAAAGGGAGACCAGAGAATGCTCCAGCTTTAGCGTCTGCTCTTTTGTCATGATGGGAATGAATTCGCTTTTTGCTTCGTCGAACTTCTCCCCTATCTGTGTCGCAGGTACTACGATCTCCAGCATCTCCGGTCGCCCCACTTATCTCAGCCCTGGTTCCCAAGCGGGGTAACAGGAACCTTAGGAGGCTCAGAGGCTGCGGGCTTCTGAGCGGGGACGATGCCGTTGACGAACTCGGCCGCCTTCTGCGCATCGGTCGCCAGTTCCATGAACAGGTCGCTATAGGCCTGAGTCTGGGCGAAGGCATCCCGAATCTCCGGAGTCTTGATGAACCGCTTGCCATCAGGGGACTTCTCGCCGTAAGCGCGCAGAACGATGTCCTTGAACAGGGCGATGATCTGCTTGCCGTCCTTCGCGGCAACGATGCGGTTAATCATCTCGACGAGGCCGCCGTCAACGGAAAGCTCCATCTCGGTCACCTCGGCCTGGGTCAGGTTGAAGTAAAAATCTTCCGTGCGGGAAAGATCATTGAAGTCGACGTAAGTCCTTGTCAGTTTCAGCATGGTAAGTTTTCTCCTTTCAAAAATAAAAGGAAGCGGAGCCCTCGGTTAAGAGAGCCCCGCTTCATAAATTGCATAGATCTTACAGGATGGATGTACGGCGGCGAAGATTAGCCGGAAATCGCAGAATCTTTCATCAGCTCGATGATCTCGGCGGGCAGGGGCAGACGAGAATCGGTGCCGTCGGTGCCGCCCTCGGACGTGGGATCTTTGCCGTACAGAATCTCCTCCAGGGCGGCCATCTTCTCAGCAGAGGTCTTGGTAGAGTCGATGACCAGGTGAGCCGTAGGCTTGAAACCGGGGACCTCAACAGGGGTGGTGGTAGCATCCCAGCTCATAGTGGTAGGCTCGGGGCTCTCGTTCACAGTTCCATGGTTGCGCTGAGAGGGAGACGCCTGCGCGCCATAGACCAGATGGAGCTTGTAGCCATGATCCTGACCCTCGGTATCGTTGCCGATCAGAGTACGGCAGGTAAGACCAAAGACCTTGCGGGTCTGCTGACCAGCAGTGACGCCAGGGGCGATCTCGGCAGAACCGTCACAGGCCGCCCACTCATCGGGGTAGGTGTAGGCCTCAAGGCCGAAGCCGAAATCCTCAGCAGCGATGATGTTCAGGTACTTTTTGTTGTTGGCGTAGAAGGGATTGGCCTCACCCCCGGAAGGGTTCTCATTGAATGCGGTCAGGCCATTCCAAGGAACGCCCTTCTCATAGGCGGCGTTCTTTCCCATAAGAAAGAGTACGCAGCGGTCAACGCCAGTTTCATACAAACGCTCGCCGACCTTATCCCACTGAAGTTTACTCATTGCAGTTTCCTCCTTGTTAGTAATAGAGTGTGAAGACGTCATGGTGCAGATTTTCTGCCGTATAGTGGCTATCGTGAGAGCACATCGGCAGAGATGCGATCTTATGAGGAAGATCGCTATCGGGGTTTTTGGTAATTGAAATCACCTGATAGCAGTCGTGAAGGAGGTAGGGAAGGTTATTAGCGAAATTCGGTTTGATCTTGATTCGGGAATATCGGATACAGTCATATTCCATCTCAAGATTCGCTGGCGGTTGGAAGTACACATTCTCAGAGCCAAGCAGATTCTCCAGAATTGCCTGGAGCTCAATTCTTCTTTGACTCATGATAAAGCCCCCCAATCGTCAAGATTAACCGTGGATAACCAACCTCCACCTTGGTGATCTTCCATTTCGCCCCCATAAACACGACATAACGCATTCGGTGAAAATTCTCTCTGGCAAATGGATCGGCGACTATGCTGATCTCATTTGCAACGTTGATGTCGTCGTTGAGAGTCTCCGAAGACTGAAGCTGGCGTGCATTCCGGGTCAAATCGCCATAGTACGGGTACTCGACGATCCTCTCCTCATGCACGCCAGGAGCTGTCTTCACAGTTTCAGCATAGCCGACCGATCCATAAAATTTTGCCATTTTGATTCCCTCACATCAGGGAGTGCCAGCGGCCTTCACGGGCTCCTCCAGCGCGATAGCGGCATACAGCCGGTTCAGGGCGCCGGACAGGCGGGTCTCGATGAGGAGCCGCTGCTGGTTGAACTGGATGTCGAACTGGTCGAACCGGGAAATCTCGCCACCCTTGGTGGAGCCGACGGTGTAATCGGACAGGTTGACGAAGAGGCCCAGGAGTTTGTGCTTGGCGCCCGCATCGTCCTCACGCACCAGGCCCTCGAACTGCTCGGCAGTATAAATCTCGCCGACGTTCAGCGCAGCGGCCAGATCGTTCCGGGAGTCGTAAATACGACGGCCATTCGCATCACGGGCCAGCAGCATCACGTTGACGAGATGAGGCGTGCAGTAGAGGTCGGGAGTGCCGGAGCCCTTGTACTTCTCACGGGAGTACAGAGCAGCGGTAATGATAGCCTCGGCATAGATGAAGTTCTCACCGAAGTTCATGTCGGTGCGGGAGCCCTGGAGCTCAGCGCGGGCCGCGGCGATGTCCACATCGTAGTGGATGGTGTACAGGTCGTTGTCGTTCCAGATGGAGCGGATGTGATCCTCGGAGATCTTCATCTCATCATCAGCGTCACGGCCGTCGCCAACCATGATCGCGAGGGCAACCTCTTCGTTGAGGTTCTGCTTCATCACGCCGTACTGGTACTCGACCACGTCGAAATCGGTGATGTCAACGATGTCGTCACGGTGCAGGGAATCGATGCAGTATACGGTCTGCGGATCGGTGGTCCGGGAGATCATGTTCATGTTGCCGGCGGGCTTCTTCATCTTGCCCTTCTGGTAGCCCTGACCGCGGGCGCGCTCGTTGCGGGCATCCATCTGGCGGGTACGGATACGGCTGATGGGAGTCTTGCGGACCTTCTTCATAACCGCATCGACCCAGCCCTGGTCACGGGTGAGCAGCTCGGGGGCGCCGGAACGCAGATCCTTGTAGTCGGGGAACAGGCTCTCGATGTTGTCAATGCCGTGCTGAAGGGTCTCATCGCCATTGGCAGCGGCCTCCTGAGCATAGATGGCAAGAGCAGTCTGGAAGCTACCGACATTGCTCTGCTTGGCCAGGCCCAGAATCTCGCCCTGGACGGCATGGCTCAGAGTGGTGTCCTGAGTCTCTTCCTTCTCGAAAACATTGTGCTTCATGGTGTTGTCTCCTCCTTTGGTTTTGTCAGATTTGTCGTCGGGGTCGTCATCGTCGTCCCCCTTCTTGGAAGCCCCCAGCTCTTCCGCAGTAGCGGCAATGAGGGCATACATGACGGTCCGCTGCTTATCGGTCATGCTGTCGACAACGTCCTGAACGGTTTCGTCATTCTTGGGCTTGTCCTCCGGCTTCGGATCATCCTTGGGTTTGGTTTCGGGCTTGGGGTCCTCTTTGGGTTCCGATTTGGGAGGGACCAGAGGAGGCTTATCATCGGAATGATAAAGACTGACAGGCTCGCCACTTCCGATGATGATTTCCTGCTCGGCACCCTCGCCATGGGCCAGATCCACGAAGTCGATAAAGGCACCAGGATTCGCCGCACCGACAACCAGACTGACCTCTCTGATGTCCCCGTGAACGACATCCTTGCCGCGGCCATTGGACATCTGCTTCAGCCCATTGGCGTAAATGGAAAGCATATGCACATCGCCGTGCTGAACGATCTCCTTGGCTTTCTTGCCGCTCTCGGTTTCGTTCAGGAAACAGTAGGCATATACGCCGTCCTGGCGGTTTTCCAGAATGGCATGGCCCAGGATGTTGTCAACATCGTCGTGCTGATGGTTCCAAACAATAGGAACCGACATCCCGTCGCAATGCTTGAAAGCGTCCCTCCGGATAGTTCGTCCGTCGGCGCAAACAAGATCGTTTCGGGTTGCCCAGCCACTAAAGTCATACTTCAGATCCATTTTGAACTTTGTCCTCCTTTGAAATGTTTTGTTCGGTCGATTCCTCTTTGGGAGCACTCAAGTTGCTGTTCCGGAGCTTGTCCGCATTCGGGTCCTTCGAGGGTGTCATGCCGATCTTCTGCCGAATCTCATTCGAGGTCATGATCTCGTTACGAGTCATCTTGTCGGCGATCTCAGCAATCTCACTCACAGGAACCAGCTTGAACGGATCTCTGAAGAACAGGATCGACTGCTTCTGTGACCGAGCGGTCTTGGTGAGGAATTTCCTCTTCATCTCGTCAACAATGGCGGAAAGAATCGGTTCGACGGTTCGAGTCAGGTAATTCAGCATCGTTTTATCGTCGGCAGAACCATCCATAATGGTCTGAGTCAATCCCAACTGGCTGTAAAGCATACTCGTCAGGTATTCAATCTGAGACATTATGTTGTTGTCGACGGGTCGGTTCAGCTGAACCACATGCTCTGTTCCATCGGTGTACGCGACACCATACTTGGAACCGGATAGCTGTTCCTCGATATCTTTACGGCGTTTTTCAGCCTGTTGACGCCTCGCTTCTGTCTTAATGACATAAGGGAGCTGGATGATGAGATTGAGTTTTCCGGAACCGCTCTGTTCGTCGATTGCGTCCAGAATATTGAGTTTCCGAATCAACCTCTGCATTGTGGAATTGGGCTCGTTCATGACGGCATAGAAGGGATTCTCCACAATGGCTACGGTGCGTTTAGACACCAAAACATCTTCCTTCTTGCCCGTTTGCTCGTTGTAAACACGAACCTTGACGTGCTGCGGATACCACTCCAGGATCTTCCCGGTTCGCATTGTTTCGATCTTGTATGACCCTTCATCGGGGTCAATATCTGTGTCAACTGGGACGATGGCAACACAGCCTTCATCCAACATGGACTGAACAATATCCTGAATAAATGCCCTTCCGGTTTGGTCGAGATTCGCCTCCAGAGAAAGACAGTCATTCAGACTGGTGTTCATGACAGAAGTAAAGCGGCCTTCATCATCCAAGCGAACATGCTGGATGGTGATAGCCGCTACGTCCAATGCGATTCGATTGTAAACTGAAGTGATGATGGACCTCTCGTTCCCTCTACTGAAGATAGGACGGTCTGGCCGGTAGAAATAACTCGGCCCAATATCCCAGCGAGCTCCGACAGTTTCATTTGCAGTGAACACATTCCAGGCGTGTTTCAATCGAGCTCCTAATGACATTTCCATTTCAGTAACCATCACCTCCCTCAAGCTAACTCAGCGAGCATCTTCTTGAGAAGGTCGTCGTTCTGCCGCATCAGCGAATCAAAGCTATAAGGCGGCGGGATCGAAGAAGATGGTTTGCTTACGCTAACCTTTGGCGCTGAAATTTGGCTGACCGGCGAAGATGTGACGGGGGTGCTCTTGGCAACCCTCTCAAGCACCTGCTTGGGTTCCACCTTTGGTGTTGGAATTTGACTCACAGGTGTAGTGGATACAGGTGTGGTCTTGAGAATATCCTGTAAGATTTCCTTTCCGGCGGAAGCTGTATCTCCAATGTCAGAGACGTTCTTTCCCCCATACTTCTTGACAAGATATGCCGTCAAAACCGTACCGGCCACGATAGCCGCACCAGTTGCAACACCAATGGCCACTTTCTTTTTGGTGGCACCGGATGCTTTATTGGACGATCCGGGCGGACCTCCATCAGAATCGCCGTAGCGCTTCTTTCCCGCATCAGTCCATGTTCCATCCCGATTTTGATAACGGCGAATACCCCATTTCTGGCCTTTGACGCCGTGATGACACAAAGATGTACTCATTTGCATCACCTCCTTAGACCTTATCAAGAACGGTCTTTTTATAGGCCACCCGTCCGGAGGCCCAGACACCCTTCTTGAGCTGATCCATGTCGTATCCAGCATCGGCAAGCGCCATCATGACACCAATTTCGCCCCGCTTGGCAACAAACTTGACGACTTTTCCGGATGGCGTTCGGAGATCGGAAACCTTTTGGCTCATGAGCTCCGACATTTTTTGGTTATAGGCCGTAATGGCAGCAGCACTCAGTTTGCCATTCTTGTTGAAAGCCCCGGGGGTCTGCAACAGAACCTTCGCATACTGGTCAAGCTCCTTTGCAGATTTCTTCTGAGCTTTTTCGGTAATCTTTGCACTGCGTTTGTCGATCCAGTCGTTATCCTTCTTTTCCAGACGGGCTTTCCCTTTTTCGGTCAGACTTCCATCAGGATTCTGGTAACGACGAACACCCCATCGCTGGCCTTTGATTCCATGATGAGCCAGATACGGTTGTAAAACGGGTTTACTGCAATGATCCAAAACGATTCCTCCTTCCTATTCAAATGCTTCGGGATTGTGCCGATAAGCGATATAGGCATCCATCATAGCTGCCACAGCGTCTATCTTTTGCTCAGACCGCTTCTTCATCAGCTTACGGTTCCCATTGGTGTCCTCAATCGTGATGCAGTTACCCATGGCAAAAGTCATCAGGTCTTCATCAAAGATGAGCATACGCTCTTCGGAGAGTTTCTTCAGCTCTCCCAAAGGAACGGACTCAGTCTTCGCACCTTGAATAACCTTTTCGATTCCATACGGCCCATTCTCAGAAGACCAGCGCTCCACAAACTCCTTCGCATTGTAAGGGTCATAACCGAGGCAGCGAACATCGTAGCCACAGTCAATAATGTGGTCGTCCAAATCTTCATAGACCTGCATCAAATCGAGGACAGTTCCCTCCATAACAATAAGACTCCCTTCCGCCATGAAGTCTTCATACTTGAGACGCATAGCAGCAGGGAGTTTGTTAAGGGTAAGTGAAGTAATGTAGTTCCGGGTTTTCACACCGAACGCTCCACCCCGGAGAGGGAACAAGAATGTAAACGAACAGAAGTCATCGCCCTGTGAAAGGTCACAGCCAAGGGAACACGGCAGTTGCCAGAACTTTTGCCGGCGATGAGGAAGAGTTTCCTCATAGGTAAAGTAGTAGGTGTAGCCTTCCATCGGGAGACCAAACCTTTTCGCCAACATGTCGTTTCTTGTGGATGGGGCGGTTTCAGCTCTGTCTACATCTTTCTGATAGGTGTCATAGGTCACAGTCTTCCCGATGTTGGGGTTTGCTTTTGCCCACATTTCGGGATATGCAACTTCTTCAACAGAATCCAGCTTGTACCAAAAGATTGATACTTGAGGCATAGGCCGGCCAACACCTTGCAGGATGTTCATTAACTCCATTTTGATTGTATCACCTGCTCCGTTTCGGACTGTGCCCTCGGAACTTGTAGCTACAATCAGGTAGTCATCCAACTTGGATGCACCCTGTTCAATGGCGCCAATGACATCCTCGCGAGCATCCGCAGAAGAAAGCCACTCGTCAACCGTTGCAACCTTGCAGCGCAATCCCTGAAGTTTGTCCACCGACATTGGGCGGACTTCGATCAAGGAGCCGGAGATGAAGTTCTCGATGCCCTTCTTCGTAGAGGCCAGCTTAACTCGATTCATGAGATTGCCGGTCGTGTTCTGGATAGAGCCTTCCGTCAAGAACTGGAAGACAGGGCCGCGAGCTCTTGTAATGGCAGTTTTGATTGGATTGATGATCTCCTCTGCCTGTTTCATAGTTGGGGCAGTAGTGATTTGATGTGTGGTAGATCCATCAACGACCAGAGAATAAGCCTGAATGCAGGAGTCGTACAATGACTTTGCTGCACCTCGGCCAACAATTAAGTATTGCTTATTCACCAGCCGTTTCTTGATCTTCTTATTGACATAGCGTCCGCCGTGTCCATCTCGATTAGGCACATAGACGGAGCGTGTCTCAAAGTAGTACCAACCAAACACTTGCTCGCCCCAGAGCTTGAAACTGTCCAGCATATGCAAATCTGAACCGTCGGTTAATGTCAATTCTTTTTCACAGAACTCAACCCAACCATCAACAGCTCTGTCGTCATAGTAATACATCGGATCAGCGATCAAATCGTCAATCCTGTGCATTTCTAAGTCGATCTCTCTGCATACCGGAATTTCGCCTCGAATTACTGCGTCACGAAAAGCGCCGTAATATTTGGGGACGGCAGTGTTTGATAACATCTGCTCACCCCTTACTGCCCAAGCAATTTCCTGCCGACAAGTACGAGGTCAGAGAATTTCTGATCTATCATCTTAGTGCGGTAGACATCCTTTGGGACGACCTGCTCCATGTCAAACACAATGACAGGAGACTTGGCTTTGAAGCCGCCATAGATGGCGTCATTCGTATCGAGCACCGCTCCGTAGCCGGCTTCCTTGCAGGCGTTGAAGAACTTAGTTCGCTGAGTAGTCACGTCTTTCCCTTTACGGGCGTCACCAGCACCGTCATAGGGAATGACGTAATTGAACATCCGGTACACGACCTGAAGTTCTTCAGCCGTGGGCGTATAGTCGTCCTGCTTCATCTTTTCCAAGACCTGCCGGACTTCTCGGTAACCCTTGAACTTGTACTTGTCGCTTACGAAGTAGCTTTGCATACGGTCCTCGTCCATGACGAAATTGTAAAAATCCCGATCCTTCTTGAAAAGTTCACGGAACACCTCGGCACCAGAATCTTCACTGGCAACCTTGATATCGGTCTTTAGAGAATTATCGATGCGGTACTTCATAAAGTTTCCCGTACCGATCGGGTTTCCTTTCTCGTCATAGATGGTCTGCGGGATAGGCCGATTGAACAAAGCATTATACTGATGCTTGTCCAGAACGTTGTGAGTCGCATAGAACATGTCAGTGTTCTTAGTGCGATCACGGTCATAGGACAAAGTGCTCAGCGTTGTTTTGTCGGCCTTCAGAACCTCGTCGAAATGCCGCTTGTTGTAGATGCTGTTACCGGCCTTCCGTTTGTTGCGGATAGCTTTTCTCTGAGCGGGGCTATAGTCTCCTCCGCCAAGAGGATAAGGGGGTCCATGTCGCACACCCCATTTTTGGTTTAGGATACCATGATGGGCCAGTTGTTCCATAAAAGCGCCCTCCTATCCTCTCAGTTCTTTGATTGCGAGAGCGATGCTGAGCGCCGAGCCGGTGATGGCCAAAACACTCCCAGCAAATTCGAGAGTGTCCTTTACCATGGTGCGGCCTTTGGAAACCTCCGAAGCAGAAGTATCGGCAAACAGTTTGTTGTACTGCTGTTCCAAGAGTTGGCGGTTGATCTGATCGCGAAGCTCCTTGTCGCTCATCTTGGACAAGTCGAGTTTCTTAGTCGTGGGCTTGGGCGCTGTGGTCTGTTCAAGTTTCTTGAACTCTTTTACCAGATCGGAGTTGGCATCCACAACCTTTTTGGAGCGTTCCAAATCCTCACGAACCCAGCGGTCCGGATCGCCGCCTTCTTTCAGAACTGCTCTGTTTTCCTTCTTCTTCATGTTGTTCTCAGCGACATCCCGATCATATCGCTTTTGGCCAGCAGCAGTCAGAGAACCATCGGGATTCTGGTATCGACGAACACCCCATCGCTGGCCTTTGATTCCATGATGGTAAAGTTCCATTTTGAGTTTCCTCCTCTCTGCTAAATTCATCAATCCGATTCAGCTGCAACATTAAGCCGCCACTCAAACTCACTAATCTGTTTATTGATGGATTCAATAACAGCGGAGCCGAGCGGCGGATCAAATAGCAGCTTAACCTTAAGATGCATATAGGATTTTACGAGGGAAAAGTTGTCGGGGTCCTTGGCGATAAAGCTATCCCACTTCTCACTGTCGCCGGTTATGGAGAAACCGTTAGGCGGGCCAACACCCAGTTGTGTCAGAATCGAAAACACACTGTTGATGTGCATAATAAGATCAGGATCAAAGTGCTTATAGCTTTCGTCAATGCCCAGCAGCTTCTTGATGGAGGTCAGAATACTTTCGGTCATCTCCACGGAACGACACCTCCTTATCTCTTAAGGGCGATGTACTTCCTCATGCAGAAGCCTTCAGCGCCGGAGGCCGTGCAGACCTTGTAAAATTCATCAGTGGAACCTTCCATGTCGACCATGACCTTGGAAAGGCAGTCAATGATGGTCACGACTTCCCCGTCAGGGGACGGGTCTTTCCGGACATAGAGCCTCATGCAGTCGGTGACGACACCGGCGGTAAAAGCTTTCATCACCTCAGCAGGAGCGGCCTCATCAACCATAGGTGCCTCAGCACGAAGGCCTCGACTATTAGGCTCTTCATGAGACGGCGCAATCTTCGGATCGACACGATCGCGATGACCCTGGGAATTATTTTGCATTTTGGTTTTCCTCCTTGTTCATGTAGTAGGGACAAAAAGAGAAGAATTCAGTTTTGGGTGCGACACTTTTGAGTCATCTCTTCCATGGGCAGGTATCATTTGGGCGACGCTCAACCGGTTCTTGAAGTAGCAGATGCTCGTCACCATAATGGATCGCAAGGTGAGTGTCATGAATCGTGGTGATTAGATACTCCGGATCAAGAAGAAGGTCACTCCTATTGCGAATGTCCTCTGGGCGGATCGGGTTCATGTGATGAATGACAATCCGGCCAAATATCTCCCTGCCAGGAATACCGAGATCACAGCCTTCGTCTCTTGTAATAACGAAGTCTCTCACACGCCTCCATTCAGGCGAGCGGTAAAAGAATTGATTCATGTATCGGTCAAACCCAAAAGTCTCCTTGCCAACTTCTCCATTCAAACGGAGATATTTATACCTGGCCTGAAAAGTCGGAAGGAGCATCAACTCCGAATAGCATTTAATATCCGTCATCGAACTCTTCCTCTTCTTCGTCCATGCCCTGATACCGCCGCATTGCCTTTGTCGCTTCTTTCATAAGCTCTTCAAGCCGGTCGGCGGCCTTGATGGCATCTGCTTTAGCTGCTGCGAGATCACGCTGCTTCTCCAAAAGTTCTTTCTCAATTCGAGCCTTTGTCGATCCGCGCTTAACAAACTCGGTAATGAGTTGAGAAGAGGCAGTTCCATCTCGCAACTGCTGTTCGGCAAGGTCCATAGCCAAAGAAATCATTTGATTCTCTCTTGCCTCTGGAGTTAAAGGAGTTCTCGTTTTTGGAACTCCAGACGGCTTCACAGCTTTTGCCACCTTGCCACCTCCTCTCATTGGGTTTTGTAAAAGATGATGCGAGAATGCTGTGAGTTTTGGAATGGTTTAGGGCGACATTTGAAGGAGCCCGCATAAACGAATTTACCGGCGAGGGAGAAAAAATCGCCTACACATTCCTTCACTCTTTGGTGGAGGGGAGAGGAGGTGTCTCCCAAGTGAAGATGTGAAACGACGAAAAGGGACTCGCCGACTAATATCCGCCTTGTGGGCTCGTTCAAATGCCGCCCCAGACCAAAACCGATTTCAAAAATTTACCCGCGGAGAATTTCAAAAGACCGTCGCGATGCACAGGGGGTGTGTATTTCACGGATACCCCCTATACCCTTAAAAATCTTTGAGTCTACCCGCCTAAACGCCATTTTTGTTGATAATTTTGACAAAAGACGAGTTAAAACGACTATCTAAAGCGAAGTCATCTCATTTTTAAGGGCTGAGGTATCCCGCTCAGGCCGTTACCGCAGGTTCAGGCTCAACAGTTTCCTTAACCTTTTTGTAGATGCCGAGGGGATTGTACTTGACGATGTCGTCAATGGCACGCTCAATCTCCTGCTCATTCTCAACAACAGAGAGCTGATCGGAAGTACGAGCGATACGCGCCAAATAGGCGCAGGAATGATAACCTTTGTCCTCATCGAACCGGAACCAGGCATCGAATTGGGTAAAAGGGTCATAGGGATTGTCGGTTGTAGTCAAAGCACACTTAGCCATTCGCTCTCACTTCCTTTCATTCATTGAGAATCCTTGACACAGCAGAAGGCGAAAGGTTCAAAGCATCAGCGATTTCGGCATTTGTATGACCAGAATTCGCCATTGCTCTGATCCTATTTGCCCGAGCTTCGGAGACTTCTGTTCTCGTTCTTGGCGTAGCGCGTTCACGCACAACGTCAGGATCAGCGTAACGCAGGATCTCTTTCAATGTTGTGTCGGAGATTGCGCCTGCCTGAATCGCTTCCCATTCGCCATCACTGATAGTGATTCGAGTTCCTTTACCGCTTGCTCCGGTTTCGATACGAGCATCGCTGATTGCAGCTCTGCGAATCTTGGAGATCTCGTCTTTGTCAGTAATGTTGTTGGCATCAACCTTTGCCTTGACACGAGCATTGGCAATGCGCTGGGCTTCACGCTCACGAGGAGCGTTGAGCTGAGCAAGACGAAGCGCCGAAGTAAGACGATCCACTTCCGGCTGATAAGTTCTGGCAGCACTGGCAGAGCGAGCCAAAGTCGGCGTCGCAACGTACTCAAGCCTTGCCCGGTTGGCCAGAGCCTTCATCTTGTTAGCGTAGTCGGCATAGGCATCCTCGACAAGCGTTCCGGAAGACAGTGTCCGAATGTCATCGGTCTTGTCCAGCAGCTTAATCTTGGTTGTAGCCTGAACTTCACGACCCTTTGCGTCAAAGTAAGTACGGCCGGACTCCTTATAGATGACCTTACCCGTCTGCTTGTCGATACGACCGCTGCCCTGACGCTCAGGAACCTCAACGTCCTGTTTACGACGGGACAGCAGGGTAGAGGCGCCGCCTCTTTCCTTACCTGTCTCATCAACGTAGCCTTGCCATTTCTTCCGAAGGGTGGCGATGTCGTTCTCCTGCTCAGACCGCTTATAGTCCAGCTTGTGCTTGGCGGCGTCGATGACCACCATGCTGTGCTTGACGGCCTTCACAATGTCACTCTCGGGGGCCCCTTTCAGTGTCATATCGGTGATGAGGTTAGAGATCTTCCCCATCTCTATCTGGGTGGCCTCTTTGGAGAGGAGCCGGATACCGGTCTTGCCTTCGGTGGAGTATTCAACTTTGGCGTCGAAGTCCTTCAACCCAGCAAGGGCGGGGGTCGATTTTATGTTCACCCTCCCACCGGTAGGGATGACAACGACTTGGTCACCATCGAAGTCCGCTCCGGAGAGCCGCTCCGCAACCTTGGCGTTGATACCGACGGCGTCCCTTGTCCGGGGACCCAGAATAGAAATAGCCGACTTGTTTTTGTTGTTGACAGTCAGGATGGGGATCTCAAATGTTCCCCCATGAGGATACCGAACAAGAGCAACCTTCTCGCCATCCCTGTAGTTGGGGGCGTAGATCTCGGTTTCCTTCATCGCCGTGAGCGGCAATATAACTTGGGTGCTCTGGCGGGGAAGAGCAGCGGCCTTCAGGTGGACAACAGCAGAATCGCATTCATCTGCGAAGTCCATCAGCAGCTTCTTCTTCACAGTGGGGTTGGTCAGAGAACAGATCTCGGAAAACTCGTCCTCTGCATCCGCATAGGTCAAATCCAACTGAGTCTGAATCAGCTTGATGGGCTGCTTAGAAAGGAACTGGGAAGACAAGTTTTTGCTCATTTTATCCCAGTCTCCCTCTTCCTTCAGCTTATTGATGGCCGACAGCTTCTCGGTGCCGTCCTCTGCAATATAATGACTCTGGCCACCAGCCTTGATAAACGCCCCGAAAGGGTTGTCCGGATCGTTCTGGATTTTTTTCAGTACGTCCAGCTTCGGAGTACCAGATCGCTTGTTGGTGTTAAATATAATGTCTACACCATCAGGCATGTCTTCGGAGTACATGGCCATACCCTTGAGATAATGGGTTCCGTCAACCATGATCCGGACCTGAGCATAGTGGGAAGCGCCCAGATCCAGGTCAGGAACGCCTCTTCGGAGCTCAATGACACCATCTTTAGCCAGGCCGCCTTCCTCGGCATATCGGATTTTTACCCGGTCAGAGCTGATGCTGGCCGGATATTCTCGCTTATCCCAAGTTTCGCCGCCATCGGTGCTGTGATATTCTCCGACCGACTTGACCAAGGAAAGGTCTTGATAAACCTGACGCTGATCGATGTCTGGCACGGATATAATTGGGGTGATAGTTCGATTTTTCGGATTGTTGACCTGAGGAACACCAACGCCAAAGCGGTTGTAACCCTCAGTCTCCAAAATGAAAAGCGCCTCTTGAAGGACACCACTGGAAACACCAAGCTCACGCTCAGCTCCGCTGCCAACATCAAGGGCACCTTTTTCCGCAAGCTCCTGCTTCAACCGTTCCGCAGTCTGCCGCGCTTTATTTTTATTGGTTGCAGTGTTCTCATTGAGAAGGGCTCGGACAGAAGAATCGTTGTTGTAACCCATGATCTTAGCGATCTCATCAAGGGTCTTGCCCTCTTCTCTCAAAGATTTGGCCCTGTCAGCCAGGACCATACGCCGCTCATGCTTCGCCACCCGAACCTGCATCCGCAGATCCGTTGTAGACATCTTCAGCTCCTCGGCAATCTCTTTCTCACTCTTCCCCTGAGACTGAAGTTCCTCAACTCGGCTGAGGAAGTCGCCGCCATGCTGGAAGGGGTTGTCGCCAGAACCCCACGGATAGCGCCCTGAACGTCTTTTGACGCCATAGTGCATCAGGATGTCATCGTCCTGAAACGGATTCATGTTTTACCCCTCCTGTTCCCTCATTCGATTGATGATTTTGTCAAACGTGACAATGCGGTCCATGATTGGGAAGATGTCTTCCACAGTGGCGTTGTGGCAGAGCACTTCATCATTCTGATAAATGCGAAGCTCCATCCCAATTTCGCTGGGTTTGATGCCATACTCCAGACAGAAGAGCGCAGCATAGATCATCAGCTGCTCCATCTTGGCCGGCGTCTCTCCGGTCTTCAAATCGTGGATGCGGAGAAAGTCGTTCCGGAATATAATTGCGTCAGCCGTTCCGAAGCAGTTTGGCGAATAGTATAGGATCTGCTCCGGCGTCATCTTAAAGCCGATAGCGTCGTTGACGTACATATTCAGTGTCTGCTTCGATCTGGGCAACTTCTGCCCGAGGCGGATGCAATCAGCAGCGAATGCGTGAAGTTTGGTGCCCTTTTGGGCCGCTCGCCATTTAGAATAGGTTTCTTCAACTTTCTCTTCGCTGTAGTTGATCCAGTGATAGTTGCTTGCACTGAGAAAAGCATGAAGACCTTCCAGCTTATCGTGTCTATTAAATATCATAGTCAATCCTCCTGATCCACAAAAGCAAAATGATACCCATGATGCTGTTTTGCATAACCACGACAGCAACAGCTAATTGCAGAAGAGGCACATCCCAAGGCTTGTGCGCAGTCTTTTATACTCGCAAATATTTCGCCCGTTTCCAGAACTCGCACAGGGCGCTTGTTTTGTTCGGAAAAGACCCGAGTTCCCTTCATCCTGAGTTCTTTGGTTAGAGGGGATTTTCGTAAATTAGCCTTGTATGAATGCTGAAGGTTTTCACTTCTGGTAACCCACTCTAAATTACCTACAAAATTGTTCTGCTTATCACCATCAATGTGATTAACTTCATAGCCATCATGATTTCCGTCAAAGAAAGCGTCCGCAACCAGTCTATGGACAGAACAACTTTTTTCGTAGCCATTTCTACAAAGTCTAACCATGCAATATCCATCACGGGTGAGCCATTGTTTCAGTTCTTTTCCAGAACGATTAAAAACTCGGCCATAAATATCAACCGTGTAATCCGGAAAATCATGGATGACTTTCAAAAATCTGCTGAAGCTCATCGAGCACTTCCTCCTTGTTCTCAGGAGAGACAAAACGAGAGAACGACATCTCATTCATCTTCCCGACGTAGTATTCTTGGTTCGGCTGTCTCTTCGCCTTCGCAGATCTCTTGCATTCCAGAGAGGCCCATTTGTCCCTGTAAAGGACGAGCAGGTCGGGAATACCCTGAATCTGGTCCATCTTGAAAACCATGCAACCAGGAAAAAGAGCTTCAAGCGTTTTGATAAGCCGATCCTGAAAACCGCTTTCCAAACGGGAACTCCTGGCCATAAAAGGGCCTCCTTTCAACAGAAATAACAGAAAGAATAGAAAAAGTTTGACACATTTCCCCTTCTCTCCATAAAAGAGTCTGTTTTTTTGGCGGAAAGAAAAAGAGACGCTAATTAAGGCGTCTCTTCTCTGAAAATATAAATTTTAAGAATTGTTAGAGTCTGTGATTTCATGTTTCCGATGTGGAAGGATTTTTCCAAATCTGTCTTTTGCTGATACGGCGACATCGACAATGATTTTTTGTGCTTGTTCCACCTGTAGTTCCCTTTTCTCGGCTTTTACACGCTTTTCTATAGCTTTTTGTTCCTCTGCCTTTTCAAACAACCGTTGACTTTCGTCAATTACTTCTTGAGTAATGTATTTTACAATCACACTCATGCCAGCCTGGGCTTTTTGCTTACCTTTCAGACTCGACCCAACTACTTGGGAATCAAAACAGTCTTTGTATTTTGGATCAGCTTCCTTGAGCGCGAGTTCACTTGGTATCGCTTTTAGCCCCGAATTTGTCAATGCCATAACAGCTTCATCAAGCTTTAGCCGAGGCTCAGAATCATACGATAATTGAGGGATGACAACCTTGCCCGGCACATCCGGGAACTTATCCATCAATTCCTCAATCGCTGTAATTATAGCTGGGGCTATCGTTAAGGCAGATAGCACAGTAGGGGCAATGGATTTTTTATTGTTTCTTTCGTTCGTTTTCTTAGAACTCATATTGTCTACTCCCATCATGCGGTCTTCATATAAACAACTCCGTCAGCTGTCATATAGTAATCTGCCTTTTGTGTTGCCGCATTCAAACCGGCCCTCAGAGACCTTCTCATATCAGATTCCTCACCTCGACCGAGAGACTCAACAAGCCCATCAATACGCTCCAAAATATCAGTCTTCGCTATTTTCTTAAATGGCATTTCCTTGGCGCTATCAACCAGAGTACGGAGAGAAGAAAAATTACCCAGCATCCGTTTCTCACACTTATCGATGTAAACCGAAATATCATTATCCACATATTTAAGATAGCTGCGGTCATAGTTTTGAGCGTAGTGTACTTCTAACAAGCTGCTCATACCGTAAAGCTGCATAGAAAACTCAAGGCTTTCTTTAAGCTGAAATGCTTTTTCCACCAAACTCGAAATATCTTTTCCATCTCTACCTTTAATTGTAGATTCTAAATCGCCTATATAAAACTCAATATCCTTCATCGCAATTTTACGGGCAGATTGTAAACTTGTAATCGTTGCGGCTCGCTGCGCACTGCACTCCATGATGGAAATATAATTTTCATAGGCATATCTGATAAAACTGACTTCGGCCATCAATTCGGCTTTCTTATCACCATAGAGAAACTCAAGGATCTTGTCTATACCCATCCGCATCATTCTTAATTCGTCATTGATCTTTTTGAGGAAATACTGGCTGGATGCGATTGACATGGCAGTAAAGCACCCCATGGCTAAAGTGCAATTATCAAGGGAATTCAAAGCAGCGGCACCTTTAATTTTTCCATCATCACCAATAATTGAGGTTGTCTTTCCAACCAATTCAGTTTTTTTCAATTCCATCAATTTTCCAGATACTCCATCTGGAAATGTGACAGTATAGAGTTTTGGCATTTGATTAGTGGCCGCCATAGATGGTAGCTGCTGTAACAGGGCTCCGATTTGAATTTTTTGTGCGGAATCCAATTCTAACTTGGTAAAACCATTAGCAGGAGAAATATCCATCGCCATGTCGCATGGAATAATACCCCAATTTTGCTCGACCATAATTAGCCCTCCCTCATTTTAGAGCAATAAAAAAGGTGCGCCCCAATGAAGAGACGCACCTGCAAAAGTGTTTCTCTCCATTGCTGCCACACAACCCTCGATAGCTACGATATGTATGAGGAAAGAGAGGGAACACCTTTTGCTAAGGTATTTCCTCGTAGCCATCAAAAAGTATAAAGTTGTGTGGCAAGGTCAGTATATCACATGTTCAGGAGAAAGGAAAGAGGGAATGTCATCACGTAGCCTAAAAATTTGCTGAGACTCAAACTCGTGACCGACTTTGGGCATAAAAATACACCCCAGTTTTATGCTGGAGCGCTACTATGTTCAAGTTCAGTTACTGTTTTCTCTCCCTTCCACACATAGCCGGTTTCCTCGTAGAGTCGTTTGGGAGAAATATAATAATTGATACGTCCGTACTTCGAGTCCATCTCTTCAATGGTGGTTACAAGCTTCCCATCTCTGGTAGCCTTTCCGATAGGAAGCCAGCCTGATACGATACCGGCCCTAACCCAAGATGCGTCTCTTCCGTACACCTTGGCTGCTACAGACACAGGAACAGAACCGATTGCAAATTGTTCGTTCAAAGTCGTTCGTCTCCTTTCTATGACGATTCTAAACGCAAATTTTATGTTATGGTTCGGCCTTGGCCAAAAGCCCACTTTTATTTTCCACTTTATTTATTTTCTTTACTTTTTTTTGCGTTTAAGTGTAAAGAAAAAGTGGGAAAGTGGGCAGAAAGCCCGCAAAGCCTTGTGCCGCAACGGTTTCCGGCTGCCCACTTTTCAAAAATAAATGGGCAGAAAGTGGGCAAATGGCCATAAAAATGGGCAAAAAGAACAGTCTTATACCGCAAAAGCGTCCGAACCCGGCTATAAAAGTGGGCAGAAGCCCGTTTTTCCAGACAAAAGTGGGCAGAAATATCCAGCTTTTTAGACCTGCAACTATCAGAAATAGTAGCAGATTGGGCACGCGAAATGCCCCGAATTCTATCCTAAGTTAGAACAATTTCTATCCTAAGTTAGACAGAACCGGGGCAAATCGTGCCTCACCTTACTTCAGATTCCGCATTTTACTCACCTCAATCCATTGATTTCCAAGAATTTTTACCACTGCTCCTCCATTTTAGGAGATGCAAGTTCTCCTCTCAACACCCGCTCGGGAAAGTGAATCTCCCGGGCAATCGTCCGTACCAGTCCTTCAACGTCGATATCGATTTTGCCGCTCATACTTACCATACCTCCTGAGGCCGGGTCAGAGCCAATCAGCATTTTGGGATTGTCCCACAGGTTCTCGACATTCCGGTATCCTTTCTCAGTAGACTGAGCAGCCGGTTCCGGAAGAGGTAAATATCCAAGGGCCTCCATTTCCTTATGGTCGCAGGTATCTACAAATGGACAGGCCTGACACCTGGCGGAAAGTTTTGATAAGCTCATGTCAGTCCCAGCTCTTTCTTATGATCAGGCTCATAGTCCGAACACGGGTATTGGGATCTGAGCCGATCTGCTTGATCCGAGTACGGACAGAACGGCACTCTGCCTTCGTGAATATGAGCGAGGCATCTCATCCGGCCATCGACGTCTACCGATTGATTGCCGCACCAAATGAGTTTGTCAAGTATGTTCATCACGGATTACCCCAACTTTCTGGTTAGTCAGACGTTCATACATCCACTCAGCTTCTTTGCCTCTGAAGTAATTGATGATGGCCATATTGGCCCCATTGAGACGACCCACTGTGAGGACAGACTCATCTTTACCGTCGGAAATATCAATTCCGATAATGTAGTTTTCTTTTGCCATGTCAATACCTCTCAATTAGGACGGAGAATATCCAGGGGCTTCACAGAACTTGTCCACGATGCCGCTTAGTTCACTCCGAACCCCCATCAGGATTTTTCCGAGATGGTTTTCGCCGTATCCACGGTACAGATCAACTCCCCAAACTCGGTCGCCCCAGGTATTACCCTCTATCAACTCCGCATCTCCGGTTGCGAGGAGCTTGGAAAGCAAATCGGGGTTTTGGGTAAACTTTGCCATACATACTTCATACATAACATCGTATTTCACAAGTTCCCAATCGGAGCGCAAGGGCACTCTTCGTCCGAGCTGCTTTGCACGGTTAGGTGTCAGGCCACAGAAGTCGAGCATCCGCTCCGGACACTTGGCAGCTTGGAACGCCGCCTCGTTGTTTTCAAACCGATAGCCTTGGTACTCAACCGGAGCAGGGTAGAAGTTGCTGAGGAAGAAATACTTTCCACGGAATTCGTCGATTGACTCAGTCACTTTATATCCCTCCTCAATATGCACGTCGCTGGTAAGGCTGGTTTCGGACTGCTCTGGGAATATAATTGTAGTGCATTCGTACTCTCTGAGGCCGTCTGTGAGCCTTTATACCGCACTTTTTCGGCGGGGTATTAGGATGTTGCCTCACGTCTTCGACGGTCATAATCTGGCTTTCTACGGCCTCCTGAGACAGGTTTATCGCCTCAGCAATCGGGGTAAGCGCCGCAATTACATCTTCTGCATAGTCCATGAAGAGCGTCCGAACAACTTCCCACATCTCAGCCAGAATAGCAGCATCGTGACAGATGCCGACGATGATGGCATCGTATTTCTCATTTTGGCTCATGCTTACCTCCAAAAACTATTGGAGAATCGCCGTCAAAGTCTGCGGCAGATAGTAAAGGCTTAGGCGGTCTGATTTTGCAGTCCTTGTTCAGAAGCCAATTCAGGCTGACGCTGGATTCGTAACGAAAACCGCGCTCCATCTTCATGAGAGCACTTTCCGTGAACCAGTAGACCGAATTAGTTTTCTGATTGTCGAACTGGAACTGCTCTCCTTTTCTCAGATGCAGTTTCATGCGGATCAGGAATATAATCAGCTTACTGAGGATGTCCATTTTATCACCTCCAGCTTGTTCAGAACATCCTTCCAATCGGAAACGGTTTGTCTTCGATGATGAGACATTGGCCTTTTTCGAGATACTGGCAAGGTTTGATTTTCACAGTTTCGGTATCTTCCGGAAATATCTGTCGTACCGTGGCATATGCAGTCTCTCCGGCCATGACGATAATTCCATAAGGCTTTTGCATGAGTTTAGCCTTTCGGGTAAGCGACCTCAGCTCGTCATAGATTTTCTCAGGAGTTAAATCCGGCCACTGAGGCTTAGACAATGTAACACCATGGCTCACAGCTTTGTCACCTCCAAACCTTTCCTGTTTTCTTGTCAATAAGAACAAGCGGGCCCCGAATCTCGAAGCCCGCCATCTCACAGATGTTCAGAATGACCCTACGCAGTTTGTTGTAACGATCTTCGTCTCGGTTGATATTCCTTATGGCGGCGTAAGCCGTTGGGTCGGAATAGCCTTCCGAGTTCTTTCTATCTCTCCCTGACAAATATCAATCACCTCGATTCTTAGCCAGGAAGCGGAGCGTGTGAGCACAGGTCTCGCCGATGCCATAGTGCTTTTCGAGCGCAGGAATGAACCAGCCAGGAACCGGCTTTTTCCCGCACTCAATAGCTGAGAGTTCTGCCGGTGAAATATCCAGCGTCTTCGCCATATCGTAGAGCAGCAGGCTCCGAGTGATGCGGATGTCTCGAACCAGTTTTCCGAATTTATCCAGACCCATATGCTCAATCAGTATGTATCCTCTGGATTGTACCGCTTCATCGGGAGCTGCATTTTTCTGTAAAGAAGATATTTCGTAAGGCATTATGCTTCTCCTTCCCAGAGGACGATTTTACAAGCCTCTTTTGTTTTTCTCAGGTCGATAAGGCGCTGATTGGAGGAACCACAGAATTTCAGCCGCAGGTCTTTTTTCGCTTCGATGAAAGGCCCATCAACCAAAATATCCATCTGTGAGAGCAGTGATTCCGTGACAGCTCCATACTCTCCAGTCCTGCTCATCAGCTCCTCAAAGGTAAAGCCGGTATAGGTCCAGATAGTTTTGTTCGGGAACTCTCGCCTCACAGCTTCCACAAACGGCAGGAGGTCACGTTGATTGCTCGATTCAAGAGGTTCCCCGCCAAGGATTGTGAGACCTTCGATGTAGTCCGGCTGAAGCAGCTCAAATATCCGGTACTGTGTTTTCCAGATGAACGGCTGACCGGCGTTGAAGTTCCACGTTTCCGGCTGAAAACAGCCAGGGCAGTGATGCGTACAGCCCGAGACGAACAGAGAAACCCGAACGCCCGGACCGTTTGCGATGTCACAGGCCCTTATGAGCGAATAGTTCATCGCTTAACACTCCTCAAAATATCTTTCCGATAAAGAAACCTAAAAGAACAGCTATCGAAAACAATCCGATAGTTGCAATCCTGAGAAGTAGGACCGCAAGATCTTTCCAATCCATTTCATCTCTCCTTTTCAGTTTAGTCGTAGTCGAACTCAAAACTTATCAACTGCGGATTTTTCATCTTTGCACCGCACTGAGAGCAGAATTTACCAAGCCTAAAAGCTCTGGGAGGATATCCACCATCACGACCATCGTGACAGTTGCTGCAATAGTGGAAAGATGACCCGATACTATTGCTCTTTTTCCACTCTGCTTCCAAAGTGGTCTCAGAAATTTTGTACTTTATCTCACTCATAAGTGCAGCACCCGATCCCGAATCTCCTGCGTCCGTCCCTGGTTCCAGAACTGGCTCCCAATGTAGCCGCAGGTACGCCGGGCCACGTTCATCTTCGTCTGATCCATGTTGCCACATTGCGGGCAGCGCCACATGAGCTTTCCGTCTTTCTCCACGATCTCGATCTCTCCGTCCCAGCCGCAGCACTGGCAGTAATCGCTCTTGGTGTTCAGCTCGGCATAGATGATGTTGTCGTAGATAAACTGGATGACGCGCAGCACAGCCGTCAGATTGTTCTGCATATTGGGCACCTCGACGTAGCTGATGGCACCGCCAGGAGACAGGGCCTGGAACTCGGATTCAAACCGCAGCTTCTCGAAGGCGTCGATCTGCTCTGTCACATGGACATGGTAGCTGTTGGTAATATAATTCCTGTCAGTTACGCCAGGAATGACCCCAAAACGCCTCTGGAGGGCCTTGGCGAACTTATAGGTGGTGGACTCCAAGGGAGTACCATACAGGCTGAAATCGACGTTGCTGGCCGCTTTCCAGGCCTTACAGGCATCGTTGAGGCGGTTCATAACGGCAATAGCGAAGGGTTTGGCCTCCGGATCAGTGTGACTCTTGCCGGTCATGTACTTCACGCACTCGTAGAGGCCGGCGTAGCCCAGGGAGATGGTAGAATATCCATTGAACAGGAGACGGTCAATGACCTCGCCTTTCTCCAGCCGGGCCAGAGCACCGTACTGCCACAGGATAGGCGAAACGTCCGAAATAGTTCCTTTCAGGCGTTCGTGCCGGCACAGAAGCGCCCGATGACACAGCTCCAACCGCTCGTTGAGAATATCCCAGAACTTGTCCTTATCGCCCCCAGAGGATAGCGCGACATCGGGAAGGTTGAGGGTAACAACACCCTGGTTGAACCGTCCGTAATATTTGTGCTGACCGGGGACATAGTTCTTCGCGTTTGCAATGTTGCCAACTCCGGCATCGGTGAATCTATCCGGTGTCAGGAAGGAGCGGCAGCCCATGCAGGTATAGACATCGCCTTTCAGTTCCAGCATCTTCTTCTCAGAAATATAATCCGGAACCATCCGCCGGGCGGTGCACTTGGCCGCCAACTTGGTCAGATACCAATAAGGCGTTCCCTCCCGGATATTGTCCTCCTCCAGCACATAGATAAGCTTCGGGAAGGCCGGGGTCACCCACACGCCGGACTCGTTCTTCACGCCCTGATACCGCTGCTCCAAGGTTTCTTGGATGATAACGGCAAGGTCTTTTTTCTCCTGCTCGGAGCGCGCCTCATTCAGATACATGTAGACTGTCACGAAAGGCGTCTGGCCGTTGGTCGTCAGCAGGGTGAGAATTTGATACTGGATGGTTTGGACGCCACTCCGAATCTCGTCTCGAAGCTGCTTCTCCACCAAAATATCAAGCTGTTCAGGGCCAACATTCAAACCGACATCGGCCAAATCCCGCTCCAGTTTTTTTCGGATTTCTTTCCGACTGACATCAACGAAGGGCACCAGATGGGTCAAAGAGATGGACTGGCCACCGTACTGGTTGGAAGCTATCTGCGCGATAATTTGGGTTGCAATGTTGCAAGCTGTAGAGAACCGGTGAGGCCGCTCAATCAGAGTGCCGCTGATGACGGTTCCGTTCTGAAGCATGTCCTCCAGATTGACCAGGTCGCAGTTGTGCATATGCTGAGCGAAATAGTCAGAATCGTGGAAGTGGATGATGCCCTCCTTGTGAGCCTCCACAATATCGGCAGGAAGAAGCAGACGCTCTGTGATGTCCCGAGAAACCTCACCGGCCATGTAGTCCCGTTGGGTCGAGTTCACCACAGGGTTCTTGTTGGAGTTTTCTTGCTTGACTTCCTCGTTGCAGCACTCAATGAGACTGAGAATCTTCTCATCAGTCGTATTAGAGCGGCGGACCAAGGAGCGTGTGTAGCGGTAGGTGATGTAGCTCTTCGCCACATCGAATGCGCCGTGCTCCATAATCTGACGCTCGACAAGATCCTGAATCTCCTCCACCGACGGAGCGTGGCTCATAGCCTCGCAAGTTTTGGTGACAGCCTCCGTGATTTCCTGAATCTGCGCAGCTGTCATGCGGCAGGATTCAGAGACACTGTTGTTCGCCTTCGTAACCGCATTAGCGATTTTTTCGGACTCGAAGACAACCTCAGTGCCGTTTCGTTTAATGATGGTCATGTGGCAATACCCCTTTGGAAAAATATAATTTTGGAATAAAAACAAGAGCGGCGGCATCCCTGTGTAGGAACACCGCCACCCGTAAGCTTCTGTATGTGTTAATAGTCGGACGGAATTGACCAGTCCTCGCAGAGCCGGGCATCCATCTTGGACTGGCTGATGGTGATTTCGCTTTCGACGTAAGTAGGCATAATGTTTCCCTTGGCGTCCGTAGTCAGAATCCAGGTCGCGGAAGTGGAAAGGCCGTTTGTGTACAGCCCGTTCGGTTCCGCAAGAGGCAGCGTAAGACCGCTATATACACGCTGCTCAGGGTTTGTGATGCTCGCCCCATAGGGGATACCATATCCCACACAAGTACCTTGGTAGACCCACTTGCCGGACATATCATTCTTTGTGTACCAGTAGCAGATCAAGTTGGGATTATCCCGGAGTTCATAAATTTCCTTGAGCTGGGAATACTCAAAGAAATTAGACACCTCCGGGAGCCCATACATATCCAGTATCTGCGTCTTGGTGTTTTCGGTATAATTCTCCTCTTTCATCCGCGTGGTTTCATCACACCCCACCATCAGGCAGGTCATCATGACGGCGCACAGGAGCAGGGCAGCGATTTTCATGGTTTTCTTCATTTTTCATTTCCTCCGTTTTTTAATGATTGAGGCACTGGTTATAGAACCGGCGCAGAGTGTCGTTGTCGATGGAGTCTGTATCGAGGTTGGGATACCGCATGATGACGTACTCCATGATGGTGTTCTTATCGGCCTCGGTTTCTGCGTCGTTGTACTGCTTGTAGCTGTCGGCGAGGAAGGATGCGGCGGCCTCGGAATAGGTGGTCGTCTGCTTGAAGACCTCCCGCTCCGCTTCCGTCTCCCACTTGCCGACGATGACATCCCACTGGATAGCAGTGTAGGTCCCGCCCACCACGATGATGACAGCGAGCAGCGCGAGGAGAATGTTTCTGATGGTGTCTTTCATGGTTAGCCCCATCCTTTCTAATAAATCCAATTCTCTTTAGCGAAGAACATCGGTACTGCGAACATGCCCACAAAGACGGTCGCCGTAGCATCGCCGTCCAGGAACATGACCGGTAGGGTACAGGCGATGAGCAGAATGGCGTAGAATTTGTTCCTCAGTGTTTCAGTGTCGAGCAAAAGCCCGACCAGTGCGACGAGAATATCCAGCAGGCTGCGGAATGTCCGCCTCGTCCGGACCCAGGCAATACCGGCCGCATCCAGCAGAACGAGAAGGAAGTACCAGCGCTCCTGAAGTTTAGCCATCATCGTGTTTGTCCTCCTTATTGATGTTGATGGAGATATCCACGTTTGAAATGAGCGCAAACAGGGCTGCTACGAAGAACACATCCACTCTTTCGGAGAATAGCCCTACGAGAACGAGTATCAATGAAATGAACTCGAACAACAAATATCACTCCTTTTTCAGTCTGATGAAGATGCCATACTCGTCCACATAGCACAGCACCTTTCCAGCCCGCAATTCTTCAATCTGCTCCTCGGTGATTTCGGCATAGCGGTTTCCGTATTTGGAGGCGATTTCACAGACTTCTTCGGGCTCAATGGTTGTGAGCCAGTCGATATAGGTAGGTTCGTCAGACATGATTTATGCCTCACGAAATATCATAGTCCGGAGCGGCAGCCTTTTTCTCTGCCTCATCCAGCTCCAGCACGGTCATGATAGCGTAGTTTGCCAGATCGAGCAGCGTGTCCCGAATGGACTCATCCGTAACCTGCTGCTGAGTGCTGTCGGTTGGCGAGATGCGGGACAGGGTCTTGAAGCGGGAGAACTTGTCCCCCAGGCGGATACGGGCCATAGCCAGCCCCTCTTCGATGAAGGTCTGGTGGAAGCTGTCGCCATAGTCGTGGTTCTTGCGAGCGTACAAGGTATTCAGCCCATCACAGAGCTCCTTGTGCCGCATAACTTTTTCAGTCATTTATAAAATCCCCTTAAACTTCTCCATTTTTGTGATAACGTTCGAGTGCTCTGTTGCATTTGTAGAGAATTTGATTTTTTACATAATCACGCGACACCCCGTATTGGGTGAGCAGAACAAATGTGGTAGTGAGAACATCGCAGGCTTCGGCGAGAATATCTTTTTCGGAGCCTTTTCCACGCTGTTTTTTCATGAGCTCCTTGATAAGCTCGGAGCATTCCTCGATAACGTAAACGCTCTGCGACACGCCGGACGAAATATCCATTTCAGACACAGCTTTAATAGCCTTTTCCAAGGAATTGTCCGGTCGAGGATAGTAGTCGCAGCAAGTAACCTCGCCGTTGCGAATTTTTTCGCGGTGCGTTATGTCTCGTGCATATCGACAGCACAGAGAGCAAACGCATTGATTACAGTCCATAAACAACACTTCCTCTCTTGCAAATTCAAAAGGTTCATGGTAATATAAAGGAGGCCATTGTGTCGAAGCCTGATAAGGAGGTTTTCGACCATGACTAATGCCTCAGCAATTCCTGTCACCCAACAATCAACCCTTGACCTCGGGAATCCCATGATTGCCGTCACCGCGATTCTCGTGATCGGGATGTGTTATTGCGTAACTGTTTACGCCAATGCAAAATATAACCGGGATACAGACTTGTCTTATGGCGAATTCCATTTGAAAAGTGTATCTTCGGCTTCAGTCAGTCACCAGCCAAATTGAACTTAAAGTTTCGGCACAGTGGCCTCATAAAGGACCAAAGAGAGTCTGCATCTTTACAGGCTCTCTTTTTTTGTTGATTTACGGCCGATACCAGCCAGCGTACTCGCCGCCCCGGAAGATGAAGCGCATGTCGCGGTAGCAGAGATAGGTGGTGTTGGGGTCCTCGCACGACACCATGATTTCGGGTTTCTCCAGCATAAGTCAACTCTCCTTTCCTAAGAAATTGGTTTGTAGCAGTATGGCTTGTTGGTTTCCCAATTTACCGGGTGCTCCAGGCACTCGTCACAGGGCGAGTCCGATTCCGCAAGCTTCTCATGCTGGCAGGTCTTACAGTATTGGTCGAACTCAACGAGCTGTTCGTGGTACTCCATGACCGCCGCTCCTAAATATCCCCGGGCTGACGGTGGAGGCTGTGGTCAGCATTGAAGCCATCCGGATACCTGGTTCGGAGCTTCTCGATGTTCATCTTGAAAATATCCTCCAGGTTGTAGCCGATGGCATAGGCCGTGAGCGCCAAATACCAGGACACGTCGCCCAGCTCCTTGGCCATCTTAGCTTTGTCGAGCTCATGGCCCTGGAAACGGTGCTTCTTGTAGAGATCCTGGCACTCGCCAGTTTCACCCCCAAGGCCCAGCAAACCGTTCAGCAGAGGATCTTTCATGGATTCATCGGATGCCGTCCGGAGCGCCAGCCGCTGATACTCGTTCGGGCTCATTCCGGGCCCTTTTCCGATGGTCTCAATGACCTGCTCTTCTTTGGTCATGCTGCATTCCTCCTAATATAATTTGACCTGGCCCTCGAAAGCGATCGGGGACCGGGCCTTGGCTATCTTCTCCCACTTACCTCTTTCAAGGCCGTAGAGGAAATAGCGATCTCTGGTTTTGTTGCTGGTGATGACGTATCGCAGGGTTCCATCGGAGTTACAGCCCCGAACCCATACGATTTCGTCTTTGGCCGCTTGGAAGGGGCTCCCCATCAGTACGCGAAGAGGGAGCTGTAGGAGCCGGGCTTGTTCTTCTTCCGGCCGCGGAAGTTCATGGACATCTTCTTGCCGGTAAAGAGGTTCACCGGATAGGCGCCGACGATCTCACGCCAGCGGCCCCGATCCATCCGCTTGTTGATCTTGGAGTAGCCCATCTCCTTCATCTTGGCCTTCGCCATGTTCCTGAGAAACTTACGCATTTTGATGTACCTCCGTTTTTTTAAGAGTAGTATTTAGGTGCTTCCCGGAAAATCTTCACGCCCTCATGACACCCAAATTTTTCGAGCGTTTCACACATGAGATCATCCATTCTTGAATGGCAAGCCTCTTCGTCATCTTTATAGTTGAGAAGAATATCCCGCATAGTTCTCTCGAAGTGTTCGGCTTCAGCCTCAAATATGTTCATTTTTACCCTCCTTTCCACCCAAAATATAAAAGAAGAGAGCCCACGTTTCCGTAGGCCCTCTCCCGGTTTGGAATCAGTGAATGTCCAGATTTTCGGTCACAATCCCGCTTGCTTCCAACTTCGCCTTTGCGGCTTTAATCTGGTAGTCGATCTCCTTGTCCCGATCGGCCGCAGATTTGATGCGCTGCAAATTGGTGTAAATGTCGATAAGCATGTTGGTCTGTTCCTTATCAGTCATGTCACTCACCCCCTTCCATAAAGGGGGTTGCTTTTTCTGCGCAGAAGACTGAGTTCCACTTTTGATTTCCTCGGCCATGACCTTAACACCTCCTCAAATATGGATGAGGTTATTGTAGCACAGGCCAGAGGAAATATCAATTCATACGGCAGGGGCTTTCTTGATTAAGTCAATGACTCCGTGCTTCGACGGCCATACCATTCCATCGTCAGGATCACCGACCTCTTTCAAAAGAGCCGACCGGCTTATCAGGTCATCGCTATCACTCTGACAGATAGCAAGAAAGTCATCTTTTGACTTTTCCTTGAGTTCGGCCACGACTTTCTCAAAGGCAAGTTCATGTGTCCAAACCGACCTTCCAAGCTTTTCCTCGATGTATTTATGGAGATCGTCGAAGTCGCACATCAGGACACCGGTATACGCCGAGACAATGATTTTTTCTCGTTTAGTCATGTGACTTGCTTGCTCTCCTTTCGCTCAGAGGATCGTCCCGATTTGCGCATCTGTTGAGCATTTACCCATTCGATGTCAATCCGGGCACGGTATTTCCACTCGGTATGGTGCTCTATGCACTTGCAGATGCGATTCACGATACTGTAAGTGCAAATGTAAATAAAGAAGACGTACCCGAGCAATTTCAAATATCCGACCATAGGAGCTCCTTTCTTCAATTTTTGTATCGCACCACATGGACATCCAAGTGGAGCTGTTCAGCCGTGGCAATCATGTGTTTGGTTCCGAGACTGGCACCGTCCCAAAAGGCCACCAGAGCATCCGCATTCTTCGCCATTTCAGTATTACGAATATAACCAGCAGCCTTACCATACCGTTTCCATTCAGCAGGGAAATAGTGAACATCGTAGCCATGTTCCTTGGCATACTGCTCTCCGAGGGTGTCGGCACCACGAGCCTGACCACATACAATAGAAATATCATCCGAGATGCTGGACAGATACTCGTCCATCGTTTTGGACACCATGGTATAGTCAGCGAAGTCTCGCCCACCGGCAATGATTACCCGAAACATAGATCACTTCTCCTTTTTCTTTTTCGCAGCATTTCGTTGGTTCTTTTTGAACGCCAACTCCAAAGCATCACCGCCGACGTCATCATCCTTACGCTGCTTTTTCTGTTTGGCCTCGCACTTTGCCAGCGTCGCCTCATAGTCGTAGCCGATAGCCTCCTGATACTTTCTGGCAATAGACCTCAGTTTATCAGCAGTTACTTCATTGACGGCACGACGATAAGAGTCTAAACCCCACTCATCATTAACCAGCTCCAGCAATCTGGCATAGTCCATGAACACGTTGACAATTTTGTAAATATCACCTGGACAGGTTCTGATTTCATGCTCCCCATCAAGGTCTTGATATCGAAGTGTGACCTCCGCTACAAACTTGTCCATCTCTATGGTTCTGGAGAGGATTGGTTCAAAGACCTCACGGCGATGATCGCTCTTAACCGGAGTTGGTTTTGATGACGCCGGTGGTGGGAGTTTGGGCAACATTGGCGCCGAAGGAAGAGGAATCGGCTTCCATGGCCTGAGGAGTCCAAATATCTTTTTATTAGGCATTTCTTTCACGCCGCATCTCCTTCTCGACACCTTGTAAAAACCAATGGCAGATTTGAGCACTTTCCCATTGAGAATATACAGACGGAGACCATAATGGGTTCAGCTTATAGATTACAGGAATTCGTTCAAAGAAAGCTCCGCGGTCACAGCCAAACCTTTTGAACAGCCAGAGGTTATACTTATCTTTCAACCGTTTAATCATGGTTCAGAACGTAGTGGGGCAAATAGCAGCGGTGACATCAACGGTCCTTCCGTCCGTATACAGTTTTGCCTGCTCCAACAGGAAGTCGGCAATTTGGTCATCACTCCATCGAAGTTCGGCCTTCAGTTTGGCAATAGCCGAGGTAAGGGCATTGTTCTTGTCCTTCTCGGTCGTATTGCAGGTGATGATCTCACTGTAGGGCAGGCCCTCGATCCAGCGGCAGACCTCCCGCCATTCGTCCAGCTTGTGGTTGCGCCGGTGCTGGTAGATGTTGGCCAGAACCTCGTAGTTCAGCATGACTGTCCGCTTCTGATTGTAGCTGGAGGGGAGAAGCTGAATCATCTGCCACCAGACGAACTTCTTGGCCTCAGCGAGGGTCCCATCTGTGAGTCCAAACGATTTGGGCGCATTTTTCCATGCTTCCTCATCAATCTTACTCAACTCCAGATACTTATTGCGCCAATAGTTAAGCGCACTGATCTTGAGTTTCAAAAGATCGAGGGAAGAGAAGTGGTACTCGCCAGGCGCATAACATGTAAGCACCCGGTTTGTGTCCAAATGCTCATGGGAGAAGTCCTCCAGCGTGAACTCCTTGGCGTGGATCTTGTGCATGGTAGAGCAGGAGTTGGCAACCGTACCAACCTTATAAGTATCGAACTCCTTCCACCAGTAGAGCGGGGCAGTGATATCGACGTACACTGCGATCATCCGGCGGAACTTCCCGTCCACCGAGCCGGCCCTGGCCAGGCGCAGCATCAGGTCGAGGTCATTGGGACCAACCTGATAATAGGCACTGTTGCCGCACCAGTCCGGTTTGAATCCGCAGTCCGAACATCTCTTATCAGCGCATCCAACACCGCTGTCAGATTTGGCCCAACTGTTCATCGGGTTCCGCATACCGCGGATAGTGGGCTCCAGGCCCATGATTTGGGTTTTCTCAATCAGGATCATGCTTTTTCTTCCTTTCTATATCCGGCCTCATGGATTGCTGTTGCCAGTTTGTTGTAATCAACTTGCACACAATATCCAGCCGGAATGTGGTATAGGGCATTACTGGCATATAGTTCAGGTTCATAGGATTCAATGTCGCAGCGGATGGCATCCGCGGCCATGAGTACATCACGAATGGCTTCGATCAGTTTACTCTCTTCAGTCTGCATGATCTTGGGCATGGCGCTCCTCCTGCTCATGTTCTGCGCGGTTCAATGTATCGACCATGTTGGTCAAGATAATCTTGATGGCCGAACCCCATGCTTTAGAGCTCTCGATTTGATCGCGGGCGACAAAAGTACAATACTGAAAATATCCACGTCGAATTCTTATGCGATATCCTTCAGTCAATTTTTCAAAATTGAAAGAGATTTCAACATCATTCTTTTCGCAAAAGTCCAAAATCTCAGCGTCTGTCATTTTGGCTCTCCTTTTCAGCGAGGGTATTAAGCATCGCATTTTCCTCGTCGCAGAATATAATGGCCGTTGGGTCTACTCGCCGGACACCATCTTTGAATTCCACGATGCCGAAGATCTGGCTAAACAGCCCAGCAGGTTCTCCACCAACAAGCGGGCTTGCTGGGAGGGGTTTTGAATAGTGCTCCCAGGTATGAAAATATCCAGTTTCGCCTTTGACTGTGCAAAGTCGGGTATTCCATTCGACGGTCATGTTCATTTGTTACCCCCCCCGTTCTCCTGGTCGGTTTTACTGCCAAAGATAGTTGCAGAAATGAGCGCCTGAGTCAATCGCGTAGCCTCTTCCTGAGTTCCACCGGCCTTAATGATGCTCCGGTAAAATATCAGTGTTGTTTCAGCGACGGCCCCAATGGCGTTCATGAACTCTTTGAGCTGGTTTTTGTCCATCACTTCGGCTCCTCCGTCATCAGGACAGCATCTGCGGCATGAACAAGATAGGTCACACCGTCAACAGTAACCTGAATCTGGTCGCCGTCCTCATAGTCCCGCCAGGACTCAACATTGCCCTCGATGATTTCGCCGTTGGGCAAGTTGATGATGGCGTATTTGTAGTTATAGGTGAGATCGATCATCTGGCGGTTTCCACATCCGGCCAGAGAAAGGGCCATCCCCAGAGCGAGGATGGCCGCAAACAGCTTTTTCTTCATTTGGAAGTTCTCCTTTCTTTCATCCATTTTTGGACGTACCAAAGCTGCCCGCAGCCTCCGCCAATGTCATCCTGGCCGTCCGGGTTGAAGATTCGGGTGTTGTAGCCATGAGCCCCGAACTTCTGTTCAAAGGCCCGTACTGTGTCCAACTCCCTGAAACCGGCATCTTTCATGCTCTCATTTGCGGAGCACACGACGCTGAAGGTAAAGTTAAACACAACCGGAGAGAACAGCGCCATCAGCCGATCGGCATCTTCGTCCGTATTGTTCGTACCATCGATGCAGTAGTTCAAATACGGATGTCTGCCAGTTTCACTCCACCAGACAATACCGATATCCCGGATATCCTTGAGGTTCATCTTATCCTTATAAGGAATCAAAATATCACGGGCGGCGTCGGTAGACTTATGGATGGAGAACTGCAACCCAATCTTGGGAATCTCCTTGGATAGCTGAATCAGCCGATTCCAAGCATCATGATTATTGGGTGCGATAGTGGACAACAGGAGCTCGGCATTCGGATAGAGGTCATGGAGGGTGTTGACTGCACTCTCCACCTGATCCCAGTTCAGAAGCGGTTCACCCATGCTCATAAACATGATCTGAAAGCGCTTACCGATCTTATCTACGTTCTCGATATGCTGGTCCCTCAGTATGGCCTGGATCTGTTCGATAATCTCAGCGGAGGTCAGGTTTCTTACGAACTTGTTGCCGGTGCCGCAGAACTTGCAACCGACAGGGCAGCCGCTCATTGTGGAGCAGCAAATGACGGTACGTTTGTAGAAGTCTTCATAACGGTACAGAACCGCTTCAGCGACCATATCAGCTTTGGTAAAGACATACTTCCATACGTTGCCTTCACTGCTGTCAAATCTTTTAAGGTCCATTGGTTTTCTCCTTTTTTTCATTTATTGAGGAATGAGGATACGATTGCAAAACCGACGGCTGTCCAGAAAACAATCATGAATATAAATGCGACGGCTGTTTGGATCTTGTCTTCCCGATCCATGCTTTTTCGTTCTTCCTCATTGGCATAGTTCTGATAGTAGTAATCCCTGGCAGCTAAGGCCACAAGCCCGCCATCAGGGTTATACATATCCTCAAGAACTTTCTGGACAGGAACCGGTTCGGAATCAGTCTCCTTGCCAATCCGTCGTCCGCAGATAGGGCAGTAGTTGATGTCAAAATATCCGCTGGCCATGTTATGTTCTTTGAACAAGACAATTCCACCATCAATGTACTCTGCTCGAACCCCAAGATCGCCATTCGCACAGGGGTGAATCGTGTAGTCTTTTCCGCACTCCTGCCCATTTCCTGCATGACGCATACAGAATTCGCACATCACTGATCCCTCTTGCCCACAGGATACTCAAAGACATCGAATGTCCTCTCGAACCCGCTGTGGTGCTCCACCACAATAGTGTGGGGGATGGTCTCATGCGGCCAGTAGTTGATAATGGGATCACGCTCATCAAAATATTTCTCTCGATAGAGAACAATGAGCTCCTCATCTGTCAGCTCCTTGATTTTTGGCTCGCCATAATAAGGGAGGTTAAACCCCTGAGCCATTCGGTCATCAATGAACTCGTCCGCATAGATTTTCCGGGTATTCGTTCCGAAGAACTCAACGGCCTCGGGGACATTGTCATTAACGGCATCCAGACGCAGACCATGTTCCTCACACCACTTGATTGCAGTTTCAAGAGGCTCACCGACCCGATTTGTCCAAAGGATAATGCGGGTGCCTTTTGTCTGTTCATCTTTGCAGTAGTTAAGAACTTTCTCATTCGTAGCCCCGATGCCGGGCCACTTACCTTCCTCAATCAATGTGCCGTCAAAGTCAACGGCAATGATTTTCGCTCTCATTGCCCCCCAATATCCTTTTCACTTTGAGCAAGAAGCTTATCAGAAAATCCATTCGCATAGCTTCCATCGCTATTTCGTACCTGTGTGAGTTGGAACATGGTGCAGATACGCTCCGATAAACTCGGCTCCTGTGTTGCATATTGGTAAAATAGATGCCGAAGCTCAACATCGGGTTTATCCGCACAGGAAAAGAAGTCAAACATCGCTGTCCGCAGGATAGACTCCATTAACTGGCCTTTGTAATCCTCCTTTGGACAAGCACACTCTTTACTCATGTAGGCGGCAATAGCATCCATCGAAGTGTTGCCTGCATTGTCCAACTCACAATGGCCTTTGCAACACATGATAATGTTGCAGGTACGTTGTTCCATTGACAGTCTCCTTTCAAATATCAATTTCCTCGCAGCGGTAGCCATTCTTGCAGAACCAGTCGGCCACGAGATGTCGGTGACAGAAGTCGCCAGGGCGTTCGTAACAGATCAGAGCAAAGGTTTGTCCACCAGATAAAGCCGAAAGCTCCTCAAACACAATGTCGGAGTTCAACTGCGCCAACACCTCCTGCTCAAAGTACTCAATGTAGTAAGCATTATCATGGGTCCGTTTCCACTCTATGAAAAACTGGTACTTCGGGGCCAGCTTTTTATACTGTAACCCCTTGTACCAGTCAGGTGCTTTTCCACAGATGGAGATCGGAATGACATCCGGAGGAAGTTTTCCAAGTTTGGCGAAGTAGCTTGTAAATATCATCGGCTCAGCCTCCATAAATGATTTCAAGAGGCTCGATGTAGTTTTTCATCGCCATGCCAGTATGAGGCCCAAATAGTTCCATGAACTGCCAGAGCTGCATACGGGTATGGCCATCCGAATCGACCTTTGGCATATCCGGCTCGATAAGTTTACCGCCACGTTTGCGAATTTTGGAATTGACCTCATCGAATCGGTGGTAAAAAATATCTTTCCCGTAGTCGGTAAGTTTGAACTTTACCACATCATTCAAGTTGATGTGAATTTCGGCATTTGGCTGTCTTTGAATAAGAGATACAAATGCATCTGTCGTTTCACGGCATGTCTCAGCCTCTTGAATGAGCTTCGTAGGGTCAATAAAGCTCATTTCTTATCCACCTTCTTGGCTTTCCTCTCATCGAATTCGGCCTTTTCGATCTGAACCATCTGGCCGTCAACTTCCTTGAAGTAGCGGTTCAGTTCCACTTTCTTGCCGTCCGGGGTAATGAAGTATAGGTATCCGATGGTGTCGTAGTCGCCGTTCTTGGGATCAACGAAAAAGTCGTCTACCACAACCTTGAACTTCTTGCTGGAAGGGAGATACGGCATGGTGATTGGGAAGATCTTGTCGATCAGCCGGGTGAGGAACCCGTTCGTAAACGTCACATCGGGGTTGTTCACATTTACTCCGCAGACACGGTTGGTATCGCTCAGGGTTACAGTGCCGTCTTCCGCCACCTCTTTGAAGAGGGAAGAGAGCCGCTTGCACTGATACTGCTTGGTCTTGCTGCCTTTAGAGAAGATCTCCGAAATATCCGACCAAATATCAGGCGTATCCTCAATGGGCGTGAGGGAGCGGCCGTCGACCAGACGGTTCAGGATGCTCTTGGTCATCTGAATGCTGAAGCCGGAGTGACCGTCACTGGCAAGACTATTGAACGCCCGAAGCGCACTCTTGTAACACCCTGCGCCGTACTTCCAGTCATCCGTACCCTTGCAGGCTTCCTTCTCAGCCTGAATAGCCAGCTCCACTTCCTTAGCGGCCCAGCTGGACATCGTGTCCTTTTCTGGATCATGGGTCAGGGAGAGCAGTCTCTCTACGTCCTTATCAGTATGGCCGTCCCACTCAGGCGCCTTCTCCAGCTCCTCGCAGTGGAAAATATCCCAGTCCTTGTCCTCATAGTGGTAGGTGTACTGGCCCTCCGGCGTATTGATGCCGACGATGAACCAGCCACCGCCGAAGGGGGGCTCACCGTCATGATGTTTGTGCGACTTCCACGCCAGATGCGGAAAAGCATTGACCAGAGTGGCGAACAGGATCAGCCGCTGGTGGTAGAGGGAGTTGAAGGTGTGGAAGCCATCGCTCACTTCACCGATCTCCCCCAGCTTTTCCAGCGGAATATTGTTATCTTTGCAGAATTGTTTCAGATCCATGGTTTTTTCTCCTTTATAGTTGATAGTCAGCAATACCGCTTATCTTGCTCCGAAAACCAAATGCACCTTGTCGGGATTCCAGCGTCATCCAACCTGTATTTGATGCGACGGAGCTCGTCTCGGTAAAGCTGTTCCTGTTTGCTTGTTGGAGGGCGGCTATAGTCGATGGGTTTGCCTGAGACATTCAACAAATCACGCAAGATTTGCGCTGTGGTTGCTCCCATTTGTCGGAACTCGCCCTGCTTGATAAAGGCTTTCTGCCACACGAAAAGTTTGAATCCAAGTGCTTGCTCCACAGCCCGAATTGTCTCATCGAGTTCTTCATTATGCGGAGCTACATCTCCATAGATCCACCTTGGAACAAATGGCCTTCCGAGATGCTTATTAGTCCAGTCCATCTTTTCTCCTTTCAAAATATAAAACGAAGGCTCTTCAAAGTAGAGAAGTCTTCGTTTTACTCAATGATATGTCATTCTGAACCGCGGACAAAATTCCGAAATCGGTATGTCGCCTCAAACTCTACCAAAATATCACGCAGATCTTCAGGAAGATACGTCAAGGCTTTCGTTCTCAGGTCATTCGGTACACCATAGTACGCTCCGGCTATTCCGCCGGTAATAGCGGCAATCGTGTCACTATCACCTCCAATAGAGACAGCGAGCCGTATTGCATCCTCAAAGTTTTCGGATTCCAAAAATGCTTGAATTGCCTGGGGCACACTCCCTTGACAACTGGCATCAAAGCGGTAGCTGGGTCGTAGCTCATCGATCGTAAAGTCCAAGCTGTAATAGTTGGAATCAATCAGTTGACGAATCTCTGTTTTCGGGGGCTTATAGCGTGCTGCCCATGTTGCCACAGCTACAGCCTGTGCTCCTCGAATTCCTTCCGGATGATTATGAGTCACTTTTGTGACCTCATTAGAGAGGGTCATACATTGTGGCTTGAAATCCGCGACATAGGCAACTGGACTTACTCGCATGGCTGCCCCATTTCCATAGCTGTTGTAAGGTTTCGGGTGTCTTTTGTGAAGCCAAAGATAGAATGACTGCCCATAACCGCAGTATGGGTACTTTCGCCCGATTTCTTGCATAGACTTTACCGTGTTCTCACCGAGTACGCGAAGGTCACCATCGCTTTCGAGCAATGCCTTAGCGACCGCCAGCGTCATAGCTGTATCATCAGTGAACGAACACTCATCCGTAAACAGCTCAAAATCCGTAGATTTGTGGTTTGCTCGCTCAAATCGGGAGCCAACGATGTCTCCGATAATTGCGCCGATCATCTTTTCACCTCCTGTCTCATCAGAATATAATTTTTAAGCCAACCTGTCAACTCTTGATGCCGAGCCGCATTTTGGCCTGCTTAAGGGTCAGCCCAACCAAGGCGGTAGCGTCAAGCATGGATGCCTTAGCTTTCGTCATGTCAAGCTCGCCCTGACTGCCATCGTCATAGAGAAGACGGACTTTGCAGTTCAGGCTGTCCGTCCGTACCATCTTGATTCTTTTCTGCGCCATCGATATCACCTCGCATCCTCAAGGATATGTGAGGCAATCATGTCTGCATGGTGCGTCCAAAGGACGGTATCATACTGATGGATAGCTCTTGTATAGTCATTCCACTCTCTCTCTGGTCCACGAATGCGCCCATGTGATACCGGATGCACAGAATCTCTTCCATCGTGAGAGGCAGATACTGAGAAAGCAGCATCACGGACTTGTCTCCGTGACCTTTGAGCAAAGTATCGGGATTGTGCTCCCATTTTGTCGTATCGACCTCTCGGATGTCTTTTTGCCCATTTGCATCCCATGCGTGCAAGACTGCATCCGACATAGGATGCCGGTAGAGGTCCATCTTGCACAGGTCGTGGAACATCCCGATGATGTAGGGCGACTCCGGACGCTGCCATGCCAAGCCGTTATCGTGAGTGAGGGTGATGAGCACCTGCGTCACATTCCGGCTGTGCTCAAACAAGCCGCCCTCAAAAGCACCGTGATACTTGGTGCTGGCCGGTGCTGTAAAGAATCCGTTAGCTTCCAGATCTCTGATGAGATAAGGCGGGAAGATATGGAGAGCGGGCTCCATCAAGGAGCGAAACTGCTTCATGCGGATATCCACATCAGACATAATAACTATTCATCCTTTCCATCGTCAAATTTCCAAAGTAAATTTCGAGCCCAATCTGTGATTTCACGCTCATAAACCCATTTTGGATTGTTAAATATAAATGTCTCATCCATATCAGATCTGACTCGGACAAGACAGTTCAGCACCCAAAGTCTGGACGAGAGCCGAGCCAGCATTTTCGTAGTCTCTTTTAGGGTTTGCTTAAAGCATCGATCACGAAGGTTGCCCTTAACTGTAATCAAAACCCTTTCCTGGGTATTGAACGCACGAAAATATCTATCGTTGTAAAGATTGCTTGGCTGGTCAAACTCGTCAACATTGGAAGAAGAGCAATAGCCATCCGGACGAGAGAAGTAAAACTTTGCGCTTCCTTCTGATCCGGTAATTCGTGGCAAGTGATTGACGACTGTTTGGGCAAGATACATAGCTTCGGCGTCACTTCTGCCAAAGGTGTCGACTTCAATTACCCCTTCTATATAAGTCCAGCAGCTCATTTTGATCTCCTTTAATCGTAACTCTCTTGCTTTCCGAGTTCACGGAGCTGAACAAAAATAGGAAACTGTAAACTGTAGTGACCGGTTCGCTTATCAAGGCTTTCATCTTTATACTTGACTTCGATGACGCGCCCAATTAAACTGATACCCTCGTCCCAAAATGTTTTTCGCTGCTCATCCGTCATTCCGGAGCCGACTCGCAGGTAATTACCTTTGTAACGAACAACAAAGGCCCCCAAGGTCCCGGTCAGGCGTCCAGTCCCTTCTTCAAGGTCTACAACTTCGAGATCCACCGTGTAAAACTGCTTTACTTTCAAAATGCCGTTGTGGCGTCTCCTGAAGTATTTGCAGTTCCGATTCAGCATCATACCTTCTTTTCCTTCGGCAATCATGCGATCCAGACACGGCGAGATCATAGACATATCGGTTCCGGTGTAGAGAATATCCACAACACGAAGACTCGACAGACCTAACCTCCGTATCTGCTTTTTCAGTGTCTTCAGTTGCTCCAGGCGATCCCGATAACGCAATTTGCTCTCGCCGTAAAGAAATTCTCCCTTCGGCAAAATATCAAAGATCACCATTTGGATGAGACTCTTATCACCATCGTCCTGATTGATGATACCGGCAGTCAGCCGGAAGTTCTCATTGTCAGAAACATGGTCAATGTTCTTGCGAATCAGCTCTCCGTCAATCACCCACTCCTCCGAGTTGGGAATGAGTCGCTTAATGTCCGCCAGGATGTGATCCAGACCACTAAACTCTTTCCCCTGTCGACTGATGAGCTTCTCCTCAAAGTAGGTGCCACGAACCCCATTGAGCTTTTGGCTGAGGCTGAACCACTCGTTTTCGTTCATCTTCAGCTTTCCGATCTGATACGCTTGCTGCACTTCCCATTGAGGGATAAGCTCAAAGCCAAGCGCATCATTCACGGTCTTAACATCGCATCCAATGCGGATGCTCTTGGTGATGATGCCGATGTAGAACGACCGCAACTCATCCTCCGTACCCTCCAAGAATGCTTGAACATTTGCCAAAATATCATCCGAGGCTGTGTGGTTCTCCCGGATGTAGGGCATCAGCTCGTGGAATGAGGCAAATTGGATAGTCGGCGCTTTTGTCACCGATTTGCCAATTTTCTTCTCAGAGATACCCGTAACAAAGAACGGGTTCAGCAGATAGTCCAGAAATTTCTTGACATTTCCATCATTCCGCTTCTCGGCGAGGAGCTGCTTTTTTGCCTTGATAGATGCTGTGCCAGACAAAGTGTCAAAGAACGCCTTGACTTCAAGGTCAGGCTGCTGTTGCAAGGCATTTCGCCTCCTTTCATAAAATATAAAAGAAGACGCTATGTAGCATCTCCTCCGTAATAGGACTTGCAAATTATGCGGCTCTTGGCATCGGCTTGGTGGCCCAGCCAACAAACTTACCCTCGTTGAAGTTCTTCTTCTGTTTAAGGGCTTTGCTGATAGCGAGGTCGATTCCAGAGAAACTCTTCAGATGGTAGTAGTGCAAATCTTGGTATGGGGTGTTGAGTCGGTCAATTCGTCCGGCTGCTTGCGTCGCCACCTTGTACGAATACTGCTGGGAGTAGAATATAATGGTATCGGTTGTGATGCAGTTCCACCCTTCGCAGCCAGCCGTGTACTGGACAAGATAGACCCATTTGTCGCTTGTCGGGATCTCCTGATGCTTATGACCGTTCCACTCCGCTATCTCCGTACCCTCCGAATATCCAAGGGAGCGAAGAATCTCCAGCTCATAGTCATAGCTGTAAAAGATAATGGCCTTGGGGTGGTCTTCCAAGATTTCAAGCGTCGCAACTGAACGAGCTTCATCGGAATTGACGACTCGCCGAAGAGCCATACACAACTCCGCTGCCGTTTCGATTGGCCGATCTTCCCATGGATTCCAACGTTTCCGCATGATGTCCTTATACTTGGAAATATCATACGGGACGGGGATGTCCTCATGATGAGAAATAGTCTGCCGCTTAAAGTCCATGTTTACGAGAATACTGTTGCGAAGCCGGATCAGACGTCCTGTGTTCCGATAGCTATCGATCTTCGGGTATTTGGCTCGCCAGTCATAGTTGACATGCTGGTCAACGAAATCAGTCTTGTTGCGATAGAACCCATTGGCGATGAAGACTGGAATGTAGTCCTGCCAAGTGTCCCCGGGAGTAGCGGATAGCAGAATCCAGTTATTGGCCTTGGCAATCTTGAGGAAAGCTTTTGTCCAAGCACCATAACCAACTACCCGCTGTTCATCAAATATAAAGAATGCATCTTTGACATCCGTGTATTTTCCAATGTTGTTCCATGAATCCACAACTACCGTATTCTTGTAGTAGTTGCAGTCAGGATGAGTAGAGAGGAGGAACGGAGCCAGTTCCCCCTCCCACTCGCAGGTGTCCCGTTTCCGAGCGGTCGTAATGATATAGAGGTTTTGCGGGTTCTTCATAGCGACTTCATCCGATGCGAGAAGATCGCCGCCTTGCAAATCGTAATAGTATGCAAGGGAAGTGCGTGATTTACCGCTTCCGACACCGCCACACAGGATGCATCCATTTTTCATACGCTTAATAGCGTCAAGCTGGTAGTCACGGAGATTGATGCGCCCCATTGGCCGCGTCCTCCTTTCAATAGGATCTTTTCCAAACACAACGATCATGGAGGGGAAGGGTGCAGAGTTTTCACACCCGCCGAACTTCAACCGGCCTTTGATGAACCGTATCTCTGCATTTCCATAAATGTATTCGTAAAAACGTTTCGTATCGGTTCTGGCTGGTATCAGCATAACTGCTACCCCCCCCGAACTCCATGTTCATAGCATTTTTTAACCCATTCGGTTTGCTGCTGGTCAGAGTAGGGAGGGTTGCAGAACACTGTCTCTCCAGTCCAATCTTGGGCAAGACCGTTGTCTTCTTCCGTGTAAAATTTTGCGCATTTTGCCGTTTCCGGAGTTGCACAAGGATCGAGCGTAAAATGAAACTCCGCATCGAGCTCGTTAAAGAGTTCCTGCGGAGTTGCCCAGTCATTCTTGCCCGTAGAGAATAGTGCCTGACTTAAAATTTGAATCCCCTCCTAATGCTTAGTAGTTCCGGGCCTCTTCGATTGTGCAGAAGAAGTGGAAGCCGGTGGAGCATTCCTCATTACTGAAATCGAAGTTGTCGATTTCAACCTCGTCCCCAGCATAGTAAAGAGTCCTCAGGTCATACTTAGAAATCCCGACTCGCTCTCCGCAGAGATCACCGATGATTTCTTTGATGACTGCTTTGCTGGCCCGGCACTTGTGACCGATACTGCCACGAACCTGGGCGTCCTGGGGAATAGAGGCAACAACAATAATGCCGCCGACGCACTTCTTGTAGACCAGCTTGGGCGGTTCAATCGTCCGAATCACCGGAATCGGCATATTGTTTACTTTGCAGGCGTTCATGGCCGCAGCCCGGACATCGCAATCGTCGTCCTTCAACCCCTGCTCGATCACCTCAAGGGGCACCTCCCGGCCCTGGCAGGCGTTCATGGCCGCAGCCCGGACATCGCAATCGTCGTCCTTCAACCCCTGCTCGATCACCTCAAGGGGCACCTCCCGGCCCTGGCAGGCGTTCATGGCCGCAGCCCGGACATCGCAATCGTCGTCCTTCAACCACCGCTCGATCACCTCAAGGGGCACCTCCCGGCCCTGGCAGGCGTTCATGGCCGCAGCCCGGACGCGCCAACTGTCGTCCTTCAACCCCTGCTCGATCACCTCAAGGGGCACCTCCCGGCCCTGGCAGGCGTTCATGGCCGCAGCCCGGACGCGCCAACTGTCGTCCTTCAACCACCGCTCGATCACCTCAAGGGGCACCTCCCGGCCCTGGCAGGCGTTCATGGCCGCAGCCCGGACGCGCCAACTGTCGTCCTTCAACCACCGCTCGATCACCTCAAGGGGCACCTCCCGGCCCTGGCAGGCGTTCATGGCCGCAGCCCGGACATCGCAATCGTCGTCCTTCAACCCCTGCTCGATCACCTCAAGGGAAGGCATATGGTTAGTGCTCATAGTTGTTTTTTCTCCTTTCAAAAATATAAGCAGCTCTGATTAGCTGCTTAATAACAGATTTACTTGATTTCAATTCGTTTACTGCCCTCTTTAAGGGCCAGGCGAAGTCGCCGAGAAATATCAGCGTACTGTTCCGATCTGAGCCGATAAGTTTCAGAAATGCTTTTATTGATAGGGTCTTTGGCATCCAAATTGAGAATTGCAGCCTGCTTATCGAGCTCAATAATTAACCATGAGATTTCGGTTTTTGTAAAAGCCTGCATGGATTCATTCTCCTTTGGTTTCAACGTCGTCGCTCTTATTTGGTTCAAACAACTTGTCTATGCTATGCCAAATTCTCCGGTAATGCCAAACAGGGAAGAAATACATCGGTGTGAACCAATAGGTACTTAAATCATCATGGTCTGTCATCGGCTCAGTAAGGGCGTTGCCCACCTTAAAATATCCGGCCACGCCGAGAAGTGAGAGCTGGATGTAGCACATCATGGTAACAAGGTAGTCGATGTCTTGGCCGGTAACCAAAATATGATTCTGGTAGTTGAAGTCGGTTTCATAAAGCTTTTCTTTTGCTACATTTACAGCAGCAATGAGTGTTGCTCCAGCTCCACAACAGCAGTCATGAATCTCAACGACGCCTTTTTCTTCAACCTGCTTTGCGAGATCGCCAATCGTAACCTCGGCCATGAAGTAACAGACATTGTACGGTGTAAATATCTGTCTGTGTTCCTTGCTATTCAAGCCAAGTTCGGTGTAAATATCGCCAAGGAAGTCTTGGTCAGGATTTTCTTCCAAAGCGAGCACCACATAGGCAAATAGTTGTGGAAAGAGTTTCCGTTCCTGCTTGTTATACTTGTTGATGATTCGGAGATACGTCTTTTCCCGCTCGTCAAAGTGAAGTTTGTCTACTGAGTTGGAAATAGTGCAAGCTGTCATAGTAATGAAGTCGGTCCAAATATCCCAGGACCGCCAACGATTAGTAAGGCTCTGAAATGTTTTCATGAACTCTTTTCGTATGTGCTCATTTCTATGATGGATCACCTTTGACTTTGGAGAAGACGGGCTCGGTGTGTCCTCTTTAACCTCCTGGACAGCCGGCACCTGATATGTTACGGACGGTTTTGCGAGAAATTTACCCTCTATTGAGGGAGAGCTCGGTATTACTGGATGTGGCGGAACCCAAGGTGTTGGCTTTGATTTGGGAATTGTCTGCACAGCTTTTCCTTGTGGCGCAGCCTTGGGCTTTCGCTTTTTCTTTTTACTTTTCTTAGGTGGTCGCTTCCAAAACGGTTTCATAACTACACCTCTTTCAGCGTTCGTCAGAGAGGCAAATTCTTGTGATGCCCTGATCCAAGTCAGTTGCGATCCAGATTTGTACTCCAGAACCGAGTTCAGTGTAAATGCCACAAATAGTCCCAGTCCGTGCTGTGACTCTGAGGTCATTCAACCGCCTTTCCTTTTCGTTTACGCCGCCCCAATCCTGAGCCTTAAAACGTTCGAGGCATTCATCTACAAACAGTTGAAAGGTATAGTCCATTCTTGCTTGCAGCATGATGCCGACTGTCGCCGTAACCTTGCCAAGGTCAAAAGCATTGGGGTCACTTACAATGACTAAATCTTGCTTATCGACTTTGAGAGGCGGAGCATCTTTGGTCGTTGCAAATGGCGGCTTCCAACGGTCAGGCTCAGTCATGTGCTTTTTGGGCGGCTTATACACCACCATTTCTGCCTTAGGTTTTGATTTGCGTTTTCTTGGCAGTCGAAAATGGCGCCAGAAAGACTTTTTCATGGGTAAATCCCCTCCCTCGTTCTAAAGATTCCGATAACCTCATCGTCGATAAATTCTGCTGCAATGCGAAACACCTTTTTCATACTCTCGCTAATAGCTGCTTTTTCAAAGGAATACAGCTTTAATGCGAGTTTGTAGGTTGTATCTTCAACAGGTTCGTATGGATTCTTAGAGATTGAGTCTGCCAATTCGGAGATAGCCCATCTTTGGATGCAACGCTTTTCAAAGTCTCCCTTCTGTAAACATCTGCGAACCATCAGGCCCTCTTTTTGTTGTGTGCGTAATGAATTTGGTTCAGTGTATTCCAAGAACGCCCACAAACCATCAACAAAGGCTTGGTTGCAGTGTGAATAGTCTATGGTCACTTGAACTTTTCTCCTTTCAAATATAAAGCGAAGAGCAGGAGCGCCAGTCACCTCCTAACCAGCGCCCCTGCACATGCCTTACTCCTGGGGATACTCGTCGCCGGCGTACTTCTCCGCGAACTCGTCCTCATCAATGATGACGTACATCGTCCGAAGATAGGCTTTGACGCCGCTCTTTTCGTTCTTTGTGCCCTCCTGGATGATCCAGTTATAGGGACGGATGGTCAGGTCGATATTGCGGATCTCGGCGAAGTCCAAGGTATCGATGGACTCCTCATCCAGCTTGACCTTCTTCCGCTTGGTGAGCATATACACCGTGGGCGGGATGTTGTCGAAGCTGACAGCGACCTGGAGGTAGTGCCTCGGGGCCTCGCCCTCCTCCCGCGGTTCGCGAACACGGATGTTCCAGCCGTCATCGATGAGACGCTGGGCCAGATCAGGATCGTCGATGTAGACGCAGAAGTTGCGCTGACCGGCGCGGTTGTACTTACTCTCCCGGCCGGAGAAGTTCCGGAACAGGATGTGCGCGTTCTCGATTTTGATGTTTTCGGTGACTCTGGGGTTAGCCATGTGAAAACTCCTTTCGATGATTGTTGATAGTTGAATTACCCGATGGGGCAGGTCTTAACCTCCACCCAGTCGCAAGGCAGCAGATCCGGGCACTGCATGAAGACCTTACCCATCAGGTTAGCGTTGCCGAGCGTTACGCCCCCCCCCTTGATGGTGCACTTCACACCGCAAGGACGGCCCTTCTTGTCCCGGTCATAGATGATGCCTTTCGCGAGGAACTGAACAAACTTGCTCATATCTGTTTTCTCCTTTCAAAATATAAAGAGGACGCCGATTATGGCATCCTCTCCGTCACATGGATTGTTGTTTTGGCGTGTCATCGCACGTCAAACGCCGTTGCCGGTTCAGCCTGCCAAGGTTCACCGGGGGTCTCCCAAGGCGGAATATCGTCCGAAGGGTTCGGCTGAATATAGGGGTCATCAGACACGAACCACTCAAAGTCACCATACTGAGAAATATCGTGAACCGCTTCGTCGACCATGGCATCATAGTAGCTCCGGTCGATTCCGTCCTCTTTCTCCAGTTGTTTGACCATCTCGGACTCCAGCCAACGGTAACCTTTCGCCCCGGTGGCCGCAGCATAGCTCTTTGCACCAGTCTTCTTATCAATGACTTCCCGCAGCAGCAGGCCGCCATTGCAGCCAGGCTTGATCGGACAGAACTGTCCAACCTTTCCAATAAAGGTATAGCTGTGGCCATCAGCGATCTTGGCTGCCAGCTCCTCATCCGAAATATCAGGCATGATTTGATTCGGCGGTGTACGTCCGTCTCTGTTGTAGTCCCAGTTGGCAATCTTGACACGGATGGCAGCTTCCTTCTCATACTCGGAAACGTCAGGCAAATCCTCGTTCATATCCAGATAGAGAGCGCTGGTCACGCTCTTAGTCTCGCACATATCCTCGAAGGTGATCTCCTCACGGCTGAACAGCTTCTTGAACACATACGGAATCTGGAACTGAGTCCCTGTGGCCGTCCACTCGCCGGCGTGCTTACCATCCTTATACTTGGCGATATAGACGGCGTTGTTCACCAGGCACATCCGGTCATAAGTAGCCTCATGCTCAAAGGTGTAGCCGTACTTCTCGCCGTAGTCCATGACGAACTTGATGATTTCCGGAGTAGCATCGGGGATCTTGATGGAGTCGGTCTTGATGTGGGCAACAGTAAAGCCCCGTTTCTGGACCTCATGCTTGAGGTTGACCATGAACAGGGCTCCGCGCTTGGCAACGATATTGTCTTTGTTCCGGTTGTCCCGGAAGGGATTCTCGAAACTGGCTGAGGTCAGTCCATACACCGAGTTGATGGCGATTTTCAGAGCCTGAGCCAAGTCAGCAGCTGCTCCTTCATCCGTCAGGTACTTCGCCAACGCACCATTCAGCATCTTCTTCGCTTTCTCGAAGTCCTTATGCTTGATGGCCACGCGGGCATCACGGATTTCCTGGAACCGCTTGGTGAATTCAGGACCAAACAGGACTTCGGCAATGATGCTCGACGGGTGCATACTGGCGATGTCCAGCAGAGCAATGTTACCGTACATACCAGGCTCGGCATAAACGTACCCACCTTCGCCAACTTCCTCACCGCGATAAATGGACTTACCATTCTCGAACTTGTAGCCCGGGAAGATAGGACGGCCCTTCTTGTCGAAAGCCGTGAACTCGTCGAACTCTTTCGGGCCCATCTCGAAAGGCAGGTCTCGGTCTGGGTCATAAATCTGGTTCGTATCGCCCATGTCACGGTAGTTGAACTGATCCTGAGGTTTCTTGTTGCCGCCAAATATAATTTTGGTAGTCAAGGTGTTGGTGGTGTCATTAACTGTCATGCCGGCCACGTCTGCCAGGATCTCACGAGCCACAAAGTCGGCCTTACGAGCATTGAACACCGCCTCAGTTGCAATGACATCGTTGTCGCAATATTCTGCAACCTTCTGCCACAGATGCTCGGGAACCGGTTGATCCCAGGGAAGGCCCAGCTCCTGATGGTGAATGCCGAGCTCAATTTCCCACTTCTTCAGGCTCTGTTTCTTGGAGCAGAAGTCATAAACGTCCGTATAAGATACGTTATAGGCCTCACCGAAGAAGCAGTTGTTGCTCTTGGCTTTCTTCTCGCTGCTGATGATCTTCTGGGACAGATTGTAGAGCTGCTCCTCCGTGTAACCCATCAGGCGAGCATAGAGGATATGGTTATCATACCGGCGGCAGTTGAACCCGACAAGGCGGAACTTCATCAACTCCTCAATTTCTTGGGGCTTCGGGTTAATCATTCTCACGACGGGTTGCGTGGGGCCCTCAATTTTCCAGTTCACCAAGAATAGGTTCGGGAACACCTCCACATCATAGAAGACAAGCTTTGCCTCGTCGTTCTTCACCGCAGGGCCATCTTCGGCGGACTTAAACGGCATCTTGTTCACCAGCTTGATGCAGTATTCCGCCTGATTGCTGCTGTTGGCCGCGAAAGCCAGGACAGCATTGCGCATATCAGTGACATCGTAGGTCATGCCGCTTTCATACGCATCCGTCAGGATTTTGTAGATAAAGTCGATACTGGGCTTAGTAGCCGGATGGATCTCTTTATTGAGATTGCGCTTAATCTGGAGTCTAAGCCCTTTCTCGCTTTGAACCACTTTGGCATTTACCACGTTGTTTTCTCCTTTCAACGGTAATCCAGAGCTTATCGTAGCGATAGGCAGGTTGTTGCATTTGGAAAGCTTCCGGCGTAGCGAGCTATTGCCGGTGAAGACCTTTATCTCGATATGGTCGTCGTAAATCCGGCTAAGCCTTGTTGCATCTCCGGAATAAATGTAGTGCAGGTGAATGCCACAGCCGCTTTTGCTCACCTCTGCATAAGTCGCCGGCCACTTGCTCGCCTCGGCCAAATTCCGTTCAAAGGACTTATTACCTTGTTCATCCGGAATATCAAAGTCGATGACGATGTGATTCTCCGGCAGCTTTACATAGTGGAGCTTCGAGGTATCAAGCTGCGAGAGTTTTGTCCGCACACGCTCCCATTTTCGCTGCGGGGTTCCCTCTTCTCCTGCGTATTGAGCAGGGCAGTCCACGCAACAAGCATCAAAGACGGAAGGAATACCTTCCGCGAACTCAATAGCTGGCTGTAGGTCAGAACTTCGTACATTTACCACCTCTTCTTTCTCTTCCGGGCCCTGTTCCTCAAACTTTTCCGTCCGAAACCCATGATAGTAGCTTCTTACACGAGTTCCATCCTCCATGTTGAACCGCTCCTCGTATTCACGGAAGTAGTTTCGCAGCTCCTCCTTAAATATCATCCGGGACAGAGGATACAAAACCTTTGCATCATCGCAATAGGTCTTATACATTTCCCAAGCTGATTTCAAAGAGACGCCATCTTCCCGTTTGAACACATGGTAGGAGTCCACGACAAAGTTATAGAAATCGTTAGAGGCCCCAAGCATTGAAATCGGAATGTAGTCGTCATAGTAGTCAGGGTCTTCCAAATATACGTCCCGACAGTGACAGGCGATACCTCCGAGTTCAAACGGAATCTGCTTTGTAAGGGTGCGATACTCGGATGGCGGCACCTTATCACCTGTTGGCGACACATCGATCAATCGACGGATGATACCAGACTTGGCGTCCGTAATCTTCACAGGCTTGTTGGTTCCCATGATGAGGAAAGCCTTGAATCGGTTGGAGTAGGCAGAGCGGAACTTCTCATTGACAGTCATCATCTCGTGAGACACCAAACTGTTGATGCGAGTGTTATCCTCAATACGAGAAAGATCACCGTCATGCTGAATTGCCACCAAAGGGTTTGACCGGAACGCCTCTAATGCAAAGGCGTTGCTGGAGGAGCCGAGGTCTTTGGCGTTGAAGCTGGTGTAGTATCCATCAAAGAGCTGCTGAATGACATTGATGATAGTGCTCTTACCGGTTCCAACTGCACCATAGAACACCATAAACTTCTGAAGTTTCTTGGAATCGCCAGTCACAATGGCTCCGATACACCACTCAATTTTGTGGCGCTCCTCGGGAGAATATAAAGTACCGACAAGACGATCCCATGCCGGTGTTTCTCCAGGTTCCAACGGATAATCCAGAGATTTGCTGGCATAGTCCTTCTTGCCGGTCTTGGTGTTGGCAAATATCAGCTTTTCATCGAGCATGTGGAACGAATCCCGCATATCTTTTTGGCAATACTTGTGCCACTGGCCGATCATGCCGGTCTCCGCATCCCACATATGCAGGACACGAATGTTGTCGTCAAAGCGCTTGCGGTTTTCTTCAGCGTAACGGTCCAGTTCACGGTCGATCAAGTCGACCGCATCCTGCTCATCAGTCGACCATAATCCCCGTTCCTCAATCCAAATGGCATAGAAATCGCCGCCTCTTATCATGAGGTCGTTACTTCTCTTGATGATAAACTTGGGATAGATCTCGATGATACCGCGTTTACCGCTGCGCGTTGCAATCATCAAGAAATCTAACATTGGATCGCTTACTCCCCTTCGCTCTGCTCCAACTTATTCATCTTCACGGAAAGCTGATAGATCTGCTCCTCCTGTTTCCGGCACTGAATGCCCGTGTAGATGGCGTAGCCAATCGCCATGAGGCACAGAACTTTGAGGTTCCGGTTTCCTTTGGCGAGCTTCCTGGTTCGCCGGTCGAAGAGCTCACAGTTGTGATTGACGAGGTCAATCAGATCGCCAATAGAGGCGATGGGTACAGACTTTCTCTTTTTCGCCATGTTAAATGCTGACGCTCCCTTCTTTAATAACCTCGCTGAGGTAGTAGTTCATCTGATACCAGATTTCCGTTGTCCGCATATCGCGGCCGTTGTTGACGGTGAAGAGACCGCCCTCACCGTTACGTTCGTACTCGCGTTCCAAGAGCCGTTCCAGAGTCCTGTCAACACGATACCTGTCAAACTTGGCGTCATACATGGAACCGAGCCCAAGACTGACCAGCATACCCCAGAACCACTGTCCGGTGCGATTGCCAATATCGGGGTCGTCCATAATGTGCTCTTCAATACGAAGGGCAAGGGCAGTCATCATCTCCAAAACACTGCACGGACGGTCATCCAAAAACGACGCAATCATAGCGTCGGGATAAGAATGCTCGCGGCCGAACCGATACCTAAGGTCGATGCCGTCTTCGGCCCGGTTGCCGTCCTCCGGAATCGTATATGTAAATTCCGTATCGTGCAGCCTGGCGAACAGCTTACGATAGGACTTAGAATATCGGTTGTCGACCACGAGCTGATACATCCAATCAAAATATTGATCGATAAGCTCGTTCCTGGTCAAAAGCTGAGCCTCCTTCTTTTAGATGTTGGTCGGAAGAGTTTTCCGGAACTCCGCATATGTGCGTTCGTCTTTCAGAATTTCATAGTCGCATCGTTTTGCGTCGTTTCGAGCGAAGACTGCGTCTTCCTCGTACTCGCCGAAATGTTCCAGTGCATCGCCAATAATCTCTTCCACATCATCGACAATAACACCGTTCTCATCTGCCAATACGCCATCGGCGAAGTAAGTCAGGCTGATCGGAGTGTAGCCTTCAAGTTCGTCAAACTCCTCAGGTGAAATAACATAGGGGACATCACCCGAGGTGACGGGGGGAGCGGGTTTCTCCGGCTCCATAGCCTTGGGTGGTACGACTGTTTTGGAATACTCCATCGGAGCCCCATTTTGAACCCTCTTGGCGTATTCGGAGATGCTCTCTTTTTCAGTGACTTTAGTAGTCACAACAGGAGTCTTGGGCTCGTTCACATCTGTGGGTTCCTTTTCGCCCTCTCCCTGATACCGCCGCAGGGCCGCATCGGCTTTCTCTTTTTTCTCTCCCCTATGGGAGTAAGCCTCTTTCACGGAGTTGATCTCCTCTTCGGCGAGCTGAGCATACCGCTCTTTGGTTATGTACCAAACGGCCGCACCGCCAACAGTAGCTCCTGTGAAGAAGGCAATTACGGTATTGAGTTTACCCATAATTTAGTCCTCCTCTTTAGCGCTCATCACCGTGATGGCAAGGCCCCCGAAAAGCATAGCCATGCTAATCAGGAGCCCGCCGGTGATATGACGCTTCCGCTTTGTATCAACTACATAGTCCATCATGGACACAAGGTTCGCAAATCCCTCCATGTCCATTACCTCCCAGCCGACAGAACGGCGATGCCGCTAACGAGGAACAAGCCGGAGACGACGGACAGGGTATACGAAAGCAAGCTGTTAAAGCACTTTTTCATGGTGATACCATCCTTTCTAAATATAATTTTCGACGATCTCTTGCCAATGAGCATAGTTTCCCATGACCTCTTTGGCATAATCAGTGATGTAGCCAGGATTATGCCCACGGTTGTAGACGGTTAGAGCCAGACTCCAGTCGTTGTACTTTGCATAGAGCTCGGCCAGAAAGTCGCATCCTACTCTGAAGTTACCGCTCGGCTCCACCAGATCTGTAACACCGAGACGTTCCATTCTGTCCCAATGCCACTTTTTCTGAATCTGCATATAGCCGGTAGAAGCACCGTCATCCCCGATGAGATTTCGGAATTCGGTCTCTTTCTCAATGAGACCCAGCGCCAGGGCATAAGGAATGTTGAACTCTTCGCAGGCCGCTCGAAGCCAACCCTGTTCCTCAAAGGTAAGCGGGATGCTGTCGCAATAGTGACTTTGCTCAACTACCGGCTTTGCCTTCGGTTCGTTCTCGGCAGGGGGTTGTGCCAATTCAACGATGGTCTTGATTTCCTCGCCCGGGGGGGCGTGCATTTCACAAAAGACGAAAGAAGAGCCGCGTTCTTCAGCTGAACAACGGCTCTGTCATTTTTGGATACGATTACTGGCCCAGCCGCATAGGAATCCCCAACAATCACCATTGCGGCGATCAGTAGGAGAAGTACAAATTTCTTCATTGGCCCACACCTCAAATATACTGATGGTCGGCGATATCGTCCGTAATGTCGCCAACAACGTTGAAATCAAGAATATAGGACTTCAGGTAGTCCTCGAAACTGTCGCCCTCGTGAATCTCATACATACCGAAATCCACATAGGGGTCGCCCAGCTCAGGATGCTTGGGGTCAAACAGCCATCCCACAACTGCGCCGGCCTTGGTGCGGGGGAAGCCCAACATGTCATACACCTCATTGAGGAACAGGTGACCACGGGCCTTGAGCATATCGGTAGCCTGCGCTTGCCGGGCCTTCAGGTAGTAGAGGTTCATTTCAGGGTTCTTCGTCCACTGCGGATGGGCCTCATCAAAGCGCCTGGCGTAGGGGCTGTACTGAGAGGGGTCCCATCCTTCAACGGCAGGTACGTCGACCACCTCTTTGACTTTCTCCTTCTTACCGTTCTCGTCGACAACGGTCTTCTTGATCTCCTTGGCTTTGATGTTGTAGCGGATCTCTTTTTCGACCTGCTCGCCGAAACGCTCCATGACCCGGCCGCGGTAGTCCTTGAAGGACTTATCCAAGGTCGTATAGGCCGCCGCAAGGGCGATATTGCGCTTCTTCAGAACACGGTGGCTGGCAACAATACATGTGATGGAAGCAGCGCCCAAAATGACAGCGGGAGCGTAAAGCTTGGCGTACTTTACGCCGGTCTGGATGTAGGCGGTGGTAAGATCCTTCTTGGTGTCCTCGGCGGAGTAGTCCTTGCCGGCCTTGGTGATGCCGTTGGCCTCGGCCTCGTGGATCTCGTCAATGGTCTCTTTGGTCTCCTCGGCGACCTCGCTGGCCTTGATAGTGGCCTTACAGGCCATAACCGCGCTGACAACGACGCCGGCGATACCGGCAGCGACCAGGAGCTCGGGGCTCTTCTTCTGAATCTGGAAGCCGATCTTGTTGAAGGTCAGGCCCACAGACTTCATGATTTCGTTTTTCTTCATGGTTAAATTTCCTCCTTAGAGAATGATTTGGCAATAGATTTGTAGATCTTACCGACATTTTGGAGATTACCATTGAATTCCTCCAAAATATCATCGAGCTTATCGTCGAATTTCTCGGCAATCTGCTCCTTTGCTTTGGTGACGACCTCTCTTTTGAGACGAGCTTCGTCAATTTTAGCGACATTTTTCGCAATCTCACTGGTCACGCCATCTGCGATGCTATCATAGCTGGCTTTCACAGCCGTGGATACCTGGTCGCCGATTTCCTTCTTCAGACCATTCACCACGACGTCCGTAGCCCGCCGAACAGCGGTATAGGATTCACGATCGACTGCTTTCTGGACCGCCTGCTCAATGAGCTTAGACGGAATCTCGACCTCGGTGTCATTGGCAATTTTGTCAATGCTGGTATCCAGTTTGTCAGCTACAGCTTTCATGCGGGAATGGATACCAACCGCATACCCAATGGCAACCAAGCCGAGACCGAATACGCCGAAGCTGAGCAGCGTATCGGAGTTAAGTTTCATGAAGCGCCTCCTCCATATACTCGTGGTACTCGGCTTCAGTCGGGAACAGCATCCATTCGCCGTTGACCCAGCCCCTGTAGCCGGACAAAACAGGATACCCGTACATAGTCGAGCCCTCCTTTAGTTGATCTGAACCGTTCTCGGGAGCTGCAAAATATACCCGTCCCGAGTCCGGACTACCTTGGCGGACCGAAGATCAGTCCAGCCGTACTTGTTTGCCGTATAGCTGCGGCAGGTGATGCCGGCCAAATCGTAAAGGTCAGCAACGCTTACGATTTGATACTGGTTAATAGCCGCTTCCAGCTGATCCAAAACCAAGTCGGCATCACCACGAGTCTCGAAGAGAATATCATCGTACTCGAAGCCAGCGGCAGCTCTCGGCCGTCCGTACTCACGGCGATCATCACGCCGGTCGTCGTAGTATCTCTGATACGAAGCCCGGGAGCCTTTGCCGCTCCGTCCACCCAGACGGCCCGCTTCACCGAAAAGCATAATGCTGACCGCATCAGCGATCGCATTCTTGATACCCGGCACAATGACATCGACCAGGATATAGCTCTTGACGTTTTCAACGTCCTCCGGAACGAAGATATTGGCGAACTTCTTGACCTCACTCTTTTTGCGAGTCTTGGTCTCTCCGCTCACCACCTTCTCCAGCTTTTTATCCGGAGGACTGGAACCTTCCGGTTTGCGCTCCCTTGCAGTGTGGGAGTTGTTGGGATAGGGGGTTTCTGCCATGGTCGTTCCTCCTTGTTACTTATTGAAAAGGGGAAAGCACCTGTTGTAGGTACTCTCCCCCATGGCGATCCTCGCTGTTTACTTCTCCTCAGAAGCGTCCTCCTCGGAATCCTCCCGCTTGTCCGGGATCTCCGTGTACTCGGCGTCGACCACGATCTTGGCCTGCTCCTTCTGCTTCCGCTCGGCCCACTTCGTCTGGGCGAACGCCACCAGCTTCTTAACCCCGCCGATAGCGGCATAGGCCAAGAACCCGCCGACGATACCCGCAACGAATGCGCCGCTGCCGGAGCTCTCCTCCGGAGCCTCCTCGACCTCGATCTCAGGCTGCTCGTACTCCTCGATCTCATTGGTTCTCACAGTGTTCTCTTCCATTTTGAATTACTCCTTTATCAAAGATTTTAGTGTGGATCTCTCCATAATACGATTTGCATTTTTTGCGGACGCTACCGTCCGATATAGCGGGGCGGATTGTGATGCCCGATGACAAGATAAGGAATGCCCTCGACCAGTTGCGAGCTGAAATCCAAGTCGATGTATCCCTTATCAATATCCCAGCCCATGTTTTCGCCGATGGCATCGTCACACGGGTCGAGGCCGATTTCCTGTAAGAAATCGTTGACAGTTATCACCATCTCGTCCCGCATCCGTTTATTCAGGACGTTTTCCGCCTTCCGCAGGATCTCAATGTCCGCCTTGAAGCAGGAATTGGTGAGCGGGTCAAAACAGGGAGTTTCCCCTTTGCCGGTGATGATGAACTCACGACTGGTCACCTGGGCCTTCTCCAGCTTGTCCCTGGCAACCGCGTCACGAATCACCTGCTCCTTCTTCTCGCCGACAACCTCAACGGTTTTCTCCTTATACTCTTTGAGAGCTGTTTCAGAGATGGTGTAGGCGGTAGCGAGTGCCGCATTTCGCCGGGCATTGACCGAACTGGCGCCAATCAGGCAACCAATGGAGCACACACCGGTCACGGCTGCGGGGACGTAGCACTTCCAGGTGGTCTTAATGATCTCCGAGTTGGTCAGTCGCTTTCCTTCCTTAATTTCTCGCTCGTCTACGAGGCGAAGGGCCTTGGGAGTGGCTTTGACGGCTGTAATGGTTGTAAAGATCATCCCTGCGATGCCGATACCTGTCAAAAGCTCAGGACTGTGCTTTTTCAGAATTTTCGGAACATCTTTAAGCGCCTTTACAAAGGTTTGCTTGTTCACAATATGACTCCTTTCAAACGTATTTTTGGGGCTACTTTTCAAGTGATTCGATTTCTTGCAGAATCTCACAAGCCGTTTCTGCTAAAACTGAAAATATCCGCCTTTGTTCGTCCGTAACAGACGAATGCTTGTAAAGTTCCATCGTTAATGCAAAATTTTCGATGGTGTCGGATGCCAGAGTCCACGGATGGTCCCAAACCAGTTGTAAAATTTCTTCAATGGCACATCTTGAGAACGCAACCTCTTCAAGCTCATGTTGCGGCCAATCAAAATATGGAGCATCTTCGTACATTTCCAGCATCCGATTCAGCGTGATAATTGCCCGTTCGTTCATGTGCAGTTCTTCCCCATCCAAAAGCGAAGAGCCCCTGTCAGGGCTCCTCACTCTCTTCTTCACTTTCACGGGCGGCAAGTTTTTCATTGATCTTCTCGTCAATCAGCATGTCCTGCTCACGATCGTCGGCCCAGTTGGACAGCAGCGTTCCCACCGCTCCAAGGACCATACCGATCATGGACATGACTCTGAAGATAGCTTTCTTATCCATGAAGCCTTAGCCTCCTTTCCACAATAGAGTGTGTTGTTTCTGCGGAAGACCTACTCGCAGTAGTCCTCCTCGGTTCCAGGGGTGTAAACCATGTCGATGATGTAGCACTCCAAACCGTCTTCCAGAATGGCCTTAGAGTGGTCAAAGTCAATCCAGTACATTTCGTCATTGACGAACCATCCAATGGTATTACCCTCCGGAATATCAGCAATTCCAAGGAGATCGTAGAAGTGATTGAGAGCAATACCTCCGCCATTAAGAGCGAAGTTTCTGTTCAGATGGTACTCAGCTTGGAGTACCTTTCCGATTGTTGAGGTGAAATATCGCTCTGAGAACGAGTCATAGAAGAGTCGTTCTTCTTCGTCAGCATCCTCGAAGTCAAGACAAGAACTCCCCATGATTCCAGGAGATGTGATGACGTGGTCTTTATCGACCTTCTCCGACGCTATGGACTCCATGACCTTTTTATGGGCCTCCTCGCCATAAAGTTCCTTGACTTTCCGTTTGTAGTCGGAGTAGGAATGGCTGACAAGGGCGTAAGCGCTGGTGAGCGATGCTTGTTGCCGCCGGTTCAGGATGTTTACCCCGAAGATGCAGGTAATTGTGGCGGTACCGGTGATTACGGCCGGAATATAACATTTCCAGCAAGACTTGACAACTTCCACCTTGGTTGCTGCATACGGGTCGCCATCGTGATTTTTCCGGCTGTCAGCTTTGACCATCTCCATGGCTTTCGGTGTGGCCTTAACTGCTAAAACCGCCGTTGCAACCACGCCAATAGCTCCGAGACAGGTCAGAATTGTCGGCGACACTTTCTTCATAGCGTTTCCGGCCTGTTTTACCAGACCTTGCTTGGAACTCATTTCCGTTTTCCTCCTTTTTCTGTGGCAGCCATAAGCGACGCAAACACACAGGCCTGATACGTCGTTTCACCTATCTCGCCAAGTTCGTTTAACTTACGAAGGGTTACCAATGATGTTTCCGGAGACCCATAAATTGCATCATTCCACAGAGTCCGGTGTTTCTTGAAATCCACTTCGTTCTTCTCCTTCCAAATATCCGAAATACAATCCGTCTAAGATTGACATTGCCGCATCTCTGGATGTCTCGAATACATAAATGTTGTGCTGGTCGTGACTTTTGGTCACACACTCATCCGCTTTCTGAACGAACTGTTCCAGTATCTCGGTTGGCATACCGATGTCGCCATGCTTGGCAATCTCCTGGAGCAGTGTTTCGAGGGTGAACTTTTCGACACTAAGCTGCTCAAAATATGGATCTTTCAGATCGGTGTGTCTCATGTTCCACTCAATTCCGTCGAGCAGGTCATTTATGTACGAACCTATGACGATAGAATCGTAGCCAATTTCAGGTTTCATACAGTCATTCCTTCAGTATCGGAAACGGGAATGAGCGCATTCGGATTGAGTATTACGATGGAATCACAATCCCAACCATAAAGCGAATTATGGAGTTCAAAGTAATCATCACAATCATACTCATCACCATAAATACAGAGTTCGACTGCATCAATTCCCTGATCGATACATTTTTCAAAGTCGATGATGTATCTCCTCCATGGGGTATCTTTACTCCACCTGGACCCTTCTTGCACAGGAAGTTTCTCAAGATCTTCCAGAGATTTGATGGTCGCAATGTTTGAACCATTTTTAATGGTAAACTTGAAGGAAAGCTTCTCAGTGCACTCCCTGAAATCCTCAACTTCGCACCAATCTTTCCAACCTCGTGTTGCATTTATCCGTGACGCCCAAAGTCCTCCCTTCGGTTTAATCCATCCCTTGTCATTCTCGATGGGAAAACCTTTTTCTGGGTCAAACTCTGTTGATCCATAATGAATATAGATTTGTCGATTCACGATTACCTCCTGTCCTCGGGCTCATACGGAACCTGCTCAACGTCGCCGCCCTGTACCGTGACAGAGCGCATCAGACAGCCCCGTTCCTCATCGAAGTAGATGTTGTCGGCCAGATGGCCCCACTCGTCGAACTTCTCAGAGACGTTCTTACCCTGGGACCGCCGGAGCGCAATCAGTTCCTCGTGAACGACACGCCGCCATGCTCTGGCAAGAGGCTTTCTGCTTTGGGCCAGGACGTTGTAGAGGCCGGTCTCGGTGATGAAAGTTACCTGCCGCTTCTGCCCAGCGACTACGAGCGGAAGGAGCATATGCTCGTCCTCCTCGCAGAGCCGAACAAGGTTCCAGACGTTACCCTCGCCGTAATCCACCAGATCGGCGACGTCCGCAGCCTTGAAGAGAGGCGCATCCAGATCCCCATAGACAGCGAGAACGCGGTTTCTGAACTTGACTTCTCCTACGATTTTGATTTCCATTTTGATTTTCTCCTTTCCTTGACGAAAAAATTAAAGAGGCTGTATCGGACTCGAACCGATGACCTCAACCATTTCAGGTTGCGCTCCCCCAACTGAGCTAACCTCCTCTCCATAATACGATTTGTAAAATTTGCGGAAGAAAAAGAAAAGAACGACTTCAGGGTCGTGCCCGCTTATTGCGTTGCCTACTCCGTACCCAGCTTCGTAGCTCGCTACAGGATTTTCACCTGCATATATCCATTCTCTTCCATAAAGGAAGTTGCAAAATCTGCGAAAAAGGAAAGAGGAGTCCATCAGGACTCCCCCCTAAAACCTATTGGCTGCTTTCGCTTTGCCTCATTTTTGTCCATAGCATTAAGTATCTTGGGTTCTGCGATTCTGTACCAAAGTGTTTGCGTTGCCGCTGAAACAATGCCCATGACGACACAACCACTAACTTCTCCTGCAAACTTGAATACTTTTTTGCTGTAAAATCTCATAGCGATCACCTCCATAATACAGTATGAATATCTTGCGAAAAAGCAAAAGCCGCTGTTACGCGGCTCCGGCCTTAGAGACCAATGCTCTTTATCAATTTGTCAAGTTCATCTTTTGAGAGTTCCAAATCAATGTCCAAGTGGACATGTGCCTTCTCCTCAAGAATGGTCGTGCGAAAATGGTTGAGTTGGACGTCAACATCGTAACCCAACTTTTTGCGCATGGCCTTTCCAATAAGGAGTGATGCAATTCCTCTCGTCCATTTTGATTCAATTTTCATCTCATCCATGCTCCTTAACCCCTTTCATGGTATTGGTCCATAATAGGAGCTGTGGAATTGGCGGTAAAAAGCTAAGAGGCTTTGCGCCCCTCAGCAGTCACCATCAGTCACACTCGTAAGTGAACGTCAAGTACGGGAGTCCATGCTCTGAAATCTCCGCTCCAAACTCTATCTGCATCATCGGAATGCGTGAATCGCAATACCATCGCACTCTTTCCATGATTGGCGTGTGTTCCTCATCAAGCTGATCGTAGAAATCCGTCAACCCAGCAGCGCCATCCAGCAGCACCATTGTGTTGACGTTGTTTGCCGCAGCTTGTATCCGGACCATGCTTGACTTGAACACCATCCCAGTCACAAGATCCTTGCATGTCACGAGCTCGTCGCTTGCACAGATTAGCCCTCCAGTCACCTTCTTGCTTACTTGATCTTTAGCAATCTCCTGTTCAACGGCTTCTGCCTTCTCCTTGCCAAACATCTCAAGTACCTTATCCTTGTGCTCTTGCAGCTGAGTCTTTGCAATGGCGCAAGTCCCAGCAAGAGCTGCATAACGCTTGACACTGACTCGGTTGGCACCAAGAATGCAAGCAACGGTTGCTCCTCCGATGGCAATGCACGGCCCATAAATGGGTGCTGCCACCTTAACTTTCTCAAAGGTTGTCGGCTCCTCCAGTTTCTCAACCTCCTCCTTTGCTTTCAGAGTTGCCTTCGCTGCACAGATTCCAGTTGCAAAGACTCCAATCACCGCCGCTCCTGACAGGATTGTAGGTAACTGCTCTTTGCACAAAGCCCCTAAGCTTTTCAGTAGTTTGAGATTCATAATTTAGCTCCCTTCAAAAATTTTGGATCTCTCCATAAGAGGGGCTGTCTATTCGGCGCTAAATCGGCGAACGGTCGAACACGGTCTCCCACTTTTGCTTTGGCAAAGGTTTCATCTTCAACGCCCACATGATTTGTCGAATTGTCACAGTGGGGTAAAGACCGTCCGTACAAGTTCCGGCCCGCTCGTCAAAGAACTCCTTAAATTTAGGATGCAAATATAAAACATCGGTCAAGTAGGCGTCTACCTCTGTCCATGATGTACTCTTTGTTTTAGGGTCAAATCTCTGCTGTATCACAGCCAAACCCTTTTCGTCAATCTCGAACAAGGTGCAGCTGTCATACACCGGATGGTTGCAAATGTAACGCCGACCATACATCGACAGCGAAACAGCCGGCTTCTCGAAATGATAGCGCATCACAATCCCTCCAAGAAAATAAAAAGAAAAGGCTACGAGGGAGGATCGCACTCCTCGTAGATGGTTGGGTTTTCACCAACAACATGCGTCTCTCATACTTCCTTTCCATAAAGGAATTTGTAAAATCTGCGGAAAAGAGAAAGAGTCCCGGTTTCCCAAGACTCTCCTCCATTTTGATAATGCTTAGTCGTCGTACATCTTGCAAGATGCTTTGCAGTAGGGATATGGACCTCCACAAGCCCTGCACCCCGCGGGCGGCATATCATCTCTCGGAATCAGGTACTCGTCACCTCTTTCATCCTGTACAAGTTCCATAGTGTCTTCCTCCTCGTACTCATAATCCATAACATCGCACTCCCAGCCACATGCCGGGCAGGTGAATACTCCAATTCTATTCCTGATTTCCTCATCCATCAGCGCTCCGCATTTGTTGCAGATGCCCCAGCCGTCATTGAGATACTCCCTAATCTCAACGCCCTCCGGCCGAATGATCTCTTTACCCTTTTTACGCACTTTCATTACCTCCTGATGTAGTCCAGAAGTGTTGTACAGTATTATACTCCACTCCTGGCTAATAGTCGAGGTAAAAGAGCTCTTCTTCCTCATAAAGTGCGCTGTAGAAATGGCGAAAACGAAAAGAGCGCGAAATCTCCGCGCCCTCTCCGCTTTTGCAGCCTTACCCTTTACTTCGTGGGTCTGAAGCGATTCAGCAAGTTCTTGAATGTGGTCGACGTGAACGAACCAGTTTCCTCGAACTTGAAACCCTTGTTCATCCAGATGCCGTAGAATACCAACGGCAGTACCAGTTCTCCAACCGCCACACCAGCTCTCACACACCGGTCGACCATCTGATCCCGGGCCTGGCGCTTCTGAAGCTCTCCCTCCTGGGTACGGTCAGCATCCTTGCTGTCAAGCTCCCGCTCCTTCAGAACAAGCTCGGCACCCTTATGCTGAGACTCAGCCTCACTCTGCTTCTCTTTCAACTTGTGCTCAGCGGTGTCGCCGTCGGCTTGACGCTTCTTCAGGGCGAGTTCAGCTTTGAACTGTTCGTCCTTCATCTTACGTTCTGCCTCGGCACTATCCACCTGGCGCTCCTTGATAGAGAGCTCAGCCTGATGCTGGGTCTCCTGCTGGGTAGCCTGCTTTTCTTTCAGAGCGAGTTCCGCTTTACGCTGCTCGCTGTCCATAACCCGGCGTTCACGCTTCTCTTCCGCCTCGGTCTCGGCCTTGATCTCCTCGATACGGAGTTTGTGCAGGGTTGCGAGATTCTGGATTGCCTTCGACTTCTCGTCAGTTCCAGAGCTCAGGGCCTCCACGTTTTGGATTTCCTGCTCGATCACGCCGTCCAACAAACTTTTGATCTCTGCCATATTGCTTTACTCCTTTCAAATATTAGAGTTGGGCTCCATAATAGCGGGTGTTATTCGTGCGGCAGGAAGTTTTCGACTTTGACGCGGAATGTAACGTGCCGCTTACTTATGACGTTGCGGACATCCGTACCCAGTTCGAGAAAAAGATAGGGCTCACAAGTCGGGTCAGACCTGTCAACCCGCAAATCACCAAGGGGGCGCTCTCTGGGAAGGACTCGACCGATGATAAAGCCGATAAGGACGGCTACGAGTGCGATTACGATTTCCATAGGATTCCTCCAAAATTGTTTTTCAGAATTTCCCACCCGGGAATTTTTTAGAATACCAATTTACCACACATTCCCGTCACCTATATGCGGAAAATATAAAAGAAAGGGTCGCTGTTACACGACCCTGATCTTTTTGGACTGGAACTTCTGCTTGATGCTGTCCAGCTTTTGCTTAGCCGCATTTCTCACGTCAGGATTAGCAAGCACCACCGCCGTCACACTGACAGCCGGTACGATTACCTGCCCAATCCAAAGCCGCAATTCTCTGCTGGCCTCAATTTGCTTGTAAGTCATAAATCGAACCTCCTTTCCATAAAGGTCGTTGCAATTTGTGCGAGTAAAATATAAAAAGAGAAGAGGCCGTGTTTCCACAACCTCCCTCTTGGCCGACCTATATGCCGATAGTTCATCTGTCGAACAGTCTTCTCACAAAGTTCTTTGTAGCCTTCCACCAGGCGGGCTCCATAAACACGATGAGCTCAATCGCAGCGATGGCCGTTCCGACCACAGTGCAAATGCCGCACAGCTTAAAGTAACCTCCCCAGGTGACAGGCTTGTCCATCCAGTTAAAATGACGGTTCATAAGTCAAACTCCTTTCTAATATTGGGTCTTCCATAAAGGTGGATGTATTTTCTGCGGAAGATGCCAAATCAGTCTCGAACTTTGTTAAGGAGCCAAAAGAACTTACGGGCCGTCTCGTAGAACACATCCTTGCAGCAGGGGATATGGTCACGCATTTTGAGAACGCTGTAGCAATCTCCTTTCGTAACATAGCTCATGAGATACTTGTAGAGCTCGGGGTCAGCTTCACGAGCGCACTGCTCAACCATACCCATCCATCTGGAGTAGCGTTCACGGGCCGCTACGCATCGGAATGTTGGATCGCTTGTCTCTCCAGTCTCGCTGAACAACTCCAAATCAGCAGGTCGCCGGCTCAGTCCATCGAGGGCCGCATGAGCTTTCTTCCAAATCGGATACTGCCGGCAGAAGTGTTTCAGCTCGTAGTATCGCTCACGCTCTATGTAGTAGGGATTTTTCTTGGATACTTCGGGTCGTACATTTGTAGGCATATTATCGCTTTTCTCCTTTCCATAAAAATCCGGTTTCCTCATAGAGGAGTTTTGGCGAGATGTAAAAGTTGATACGTCCGTACCGGCTGTCTATCTCGTTGATGCTGGTCACCAGTTTGCCGTTTCGGGTAGCCTTACCAATCGGAAGCCATCCTGACACAATGCCGGCTCGAACCCAAGACGCATCTTTTCCATAGACGCGGGCTGCTACTGCTACTGGAACAGAGCCTGGATGAAATTCTTGTTCACTCATTAACGACTACCTCCTTTCAACGGCTATTCTAAGTTAGCAACCACACTGAAGTACAAACAACCTCGGTGAAAAGGCGAAAGCCGCTGCTTTAGCGGCCTCCACCTTTGGTAGAATCACTTGTTGTACTCGACTCCAATAACGACACTTGCAATGTCGCCAGGCTGTGCGAGCCCATGCTTGATGTATTGCTTGCCCAGTTCACCCAGGTCGTCCACGGGAATGCTGTTGACGATTGCGTTCAGGTACTTTCCCTCCACCCAGAGGTATGACGTGTCCCAGACCTTGAGGCCATCCGGGATCGAAATATCTTTCCTCCTGAATATGCCTTTGGCCTTGACTGCCTTCCCGCTGTGGCGCTTGCACCCGAGAATCACCAGCACGATTCCGCCAGCGACCGCCGTAGTGGCAATCAGCTCCTTTTTATGGTCCTCCACAAACCTTTTGAACTTTTCCATGCTCATTGTTGCTTCTCCTTTCAAATATGGATTCTTCCATAAAAGGTGCTGTGGTTTGTGCGAAAAGGGGAGAGCCCCTGTTTAGGGCGTCTCCTCCTTCTCGGTCGTCTCGGGTTCCTTCTGCTCTCCGGTAGCAGTGATGATTGCTTGCAAACAGATTTCTCTTGCCTTGCTGTAGCCGATGGCGAATCCGCCGAACAGGCTGATAGCAATAGCTCCGACCATTTCCAATTTTGTAAACATAGTTTCCACTCCTTATAACAGATGAAGCCTAAGCCTCTCATAAAGGGAACTGCCATTCCTGCGGAAAGAGGAAAAGTCCCTGCCGGGACCCTCCTCGGAGTTAAATAATTCGCATACCTTCTCTTTCCAGAATATCCTTGAAAATGTAATGGCTCTCGATACTATTCCGTTTCATGCTCTCCCTGTAATCACGGCGGAGCCCGTATCGATTATCTATTGCGTAAACGTGCTCGATATCCGGATTTCTCATCCGAAGTCGCCTCGCTTCCCCTAAGATAGTGCTGATCGATACGAATTCCTCGTAGATACAGAAGTAATTCAGAACTGTATAGGCCCTACTTGCTCCAGAAATTCCATAAAGAATGACTTGTCTCATTACTTTCACCTCCATAAAGGACGTGGAGTTTTATGCGGAAAATGAAAAGAGAGGGAGATTGTAGTCAGTCACCAATCGACGTATGGCCAGTCAAGCCTAAGCTTCTGGGTTCTCCTCTACTCTCATCCCTCTTCATAAGATATTCTGTTAAATCTGCGAAAAAAGGAAGAGCTCCAGTTAGAGCTCAACCTCGATTATGTTCAAACCATATGCCGTAGCAAGTTCATGTTCGACTCTACAACCTTTTGCCGATTGCCAATCCGGACTAAAGGCAATCAAATCCGCCTTGTCCATCATAAGAATATCCTGGCTCAGGTAGTAGAACCGTCCAGCACCTTCCGGCGCGATCTGATGATACTGGTCAATCACCGAAAACTCTTCCTTATAGATAGTCTCGACTCTGCTCAGGATTCTGGCCCTTTCTTCAAAGACCTCTTCTTCAGTTCTCCCTCTAAAGGGTTGACTAATAAAAAGTTGTTTCATAACCATTCTCCTCTCAATGTTAAGGTTTCCATAAGGGAGCCAGCGATTTATGCGAAAAGGGAAAGAGCCGCTGCGTTTAGCGGCCCATAACCCTCCTTGCTTTCTTAAAGTCAACAACAATAACTTTGTCTGATTTGGAATGCGCTTTCTTTGCTTGGACCAGCTTGAGTTTGTCATTCAGAACATTCGTCCATAATGCGGCTCCTGCCGTTGATACTGCTCCCACAATAACGAGTGTTCCGATAGTGCTGATAATTTTCTTGGTCTCCACAAATGTCACCTCCATAAAGGCCACTGCCGATTTGGCGAAAATAAAAAGAAAATGACTTCAGGGTCGGCCCAACGAAAACCGTTGCCCGGTGGGTACCATCTTTTATTAAGTTATTACTTGGCGGTACGCCTTCGTGTCTCACCGCGGGATTTCCACCCGCATCTATCCATTTTCTTAGAGAAAGACGAGCCGTGGATGAGTCGAACATCCAAACCAAACAATTTTGTTGCTTGGTCACAACCCGTCGGATTTCCTCTCCTTCTCATAATACGATTTGTAAAATCTGCGCAAAAAGGAAGAGCCCCTGTTAGGGCTCCTCGCCTTTCTGAATGTAGTTCTGTAGGTACATCATTTCGTAAAGACACCATGCCATGTTCAACTTTGCAATTTTGAATCCCTTATCGCAATGAATTTGATTCATCTTCTTGGCCCATTTGTTCAACAAGACGTATACTCCCGAACGTCCTCTTGTGAGCTGGTAGATACGCTTGTAGTTCTCTGCCTGTCGGATGTGGTAGTCCAAAACTCTATGGTCTCGCTTCATCTCTTCGTTAAACTGAGTGTAGTATTCTTTATTTCTGATTACCATAACAGTCACCTCCGTAAAAGGACCTGTGAAATAAGCGAAAAGAAGAGAGCCGCCGTTTAGCCGCTCCCTCCTTGGATCAGTTCTTCTTGCCGTACTGTTTCATGATGACCGAGATTGCTCCTATGCAACCTGTAATGATCAGACTGGAAACGCCCAATCCTGTCCAGAATGCTTTCCGGTATCCACGTCTGTACCCTTCGATTGCCGCGTCTCCATAGTTCCGGCACAGGTAGAGTAGCGCATCCGTATGACCGTCTTTACACAGCTTCTCGATTTCGCCCATCAGTCGTTTCTCGTTCATAGTACGACCTCCTTTCCGTAACAGCGCCTGTAAATTCAGCGAGCCAGCGGGACATAGTCATCTCACAGGGATAGTCCTCAAACCCCAGTGTTTCGCAGGTGATAAGGCCCTCCAATACACCGATAATGACTTCGGCCTCGTACTGCTTGTAAGGGAATAGTTCCTCTGGTAATTCCCTATGTAACGAACCACATATGGTACACCGGAGTCTGCGTATTACAATCCATTCTGTCACCCGAGCTTTTGTCCGTACAATGCGTTTCACAGTGTCGAAGAATCTGAGATGTCCTCCGCATTTTGGGCAGACTGACGCGTTCTTGGCAATCATACATGACTCCTTTCTGTTCTAAGGTACGAGCTTCCTAATCTAAGTTAAAAAGTTATGTAGGAATTACTTGACAATTCCTACACTATCATATATGATTATTAGGGCGAAACAAAGGGAAATAGCGGGAAAAGCAAAATAAACGGGAAAAATAAAAGAAAGAGCCCGCGTTTCCGCGAGCCTCTCCCGTTTTAGTAAGTTTCGCTCATCAAATCTAAACAGCATGTAATGATGATAGTTGCCGCAGTGGCTACAACCATACCCAGACGCAAATGTCTTCGCACTTTGCAATCGTGCCCAGCTTTTGCTGCCGCGACACATACTTGTCCGAAGTGCGTTAATGCCTCCTCGTGGCCAACCCACAACTCTTCAACCTCGTTCATTAACTTTTTGTCTATTTTCATGGTAGTCAACCTCCTTCATAAAAGGAGGTGCCAAACCTGCGAAAGGAGCTATTCGATGAAGAAACATGTGAACCCAAAAGACTTTCTGCATAAGGTCTATACCGAAGAAGGGGGTGTAAAAGAGCATAACAAAAACCAGCAGGTCATAGGCATTTTGAAATTTGCCGGGATTGTCTGGAGCATTCAAAAACTTGGACGCATAGTGGATAAGATCGAAAGGCTTCCGATTAAGACTCTTGAAAAGAAAGACGAGGAACCGCCATGTTAATAAAATGCCCTGAATGCGAACTCCAAGTTAGCGATAAGGCTACGGCCTGCCCTCATTGTGGCTACCCGATGCAGCCCACTGTAAAACGAAAACCCCGTGTTAAGAGCAACAAACGAAGGCGCCTCCCCAATGGCTTTGGTCAAATCAGTGAAATAAAGAACCGTAACCTCCGAAACCCTTTTCGGGCGATGGTTACGGTTGGAAAGACCCCAGAAGGGCGGCCTATTTGTAAACCTCTGAAACCGGAATCGTATTTCCCTACTTACAATGACGCTTACGCCGCTCTCGTAGAGTATAACAAAAATCCGTATGATTTGGAGCCGTCCATTACAGTTAGGGAGCTTTACGACAAATGGTCAGAAGAGTATTTTAAGACCCTTAAAGCGGATGGTAGCATCCGAGCTGTTACATCGGCTTGGGCCTATTGTTCGGCTATCTACGATATGAGGGTGATGGATGTTCGAGCCCGTCATGTAAAAGGCTGCATGGAAGAAGGAACCGCCAAAGTCAAAGGGAAAGAGCAGCATCCTTCGGCAAGTATGAAGAACAAAATTAAATCTCTGTTCAATCTCATGTTAGACTACGCTTTGGAATATGAACTTGTTGATCGGAACTACTCCCGCACATTCAACCTGACCGAAGAGACTATCAAAGAGATCCAAACGGTGAAACAGGAGCATATTCCCTTCACCGAAGAAGAGATGGCCCAGCTTTGGGCCCATGTTGACGATAAACGCTATGTCGATATCTTGCTGATCCAGTGTTACTCAGGCTGGCGGCCCCAGGAGCTCGGCCTACTGGAGCTGGAGAATGTTGACCTTGAAAACTGGACATTCAAAGGCGGTATGAAAACTGATGCCGGAGAGAACCGTGTCGTACCGATCCACTCGAAGATACGGTACTTAGTCGAGAGACAATATCAGGCGTCTCAAAAGGCTGGCAGCAAGTATTTATTTACTTGTACGGATGGCCGCAGCGGCAAGCCAACGATGCTGACCTATCAGCGATACCAAAAGGGGTTCGCCATGGTTCGGGATGAGCTGAAGTTGAAACCGGAGCATCGTCCGCACGATGGCCGGAAACACTTTGTAACTGCTGCCAAGAAAGCCGGGGTAGACGAATATGCCATCAAGTACATGGTCGGTCACAAGATTTCGGACATTACCGAGAAAGTCTACACTCAGCGTGAGTTCGAGTGGCTAAAGACCGAAATCGAAAAAATAAGATAGGGTGTTTGAAGAGCGCAAAATTCTGACAACTGCTCCATGCGTATCGGATTGACTTTGATAATTGGTCGTGCTATAGTGTGCGGAAAGGAGAAAAACACCCTTTGAGTATTGGAGGTGGAAAATGAGAAAACGCCATTTCTAAAAGAGAGGAGGTGTTTAAGCATGAGTATGGCACTTGTGAATGCTATCCGGAAACTCGGTTGGCCTGATTCAAATGGTCACTGGCAGTACGGAAATGCAGCAATCCTCTGCTACTTGAGCCGATATAACAATGCAGGCAAAAAGTTTGTAGAGCGATACAAAGATGTCCGGGTTGTAGACCTGATGGCAAAAATGGCTTGAACACATGAAAGGAGGGGACTGTTACCGGCAGTCTCCTCCTTTTCCTCTCTTTTAGAAATGGCGTTTTCAATTTTTGGGAGAAGTCTCCCACAGATTGCCTTGCTCATCGGGGACGAGGTGGCGGGGCTCAGAGGTCAGGGCATGATCGGCGTCTGTCGTGTGCCGGCATTCGCGACCTCTTTTGTAGCAACTGGTTTTTCGGCAACTTTCGACAGTGCCGTCGCAGAGATAGAGGATTGCTTTTTTCGTCTGCTTGGCAGCTGATACTGCGAACACTTTAGCAAAATGCTGAGCCTCGTCAGGGTGCGTTTCGAGGTATATATCAGCTTCATTGAGCGGCATTTTCCTGATTTCTTCATCGGTCAATCTGCTCATACAGTTCTCCTTTTTGTATTTTTATTCATTCTGTTCCACCTTTTGCGAAATATAGGAATATCGGTATAGGATTAGTGTAGGAATAATAGATAAGTTATCTACATTTCCACAAAGTTTTCCACTTCTAACTACTGCTTAAACCATTGAGATAACAGTAGTTAAGGGCAGAAAAGAGCAGCAAATACAAGAGAGCGTTTCTATGATATATTTGAGTCCTGAAAGACATTCAAGGAGGTGTACATATGAGTGAAGTGACGGAGTGGAAGCCACTGGAGGCCGACGGAGAACGGGAGGTCGCCAGCCACCGGGAACCTGGAGAGGAATTCCTGTTTTACCGCTCCGTGGCGGCAGGCCTCATTGACGCGGTACAGGAAAATTGCAGCCGCGGCGCTTTTGAGAATATGGAGGGGGCCGGCAAGCTGTCGGACAACCCGGTTACCAATCTGCGCTACCACTTTGTAGTCACCGCCGCAATGATTACCCGCTTCTGCATGGAGGGCGGTATGGCCATGGAAGAGGCTTTCGGCCTCAGCGACGAGTACATCCGCCGGATGGACTGCTGCAACAATATGGCGGAAATCGTCTACGTTCACGACCAGATGGCGCTGGATTATGTCTGCCGGATGCGGAACCTGAAAAAACGCATTGCCTCCTCAAAACAGGTGGCGGAGGCCATTGACTACATCTACGTCCACATTATGGACCGCATTACCATCCAGGACCTGGCCTCCGCCATCTGCGTCTCACCGGCCCACCTGTCCCGCATTTTCAAGCAGGAGACCGGCGTTTCCGTCAGTGAATACATCCGCCAGCGGAAGATCGACATGGCGAAAAATCTGCTGCGGTTCAGCGACTACGACTTCGTGGAAATCGCCGTCATGCTGTCCTACTCCTCCCAGAGCCACTTTATCCAGCATTTCCGCTCCCAGGTGGGGATGACCCCCAAAGCTTACCGAGACAGGAACTATCTGAACAACTGGAACGTCAACCGGGAGGCGGTCACAGAGTCAGAACGATCTCCGTCTGAGCAGTAAGGCTGTCCTCCGGCACATAATTTCCCTCCATGGGCGTTCCGTTTACCGTGAGGGATGTGCAGCCTGATTCCCTTCCGTCCGGGTTTTCCACCAGGATGCGGAGCTTCTTCCCCCGGAATTCCTTATGGATCTCCAGCGCCTTCCATTCCTTCGGGATGGAGGGCGCTATTCTGATGCCGTCCAGGTCCGGCCGGATTCCCAGAATGCCCTCCACGCAGCCCACCATGACGGTGGAAGCCGTGCCGGTGAGCCAATGAACGTGGGAGCGTCCGGCGTGAGGGCTGGCCGGACCTTCGGTGAACTGGCCGTAACAATAGGGCTCGATCCTGCGGACCTCCGCCCGGTCATTCTGCATGGAGGGGGCGTTCTCCTTAAAATACTGGAAGGCCCGGTTCCCATGTCCCAGGAGCGCCTCCGCCAGAATCAGCCAGCCCTGGGACTGGGAGAAGACCCCGGCGTTCTCCTTCACTCCGGCATTGTAGATCACCGCCAGAGCCCCGTCGAAGGCGTGGGCATGGTAGGGCGGGTCCATGAGGATCGCACCGTATTCCGTATTCAGTCTCCGGTAAACGTTTTCCATGGCCAGCTCCGCCTCTTCCCGGCCGGCCAGGCCGCTGATGACCGCCCAGCTCTGGGGATTCAGCCAGAGATTCGCTTCCGGGTCGCCGTGGCAGCCGATGACCTCTCCGGACTCCGTAAAGCCCCGGATGAAGCGGTCGCCGTTCCAGCACAGGTCGTTGAGCAGGGTCCGGAGCTTTTCCTGTTCCGCCTCCAGCCAGGCCAGATAGCTGCTGTCCTTCTCATAGGCCGCGAACGCCCGCAGGATGGTGAAGGCGTAGTAGAACTGGAAGGCCACAAAGGAGGATTCCCCTGCCGCCCCCAGCCGGAGGCAGTCGTTCCAGTCGGCATGAAGCCCGGCGGGCATCCCATGGGGGCCCAGGTGCTTCAGGGAGAAGTCCAGAGCCCGTTTCAGGTGCTCGTACACCGTGCCCTCATCCCGGTTGGCGAAAGGAATCACCTCGTCCAAAAAGCCAGCGTTTCCGGTTTCGGCAATATATTTGTAGACCGTGGGGAACAGCCACAAGGCGTCGTCGGCCCGGTAGGCGGGATGACCGGTTTCCTGTACATAAGAGGCGTCCTCCGGCGTATCCTCATGGCCGGGATTGTGGGTGAATTTTACCAGGGGCAGTCCGCCGCCGTGGTCCACCTGGGCCGAGAGCATGAAGCGGATCTTCTCTGCCGCCGCCTCCGGCTCCAGATGGATGACGCCCTGGATATCCTGGACCGTATCCCGGTAACCGTAGCCATTCCGCAGGCCGCAGTAGATGAAGGACGCCGCCCGGGACCAGGTGAAGGTGATGAAGCTGTTGTAGGCATTCCAGGTGTTGACCATCGTATCAAACTCCGGGCAGGGGGTCTTGACCTGGAAGCGGGAAAGCTTGCCGTGCCAGAACACTTTCAGAGCTTCCATTTCTGCCTCGCAGACCGCCGCCACGTCCCGGTATGTTTCCAGCAGCGCGGCGCTTTCCTTCGGGGGCTTTTCTCCCAGCAGGAACGCGATAACCGCTGTCTCTCCCGGCGCCAGCGTTACCGCCGCCGAGAGTGCGCCGCAGCTGTTGCCGTTGTAGCCCAGCCGGTTCCATAGGCTCCCCCGCTCCACACCGGCAGGGTTTCCATATCCCCGGTAGGGCCCCAGGAATTCCGCCCGGTCGCCGCAATAAGACGAGACTTCCGCCCCGGCCAAGCCGAAAAAGCGCTCGATTACCGACTTGGCGTCCACCTCGTCCTCCGCGGCGTCCAGATTGCCGTGAATCTGCTGGCGGACGCGGTTTTCGTCAAACAGCGTTCGGGTGACGAACTGAGAGTATTGCAGGTTCACCTGATCCTGCTCATAGTTTCCGTGACTGGTGAACTCCGCGTATCCGGTGAGGGTCAGTTTCCGGGGACGGCCCGAGTCATTACGCACCGTCAGCCGCCAGACCTCGTGGGTTCCGTCCAGGGGCACATAGTAGGCCGCCTCACTGTGAATGCCGCTATAATCTGCCGCTATAACCGTATAGCCCATTCCATGGCGGCATTCGCTTTTGTAAGCATCCAGACTCTTCCCCACCGGCTGCCAGGAGGCGGACCAGAAATCCCCCGTCTCGTTATCCCGAAGATAGATGTACCGCCCCGGCTGGTCGAACTGGTTGAATACGTACCGCAAAATCCGGCCATTGGCCCCGGACCTTACAAAGCTGTAGCCCCCGGCGTTGTTGGAGATCAGCGCGCCATACTCCGGGGACCCCAGGTAGTTGGCCCAGGGGGCCGGGGTGTCGGGCCGGGTGATGACATACTCGCGGGCCTGATCGTCAAAAAAACCGTACTGCATGATTCTTCATCTCCTCACATCAATTCTACCGTAATCTGATTTCCCCCGGCGGGAAGGCGGTCAATCAGCGCCCTGTCCAGCACCACCCGGTCTCCCGCCGCCGTCAAGAGCTGCATCTGTGTGCCGTCCGGAACGGTAAGGTATGCCTTTTCCAGCTGATATTGACCATAATCTTTCCTGTTCAGATTCACAAACGTGATCTGAAGCTCCCTGTCCGCGAAGGGAAGGGTCAGCGCGGCGGTTCCCTCCTGATTGAACTGCTCCCGAACCAGCTTGGGGGCAATGACCAGATTGCCGTTCTCTCCCCGGACGCCAAAGCCCTGGGTAATCACCGTCAGCATGTACCAGCTGGCCGCACCGGTGAGGTAGTGATACATCCCCCGGCCCTCCGCGTTGAAATATTCCGGGATGCCGGGATAAATCCGGCTGGTCTCAAAGTCCAGCGCGGCGTCCGCCAGGGTTTGCAGGGCCTTGTACCCCTCCCGGACAAAGCCCCGGCGGTAGAGGGCGTTGGCGTACATCACCGTCATGTGGGAGAACACCGCCCCGTTTTCCTTCTCCCCGTAAGCAAAGCCGAACATCCGGCCCATGTCGAATTTCAGCTCGTGGAAATCCGTGTTCAGCCGGTAGCCGCCAGTCTCTTTTTGATAGAGGAAGCGGTCCGCGCTTCGGGCAATGGCCTTTACCTGTTCCTCCGAGGCGGTGCCGCTCATGATGGCAAATACCTGCCCGGTGAGCATCATGCGTACGCCTGCTTCCGTGACTCCCTCCAGGGGGCGGCCGCAGTTGTCGTAATAGCTGTTGAACCAGCCGTCTTCCCCGTCCGCAATCCACTCCTGACGCCGGATATGCTCCATCAGCCAGTCCGCTTTCTCCGTCAGGTTTTCAGCCAGGGCGGACAGGGAAACACGGACCCGTCTGCCGGTGACGCTGTGCCGGCACCGGGCGGCATACCGGGACAGAATCTCCTGCTTTTTCGGGACGCTGTCATAGCAGATCGCGGGCAGCCCCAGCAAAACGGCCAGCTCCTCCGCCAGCTCTGCCATTCCGCCGGGGTCCTTCCGTTCCAGCAGGCGAAGCAGGTCCGCCAGGTCCCGGAAATTCCCCGCATAGGCGCAGGTAAAGGCCACGCTCTCCCCACGTTCCGGGGCCATGTCCAGAGCGTCGTTCCAGTCGGCCCCCCGCAGGCGGAAAATGTTGTGTTCTCCTACCTCATAAAAAGCGGTAAGGTGCTGAATCAGCAGGTGTTCCAGGATACTGCCGGTGTAAACCTCGCCGGAGGCCGTCCGCTGTTGATTGCCATATGCCGCGTCCCACTGCTCGTCGATCTCTGTGCCCCGCATGGCCTGGGGGTCCTTGAAGTACGGAACCTCCGCCCACAGGATGTCCAGGTCTCCCGTCTGGTCGATGTAGAGCCTGGTGGTCATCAGTGGCCAGAGTGCGTGGTCCATCCAGACACGGGCAATGCCATTGCGGTCCGCGATAAAGTTTCCAAGGCCCTCCCCAATAATCGTGGCGTTCGTTCCTTCTATCCGCACGCCGCCGAAGTTGGCCCGAATCATCTCGCCTACGCCGCCGGGGTCCATCAGCAGAAGAGACAGGCAGTCCTGCCAGAGGTCCCGCCAGCCCCGGCCGCCCCGGCCATAGTCGTGGTGGGGCAGAAAAGAGCAGCCGTAAATCCGGCGCAGGAAGGGCTGGAGGCTCACCCAGCGCATCAGGTGGTCGAAGTCCTCCGAGCCCGACCGGTAACGAACGTTGACCTTGTTCTGCCAGTAAACCTTTGTTCGTTCCAGCGCCGCCCGGACCCGGTCCTCCGCGCCGTAGGCCGTTAAAATCCGCTCAAAGTCGCCGGCGTTTTCTGTAATACCCAGAAAAATGAGGTAGACCGCCGTTTCTCCCGGTTCCAGGGTGACGGCATGGAAACGAATGCCGCCCATAGCCTCCCTGCCGTTGATTTCCGTACCGGCGGGCCGGACCTCCCGGTTTTCATAGACGGCCCGTGGGTGCAGAAACGTGCCGCCCTCCCCGACGAACTCCTGAACCGTGGGATAGAACCCGGCGGGAGCGCCGCCGTCCCCGGAGGCTCCAAGAACGTAGTAAATCCGGCGGTTTTCCCGGTGGCCCTTCTCGTCAAAGGACATGGTGGGCTTGACCTGGACGCCGTATTCCATGGTCCGAATCCGGTGGAGCATGGAGGTCACGTTCCGGTGGTCCCGAAGGTTGTCCGCACTTCTGCCGTAGATGGGGACCGCCGCGATCCCGGTGACGCTCTGGGGCGCGGCTTCCCGGTTGGTAATCCGAACCTCCAGAATCTCCACATTTTCATCCGGCGGCACAAAGGAGGTCAGCTCCGCCTGAAGACCATAGCGTTTTGAGGTCCGGCGGACGCTCTGCCAGAGGAAACCCGCCGTCAGGCAGCTCTCATCCTGCTCCGGCGTAAAGCGGGCGGCCTCCTGCTCCGCGCTGACGCCTGTGGCGGACCAGCAGCCCTTTTCTGTAACGCACCAGAAATTTCGGGTACTGCGGCTGTTCCGCAGGTCCTCGATACTCACCGGCTCCAGAAGGAAGGACTCCTGGTCCAGCTTGCTGTCCCCCGCCAGGTCCGGCGCGACGGCACATTTCAGCCCGGTTTCACTGGCCAGGGGGAAATAGAGGCCGCTGACCGCTTCGGGGTTCTTCAGCTCAAAGGTTCCATTTTCGTCGAAAAAGCGGATTTTCTCCATCATAGTTCCTCCATTGATTGCCACGTTTTCTGGTACACCCGCACGCAGTCCACCTCAAAGGCGGCACGGGTAAAGTCTGTTGTTTCATCCGGCGGCCCCGGCCAGATCCCGCCTACCGCCAGATTCAGAATCAGATACATATCATGGTCAAAGGGCGCGGGGTATGGCCTGCGGACGCCGTCCCTTCCAACAGAAAACCACCGCTCCGCCCTGTGAAACCGCCTGCCGTCCACATACCAGCGAATGTCTCCGGGAAGCCATTCCAGGGCGACCGTGTGAAAGTCCCTGGCAAAATCCCCCTCCGGCAGCGTGTACGCGCCCTGATTTTCCTCGTGGGGCAGGCCGTAATGCAGGGTTCCGTAGTTTGTGCATGGCTTGTGTCCCAGAACCTCGCAGATGTCGATCTCACCGCAGACCGGCCACTGTTCCCAACGTTCCTCGTCCGAAGTCATCAGCCAGAAGGCCGGGAGAAAGCCCTTTCCCTGGGGGACCTTCAGGCGGGCTTCAAAGATGCCGTATGTAAATTCGTGTTTTCTCTGTGTAGAGATTCGACCGGAATCGTAGGAAACGCTTCCGTCTGCCAGTACCGATTTGACAGGGCAGATATGGAGAAGACTGTCCCGCAGGAAAAGGACTTCCTCCGTATCTACATATTCCTGAAGCTCCTCATTGACCCAGCCCGGCTTGTGCAGTTCTACGTTCCACTTGGTCCGATCCAGCGTCGTTCCATCAAAATCATCCTCGAAAACCAAAGCATACCCTTTATATGAGAGAAAATCGCTCACAGGTTCCACATCTCCTTCCAGTCAGGAATCGTCTTTTTACCGGTTGAATATCCCGCGCAGATAAAAGAGGTTCACATAGGCGCCCAGCCCGGCCCCAATCAGCAGCCACGCGCCCAGGAAGGGGCCAAAAAACTGCGGCAGGAAAAGAAGGACCAGGACCGGCAGAAGATTGACCGCCGTTATAAAAAACGTGATCGGGAGGTTTGCCAGCGCAAGCCGTGCGGCGTTTCCGAGATGCCTGGAAAACGTATTTTCAAAGCAGGCCAGGAGCGGGAACAGCCAGGACAGGATTGCCGTCAGAATGACGGCCGCAATGCAAAACAGCACAAACAGCTCCGGCGGGAACAGAAGCGTCTCGGCATAGAGCGCCCGGTAAAGGACGGCCAGCAGCGTCAGGTCCGCCAGCAGCAGTACCGCCGCCGGCGTCGAGGCGGTGAAGGCTTTCCGCAGATTCCGCAGGAAATCCCGGACAGGGGTGCAGTCCCTATCATGGTGCAGCTTCAGAGCAGTCATGTAAAGCGACGTGACCGCCGCCCCAAAACAGACAACCGTGCAACAGGTAAGAATAAAAATCACATTCAAAAAGATCAGGTCACAGATCTTGGTTAAAAACCGTGCGATCCCGCTGTCCGGGCCGGGCATATTCATTCTGTTACCTCCCATCGCGCCGATTGATATTTACCATCATTTCAACCAGTGATTTCTATTTTACAAAATTGTATTTGTGCAATATATCAAAGCCTTGCCTGAAATGTCAAAATAATTGCAAGGTTCCTTTGCTTCCAAATTTCGTCGTGCCGCTCCTCCCATCAGTGTTACGCTTCTTATCGCAGCAACATATTGGGAAAATATTTTAAGTGTTTTTATTCTACAGGCTTTCTCTATACAGATTTGTCCATAGGGATGTGTTTATGACAATCCAATAAAATAGCAGGGTATTGACTTGAGGTGGAGAATGTTATCAGAAGGTGCCAGCTATATTATAACGAGGTGTGAAAAATGCTGGTACAGGCATATGAACAGACCCGCGATGCACAGGCAGCAGCATAGTGTTTTCAGGTAAGTACCAGTACAGTGTATCGTTTGAGCGGACAAATGAAAAGCTCCCGGAACGGTTGGAGCAGGAAAATGTAAAGGTCATCCATGCGGAATAAGACAGAACGACGGCTGATGTTCTGAGCCTTCCTATTGGGCTGCCCGGAAGACGCATGATCTATCAAAGAAACATAGGCCCTTTGTCAACGCTCAGCGTCAACCCCACTCATTTCCCGCGTCTTCTTTTCATATCAAGCCCGCCCCGCTGCGCTCCGGGTTTGTATTGGATGCGGACGCGAAAAGCCGGCGGAAACCTCCCTTCAGATGCTCCCCTTCGCCCTGGACAGCGGCGGCACGCCGTTTCACAACGGTATTCCGGCAAACTGAAAACCACTGGCCCGGCCAGTGGTTTTCAAGTTTGCCGGAGAAGGTGCAGCTGTTCAGCCGCTCTTCTCTCAGATATTTCATGGCGTCGCACAGCCCCGGTTTTCCGGCGGCTGTCTCTTATTTCAGGAATTCCCTTCGCTGCTCCAGATCAGAAACGCCCCTCAGAAGTTTTCTCATGTTCCATCAGACGTGATAGCAGCCCCCGCCGATAAACTCCCGCATCAGAGAGGTCTTGGGAATATTGTCCGCCGGAATGGGCAGGAAGTAATTCAGGAATTTCAGCAGCCGCTTGGCCTCAATGAATTCGTCGCTGTCCCTCGGGACGCCGAACAGCAGAGGCTGGACGTAGGGCTTCAGCAGGGCCGTCTCATAGATCAGCGCCGAGTTGAACACCATGTCCGCGCTGTCCTGGAAGGGGAAGATGTTGTTCTCCTCGCCCCGCCGGACAGAGGGCCACATTTTGATGGTGGCCTGGGCGCTGTAGCCCCGGGTCCGGGCGTCCCGCTCAATGCGCCGCAGGAGCCGGGCGTCCGTGGTGGGGATACGGTTGTGATCGTCTATGTTCAGTGTGGTAAGGCAGCTGATATAGATTTTATATTTGCTTTCCTTGGGCAGGGCATGGGTAAACTGGTCGTTGAGGCAGTGGATGCCTTCGATCACCAGCACATCCCCCTCCCTCAGCGTGAGGAAATTTCCATTGTACTCCCGTGCGCCCTTCTTGAAGTTATAGGTGGGAAGCTCCACCGTCTCGCCGGCCAGCAAGCGGACGCAGTCCTGATTGAACTGCTCCACATCCATCGCTCCCAGGCCCTCAAAATCGTAGTTTCCATTTTCGTCACGAGGCGTTTTGTCCCGGTTTACGAAATAGTTGTCCGTGGCGATGGGGTAGGGCCGCAGGCCGCAGGCCCGCAGCTGGGTGGACAGCCGGTGGGAAAACGTTGTCTTGCCGGAGGACGAGGGGCCTGCAATCATGACAAAACGGACGTCCTTCCGGGCGGCGATTTCGGCGGCGATGTCTCCGATCTTTTTTTCCATCATGGCCTCGTGAGCCAGAATCAGCGGCGTAGCGCCGCCCAGGGAGATGGTGGTGTTCAGCTCCGCCACGTTGGACGCGTTCAGCGCCTTGGTCCGCAGCGTGGATTCATAGAGCTCCCGGAAAACCTTTCTGGAGGGACGGAAGTCTCCCAGCTCATTGGGGTTCTTCTGGGTGGGCAGCCGCAGCACAAAGCCGTTTTCAAACAGCTCCAGGCCAAAGCAGCGGATATAGCCGGTATCCGGCGCCATATAGCCATAGAAATAGTCCACGAACCCGTCCAGAGAGTAGACATTCACATGGGAATTGATCCGGAAGCTGAACAGCTGAGCCTTGTGGATCAAGCGGGCCTTCTGGAACAGCTCGATGGCGTCATCCGTGCTGATGGAACGCTTTTCAATGGGGACTGCGGCGGCGGACAGCTCCCGCATCCGGGTCTCCACCCGGTCCAGCAGAGCCTGATCCAGTGTAAAGCTGCCCTTGGCCAGGACGAAGAGTGCGTTGCTCAGGGAGTACTCCACAGAGAGCTGCTCCACATGTTCCCGGCCTGTCACATCATAAAAGGCCTTCAGCATCAGAAAGACCGCGCTGCGCTCATAGGTCTGAAAACCGGGCTTATCCTGGGCCGTGACCATCCTCAGCGTGCAGTCCCGGTCCAGGGATTTATGGAGCTCACAGAGCTTTCCGTCCCGGTTGACCAGCAGAATATCACAGGGGTATCGGTCCTGAAAATCCGCCGCGACGGTCCGGTAGGGCGTTCCATAGGGATAGTCATAGGTCCCGTCGCCCACGATGACCTTGAGCATTTTCTTCTCTTCCATGGGATGGCCTCCTTCTATGTGTGATTGTTCCAAAGTGCAGGAATTCCCGGAATATGTTCCTTGTGATATTATACAATATCCGTTCAGGAAATTCAAGACTGATTCACCGGCGGCGGCTCCTTTCGCACATCCTTCAGAAGGCGGAACCGCAGCCGCCGGTCCCCTGTCCAGCCGTCTGCCGGAACTCTGGACGGGGTTCCGAATGAGATGGACCGCCGCAGGCGGCCCTCTCAAAAAGCTTCCCATCGAACACGCCCTGCCGGCGGTCAAAGCGGTTCCCCGAACAGCGCCGACAGCGCCTGCCCGGCTCCGGCGGCAAAAGCCCGGTGCCCCGACTCGGAAAAGTGCACGCCGTCAAAAGTCAGCTCCACATTCCACTGTCCGGCATCGGCAAAGCCCACGCCCAGCCGCTCCGCCAGAGCCCTGTAGCAGCCCGCCAGCAGGCAGGACTCCTCTGCGGTCCCGGGATCGCCGGCCCAGGCCCCCGGCCTCATGGGCGGCGGAGCGGCCAGCAGCAGCCTGAGCCCCGGGGACGCCCCGTCTGTCAGTATATGCAGGAATCGCTCCATCCGTTCCCCGCAGGTCTTTGCCGCCGCGCCGCACAGCAGGTCGTTGCTTCCCAGCATGACCACCGCAGCCTCCGCCCGGGAACAGCGGAGCGCCCGGAGGGCCCCCTCCATCTCCCAGTCCAGCCGGGGGATGGAACGGCCGTTTTCTCCCTCGCAGACCACATCCCAGCCCGCCGCCTCCAGCAGGGCTGTCCACCGGACAGAATCCGGATAGCGCCCGCCCAGGCAGGCGCGGGGGTCATAGCCATAGGTATTGGAATCGCCAAAGCACAGAATTTTATGAGCCATGAGCCTTCACCACTCCCGTCTGATCTCCGCCTCATCCACCTGATACCGGCGGAGGAATTCCCGGAAATCCCGGTCGTTCCGAATCAGCATCAGTTCCTCAAATCTTCCGCTGACGGCGTCCCTGAAGCCCGCCGTCTGTTCCCCGGTGCAGATGCTGGAACGGAGAACAGGAATCTTTCCGGTTTTGTCATAGGGAATCCCGGCGCTCCGCTTTTTTCTGCCGAACATAGCCCCTCCTCCCTCTCCGCTCTCGGTCCGGACCGCTTAACCTTCAATCAGGGGCGACCAGGGGCCATTCTGACAGCGGGTGACATCCTTGCTCATTGCGCAGATTTGAAAGGCCAGTCTGCACCCCGGCCTCACAAAGGGCGGCGTGAGCAGCGCCGGCGGCAGCGCGATGATCCGGCTGCCGGCCTGGGGCAGACTGCGGGACCATGAAGTAAAGCGCTCAAATTGGCGGCTTTGGGGCTCCTTTTCCCGATACAGCTTCACATAATAGGAGCGGAAGCAGGGATCGTCAATCTCCGGCGTAAGCAGCTGAATCTGAAAGTCCGGTCCCCAGACGGCCTTGACCATGGGAAGGGACTCCAGGGGACGGAGGTAGGACACAGGTTCGGAGCGGGCGGCGTCACTGTCCCCGCAGGTGGTTTGATCGCCCAGCGCCTGAACGGTAAAATAGTAATCGCCGGATTCCAGGCTGCTGGCTGCCGGATTGGCGGATTCTTTGCCGGAGAACAGGAGACCGCTGTTCCAGTCACAGGAAAAATTGGAAAACCCGGTTTCGGGCAGGCTGAGGTTGGCGGAAAGGACTCTGATGCCGTCTCTGCGGAAGAGGCAGGCCTGCAAGGCTTTGGGTTTCAGGCCCTCCATACTCCAGCGCCAGGAGAAATGATTGGCGGAGGGAACCCAAAGGCTGTCCTCCGTTCGGTTCGGGGGATATTCGATTCCCCATTGCAGGCCGGCAGGCGCCGCCAGCCTGGGCAGGCAGGTTTCCATAGCTCTCATCCTCTCTGTAAAGTTAAGAATTGCCGCGTTTTTCGTCTGTTCCCCTGTCACGGGGAGCTGTTTTCATTATACCGGACGCTCCTTGGGTTTGCAAGCCCCGGCGCAGATTTCCGCCGGACGGTCCGGCAGGTGGATTTCATCTATTTATCCAAAATTCAGTTTGATAATTGTACGATACGACGAAAATATAATTCCATCTCTCATAGGAACCGGCGTTTTCCCTCTGGATTTTTACGAGAAAACGGTGTAAACTATCGCGCAGCTGTAAAGGCCCTATGACGCTGAACCCTGATGGCCGGAGGCTGAGAAAGAAGGAATGACCATGTTTGGCAGACTGTTTGATGGAATGGTCTCCATTCACTATGAGGAACTGAGCCGCATGCGGCGTGAGCTGGGACGGGACGCGGAGTCCACCAAGAAGGCCCAGGCGTCCAGGCACAGGCGGCTCCACACAAAGAAGTCTGTTTCGGTTTGACGCCCAGGCAGTTTTCGCCACGGCGGACCGAAGCGAACCGGCCCCTTCCGTGAATCGGAGGGGGCCGGTTTGTGTTAAACATCCACACGCGGGCGCCGCTTTTTAAAGGCTGAGGCGTTTAGAAAAACGGGGCACAGTTCAGAATAAACCGGGAGACAGGAACGGGTCTCCGGTTCCGGCTGCCGGAAATCCCGATGCTCCCTCTCATTCTTCAACAGGCCGGAAGGCCGCTTCAGCCGGCAGCAGTGTGACCCGGTAGGTCAGGCTTTTGGCTTCGCCGGGGGCCAGGATGACACAGTGGGGCTTGTCCGTAAAGGCTCCGCTTTCATCGTCAAAGGCGGCGCAGCCGTGCCAGGGCTCCAGACAGAGGAAGGGTGCGCCGGGCCTGGTCCAAAAGGCAATCATGGGAAAGCCCTCGTAAGAGAGATGGACGCCCCGTCCGCTCTGTGGGTCCTCCAGGGTGACTCCCTTGGAGCGCAGTCCCTGGAAAATCAGGGTATCCAGCCGGGCAAAAACGTCATAGTCCAGAGGCAGGGTCCTGCCGCCGGACAGGAAGCGCTCCGTCTGCCCGTTCCGCAGGATACCCGCAGGATTCAGCAACAGAGAGTCTGCGTCCTCCGGCTCGTCGAATACCAGCCGGTAGTCCTGGAAGCGCCTTCCGTCCTCCAGAGGACAGCGGAAAGCCGTGTGCGCCCCGATGCAGAAGGGCATGGGCGCGGCGCCGGTGTTCTCCACGGTGAAGGCGGTGGAAAAACCGTCGTCCAAAAGCTGGTGCCGGACCTGAAGGGAAAAGGGACAGGGATACTGGGCCAGAGTTTCCGGGCTCTCCCTCAGCTGGAGAACCACGTAATCCGATCCCTGGTCCACAGGCGTGAATTCGCTCCGCCGGGCAAAGCCGTGGCGGCCCATGTGGTAGTCCCTGCCACCCAAGCGGACCGTTTCGTTTTTGAGACCGCCCACAATGGGGAACAGCACCGGATTCCGTCCGGTCCAGTAGGCGGGGTCGCCGCCCCAGATATACTCCCGGTCTCCCCGCAGAGAGACCAGCTCGCCGCCCAGCGTTTCCGCCGTGGCCGTCAGCGCGCCGCGCCGCAGTTGAATTTCCATTCTGTCAACGCCTCCTGTGGACTCCGCCCTTTAATGCGGAGCACTTTATTTTTCACGGTTTGAAAGGACAGGGCCAGTATATCACGAAGCGGCGGAGAACGGAAGCCCCGGTTTTCCTCCCGGCGGCGCCGCGGAGAAGAATTCGGAGAATTTTCCGGCACACGAAAAATTTGCCGACAAAAAAGCGGCATAATCCCGCTCTTTCGAGTCAAACTATGCGGGCGATATCCAGTGAACCCACAACGCAAGAACCCAACGATATGATAAAGTTGAAAAGGAGAGATTGATTATGTCCAGCAAGAACAACAACAAGATTAACGTTCCCGAGGCCCGTGCCGCTATGGATAAGTTCAAGATGGAGGCCGCTTCCGAGGTGGGCGTCAACCTGAAGGAAGGCTATAACGGCGACCTGACCAGCCGTGAGGCCGGCTCTGTGGGCGGCCAGATGGTCAAGAAGATGATCGAGTCCTACGAGAAGTCCCTGTAACTTTCCGCTGGAACTAAAGGGGAGGCCGGTTTTCAAACCGGCCTCCCCTTTGGCGCGGCGACCTCCCCCGGAATGCGCCGTTCTTCCTTACGCCTGGGGCGGTTTCCGGCGTACGGCTGGACGCAGATGGGCGTAAACCGTCCGGAAAAGTGAGGAGGCCAGCATAGCCCCCACCGCCAGGGCCGCCGCCACACCGAAGGTGTGGAGCAGCGTGTCCAGAAATCTCTGGTTATCCCCCGCCACGCAGTAGCTCATGGCGTAATAGATGCCCCCGCCGGGCACCAGCGGCAGCAGGGCCACCAGTACATAGCCTGTCACCGGGCAGCGGCGGACCCGGGACATGACCTCGGAAAAGGTTCCGATGGCCGCAGCGGCCAGAAAGGCGGCGAAAATGGTGCTTCCCGCCAGCAGATAGACCAGCCAGCCCAATGCGCCGCCCACGCCGCAGATCAGCTTGCCCACGCCGTGTATGTTAAATACAAGCGTAAACCCCACGCAGGCCAGAAAGGCGCAGAGGCAGGGCAGCGCATAGTCATACAGAATGGTTTCCACATGTGCCCCCTTCTGAAAGCTCTAAAAAAACCGGCCGATGGCCAGCCCCGCCGCGGAGCCCAGGGCAATGGCGGAGGCCACAAGAATGGCGTCGGCGGTTCGGCTGAGGCCGGAAAACACATCTCCCGCCATGATTTCCCGCATGGCGTTGGTCAACGCCACGCCGGGCACCAGCACCATCAGCACGCCGATGGTCACTATGTCCACGCTGCGCCCCAGTCCCAGACGAACCAGCAGCAGAGACAGCAGCGAGGCCACGGCGCTGCAGATCACCGTGCGCAGAAAACTGTTACTGCCGAGGAAGCGCCCGCCGTAGAGCAGGCAGACCCCCACCCCCAGACCGGCGATGAAGGCGCTGGCTGCATCCCGCACGCCTCCGCCGAACAGCGGGGCAAAAAAAGCGGGGGCGACACCGTAGCCCAGCAGCACCTGCCAGGGGGCATAGCGGGGCGTCTCCTCCGCCGCCCCCAGAAGGGCCTGGGCCTCTTCCAGCGGCGGTACTCTGGCACAGAGGTCCCGGCACAGGTCATTATACCGCTCCAGCCGCTGGATGTCGGTGCCGTGGCCCGCCACCCGGCGCATCCGGGTGATGGGGTGGCCCTCCGGCGTGGTGAGACTCACGATGATGCAGTTGGGAATGGCAAAGACCTCGGCAGAAGCCAGATCATAGGCCCGGAGCAGCCGGCCCATGGACTCCTCCACCCGGTAGATTTCCGCACCGCAGGACATCAGCTGGCAGCCCAGCTCCGCGGCAATATTCAGCAGCTTGTCGTAATCCATGCCGTCATCTCCTCGGCCCTCTGCCGGAATACAGGCGGGGGCGGCCTCCGGCCCTCCCCCGCCTCCAGGGTTCGCGATTGGGTTTGCAGGCCCCTGCGCCCGCCGGGCGGCAGCGGCCCTACCGCAGTCCGCTTCAAGGGTCAGACGTTGAAGCGGAAATAAATCATGTCGCCGTCCTGGACGACGTATTCCTTCCCCTCGCTGCGGAGCAGACCCTTTTCCTTGGCGGCGGCCACGCTGCCGCACTTCATCATGTCCTCATAGGCGATGACCTCCGCCCGGATAAAGCCCCGCTCGATGTCGGTGTGAATCTTTCCGGCGGCCTGGGGGGCCTTGGTGCCCTTTTTAATGGTCCAGGCCCGGCACTCGTCCTTGCCGTAGGTCAGGAAGGAAATCAGACCCAGCAGCGCATAGGAGCACTGAATAAGCCGGTCCAGGCCGGACTCGGTGACGCCCAGCTCCTCCAGAAACATCTGGCGCTCCTCCCCCTCCAGCTCCGCCACGTCCTGCTCCAGCTTGGCGCAGATGGGCAGCACCTGGGCCCCCTCGGCCTCCGCCAGCTGGCGGACCTGCCGGTAGTAGCGGTTTTCCTCCAGATGGGTAAATCCCTCCTCGTCGGTGTTGGCGGCGTAGATAACGGGCTTGAGGCTCAGCAGGTCCGATGTGGCGATCAGGGCCATGTCCTCGTCGGAACAGGCGTAGGTCCGGGCGGATTTCCCGGCGTCCAGGTGCCGGGCCAGAGCCTGAAAGACCTCCGCCTCGTGGAGGAATTTCCTGTCGCCCTTGGCGGCCTTCCGGGCCTTTTCCACCCGGCGGTTCACCATCTCCAGGTCCGCCATAATCAGCTCCAGGTCAATGGCCTCTATGTCCCCCAGGGGGTCTACCGGCACGCTGGTTCCGGCGTCCGCCACCACGTGCATGATGTTCTCGTCATCAAAGCAGCGGACCACGTGCACAATGGCGTCGGTCTCCCGGATGTTGGCCAGAAACTTGTTGCCCAGGCCCGCGCCCTTGCTGGCCCCCTTGACCAGGCCGGCAATATCCACAAACTCAATAACCGCCGGGGTCTTTTTGTCCGGGTCGTACATCTCCGCCAGCTTGTCCAGCCGCCCGTCCGGCACCGCCACCATGCCCACGTTGGGGTCTATGGTGCAGAAGGGATAATTGGCGCTTTCCGCGCCGGCATTGGTAATGGCGTTGAACAGGGTCGACTTGCCCACGTTGGGCAGACCCACGATGCCTAATTTCATAGCTCTCTCTACCTCCTGATAATTCAAGGGCTGCCGGTTTCGCGCCCTCCGATCCGCCTGAAACGGCCAGCAGAACGCCGCCGACGCTCAAAAGCCGCGGACGTCCGCCGTCTGCGGACCAATTATAGCACAGGATTCCGGGATTCTCAATAGCCATTCGGCGGTTCTCGGCCCGGAATCCGTACGGAAATCATGGAGACCGCATTTTTCTCCACTCCATTGAGGATGAAGCCGGCCAGATCGCAGGCGTAGAAATTTCCTGTCGTATTCAAGCCCTGTTCCAGGATATAGCGTCTAAGGGCAGCATAACCCTCAGAAATATCCCAGCGGCCCCGGCAGCAGAGATACAGGTAGTACCCGGCGGGCTTCTCCATGTAATAGGGGAAATCCGCTTTTTCTTTGATGCGGGTATAAAGGTGGCTGATTGCCCCCAGTTTGCCCTGTTCTTCTGGTGCATGGATAGCACCCAACTGAAAATCCGGCTGAATCCCGTACTGCCCGCACAGCTCCCGGCATCGCTCCAGCACGGCGATCAGCATTCCGTCCTCGCCGTCCGTCCCGGCCGTCAGGTCCTCCAGCTCCGACGCGGGAATCGCCATCAGGTGTTCCCGCTCAAACCAGCCGGTCTGAGGCGTCATGTCCGGGACCGGTCCGAACTCCAGATTGCGCAGAGCACCGGACAACACGAAATCCATGTGCTCCAGCTTCTGCCGCTCCGCCTCCAGGCGGTCCCGCTGCTCCCGCAGCAGGGCCAGGGTCTCGGCGGCTTCCTGCCCCTGGAGGCAGCGGCGGATTTCTTTCAGAGGCGTGCCGGTCTGGCGGAAAATGGAAATGGCGTAAAAATCATAGAACTGTTCCGCGTCATAGTAGAAATAGCCGTTGTCTCCCTGGCGGCGGGGGACCAGCAGGCCGATATCCTTGTAATGCCGCAGGGTTTCCTTTGTGGCGCCGCACAGGGCGGCGAAGGCCCCGGCAGTCAGCCAGCCTGTTTTCCGCTCCATACAAATTCCTCCCCAAAATGAAAATTATCTCTTGACTGCGTGGCGGCCACACGGTTTATGATACCCCCTGTCAGAAATAAATGCAAGTCCACCAGACAACAATAAGAGAAAACAGGAGGTTTTTATATGGACTTTGGATGCAGCAGCTTTTCCTGGCAGACGAAAAACGGCCTTCATCTTTTGGGCCGGACCTACGACCAGTTCGGAGACCTGGCGGCCAACCGGGTCATCAGCGTGCCCCGGGGCGTGCTTTGCGCACCGAGACTTCATGGGGAGGAGGCCGTCCCCAGCGAATATGGCTACACTGGCATGGCGGTGCTTGGCTTCGGTGAGCCCATTCTGGTGGACGGGGTCAACGCCGCCGGCCTGATGGGGGCCCTGCTTCACTACCCGGGATACGCGGTCTATCGGGACGAACCGAAGGATGGGACTACGGCGCTCCACCCCGGTCGTCTGCTGGCGTGGCTGCTGGGCCGGTGCGCCGGGGTGCAGGAGGCAGTGGAAGAACTGTCCCATATTACCTTAATAGACGAGCTGATTGCGGACAAGCCCCTGCCCGCCCACTATATCCTCAGCGACCGGACGGGGGAGGCGGTCATCATCGAGCCGGTCGAGGGCGGCCTGTCTGTTCACCGGAACACCATCGGTGTGCTGACCAACAGCCCCGACTACCGGTGGCACCGGACCAACCTGCGCAGCTTCGTGGGCGTCACCAATCTGCCCAAAGCGCCCCAGCGCATCGCGGGGCATGAGATCCGGGAGTTTGGTGAACGCCTGGGCGGCGGCTTCGGCCTGCCGGGGGATTATTCCTCTCCCTCCCGCTTTGTCCGGCTGGCCTTCATGAAGGAGTTTGCCGTCCCCGGAAAAGACGAGCTGGAGGGGGTGTCCCGGACCTTCCGGGCCTTCGCCCCGGTGGACATCCCTGAGGGACTGGCCAAGGCCGACCCCAATTACGACATGTACGAGCAGACCCTGTGTACCAGCGTCATGTGCGCCGAGAGCGGGGTTTACTACTTCGCCCCCGCCCAGAACCGGCGCATTTCCGCTGTCCGGCTTCCGGCACAGGGAACAGAAATGCAGTATTTTGACCTGGGGGACGGCCAGGACATCGACTGGAGGAATTAGGACATGGACAAACTGGACTCGTACCACCTGCCGGTCACGGGCAGGAATATCCTGCGCTTCGCCTTTCCCACCATCGTTATGACGGTGTTCAACACCTTCTACACCATGGTTGACGGGCTGTTCGTCTCCAACCTCATCGGCATGGAGGCCCTGTCCGCCGTCAACCTCACCGCCCCGGCCATCGCCCTGATTACGGCGGTGTCCGGGATGCTGGCCACCGGAGGCAGCGCCGTGGTGATGAAGAAAATGGGAGAGCACAGGGAACAGGAGGCCCGGCAGGATTTTACCCTGCTGATTCTCACCAACGCCGTTGTGGGCGCGGTGATGATGGTGCTGGGCTATACTCTGATGGATACCCTGCTGGGGGCTATGGGTCTCTCCCCGGCGGTGTTCGGCTACTGCCGCACCTATCTGAGCAACTACCTGCTGTTTACCATCCCCATCCTGCTGATGTATAACTTTTCCCTGTACCTGATTGCCGCCGACAAATCCACCCTGTCCCTGATCTGCACCGTGGCGGGGGGCGCGACCAACATCGTTCTGGACTACGCCCTGATTTCCCTGTTTGATCTGGGCATCCGGGGCGCGGCCATCGCCACCGGCCTGGGCTACTCCATCACCGCCGTGGTGGGATTCCTGGTGTTCCGGAAGAAAAGCAATCTGCTCCACTTTGAAAAGCCGGTCTTCCGGGGAGGCGTGCTGTTCCACGCCTCCACCAACGGCATGTCGGAGCTGGCCACCTCCCTGGTATCCGGCATCACCACCCTGCTGTTCAACTTGGCCATGCTGAAGTACATAGGCGAGGACGGCGTGGCGGCCATCACTATCATCATGTATGTACTGATGTTTGTCAGCGCCCTGTTCATAGGCTACTCTTACGGGGTGGCCCCCATGATTTCCTACTACCACGGCGAGCAGAACCATGAGAAACTGAAGAAGCTGGTATCCTTCAGCGTCCGGTTTATCGTCGGGGCCTCCGTCCTGTGTACGGTGGTCTCCGTTCTGGCGACGGTGCCTCTGGTGAGCATTTTCACCCGGCCGGACAGCCCGGTGTATGAGCTGGCGGTGACGGGCAACCGCCTGTGCTCCATTGCTCTGCTGTTCGTGGGGATGAACGTCTTTGCCAGCGGTATGTTCACCGCCCTGTCCAACGGTGTGGTGTCTGCTGTGCTGGCCTTCTCCCGGTCCTTCCTGTTCACGGTTGCCGGTATCCAGATCATGCCTGTCCTGCTGGGCGGCGTCACCGGCGTGTGGCTGGCTACCCCCGCAGCGGAGCTGCTGGGGACGGTGATGGCGGCGGCGCTGCTGCTGAAATACCGGAAGCGGTACGGGTACTGAAATAGGCCCATGCCGGATGCAGCGGATGCCAGGGTCCCCTCCGTCTGGTCCGCCATGCCAAAGGATCCGGTGTCCGGACTCCAGCCGGCTGCTCAACAAGCTGGGGCATGTCCTTCCCGGAAAGCCGCGGAGGCGGACCATTCCAAAGGAAATGGCCCGCCTCTGCCGCGTCCGCCGCCGGAAGGGGTCCGGTCAGCGATCCAGAAACTCATCCGGGTCCACCAGTTCCCCGTTCTTGCTGACGGAAAAATGAAGGTGGGGACTCTGGGCGGCTTCCGCCGCAGCCGTAGCGCCCACTGCGCCGATGATCTGGCCGGCGGAAACGGCGTCCCCCGCCTCCACGGTGGGAATGGTCTGGAGATTGGAGTAAGTGGTCTGATAGCCCCCGTCATGCTCAATGACCACGGTGGTGCCCATCATGGGGTCGTCCAGTACGGCGGAAACCGTGCCGGAACTGGCGGCCAGCACGGTGGAACCGGTCTGAGCGGCAATGTCCACACCGTCATGAATCCGCCAGTCCTCCAGGGTGGGGTTATAGGCCAGCGCATCCACGGAGAAGGCGGCCAGCACCTCGCCGTTCAGAGGCGAAACCACCAGCCTGGGGGCTACCGCCGCCACAGGAGTGGAGTCCACAGGCAGCTCCGGCATGGTGGGCACGATCTCCACCTCCACCGGCTCCGGCGCAGCGGTTTCCGTGACTTCCTCCGGAATCTCCGGCTCCACGGTCTCTTCCGCCGGAACGTAGAGGTCCGGCACGCCGCCGGTTTCCACCGTGGGCTCCGGGACACCGGGGACGGTCTCCCCCTGCCGGAAGAGCATGAACCAGCCGCCCACACCCACCGCCAGCAGACAGACCGCCAGCAGGGCATAGAAACCGGTGCCGCTGAGAATGGTTTTCAGTTTGTTGTCCATCAGATAAATTCCCTCCCACAATATGGTCAGCAGAACCGGAACAAAACGCTCAAAAGGGCTATGCAGGCCTGCTGATTTCAGGTTTGAGGGAAGTATGGACGGAATTGCCATATTTTATGCAAAGCTGTAACACAAGAGGAAAGATTTCCGAAAAAAACTTCACCTTGAGGAACCGCCCCGCCGGGGCCGGCGGACGCCTAACGCGGATAGCGCCAGCATCCTGTCTCGTGGTCGTTGACCACACCCACCGCCTGAAGGAAGGAATAGATGATGACCGTCCCCACAAACTTCATCCCCCGGCGCTTCAGGTCCGCAGAGATGCGGTCGGACAGTTCGGAGCTGGCGCGGACCTGGTCGTCCGTGTTCAAGATGACCTGTCCCTTTGTAAAGCCCCAGAGATAGCAGTCAAAGGAGCCAAAATCTTTCTGAATCTCCAGAAATACAGTCGCGTTGGTGACCGCCGCCTCGATCTTCCTGCGATTCCGCACGATATCGGGGTCGCTCATCAGGGACTCCAGCTTGTCGGAACCGTATCCTGCCACAATGGCGGGGTCAAAGCCATCGAAGGCCCGGCGGAACGCCTCCCGCTTTTTCAGAATGGTAATCCAGGACAGACCGGCCTGGAAGCCCTCCAGAATCAGCATCTCAAACAAGTTTCGGTCATCGTGCTCCGGCACGCCCCACTCCCGGTCATGGTAGGCAAGATATAATTCCGAGTTCGGGTCAGCCCAGTGACAGCGTTGTTTCTCCATCTGCGTCTCCTCCCTTTTTATGAAGGTATGATAACAGAACCGGGCCCCGGAAGCAAGACCCGCGGCGCTGTGCGCACTGTGTGCGGTATGCGATACCGCCGTCCCGGCCATGTGAACGGCGTCTGTCCGCAGCAATCGCCAGCATTGGCGGCCAAGCCGCCGGGGACAGCGGCCCCTGCAAAGGGTTTGCAGAGGCCGGTCCACCTGCCAGGCGTTCAGGAATTTTCATGCTTATGAGAAACCCTTTCCGCACAGGCGCCTTGATATGATCTGCCGTCCTGCGGGACATAATCCTGCCGTCTGCTAAAATCGGTGTTGACGCTGGGAAAAAAATGTGGTATAGTGATAATCGCTTCAGGCAGCCAGCTTTCCCTGCAACCATGTTTTCACGCAGCGGTGCGGTTCAGCGGGCTTGCTGTCAGCGGACCATCGGCTGCTAATGAGGCCGGTGCAGAGCATAAACGTGAATAACATGCCAGTGCAGCTCAGCCGGCAGAGCCGCTGATTCATAGCTGCCAGAACGGGCGCAAACAACTGAATACGCTGATGTGGCTCAATGGCAGAGCATCTCACTCGTAATGAGAAGGTTGTGGGTTCGATTCCCACCATCAGCTCCAATAATCCCCGGATATCGGTCGATATCCGGGGATTATTGCACTTTCTGGCTTGATTTTGCTTTACTGGCCTGTGCCGTTTCAGTACCGGATCGTCTCTGCTGCGGCATGCCTTTTCCGCACGAAATCAGTCAAGACCCACAGCCTCTCCCACACAGGAAAAGGCCCGGAAACAAAGCATGTGCGCCGGACGTAAAATCCGACGCTCCTGCTGTGTGCCGGTCCTGTTTTTACATCACCTGTGCCATGAAGATGCCCATGGTCCAGGCGGCCTCATCCTGCTTCTGGCGGGTGGCATAGGTGCAGGTACAGAGGATAAACCCGGCGCCGCAGCGGCCTGGCAGACCGCAAACATGGGGTTGGACGGACCATACCGCTCCAACTGCTGAAGCTGGCTGTTCAGATCATCCAGCCGCAGCGTAGCGTCATCAAACCGCTTCTGATAATGACCCTTCATGGACAGGTATTCCTCGCGGGTCAGCATACCATCCGCCATGTTTTGATACAAGCCGTCCAGAAGGTTCTGGCTGCGGGCCTGCTCCTGCTTTACCTGGGTGATCTGGCGGTCAAGGGTGCGCCGCTTCTCACCTGATTCGGGCGCATATTCCTTTGACACATGCTGTTCCAACGCCGCAATCGTATCCATGTGCCGGTGTACGGCGCCGGACACAACGGCCAGCAGCTCCGATTCCATCAGATTCTTGGAGGTACAGGCATCCGGCAGCTTTTGAGAGGCCACGCACCGATAACTGTAACAGTAGAGCCGGCCCCTGGTGTTTCTGGAATAAGAACCTGTATTCATAACCGGGGAATGTCGGATGGGCGAGGATTTTTCCCATCAGACAAGGAGATTTTCCGCGGCGATACTGACATATGGCAGGGGAAAACGACGCAATATGACGGAAAAAAGACCGCTCAGACGGCGTTCAGCGATTGTGAATACAGGTTCTAAAGGTGGCGGCGGTTCATTGCCTTGCCGCAGTCAGCGCGGCAGATCAGTTTCTTGAACAGGTTCGGCGTTTTCAGATCATCCGCCGCGCCTGTTGAGCAGGAGGGCAATTCCTGTGTCCCCCACCCCCTGCACACGCAGGGCGAATATCTCCGTGACCACCGGGGCCGTTTCGGGTTGATTTCCAGCTTGCCGTGATCCGCCGGACACTTGGAACAGCCGTATGGAGCAAACGGTCCCCGAAAGCCGCCGTGCAGTTCCTTCCCGGAAACACTTTGCCGCTGTCTGCGCATCGTGAGTCTGTTCATATGCCTGTACCAAGAGAGCATTTGTCAAGGGGGATTTCACCCAAAAGATGAAATCCCCCGATAAACAGAAAATCATTAAGTTACGTCCAGGTAATATTCTGTTACGACATCGCCATTTATAGAGAGAATCAACCAATTATCATCCACGAAATCAACTCCCAGGTAATAGACAAGCGTAGAATCCGGCGGGAAGTATTGCTTGCTAATTTTGAACGACGTTTGCTCGTTGCTATCTTCTTCCCCTAATAATTGAATAACATCAGATTCACTCATGCCAATAAGTTGGTATGAGTCTAACATATCGTTAACGATTTTATAGCGATCTCCCTTGCTTGCATCCCATTTAGATTTTGAAAATGTATGTTGGTACTTAATTACACACAATGCGAATACGGCAATAAGCAGCAAGCAGGTGAAAACCGCAAAAATAATTTGATTGTTTCTTTTGGCACGCAGGGCAGCTTTACGATGTCCATTCTCAGTCATGGATTACTCCTTTCGTTATGTACCTTTTGCCTTGTATGGCCGAGTCCCGATTTGCTGAATCAATACCAATAAAGTATACCACCAACGCAAGCGGCTTTCAACTCTCATTATGGGCGTTGATAGTAATAGCAAGCAATGCCCCGGTATATACCCGGCACAGCTTGTTGGGGGCTGATGGCCCCCAAGCCCCCAGTGCATCGGCGCAGCTCCGCTCGATGCACAAGCCGCCGGTGGCGTCTGCTGACCTGTCCATACTGGGCAGGGATGGGACACCCGGCGGGCCGCCCCTCGGAGAGCGCACGACTGCCGCAGGCAGTACCACCGCCCGCTTGCGGGTGGTGAGTAAGTGCGCTCTTCGAGAGGGGCGGCAAAGAGAACGGAGCGCCCAGGCCAAGCCCAGACGCTCCCGCTTCGGTTCCCTCCTGCTAGTCGATCACCGCCCTTCTGGCCTGCAACATTCTGCCACAAATGAGCCGCCAGCCAATGTGTATTTGAGTGGTGAAATCACCCTTTACACAATACATCCCAGTAGTCTTCCCGCCTCGTTGTGCAGCATAGCTGTCACCTTCTGATAACATTCTTCACCTCAAGTCAATACCCTGCTATCTTATTGGATTGCTATAAAAAAGGCCCTGCGCACCACGCCTTGCAGCCATACTTCCCCCTTAAGCTCCCCCCGCCATGTAAAGCCATCGCTTTGCGGCAGGGTTCAAACAGATGTCAATTTTTTGACAAATTTTGCTGCGAATGGCAAAATTTTGACAGAAATTTAGGGAATTGACGGATGCAAAAATCTTTTTTATCCTGAAAACAACGGATGGAACCGACAAAAAAACAGGAGGAACGATTATGTCCATCTTTGACACGTCGGCACAGGCCGGCGCCCTTTGCGCAATCATTGCACTTGGATTTATGGATATTGCAAAAGATCAATCCTACATCGTTTTTCACGACGGAAAGGATGACGCCGGAGAGGATGCCAGGCATGAGCAGCTGCGGAAAAAGCTTGCGAATCTGGGCGTTAACATTTCATTCCAAACGCAATCTTCCAGTGATAAACCTCTTCAACCGGTCATTCTGGGACGTACGGGCCGCGAGAAACTGCAAGGCGATGTGGTTGGGGATATTCGCGATCTTATGAACCGGTTGGAAAAGGAGGTGAACAGCGGCAAGCATATTCCGCTGCGGGGCGCTTATATCGGGGGACTCCTCTCCGCGGACTGCAAGGCAGAGCTTTTGGATCCTTCGATCCTGTACTGCTATGCGCCGGGATATCGAGAGTTTACCCCGGAAGTGGAAGCCTCTTACCAAAATGCTCTTGAGGTTACCCAGGCGGTACAGGATTTTCTTCAGACGGAATTTAAAGACGGTTCCCGTCAAAAGAAGAGAGGCTCCCTCCTTTATCAGGCGGATCCCCGTCCCATAAGCACGGCCGCACCCAAAAGTACGGAAAACAAAAAGCTGTTTGGCAGCGTACACGGCATGACGCAGTCCATTATCCATTACGCTGGAAACGCCGACACCAGCAAGGTAAACATGGAGCTGGCCCTGAGCGCGGATACCTGCAAGGTGGCCTCCTGTATCCCATGCAGCATCTTTATGTGGGCAAACGGAACCCCCGCCAGCGCTGCTCATTTTGGCCGGGGCGACAATTGGAATTTTCCCTCTGCCATCTTTGAGCGGATTCAAATGTGTTCCGGGCCCGACCAGCTGGAGCCCTTGGCTGGCTATCCCCTCTGCGTCAAAAGCTGGATGGAGGCGGTATGGAAGTCCTATGACGCCGGAAAAGCATGTTTAGAAAAGGTTTCGCAGACCGTGCTATCAGAGGATCTGAAGCACGCTATCCAGCTCGACCGCAATCAGATACCCCGGATGTTCCTGGAGGCGCTGACCTTCGAAGGCCCGTTCCTGAGCAAGATGCTGAACGTGCTGCCCGAGATATAAAAAAGAAACGGCCCGGAAACCGGAAAGGAGTTTCGCAATGGATAAAAAAAGCACTTTGGAATCCCTGATGGAAAGCTCCAGCGACGATGTGATGAGCCTGATCTATCGGAACGTAAACCAGCTTCTGGGGGCGGGCAGCCAGCTTTTCGCCATGGAATTTCCCGCCCGCCCGCTGAATGCCAAGGACTACGAATACAACACCGATGACTGCTACAGCACCCTGACCAAGCCCTACACCGTGCAGGAGCGGGAATTCCTGCTCAGCGACCAGCTCTATGACCTCTCCCCCGTGGTGCAGGGTACGAACGGCGAACGCCTCTCCACAGTCTTCGACACGGTTATCAACAACTATGTGCCCCGGCTGGAAGCCCTCAAGAGCTTCGTCAGCGACCAGAAGAATCTGCGGGAATGGCTGCTGGCCCCTGTGAAGGACGAGGTGCGGGGCGAGGTCAGGACCATGTCCCGTATGGCGATGGCCCGGGAACTCTACGACGAGTTTCTGGAGCGGCGCAATGAGTGGTACAGCAAGAAAAACGAGGTCTATGAAGCATACAGGGCCAAGGACGATCTGGACGGATATGCCAAATGGCTTTCCAGCGAGGGACTGGTGCAGGAGGAAAAACTCAGCAATTTCTATAACGACGCCGTGGTGCGGGGACATTACCACGAGGTGCTGACCCTTCTGGGATTTCTCAACGTCGCGTCGCCCTCCGAGGCCCTGGAAAATACGAAGCAGAAAATGCGCTCCAGCCTGCGCCGCTCCCTGGACGGGTCCACCGATATCTATCCGGTCCAGTTCCAGCCCAGCGACTGGTTCAAGGCCCTGCGCCCCAACCTCAGCCCCAAGGATCTGACCATGGCCACCGACAGCCTCGTGGCGGAATACCGCGCCAAGCAGCAGCGCCTGCGCAGCCTGCAGGCCCAGCTCAGCGAACAGGTGGTCATAGATATTTCCCCCGAAGAGCGGGCGCGGCGGGAAAACGAGGCGGAAAACAGCCGCAGGGAGCTTTCGCAGTCACAGCAGGAGCTGATCTCTCAATATGGCTCCGGCGCGGTTTCGGCGGTCAAGGCGGTCATCGGCATTTATAAGAACACGGCCGACCCCTTCACCAAGGTGCAGGAGGTGATCCAAAAGACCCGCAGCGCCAAAGAAGGAAAGCTGGAGGGTACGGAGAAGAGGATCTACAGCCTCTTGCAGGATATCAGCAGCGAAGCTGTCGACAACGTTGTAAAAGCCTGCCAGGCCCAGGAGGAGCTGCTGCAAAAAATCAAAAATTCCAACGACGCCCGCATAGCCTTCTCCGAGGCCAAGGTCCGGGACATGGCTCTTCAAAGGAAGCGCATTGAAGAACAGATTCAAACTGTGCAGGCGGATCTGGACTTCCTTGCTCCTCTTGTCACCGGCACCATTGCCCAAAGCGATACCGGAAACGCGGAGATGCCCGACGCGTCCCTTCTGACCGCCTCCGACGAAACCCAGGACGAAAACTTCACCGACGTGATCATCAAAAGCGATGAGTCTGGGAGCTTTTCCAGCAACAGCACCTCATCCAGTTCCAGCCAAAGCAGCTGGAACCTGGGCGGATGGTTTTGGTCGGCAGGCAGGTCCCGTTCCACCCAGAGCTCCAACGAATCACAAAATAAGAGAGAACTGAACAAAAAGCTGGAGATCGGCTTTCGCATCAAGAAGGTGGCCATTGACCGCGGCGGCTGGTTCAATCCCACTATTTTCAAGCTCAGCGACAACTACTTCCGCCTGGCGGATATCCGGGTGAGCAAGGGCCTGACGAAGGACGACATCCAGGACGCAAGCGCCGCGGGAATGAACGCGGGTGCCCGCCTGAAGTCGCTGGTCACCTATGACGCGGAGGTGGACGGAGAAACGAAGCAGCTCAGCTATGTCCTGCCCGCTTTCCCCACCGGCTTCGTCATCGCCAAGGATGTCACGATCCGCATACAGTGCAGTCAGGACGAGTCCAAGTCCAACCGCAAATACATGGAGCAGAGCGACGCCAGAAGCGGCGGCATCTTTGGCTTCCGTGCCCATACCGCCGGCTCCAGCAAGAGCCAAAGCGAATCCGCCTATTTTGGAAGCACCTCGAACTATTTCTACATCCGTATTCCCGGCCCGCAGATCCTGGGCTGGTTCCTGGAGCTCACGCCGGCCGATAACGCCTCCCCCTATCAAGGCCTGGACCCCAGTATGTATTCCGATACGCTTGGGACCCTGCTGCCGGAGCAGAAGGAGGAAGGCGAAAGCGGAGGAACACAGCGTCAGCCATAAGAGATAATCAAAAACCGCCTTAAATTGGCTCTTTCAGCTCGTTTAAGGCGGTTTTTGTGATATGACCTATTTCAGTGCGCCAGAGCCTTCCTCCTCTTTCCGCTCCGGAGAAGGCGATGCCGGACGCGCACTGATCCAAAATCTATTGCAGTAGGTGATATCAACGATGAAGGACTGGACAACCAATCTTGCCCTGCTGATGAACGTGACCCATGTTACGCCAAACGACCTCCACCAGGGGCTGGGAGCGGACCTCTCCCTCATTTCCCGCTGGCGCACAGGCGCCCGTCCCTTAGCCAAGGGGACTCCCTGGTGAAGGCGTCTGAGCGAATATTTCCTTCGAGTCCACGAAAACGAAGTGACGGCGCTCATGGCCCGGGTGTTTCCGCTGGGGCTTGCCCAGGGACTGACAGCCGGGCAGCTTTTGGAGCAATGGCTGGGAGAAGGCGGGGGACCGCGGGAGGAGCAGGCTGAGATTTTGTTGTCCTAGCAGAAAAAGGGGCGGGCTGGAAACGGGCGTCTCTGGCCGGCGGACGCGGCCTCTTTTTCCGGCGGCCGGTCGGTGCGTGGGCTGTTCAAGGAATTTCTCGACTATGTTCTGGCGCAGCCCGGCTCCGGTCAAATGATATTCTTCTGCTCAGAGGGACTGGAGCTTTTGACGCAGGACGCGGGCTGCAGCGGCATTCTGCTGGAAAAGCTGCGGGCCATTTTTAAACGCGGCAAGCGTCTTCAGGTGGTCCTGCGCACAAACTACCGGGCCAGCGATGTGGCCCTTGTCTGTGGGCCCTGGCTGCGTGAACATTTTACGGGCTGTGTACAGAGCTTTTATTATGACGACTTTCGTGTCTTAGAGCGCGGAAGCATTCTGTTCGGGCTGCGCGGCAGTCTCATGATGCAGATTTGCATTGAGAACAGCATACTAAAAGCGATGATCCATCAGAAGCCGGAAGCAGTCGCAAAGGCTGAGAAATTCTTCGACCGCCATCTGGAGCATGCAGGGCAGCGGGTTTGCTACAGCTTTTTTCAGCGCCCGGCAAATTTCCTTCACGGCGGGCCTTCCGGCAGGGAGAGCGCCGTATATCTGCTGGGAAAATTTCCCGATCTCGGGATCGACTTTGACCGCCTCTCACAGCATTTATGCCTTCGTCCGGAGGAAAAAACGCTTCTCCAGGAACAGTTTTGGATGCTGACGCGCACGCTGCGGGAGCAAAGCCCTGAAACGCGGACATTCCACATCTTCTGCGAGGACATGATCGATGAGGCAATTGATGGCGCACGGCATCTCTGCCGCCCTTTCAGCGAAATCTGCGGCAGACGGCTTTATCTCAGTACCCGGGGATTGGCAGAGCAGCTGGACGAAATACGCCGGACATTGGAGCGGCGGCCAAGCTATCAGGTCTGCTTCATGCCCCATGAGTGGTTCGACCGGCTGGGAATGGAGCTTGTGGTATGGGGAAGCGACGCCGCTGTCGGGTGGGCCGCCGGGCGGCAGTCCGCCGCCTGCCGTGATTACCCTAACGTCGCCGCCCTGCACGGCTTCTGCGCAACTGTGTGGGACAAAATTCCGCCTGCCCAGCGCAGCCGCAAGGCCGCGTTAAAACGGCTGGAACGCTGGCTGGTGCGAGCGAAAAGGCTTGGAATACCTCTGGAGTAGTGCCTGCGGTTTGAACACCCCGGCCCAATTTGAGCAAATCGCTGCCGTTTGCTTGGGGAAAGCGTGCTGCGGATTCGACACGAGCAAAAGAAGCCAGCCTCAAGAGCAGTAAGGAGATTTTGAAAACGATGGCGCAACAGAAAAACCTGCTTTTGTCCAGATTTAAGGAAGTAAGGCCATTATGAAGGTTTCTACAGTCAGCTGTTTCAAAATAAATCATACAAAAAAGCAGAACCCGGCCGTCCGTAAGGATGCCGGGTTTTGCCTTTTGTGTTCTTCCGGAGCCGCCCCTGTCATTCGCAGAAAGGGGATCCTTGCTCCGAAGGCACACCGCTGCTCATAATCTTTTTCAGACAGGCCAGCGTATTCTCCAAATCCCGTTCCCGAATACAGTCATGGAGCCTGGCATAGTGCTGCATCCAATGGGAAGAGGTCTCGAAATCCACCATCCGGCGGACGACGTTCTGCAGCATCAGCTGGCGGAGCGGGGCCTTGGCGATGGCGAAGGCGTAGTTCAGCAGGGCGTTGTGGGCCATGGCGCAGAGAATCGTGTGGATCTCCAGGCTCATATCCGCCTGGAGGACCAGCTCCTGATCCGCCGACGCGGGGGTCTCCGCCCGGAAGTAGCGCGCCATGTGGTTCTCCATCTGTTCATACTGGCGCCAGTAGGATGCCAGATCCTCCTCCGTCCGGCGCTCCACCGCCAGCCGGGCGCATTCCATCTCAATGACATAGCGGTACTCCAGCGCATCCTGCGGGGATGTGGCGTCCATGTAAAAGGCGGAGAGCTCCTGGATATTGCCGCACATATCAAATTCCTTTACATAGGTGCCGCTGCCCACCCGGATGTCCAGCAGCCCGATGGCCTGCAGCCGCTGGAGGGCTACCCGCACCGTCAGCCGATTGACCGCGAACTCCTCCGCCAGCTGCCCCTCCGTGGGAATCTTCTCCCCGGCTTTCCAGGTTCCGTTGGTAATCAGCTGGCGCAGCTGGTCATACACCTGATCCGCCGCGGATATTTTCTTGATCCTGTACTCTCCCGCCATATCCATGCTCCCCTCTCTCCCTGCCGCAGGTCTCCCCTACAGTGTACCGCAAGCTGGCAAAACAGTCAAGTTAACCAGGGTGAAATTGTCAAAAACGGAGAATTTCCAATCTGCCTTCCTCTCGCTCTTGACTTGCATCGTCTCAGCTCCTATACTAAAGGCGAAAAGGCGAAAGAGCGAATCAATTACGAAAGGATGGGATGAATGAACAACTGCGTACAAACACAGGCTGGCGCCGTGCGGGGCTGTCTGGAGGATGGGATTCTCCACTTCCACGGGATTCCCTACGCCGCACCCCCGACGGGCCGACTGCGGTTCCGCCCGCCGGAAAAGCCGGAGCCCTGGGTGGGAGTGCTGGACGCCGCCAAGCGGGGCTTTGTGCCCCCTCAGGATCCCTCGGACCTGGATAAGCCCATGGGACCCGTGACGCTGCCTCAGAGCGAGGACTGCCTGACCCTGGCGGTCAGTACCCCCTCTGCAGAGGGCAGTCTGCCGGTGGCGGTCTGGTTCCACGGCGGAGCCAACTGCTACGGCGGCGGGGATCTCCCCTGGTACGACGGGGCTGCCCTGGCCAGGAGCCAAAACGTGGTGGTAGTCAACATCAACTTCCGCCTGGGGGTTTTCGGCTTCCTCTGCGCCGAAGGCGTGGCGGACCGGGCCCTCTCCATTGAGGATCAGATGCTGGCTCTCCAGTGGGTCCAGGAGAACATCCGCCAGTTCGGCGGAGACCCCAGCCGGGTCACCGTCTTTGGCCAGTCGGCGGGGGGCAACGCCATCGCCCACATTCTTTCCCGGGAGGACAGCGCAGGCCTGTTCAGCCAGATCGTGCTGCAAAGCGCCTCCCTGGGCCGGGGAAACCATCTGCTGGCGGACGCCTGTGAGGCGGGCCGGGCGGTGCTGGCTGGCCTGGGCATCCCGCCGGAGGCCCCCGATGTTCTGGAACAGCTCCAGAGCTGCTCCACGGAGGAGCTTCTCCGGGCTGCCGCACAGGTTCCTGAGGACATCAGGGCCAAGCACCAGGGCATGTACTTCAAGCCGGTGATGGACGGCTGGCACACCCCGGAGCAGACGGCCCGCCGGGCGGCGGAGATGGCCGCCCGGCGGCACATCCGGGTCATGATCGGCTTCACACGGGAGGAGACCCATGCCTTCTCCACCGCCCGGGATGCGGAGTCCCTGGCGGCGCTGAAGCGGGGACAGCGTCTGCGCTATGACCTGCCCGGCGCCCTGTTCGCACGGGAAGCAGCAGAGGGCGGCTGCCCGGTCTGGAAGTACCAATTTGACTGGTCCGCGCCGGAGTCCATTTACAACGCCTGCCACTGCCTGGAGCTGCCCTTCCTCTTCGGCAATCTGGACGCCTGGGACGCGCCCTTCCTGGCCGGAGGCGAGCGGGGGGAGATGGAACGTCTGACCGCCGTGATTCAGGATGCCTGGGGCCGCTTTTTCCGGGGCGAGGCACCGTCGGAGGACTGGCCGCTCTATTCGGCGGCGGAGCCCCGGATCAAGCATTTCGACGGCCATGCCAACCCGGTGGGCGGCGAGCCGGTTTACGATGTGTGAAAAAGCGGTAAAAGCCGCAGATGTTGAAGGGAGAAATACTATGGAAAAGAAAAAAACCAAGCTGGCATTTCCCCACGTAATGGTCTTGCTGATTGCGCTGGTCCTGCTGGCCTGCGCCCTCAGCTACATCGTTCCGGCGGGACAGTATGACTACGACGAAAACGGCTACGTGATTGCCGACTCCTTCCACTACGTGGAAAACACTCCGGTAAGCCCCTGGAGCGCTATGGTAAAGCTCACCGGTGCAATTGACTCTATGGGAACCACTTTTGCACTGCTGTTTATCATCGGCGGCATGATTACGGTTCTCATTTCTTCCGGCGCGGTGGAAAATATTGTGGACTGGTCTCTCCACAAATTCCAGGATAAGAGCCTGACCATCCTGATCCCCCTAATCTCCGTCATCATGTCCCTGCTGGGCGGACTGGCAGGCCAAGATTCTCTGATTACCTTTGTTGCCTGCGGCATGTTGCTGGCCAGACGAACCAGGCTGGACGGGATTGCCGCTATGGCCATCTTTTATCTGCCCTATATTACTGCGCAAGCCGTTGGTCCCACGGTGCTGATGATTTTAATGTGTCAGGAAATGTGCGGCATTCCGGCAATCTCCGGTGTCAAGGTCAGAATTTTCCTCTGGATCGTCTTTACCATTTTTACCGCATGGTACAACACCCGCTATGCCCTCAAGGTGTCCCGGGATCCCTCCAAGAGCATTGCTGGAGAAATCCTGACTATGGAGAACGGCCAGGAGGTCGATACTTCCAAGCCCGTCCAGCTTCAGACCTCATCCGTCATCGGCATGATTATGATGCTGGTTCCCTTTGTCATCTACGCTGTCGGCTCCGCCAAGTCCGGCTGGGGATTTGAGTGGCTGATCGGCCTGGGCTTTGTGGACGCCGTGCTCCTGGGCCTGGTCTTCCGCTTCACTCCGAATGACTGGTCCAAGCGTTTCTGTAAAGGTGCGGCAGAAATGGGCCCTGTGTGTCTGCTGATTGGATTTTCCAAACTCATCAGTGTGGTGCTGTCCGACGGGCAGATCATCAACACCATCGCCCACGCCGCCCTGGTCCTGATTCAGGGCATGGGAGCCGGCTTCTCCGCCATCGGCATGTTCCTCTTCACCACGCTCTTCAATCTGATAATGCCCTCCGGCCCGGCCAAGGTGCCCCTGTTGATGCCCCTGTTCATGCCCGTGGCTGACATCCTTGGCATCACCCGTCAGATTCTCTGCACCTGCTATCAACTGGGCGATGGCCTGACCAACTTCCTGACCCCCGTCTCCTCCGTGCTGGCCACCGGCCTGATCCTGTCCAACACCAAGTACTCCAAGTGGATGCGGTACGCGGTTCCCTATGCCCTGTGCCTCATCGGCTTCTCCGCCGTGTGCATCTTTGTGCTCAACCTGGCGGGCTGGACCGGTGTCTGAACATGCCGGGCAAAATCAATCTTCGCTTTGGCCTGGGGGACGGCTTCCAGGAGGTTCAGGTCCCCGAGAAGAACCTCCTGGGCGTTCTCCGTGCCAATGAGGTTCCCGCCGGCCTGACCGGGGAAGCAGAGGTCCGCCGGGCCCTGGCGGAGCCCATCGGCTCCCCCCGCCTGCGGGAGATCGTCCAGCCTGGGGAGCGGATCGCCATCGTCACCAGCGACATCACCCGCCCCATGCCCACCTGGACGGTGATGCCGCCCCTGCTGGAGGAGCTGTACGCCGCCGGGGCAAGCGCCTCGGACATCACGCTGGTCTTTGCCCTGGGCAGCCACCGCCGCCATAACTCAGAGGAGATGCGCCATCTGGCCGGAGAGCGGGTCTGGCATGAGATCGCCTGTGTGGACAGCGACCCTTCGGACTGCGTCCGCATGGGCGTCACATCCACCGGGACGCCGGTGGACATCACCAGGACGGTGGCGGAGGCGGACCGGCGAATCTGCCTGGGCAACATCGAATACCACTACTTTGCCGGATACTCCGGCGGCGCCAAGGCCCTGATGCCCGGCGTCTCCAACCGGGAGGCCATCCAGCGGAACCACTCCATGATGGTTCTCCCGGGGGCCCGGGCCGGAGCCCTGGAGGACAACCCCATCCGGCGCGACATTGAGGAGGCCGGGGCCGTCTGCGGCATTGACTTTATCCTCAACGTGGTACTCAGTGAGCACAAGGAGATTCTCCGGGCCGCGGCGGGGCACCCGGTCCAGGCCCATCGGGCGGGCTGTGCCTTCCTGGACGCCCTCTACTTAAAAGACCTGCCGGAGCCGGCGGACATCGTGCTGGTGAGCCAGGGCGGCACCCCCAAGGATCTGAACCTGTACCAGACCCAGAAGGCCCTGGACAACGCACGGCACGCGGTAAAGCCGGGGGGCGTGATCATCCTCATCGGTTCCTGCCGGGAGGGCCTAGGGGAGCGGGTTTTTACGGAGTGGATGACCACCTCGCCCTCTCCCCAGGCCATGATCGAACGAATTGGCCGGGACTTCCAGCTGGGCGGTCACAAGGCCGCCGCCATCGCCATGACCCTGGAGAAGGCGGACATCTATCTGGTCTCGGAGATGACGGACGATTTTGTCCGCTCCATTTTCCTGACGCCTCAGCCGGACGCCCAATCCGCCCTGGACAGAGCCTTTGAAAAACTGGGACCGGAGGCGTCGGTTCTGGCCATGCCCTACGGCGGCTCTACGCTGCCGAGGATTTTACCGAAAGGAGCAAACGCATAATGGATTACGCAAAGGAATCCCTTCGGCTCCACGGCGAGTGGAAGGGTAAAATCGAGGTTATCGCCACCGTCCCCGTGGAGACCAAGGACGACCTGAGCCTGGCCTACACCCCCGGCGTGGCCCAGCCCTGCCTGGAGATTCAGAAGGACATCAGCAAGAGCTATGAGCTCACCCGGCGGCACAACCTCTGCGCCGTCATCACCGACGGCTCCGCCGTCCTGGGCCTGGGAGACATCGGCCCCGAGGCCGGTATGCCCGTCATGGAGGGCAAATGCGTCCTCTTCAAGGCCTTCGGCGGCGTGGACGCCTTCCCCCTCTGCGTGAAGACCCACGACGTGGACGAGTTTGTCAACGCCGTCTATCTGATGTCCGGGTCCTTCGGCGGCATCAACCTGGAGGACATCGCCGCCCCCCGCTGCTTTGAGATTGAACGGAAGCTGAAGGAAAAGTGCGATATTCCCATCTTCCATGACGACCAGCACGGCACCGCCATCATCACCCTGGCGGGCCTGACCAACGCACTGAAGGTGGTGGGGAAGAAAAAGGAGGACGTGAAGGTGGTCACCTCCGGCGCGGGCGCCGCCGCCATCTCCATCGTAAAGCTGCTGCTGTCCGCGGGCTTCAAAAACGTCACCATGTGCGACCGCAAGGGCGCCATTTACCAGGGCCGTGAGGGTCTGAACTGGATCAAGGAGGAAATGGCCCAGGTGACAAACCTGGAAAAGAAGGCCGGTTCCCTTGCCGACGTCCTGGTGGGCGCGGATGTGTTCATCGGCGTCTCCGCCCCGGGCACCGTCACCGCAGACATGGTGAAAACCATGAACAGGGACGCCATCGTCTTCGCCTGCGCCAATCCCACGCCGGAGATTTTCCCCGACGAGGCCAGGGCCGGCGGCGCGGCGGTCATCTCCACCGGCCGCAGCGACTTCCCCAACCAGATCAACAACGTTCTGGCCTTCCCCGGCGTGTTCCGGGGGACCTTCGACGTCCGGGCCAGCGACATCAACGAGGAGATGAAAATGGCCGCCGCCCGGGCCCTGGCGGAGCTGATCTCCGACGAGGAGCTGAACGCCGACTACATCATTCCCAAGGCCTTTGACAAGCGGGTGGGTCCCGCTGTGGCCAAGGCCGTGGCCGAGGCCGCCCGGAAATCCGGCGTGGCCAGGAGCTAAGACAGGATCTGCATGGAATCCAGCCCAAACTATAGGATAGAGGCGTTCAATTGAAGTCTGGTATCCTTTTCATTGTACGGCATCCTGCCGCTCAGAGATTTCTTCACACGGCAACGCACCTAAAAATGGATTGCAGGAGTACAATACAATTGGGCATCATGCAAAAAGGCAGAAGGATGCGGCCAAATCGGTTAAAGTTATGTGTTCACACAAAACATAACCGAGAGAGGGCCGCATCCTTCATGGGCAAAAGTATAACACAGGACATGGCATACAGGCAGTCCCAGATGAAATATGAGGTGAACTGCAGTATTTCTGGCGGGCCCGCCGGGATGGGAGTGTGGAGTCTCCGGTCTGCCGGTCCCGGCGTCCTCACCGTCACCCAAACCAGCATACAGCGGCAGCGCTGAAGCTGATCCAGGATATGCGCCGCCGTGATCCGCAGCTCGGCCCGATGGCACTGTGGCGCCTCCTGAAACAGCGCGGCCATACCAACAGCCCGAGAGTCCGTTTCGTGTCATGCGCAGACCGGGCAGATTTTCACGGGAGAAGAAGAAAAATGCTTACGCACCAAAACCTTACCAGCGGATGACTCGTCCGTGAAAGCAGAGCCAAGTAAATGTGAAGGTACTGCAATCGCAGTGTCAGTTCGGAGCTGCATTCTTAGAGCCTGTATTCACAGCCGGTGGATGCCGGGTGGGCGAGGATGTTTTCTTCCAGACAGGGAGATCGTTCGCAGCCTGCGGCAATCCTGACGGATTGCAGGGGAAACCGATGCGGTATGGCGGAAATTTCGTCGCATTCCGCTGTGAATCACTTCGTTGGGTTCCTTTCGGAGATTTTATGCAGGGACCGGCGACGCCTGATAAAACGCGTGAGCGAACACCTCCGGATGGAAAAAGGTCTTGTGAAAAAGGTCTTGCAAAAATAATCGCCCTCCAGTATAATAAACTAGATGGCTGTACGCCAATTTCTAAATCTGACAGACATACGGAGTAAGCGACTATGACAAAAATTGAGTTTTCAAAGAAGAGACCGGAAGGAAAGCAGACCCGCATCGGCAAAAAGGTAGGCAATGTGGTAGTTATCATGCAAATGATATCCGTTGTTTTCGCCGTGGGCATGTGCGTAATCATGTTCCGTTCCCTGGCAGCCGGGATGCTGGAACAGCGCTGCACCAATGGCACCAATATGCTGGATTACATCCTGAGCCAGTCCGACGGCACAGAGGATGTCAATCAGATGCTGGATGATCTGAAAAGCCGCATGGGCTGCGAGTTTACCATCTTCGAGGGAAATACTCGGGCTTACACCACTGTAGTTCAGAACGGGCAGCGGGCCGTAGGCACCACCCTGTCCTCTGATCTGGCTGAAATTGTACTGCAAAAGGGACAGAGCTATGTTGGCCGCGCAACCATTCTGAATGAGGAATATCTGTGTTCCTATGTTCCCACCAGAGACGCCGCCGGGGCAGTTAACGGTCTCATCTTTGCAGGCATCTCTTCCGCGGATGCAAACCACCAGATTTTTATGACGGTAATCTGGTCCTCCCTGGTAAGCCTTGCCGTCATTGTTGTATGTATCTTTTTCCTAACGGCGTACCTGAAAAAGACCGTTTCCAATCCCCTGGCCGAGATTACCCGGGTGGCCAGCTGCCTGGAACAGGGCAATCTGGGCTTGACCAGCGGCGAGGAGAGCATCATCGCCGTTCGCTCCAACGATGAGGTGGGTCAGTTAGCCCTTATTTTCGAGAGAACCATCCGGCGTCTCCGGTCTTACATCGGTGAAATCGCCTCCATACTGGACTCTATTTCCTCCGGAGACCTGACCGCCTCCGCCCAGCAGGAATATGTAGGAGACTTTATGTCTATCAAGGTCTCCCTGAACAGCATTCAGTCCAAGCTGAACGAAACCATGAGCCAGATTCGCAGAAGCGCCGAACAGGTATCCGCCGGCGCCGAGCAGGTATCCAATACCGCTCAGGCTCTGGCTCAGGGGGCCACAGAGCAGGCCAGCTCCGTGCAGGAGCTCTCAGCCACCATCAACGACATTTCCGGAAACGCCCAACGGACCGCCCAGGCCACAGGGGAAGCCGGTCAGTTTGTGGAACAGGCCGGCGGCCAGCTGGGCGTCAGCATGGAATATGTCAAGCAGCTCAACGTGGCGATGAGCAAAATCTCCCGCTCCTCCGAGGAAATCAGCAAAATCATTGCCGCCATTGAGAATATTGCCTTCCAGACGAACATTCTGGCCCTGAATGCCGCCGTGGAGGCGGCCCGGGCCGGAACCGCCGGAAAGGGCTTCGCCGTGGTTGCCGATGAGGTTCGCAATCTGGCCAATAAGTCCGACGAAGCCGCCAAAGCTACCAAGGACCTGATCGAAAGCTCCATTGCCGCAGTGGCCGAGGGCAGCAATGTGGTGAACGAGGTAACCCAGGCCCTGGACCGCACCAGTGTCAGTGCCGGCGGCGTCACGTCCCGAATGTCCATCGTGGTAGAGGCTGTGGAAAAGCAGACCACTGCTATCAGCCAGGTTACCGAGGGAATCGACCAGATTTCCAGCGTGGTGCAGACCAACTCTGCTACCAGCGAGGAAAGCGCCGCCGCCAGCCAGGAGCTCTCCTCCCAGGCCAGCCTCCTCAAGAACCTGGTGGCCGCGTTCCGTTTGAAGTAAGAACGGCATACCGGCCCGCCTCCCCACGCATTCTGCGCAAGACGGCGTCCTTTTGTCCGTAACAGACCGCACAGAAATTCCCGCCGATGCTCCGTTTCCGGCTTTCCTGGAAACTGTGTTCCGGCGGGAGTTTTTCGCTGTTCGGCCCCGATTTGCCCGGCTGGATTCGGGGCCAGCTTTCTTTCAGGAAACGCAGAACGAGGGGACACAGATGGTGGATCGCGTTTCTTTTGTCAGAACCAGACTCGATGGAGCAAACTTTACTTTGTTCCATCAACCTTTTCTAAAAACCGCTCCTCCTGCCCTCTCTTCAACAAACCCGCTGTGCTCTGCCCGTCTCCCTTGGCGCTTCCGAAAAACAGCACGGGACAGCGCCCCCTGTTCCTCCTCCCCCTGATATATCCGGCACTGTTGAAAACCGGTACATCCCGCTTTTCAAACAACAGCAAGGCCGCTGTCTGTCAAAACGGGGCAGAACAGAGCCTGCCCCTGCACCTCGGTCTCCCTGATATCATGTGTGAGGGGACACGCCCCGCGCCCACTTTCCTCTTGACTTTTCTCCCCTCAGGGCTATAATATGAAAATAATTCTCATTTTCATATTGGAGGCGTATGATGCCCTATACCACCAAACAGCGTCAGGCCGTGCTTCAGGTCCTGGAGCGCCGGGGGGAGCGTCCCGTCGCCGCGCCGGAGCTGGCAGACGCCCTTCGCCGGGAGGGCTGTCCCGTGGGCCTGGCCACCATTTACCGCCAGCTGGAACGTCTGGCGGAGACCGGGACCGTCCACAGAATTACCACAGAGACCGGCGCTCTCTATCAGTACTGCCCCCGGCGGGACGCGGGGCAGGCCTGTTTTCTTCTGCGCTGCGCCGCCTGCGGCCGGGTCGAGCATCTGGACTGCCCTCAGCTCCGGTCCCTCTATCAGCACCTGGCGGCGGAGCACCGCTTTCAGGTGGACCCCCGGCAGACGGTGCTGACCGGACTTTGCGCCCTGTGCGCGGAACAGGAGGCGGAGCATGGAGAAAACTGACCTCATCGCCTGCCGGAACGTCTCTCTGGGCTATGAGGGACAGAGTATTCTGACACATCTGGATCTCCGGGTTCAGAGCGGGGACTATCTCTGCGTGGTGGGGGACAACGGCTCCGGCAAGTCCACCCTGCTCCGGGGGCTGCTGGGGCTGCTGCCGCCCCAGTCCGGGGAAATCTGGCGGGCCCCGGAGCTGAGACAGGGCGCCGTGGGCTATCTGCCCCAGCAGACCCAGGCTCAGCGGGATTTTCCCGCCACGGCGCTGGAGGTGGTCCTCTCGGGCTGTCTCAACCGGAAGGGCCTCCGCTTCTTCTATACCGCCGCAGAAAAAACCCAGGCCCTGCAAAATCTGGGAAAGCTGGGCGTTCTGGAGCTGAAGGACCAGAGCTACCGGAACCTCTCCGGCGGCCAGCAGCAGCGGGTCCTGCTGGCCCGCGCCCTCTGCGCCGCCAGCCGCCTGCTGATTCTGGACGAGCCCATCACCGGTCTGGATCCCGCCGCCGCCCAGGATCTATACAAGACCCTGGCCTATCTGAACCGGACGGAGGGCATGGCGGTCATCATGGTGACCCACGATCTCCGGCCTGCACTCCGGGACGCCGGGACGGTGCTCCACATCGGGCGGCGGGGAACCTTCCTGGGGACGCCCCAGGCATATCTGGCCTCGCCCTATGGGCGGCGGTTTAAGGAGGCGGACCTTTGAGCCTGCTGTATATGTTTTCTTTTCCCTTCATCCAACGGGCCCTGATTGCCGGGGTGCTGGTGAGTCTCTGCGCCGCCCTCCTGGGGGTGCCCCTGGTGCTGAAGCGCTATTCCATGATTGGCGACGGGCTATCCCATGTCTCTTTCGGAGCCCTGGCCGCCGCCGCGGCCCTGGGCTTCGCCCCGCTGTCCTTCTCCATTCCCGTGGTGGTGGCGGCAGCCTTCCTGCTGCTGCGGGTAGCGAACCACCCCCGGTGGAACAGCGACGCTGCCATCGCCGTGGTCAGCGCCTCGTCCCTGGCCCTGGGCGTTCTGGTAATTTCACGGACCTCCGGCATGACTGCCGATGTGGACAACTATATGTTCGGCAGTGTCCTGGCCATGAGCCGGACGGATGTGATTCTGTCGGCGGCGGTCTGCGCCGCCGTGCTGACCCTCTTCGTCCTCTACTATCACAAGCTCTTCGCCATCACCTTTGATGAGAGCTTTTCCCGGGCCACCGGCCTTCAGGCGGACCGGCTCAACGCCCTGCTGGCCATTCTGACGGCCCTGACCATTGTGCTGGGGATGCGGATGATGGGGGCCATGCTGATCTCCTCCCTGGTCATTTTCCCGGCCCTGACGGCCATGAGGCTGTTCCGGAGCTTCCGGGGCGTGGTCCTCTGTGCCGCCGTCACGTCGGTGGGATGCTTCTGCACAGGGCTGACGGTGTCCTTCGCCTGCTCCACGCCGGTGGGGGCCACGGTGGTGGCGGCCAATCTGGCCCTGTTCCTGCTGGCCTGCGGCCTGTCGGCCCTGGGGCGGCGCAGAAGCCGGTGAAGTTTTTGCGTCAGCTGCCGGATGCGGAAAAGGCGGCCCCCGGGTCCCCTTCCCTGAAAGACGCCGGTCCAGGCATTCCAGGAAGAAAATTTCACATTTTTGAAGAAAACCCTTGCAATCTCCAGCAGAGCGTGCTATAGTAACAGTTGCTGTTGCGGTGAAAGCTGCGGGGCAAAGTCCGTTTTAGAAAGGGGTGAACAGAGCAATGAAGGAAGGAATCCATCCCAATTATCAGCAGACTACGATTACATGCGCCTGCGGTAATGTGATTGAGACAGGTTCTACCAAGAAGGATATCAAGGTGGAAGTCTGCTCTAAGTGTCACCCCTTCTTCACAGGCAAACAGAAGCTGGTGGATACCGGCGGACGGGTCGCCAAGTTCAACAAGCGGTTTGGACTGGACAAGTAAGCCTGACACTGTCACATTTAAAAGAGCGCGCCGTAGTCCGGCGCGCTCTTTTTCTGCGCTGCTTCTTTTCGCGCCGCTTCTTTGCGCACCACTTCTTTTCGCACCTCTGGAAAGGAGACGCAATGAACTATGAAATCGTACGTCTTACGGAACGGCCGGATCTGAAGGAGCCCGCCGCACGGTGGTTCCACGAAAAATGGGGAATCCCCCTGGAGGCCTATCTGGACAGCATGGAGGAATGTCTGGCCGCAAGGGGGCCCGTTCCGCAGTGGTACGCCGCGCTGGACTCCGGGACCATCATCGGCGGGCTGGGGGTCATCGAAAATGATTTCCACCCGCGGAAGGACCTGTCCCCCAAAGTCTGCGCGGTCTATACGGAGGAGACCCGGCGGCGGGAGGGAATCGCCGGAGCCCTGCTGCGCTTCGCCTGCGCCGATCTGAGCGCCCGGGGAATTGATACCTTGTATCTTGTGACAGATCATACATCCTTTTACGAGCGCTATGGCTGGGAATGGTTCTGTATGGTGCAGGGGGACGGAGACCCGGGTCCCTCAAGGCTGTAGCCGGCGTCCCGGTGCGGCTCCCAGGAACGCAATTTTGATGAAGTCTGATGAAGGAGGAACCATGGAAGAGCTGGACCCGAAACAATCGCCCCGGGCTGAGGCGTTCGGGCTGTGGATGAAGGCCCCCATGCCCATGGTGACGCTGTTCAAAACCCTGGACGTCACCCGTCTGGTGCGCCTCAGCCGGAGGCAGAACCTGAAATTCAACCTGCTTTTGTGCTGGTGTGTGGGCCTGGCCGCCTCCCGGACAGAGGAATTCTACACACTTCCGGTGGGAGACAAGCTGATCCGCTATGAGCGTCTCGCCGTCAACACCGTCGTAGCCCTCCGGGACGGGGGCATCGCCACCTGCGACATTCCCTTTTCCCACCAGTTCCGGCGGGATTACCTGACCCTCACCGCCCAGGTACGGGAGAGCGGCCAGCCCCATGATCTGAACGGCGATTACATGGTTATCGGGACCTCCGCCCTGCCTCAGACGGAGCTGGATGGAGCTGTGAATATCTACGCCGGATTTTACAACAACCCCTTTGTCATCTGGGGAAAGTACCGGAGGAAGCTGTGGCGGGCTTCCCTTCCCGTCTCGTTTCAGTTCCATCACGCCCAGATGGACGGGGGCCACGCCGCCGGGTTTCTGGAGAACCTTCAGGCCGCAATCCGGTCCCTGGACCCCTGACAGCCGAAATTTCCCGTTGCTTTTTTCTGGAAACAGCATATACTGAAAGCAGCGGATCAATTTGAACCATGAAAGGAGTCCTTGCCATGAGACTGCAAGCTGCGGACCCCAAGACCCTGGCCGGGGAATTTCTCCAGGCCTTTGGGAGCCAGAACGCCCTGCTGACCGCCGGAGACCAGGAGCGCTGCAACACCATGACCATTGGATGGTGCCAGCTGGGGCGGCTGTGGAACCTGCCGGTGTGCACCGTCTATGTGCGCCCCGAGCGCTATACGTATCAATTCATGGAATCCCACGACTATTTCTCCGTCTGCGTCCTGCCCGACAGCGCCAAGCAGACCCTGGCCCTCTGCGGCAGCCAGAGCGGCCGGCTGGTCAATAAAATCAAGGAATGCGGCCTGACCCTCCGCTATGGCGCGGGAGAGACCCCCCTTTTTGAGGAAGCGGCGCTGGCTGTGGTCTGCAAAAAGCTCTTCGTTCAGGACATGTCCCCCACCTGCGTCACTGCCAGTGAGGACAAAGTCCTGCCCTACTACGGCAAAAAAGGCGGTTGGCACCGAATCTACACCGGGGAAATCGTGGAAGCCTATACAGCAATCAAGAATTAGAAATGAGGAATTGGGAATTGTCCGCATTCAGTCCTAACTCCTATGGCAGGCTTCATAACCGCCGCCAGCAGGCCGCCGAGGGCGGCGGCCCCTGCAGGGATGTGTAGGGGCCGGCCCCCTGGCCGGCCCGTTTGTACGGAATTTTGACGTTTGCTATAATTCCTGACTCCTCATTCAGCAAAGGAGAACTATGCAAGAAACAAAAGAAATTCGTGACAAAGTGGTCCTTGTGGGCCTGAACTCCCCGGTTTTGAAGAAGGAGGAGACCGCCACCGAGGACACCCTGGATGAGCTTTCCGCCCTGGTGGAGACCGCCGGGGGCGAGACCGTGGGCATCGTCCTGCAAAACCGGAACGCCCCGGACCCCCGTACCTTCATCGGCGAGGGCAAATGCGCCGAGGTCAAACTCTACTGCGAGAACACCGAGGCCACCATGGTCATTTTCGACAATGACCTCTCCCCCTCTCAGCTCCGGGTACTGACGGAGCTGCTGGGGGTCCAGGTGCTGGACCGCTGCGGCCTGATTCTGGATATCTTCGCCCAGCGGGCCCGGACCCGGGAGGGCCGTCTTCAAGTCGAACTGGCCCAGTATCAATATCTGCTCCCCCGGCTCACCGGCATGTGGACCCACCTGGAGCGCCAGGCGGGCACCAGCGGCAGCGGCCCCATCGGCTCCAAGGGCCCCGGCGAAACCCAGCTGGAGACCGACCGGCGGCACATCCACCGGAAAATCGACAAGCTGCGGGAAGACCTGGAGGACGTGCGCCGGGTACGGAACACCCAGCGCCGGCAGCGGCAGAAAAACGAGGTCCCTGTGGTGGCTCTGGTGGGCTACACCAACGCCGGCAAATCCACTCTGCTCAACCAGCTAACCGGCGCGGGCATCCCGGCCAACAACCGCCTCTTCGACACCCTGGACACCACCAGCCGCCTGCTGGCTGTGAACGACACCCTGAATGTGGTCCTCAGCGACACCGTGGGCTTCATCCGCAAGCTCCCCCACCAGCTGGTAGAGGCCTTCAAGGCCACTCTGGAGGAACTGGAGTACGCGGACCTCCTCCTCCACGTCATCGACGTGTCCTCTCCCGACTGGCAGACCCAGGCTCAGGTGGTGGAAAAGCTGATTCTGGAGCTGGGGGCGGGAGAACTGCCCCGCATCGACGTGTTCAACAAGTCCGACCGGGTGGCGGCAGGGGACATCCTGCCCCACGGCGAGGATATCTGCTCCATCTCCGCCAAAACCGGCGAGGGCGTGGACAAGCTTCTGGATATGATCGCCCGGCGGCTGGATAAGGGGTCCCGCCGGGTCACCCTTCACCTGCCCTATGACCAGGGGGGCCTGCTGGACACGCTCTACAAGGAGGCCAGGGTGGAAGCCGTGGAGTATGGGGAGACCATCGACGTGACGGCGGTGTGCGGCCCCCGGACACTGGGCCGGGTGGCGGCCTTCATCGACGGCTGACCGCCAGCTCCTCCCCGGTGCGCATCCCCAGGAGGAAGGCCTGAATAGCCGTGAACTCCATCGCCTTGGACAGGCTGTTCCATTCTGTGGAGCGCAGATTGTTGCGCACTAAGTCGATGTGAAAGGCGTAGTCCCCCTGGGGCGCGGCGTCGATCTGGGGCTTGATGTAATGGGCGTAGAGCCAGGGCATAAAATCGGACATTTCAAACTCCTCCTGTTGCGTCAAATTTTATATGTCAATTATAACGTATATCGCCAGTCATGTCAAGGAGCTGTTGCATGGAAATTAAGAATCGATTGAAAGCACTTCGTCAGGAGCGCAAAGAGTCTCAGGAACGGGTTGCCAGAGCCATCGACATTACATTACGCAATTATCAAAGGTTTGAGGCTGGAGAAGGTTTGCCAAGCCTCCCGGTTTTCTGCGCTTTGGCAGACCATTTCCAGGTCAACGCGGATTACCTGCTGGGCCGGACCGACGTGCGAAATATGCTCCCGCCGCCGGAGGAGCCCCAATAAAGGAAACCGGGGTTATGTGACAGGCGGTAAAGCCAGAGCATGAAATCGAAGAGAGAAACCGCCTCCTAAAAAACACAAAACTTAGCGTGTTCTAAAGCTAGTATAACACAACAATCTTAGCGCGTCAAGGGGGATGCTAATGACATTTCAAGAGAGGCTGCGAGCTCTGCGAAAAGAGAGGGGGGACACACAGGCCCAAACAGCGGCGGCGCTTGGACTTGTGGACCGCCATTATCAACGCTTTGAGGGAGGAACCAATCTTCCCAGCTTTCAAAATATCATTGCTCTGGCGGACCATTTTCAGGTCAACGCGGATTACCTGCTGGGCCGGACCGACGTGCGAAATATGCTCCCGCCGCCGGAAGAACCCTAATAAACCAGACGGGCCGGGACAGAGCCCGGCCTCTCATTCCTAATCCCTCATTCCTCATTCCCAGGAAAGGCGGTGTTCCCATGTCCGGTTACCGCGTCCCCTTTCAGGACGCCGAAAGCGAATTCACCGAAAAGCGCTCCCGCTTCATCAGCCACATCTGGCGGGTAGAGAACGAAGAGGAGGCCCGGGCCCGCATCGAGGAAATGCGCAGGCGGTACTACGACGCCCGGCATAACTGCTGGTGCTACCTGCTGCGGGAGGGGGGCACGGTCCGCTACAGCGACGACGGCGAGCCCCAGGGCACCGCCGGACAGCCCATGCTGAACGTGTTTCAGCGGGAGGAGGTCACAAACCTCTGTTGTGTGGTAACCCGGTATTTTGGCGGCGTGCTGCTGGGGGCCGGGGGCCTGACCCGAGCCTACAGCCGGGGGGCCAAGGACGCCCTGGACGCCGCCGGCACCGCAAAGGTCAGCCTCTGGACCCTGTGGGACGTGCCCTGCCCCTATTCCCTGCTGGAGCGGGTGAAGCTGGATGCAGCCACCCAGGGCGGCGTAATCCGGGGCGCGGAATACGGTGCGGACGTGCTGCTGCGGACCGCGTTTCCCCCGGAGGGCGCGGCGGCCTTTGCCCAGCGTCTTACGGAGCTGTCCGCCGGACAGCTGGAGATGCTTCCCGCCGGGGAGGAATACCTGCCGGGTCCCCGGGAAAACTGAATGCAGAGAAACCGGCGTGATAAACCGTCAAACAGCCCTGCCCATATCACATGGGCAGGGCTGTTTTGGAAGCAACCGCTAATCTGTGGCACGGAGCTGATAGCCCAGCTCCTGGACCCGCTGGCGGATCTGCTCCTGGCGGACGCCGGTGGTGTCATAATCCACCGCGACGCAGCCCCGGCCGCTGACGCTGACCGAGGTCACGCCGGGCAGGGCGTCCAGTTCCCGTTTCAGCAGCTTTTCGTCGTGGCCGTCCGCGGCGTTTTCCAGGGAAAAATAGGTGCTTAAATGGGCCATGGGAAATCCCCTCCTTACTCCTCCGTCACTGCGCCAGAGGCTTTTAGCGCACCAGAGGTTTTTAGAGAGTTTTCCCCGATCCGGCGGTTTTATGAGCCCGCGTCCTCCGGCGGGCACTCCAGACCGGCGGTCAGCTGCTCCAGCTCCGCGCCGCTGCGGTCCATGACCCGGGGCAGCTGTGAAAGGCTGACCTCAATCTTCCGCAGTTCTTCCGTCACGTGGACTGCGGCGCTCTCAAAGGTGCGCATCAGCGCATCATACTGTATCCGGAAGCTGTCCACCGTTTTCTTCATCTGCCGGGCGGAGGCAGTCTCCAGGTCGTCGGCCCGTTTCCGGGCCTCGCACTCAATGGCCCCCAGCCGCTCCCGGAACTGGGCATAGGCCTGGGCGTCGGGCCGCAGAGCGGCGGCCTCCGCCCGGAGGCGGGCCGCTTCGGCCTCCAGAGGACGGAGGGTCTCCAGCTCCGCCCTGGCGGCGGAAGCCTCCTCCTGGGTCTTCTGGAAGCCCTCGCAGCGGCTCAGCAGCGCCGCCGACTCGGTTTCGGCGTCCTGAAGACGCTGGCTCAAGGTCTGAATCTCCTTGCGGAGGGCTTCGTTTTCCGCCTCCAGCGACCGCTGGACAGCGGCGGCCTTCTCCGAGGCCTGCTCGATGTAGCGCATGACATCCTGTTTGTCGAATCCGCCGAAGGCAGCAGTTTTAAAGGAATAATTTTCCATAGGTCCGCCTCTCTCTTTCGTATTCCGTTCTCGCTTTGTCCGTTATTATACCACAGATGGCGGCGAATGACAAGAGCGGCGCTTACCGGGAGCGGAACCGGGCCCTTTCCCACCCCGCTTTTCTGAAATACCAAGGAAAACGGACAGAACCCCGCCCCTGCATGATATCTCCCAATGGGACGCTTCCGCTTTCCGCAGGCGCCCGGGTCACATGGGCCGCAGATTCCGGTCAAGCCGGTCCGTGATCCAGGCAAGACGCCGCTCCCGCCCGGCCTCTGTCTTTGCGTCGAAATAGGCCCGGGCATAGGTCTTTCTCACCGACGGCGGCATGGCCTGAAAGTTTGTGAAGGCGGGCTCATGGCCCTCAAGCAGGGCGGAAAGCTCCTCGGCCTGCTCTTCCGTGAGGGTCATGGGGTCCGGGGCGTCCCATTGGCCGTTTTTCCGGGCCTCCTCAATCTTCCTTCTGCCGTGGTCCGTCATCAGTCCCCGTTTCTCAAGGCTTTGGACCAGGGCCTTATTTTTCTCCGACCACCGGCTTTTCTCCCGGCGCGGCGAAAAATATTTCAGATAAGAGCCCTCGTCCACCCGCCGCATCTGCCCGTCAATCCATCCGAAGCACAGTGCTTCCTCCAGGGCCTTCGCCGCCCGGATGGTTCTGGGCCCGCCGGCCTTGCCCAGCAGAAGCCAGACGCCGCCGCTGGACTGGCAGTGCTCCTCCAGCCAGCTTCTGAACGCCTCCCGGCTGGCAAATTCCAGTGCGTTTTTCATGCCGTTCCTCCTCTCCCGAAGGGGTTTTTGCTTATTTTTCATTCTACCACCGCCGGAACCGGGGCGCAAGACGCCGGGAAAGCGTGACGGAATTCATGGGAAATGGGATTGATTTTGCCGCCCGGTTGTAGTACCATAATATAAAGAACGATTCAAGGCGGGTTCGAATCCCGCCGGCAAGGAGGCAGAAACATGACCGACCTGGAACGCCTGAATACCTGTTTTCTGCCCCTGGACCGCCGGGTTCCGTCCCAGCCCTGCTTTTTCCGGCTCATCGGCTGGGACAGGGAGACTCTGGCCCTGCTGGAGCGCTTCCGCGCCCAGGCCGGGAAAAGCGGCGTCTGCCTCACCGATCTGCCCAACCCCACCCGTGAGGAGACCGACCGCTTCTATCAGGAGGCGGGCACCCGGTTCTCCCCCAACCGCGCCCTGATCGACCGTCAGATTTCCCTCTGGCTGGGCCAGGTGCGTCCCGAGCGCCGCCCCGCCCTCAGCGAGGCCGTCTGGAACACCCTGTACCTGCTGCAAAAGCAAGACGTCAACGGCAACATTCTCAAAAACGTCTATACAAAATTCATGTGCTGGCTCCGGGGACCGGCGGGCCGGGCCCTGGCGGGACTGGGCGAAGCCGAGCCGCCCAAGGTCCTCTTTCAGGGGGACGTCTCCCGGCACGAGGTCCTGTTTCTCCGCCTGCTCCATCAGGCGGGCTGCGACGTGTGGTATCTCCATTTCCTCTCCGACGCCTCCTATAACGAGGCGGACCCCGAGGGCCGCTATTCCCGTCTCATCGTCGGAGCGAACCATGCGCCGCCGCCTCAGCCGGATCCTGCGCCTTCGCCGGCCCCTGTTCCCCCGCCTGCTCCGGCAGCCCGGAAACAGCCGGCGGGCCAGGTCCTGGGCCTGAACCAGTGGGTGAGCGGCCGTCCCGTATGGGACGCTCTGCTGCTGCCCCTCAGCCAGCGGGGCGGGGAGGGGGGTCCCTCCAATCTCTTTGCCCTGATGCTGGGGGCGGACCAGCGGGAGGTCTACCGAAACCGGCTCTTCCGTCTGAAACGGAGCCTGGACGAGTCCGGGCGGCCCTGGCTGCTGATGGACCAGAGGATTCAGCCCCCCACCCCTGCCGAGACGGAAACCTTTCGGGTTCCGGGCCTGGCCCGTCCGGCCATGGTCCATGCTCTGGCGGAGCGGATGCCCAGGGGCCTGCCCTGGACCCAAAAGGCGCAGAAAGCCCTGGCTCTGGTGATGGAACGGCACCCCGAGCCCAACGACAGCCGCTTCTTTAACTACAGCGTACGCCTGGCCTGCTGGCTCCGCCGCTGCGCCGGACAGCTCTTCTCTCCCAATGCCTCGAACAGCGCGTATCCTCCCGCTCTGCTCTACTACGGACCTATCACCGAGCCGGAGGCCGCTCTGCTGTGGGCTCTGGCGCAGATGGGCGCAGACGTGCTGTATATTTCCTCTCAGGAAACCGACGTTTTTGCAGCCCATTTTCTCCCTCACGTCTGGCTGGAGGCCTCTTTTGAGGACAGTCTCCCCCAGGAGCCCTTCCCCCAGCGGGAGGAAAAGGTCCGGGCCCGGACCACTGCCTATGATGCCCAGCAGGAGCTGGATCACCTTCTATACAGCGACACCGGCATGTTCCGGGACCGGCAGTTTACCCGCTCCCAGCCCGTGACCCTGAAAACCACCTATGACGAGGTGGGCCAGCTGTGGCCCGAGGAAGCCCAATATCGCCCTTCTTTCCGGACAGAGGCCGGCGTGGTCTATGTGCCCAATCTGTTCTCAAAGATCTGCGGCGTTGAAAAGGGAGATCTCACTCTCTACTGGGATCATATTCACTCCATGCTGACACCGGGGACCTACCTGATTCCTGCCCTGCCCTTCCTGTCCCCGGTGGGGGCGGAAGGCATCAGCCGAAACGCCGCCCAGGCCTTTCTCCACAACGGCAGGCTGGACCCCAGGGCCCTGACGGCCTCCCGGTTCTACCGTTACGGCTACCTGCCGGAGGACACCCAGAATTACATCCTGGAGAAAATTCAGGCCCTGATCGACTACGACCTGATTGTGGACGGCGGGCCGGACCTGCCTGCCGTCATGCTCTCCGTACTGATGAACCTGGACAAGGAGCTGCTGCGGCTGCTCCAGAGCTTCGACTTTACACGGGCCATTCCCAAGCTGCTGATTGTCGACACAACCGAGACCCTGTTTTCCCTGGAGGAATGCGTGCTGCTGGCCTTCCTGAACCTGGTGGGCTTTGACATCGCGGTTTTTACTCCCACGGGCTACCGGAATCTGGAGGCCCACATCCGCCCCGACAGCTTCGACACCCTGATTGCCGGAGACTACCTCTATGACCTGACCGTTCCGGACCTGCGGAACCGCCGTCCTGGCGGAAAGAACGGAAAGGGCTGGCGCCGTCTCTTCGGCGGCTGAGTCCCGCGGTGCGTCACACATAAATCAGTAAACCAGCGAAAGGAGACCGGCGCCATGTCCAACCCGCAAAGCGCTTCTGAAAACCAGCTCTCCGCCCAGTGCCGCCGGCTTGCCCAGGCGGACAGTCAGGGTCTGGAGGCTCTGACCGGTCAGATTCACGTCTACGACCTGCCCAGCATCGTCACCTTCGGCGGCGAGGCGGCCAAGGAGCTGGCCCGGTGCTCCGACGCCGTGCTGCAAAGCATCCGGAAGGGGCAGGCCGGCGACGCCGGTCCTCTTCTCAGCGCTCTGGGCGGCGTGATGGAGCAGTTCAGCGCGGAGGACTTCGACGCCGGCAAAGAACCCGCCAAGGGCTTTTTCCCTTTCTGGAAAAAGCCCAGACCCCTGACGCAGGACCAGCTTTTGGAGAAATACCGGGCCATCGGCGAAGAGGTGGACCGTGTCTATATTGAGCTGAAAAAGTATGAGGCAGATGTCCGAACCCGCAATCAGAGCATGAAAGCGGTCTATGACGCCAACCTCCGGTATTACCAGAATTTAGTAAATTATATCCTGGCGGGAGAACAGGGCCTGAAGGAAATCCGGGCCCATATCGACACAATGGAGGCAGAACTGGCCCAGAATCCCGGAAACGCCGCCCTGAAGATGGACCTGGACACCGTGCGGCAGGCCCACACACTTCTGGAACGCCGTGTGCAGGATCTGCGCACAGCGGAAATCGCGGCCCTGCAGTCTCTTCCCATGCTCCAAACCATACAGGACAGCAACGCCAGCCTCATCGGGAAGATCGACGCCGCCTTTCTGGTCACCCTTCCTGTCTTCAAAAAGACCCTGGGCCAGGCCGTGGCACGGAAGCGCCAGCGGCTCCAGGCCCAGGCCATGGAGGCCCTGGACCGGCGAACCCAGGAGTCCCTGGGAAAGCAGCTGGCTTCTGCCCAGGCCGGGGCGGACGCCGGCGCGGCCCAGCTGGAAACCCTGACCCAGGTCAGGGAAACCATCCTTACCGGCATTGAGGATGCCTTGGCCCTCCAGCGGGAGGCCGGCGCCCGGCAGGCTGCCGCCGAGGCCAGACTGAATACCGGGGAGTAATCTTCGCCCCCGCTTCACAATCATCCATTTTTCTGCATATGTCAGGCGGGATTTCTCACAAAGAGCCCGCCTGTCTCCATTTTTATCAGCACGGCAGAAAACCCAAAAATCCCCTCTATATCCTGGGCGGCGCTCCGATTCCCTTGGCAGCTCCAAAAGACGGGGCGGAACGGAGCGCACCCCATACCCCTCTTGATAAAACGTGTGAAGGCCCCTCTCATTCCGGCCCTTGACACCATTTTCCGCCTCAGGTAAAATGGAAACAAAAAGTATAATAAAACGTGCACACCGTTCAAAGCCGCCGCCGGGCTGTCCTTTTTTGGACTCTCTCACGGCACTCGTACAGCCGCTTTCGGGCGGATAAAAGGAGGCGAAACATGAGTTCCTCTAAAAACAAAAAACATGGCAGTATGAAACGAAGCAAGGCGCGAGAAGAAAGCAGTGCGCAAAAAGAAAGCAGTGCGCAAAAAGAAAGCAGTGCGCACAAAGAAAGCAGTGCGCACAAAGAAAGCGGAACGCAGGAACAGATGAGTGCGCGGGACATCCGGAGTGTCCGCCTTCTTTTGAGCGCCTTCTTCGCCCTGACGGCGCTGGTGCTGACGCTGTGTCTCACCGCCGTCTCCAGCCGTCCCGACACCCTGTCCAGGCCGCTGACAGAAGCGGAGATCCAGGAAATCACCGAGCGAAACAGTCCTCTGACGGAGTACATCCTACTCTCCCCCAATGCGGACTTTCCTCGGGAGGATGAAATCCGAAAAATAACCATCCACCATATGGCCGGGAACATGAGCCTGGAAGCTCTGGGCGATCTGTTTTCTGACCGGGACCGGAGGTCCTCCGCAAGCTATGGCATTGACAGCGCCGGCCGGGTGGGCCTGTATGTAGAGGAGGGAAACCGTCCCTGGACCTCCAGCAGCCGGGAAAACGACCACCAGGCAGTGACCATCGAGGTGGCCAATGACGAAACCGGCGGGGACTGGCACGTCAGTGACGCAGCCTATGAAACGCTGATCGCGCTCTGCGCCGACGTGTGCCAAAGAAACGGCATTCCCTCCCTGACCTATACCGGAGACGAAACCGGGACCCTGACCATTCACAAGATGTTCAACCCGGAAACCGAATGCCCCGGCCCCTATCTGGAAAGCCACATGGCCGACATTGCCGAGGCGGTAAACCGCCGGCTTTCCGGCTAGCAAGTTCACAGATGCCCCGGAATGCGCACACGGGGACAAAGCCGCGCTGTATATAATCGACCTGAGGGCGCTGCCCCCATCCTCTAACCGAGACAGCCGTCCCCCCTGGCTTTGGGTTTGATTTTCTGCATAGATTGTGAAAATGTCAGCCCTTTTACCCTCCGTGTTGCTAATTCTTAAAATTTAATTCCAGAGATTTCCAATCCGCAGAAATGCACAAGGTATGTTGGGGTGTTGACGGATTTGATAGGATTGCATAGTAAAAGCAGTTGGTTTTATCCAACTGCCTTTACTGGATATAATAGTTGATTTAATTGCCGCCATAGCTGATTTCTGTGTTATCATCCCAGGGATTTTGATTGGGGTCTATGCCTTCGGCAAGCTCCTCTTGAGTAATTTGATACTTACGATCACCGTTAGAAATTAAACTTTGATCTGTTCCGTTGTCTACTGCTGTGCTGCTATCACCAGAGGACTGACCTCCGCCTGTGGGTTGCCCTGCTGTGTAACTGCCCTGCGGTTTGCCTTGAGTATTGTCTCCATTATTGGTTGATGGCTTAGTAGCGCTTAAATATTCACTAGATACATAAACTATTTTCCAATCTTGCGTCTGTATTAACGACCATCCTTCATAATCTCCAGTTCCTATACCGATTCCAGTCGCACTATCTCCTTTATTTAAGAAACCTATCGGCGAATCCGGCTCAGCCATTTTCCCCTTTACATCCACTCCGTTCTATGCTATACTGAATGTGCTGTATTTTCCCCCAGTTCATGTCGGAACCGGCTCTTATTCATGTGCGTCCGGCCGGAGCAGGCAGCTCAGCCGCTTGCTCCGGCTTTTTGAATCCGGAGCTTTCCCCCGCCGGAACCGGCGGGCCTTGAGTCTGTTTTAAAACCGTCAAAACGCCGTTTCAGGGAGTCCTCTCCTGCCTTCTGATTTCCTTTGAATTTCAGTGGAAATTCCTCGTCCGGCAGGAAAGTTCGTCTTAACCCGGCATTCCGCCAGTTTTAAAACAGGCTTTGACACAGTCCGGCCACTGTATCCATTTAAAGTCAAAAAATCAGCGCATATCAGAAAGAGAAAAGGAGATACCTATGGGTAAGAAAAAACAAGGACAATTTTCCAGCAGCTGGGGCTTTGTCCTGGCAGCGGTGGGATCTGCCGTAGGCATGGCCAATGTGTGGGGCTTCCCTGCCAAAATGGGGAGTAACGGCGGCGGGGCTTTCCTGATCGCCTATCTGGTTTTCATCGCGCTGTTCGGAAGCGTAGGTCTGGCCGCCGAATACGCCGTGGGCCGCAGAGCCAAAACGGGCACGCTGGGTTCCTACCGCATGGCCTGGAGCACCCGGGGCAGCGCCGCCGGGCAGGCCGGCGCGATTCTGGGCTGGCTGCCTCTGGCGGGATCCATGTGCATCGCCCTTGGCTACGCAGTCATCATCGCCTACGTGCTGAAGGCCTTCGCCGCCTCTCTGGGCGGGTCTCTGATGACGGCGGACACGGCCGCCTGGTTTGACTCCTTCTCTCTGGCTGATTATTCCGTCATCCCCTTTCACGCCATTGTAGTGGTGGGTACGCTGCTGACGCTGTTTCTGGGGGCCAAGAGCATCGAGAAGACCAACAAGATTATGATGCCCCTGTTCTTCATCATCTTCGTAATTCTGGCGGTGCGGGTAGCGCTTCTTCCCGGCGCTGCGGCAGGCTACCGTTATATGTTCTCCCCCCGCTGGGAAGAGCTTCTGGACCCAATGGTCTGGATTTGGGCCATGGGACAGGCCTTTTTCTCTCTCTCCATCACTGGCAGCGGCATGATTGTCTACGGAGCCTATCTCCATAAGGATGAAGATGTGGCGGCTCTGGCCAGACAGACGGCTCTGTTTGACACCATTGCCGCCCTGGTGGCCGCTCTGGTCATCATCCCTGCCTGTTTTGCCTACGGACTGGATATCGGCGCAGGCCCCTCTCTGCTGTTTGTCACCCTGCCCCGTATTTTACAGGACATTCCCCTGGGCCGGCTCTTCGCCGTCATCCTCTATACCGCTATGGTGTTCGCCGGGGTCAGTTCTCTGCAAAACATGTTTGAGGCGGTTGGTGAATCCCTTCTGCACCGCTTCCCCCGCATGAGCCGCAGGCTTGTGCTGGTCCTCCTCTGCCTGATCTGTCTGGGCATCGGCGTCAATATGGAGCCCATTTTCAAGTGGGGCCCGTGGATGGATGTTGTTTCCATCTATATCATTCCCATCGGCGCGACGCTGGGCGCAATTTCCTGGTTCTGGATTATGCCCCGGAACGATCTGCTGGAGGAAGTGGGCCAGGGCGCAGGAAAAGCGCCCGGGCCGCTGTGGTACAGTCTGGGCCGCTATGTTTATGTGCCCTGCGCGGTGATTCTGTGCTGTGTGGCGCTGTTCCTGAAGGTGGCATTCTAAAAATCCTGTCGGTCTATGGCTTCATTTGTCCAGGTTCCTGAACCCTCAAGAGAAGCAGGCCTCTGCGTCCCTTCCGCAAGCAGTCGGAGAAGCCCGGACAAACCTGCCGCCTCAAAAGAGTCCGGCAACAGGATGCCAAATTTAGATAAAAAAGCCGAAGGACGGTTGTCCTTCGGCTTTTTTTGTGCGCCTGTGTCTTACTTCGCAGCCTTGGCGGCCCGGATGGCCTCGGTCAGCAGCGGGGCAACCTTGAACAGGTCGCCGCAGATGCCGTAGTCGGCAATCTCGAAGATGGGAGCCGTGTCGTTCTTGTTCACGGCAATGATGCACTCGGAATCCTGCATACCGGCCTTGTGCTGGATTGCGCCGGAAATGCCCAGGGCGATGTACACCTTGGGATGCACGGTCTTGCCGGTCTGGCCCACCTGATGGTCGGCAGACAGCCAGCCGGAGTCGATGGTGGCGCGGCTTCCGCCGACAACGCCGCCCAGCTCCGCCGCCAGCTCCTCGGCCAGCTTGATGCCGCCCTCGACGTCCTTGCTGATGCCGCGGCCCACGGAGACGATGAAGTCTGCGCCGATCAGGTCCACCAGCTTCTTGGCGGCCTTCACCACCTCGGTGACCTCGGTCTTCACATCCGCGGCGCTGAGGGTGAAGGAGGGCTTCTCAATGACGCAGGCGTCGGCCTTGGCCTGGTCGAAGGGGTTCTTCTTCATAACGCCGGGCCGCACCGTGGCCATGCAGGGACGGAAGCGGGGGCAGATGATGGTGGCCATCAGGTGGCCGCCGAAGGCCGGACGGGTCATCTTCAGGTTCCGGTCCTCCATGTCCCACTTCTGGCTGTCCACGTCGATGGTGGAAGCCTCCCGCAGGAACTGGATGTAGTTGGCCACGTCGATGTCCAGGTGGGTGCAGTCGGCGCAGAGGCCGGTGTGCAGCCGGGCGGCGCAGCGGGGGGCCAGGTCACGGCCGATGTTGGTGGCGCCAATCAGGAAGGCCTCAGGCTTGAGGTCCTCAATCACGTCGCAGATGACCTTGGCATAGGCGTCGGTGTTGTAGACGGCCAGCATGGGGTCCTCGCAGACATAGACCTTGTCCGCGCCGTAGCCGCCCAGCTCCTTGGCGGCCGCCTCGATGCCCTCGCCGCCCAGCAGCAGGCCGCAGAGGTTCACGCCCAGCTCGTTGGCCAGGTCCCGGCCCTTGGAGATCAGCTCGAAATCGGTGGGCATCAGCTTGCCTTCGCGCTGCTCGCAGAAGACCCAGACGTCCTTGAAAGCGGCGATATCCGCACTATTGAAAGTAGACATATTCGTTTTATCCCCCTTCTCTCAGATGATATGCTTGGCGGCCAGAATGCCCGCCAGCTTCTCGCAGGTGGCCTTGTCGTTGCCCTCCAGCATCATGCCGGCGCCCTTCTGGGGAGGCGTGAAGCTCTTGAAGATGTTGGTGGGAGAGCCCTTCAGGCCGATGGTGGTGGCATCGATCAGGGGATCGTCCTTCAAATCGTCATAGCCGAAGGTGGTCAGGGGCTTTCCATAAGCCTCGAACACGCCGCCGACGCTCATATAGCGGGGCTCGTTCAGCTCCTTGATGCAGGTAATCAGGCAGGGGGTCTGAGTCTTGATGGTCATATAGCCATCTTCCAGCATCCGCTTCACCGTGATGGTATTTCCATCCTTGGTAATATCGGCGGCATAGGTAATCTGAGGCAGATGCAGCTTCTCCGCCATCTGGGGACCCACCTGGGCGGTGTCGCCGTCGATGGCCTGGCGGCCGCACATCACAATGTCGTCGTCTTCCACGCCGATACGGTTCACCGCGGCGGCAAGAATCTGAGAGGTGGCATATGTATCGGAACCGCCGAACTCACGGGCGGAGACCAGGACGGCCTCGTCTGCGCCCATGGCCAGGGCCTCACGCAGCATGCCGGCTGCGGGAGGAGGACCCATGGTGACCACGATGACCTTGCAGCCGGTGGCGTCCTTCAGCTTCAGGGCAGCCTCCAGGGCGTTCATGTCGTCGGGATTGGTAATGGTCTGCATGGAAGCACGATTCAGGGTGCCGTCGGGATTCACCGCCACCTTGCCGGAGGTATCGGGAACCTGCTTAATAGAAACAATGATTTTCATAACCTTTTACCTCCTATTTTATTTCACGCCCAGGCGGCTGGAAATAACCATGCGCTGAACCTCGGATGTACCCTCATAGATCTCGGTAATCTTGGCGTCGCGCATCATGCGCTCCACAGGATACTCACGGGTGTAGCCATAGCCGCCGAACAGCTGAACGGCGCGGCGGGTGACGTCGGAAGCGGCCTCGGCGGCGAAGAGCTTCGCCATGGAGGCGTCCATGGAATAGTCCTCATGGAGCTGCTTCTTGCAGGCGGCGGCGTACACGAGGTACTGCGCGGCCTGCATGCGGCAGTGCATGTCGGCCAGCTGGAACTGGGTGTTCTGGAACTGGCTCAGGCGGCGGCCAAACTGGACGCGCTCCTGGGTGTACTTCACAGCCTCGTTCACAGCGCCCTCGCCCAGGCCCAGAGCCTGGGCGGCGATGCCGATCCGGCCGCCGTCCAGAGTCTGCATAGCGATCTTGAAGCCCTTGCCCTCTTTGCCCAGCAGGTTTTCCTTGGGAACGATGCAGTCCTCAAAGATCAGGTCGCAGGTGGAGGAGCCGCGGATACCCATCTTCTTCTCGTGCTTGCCAGTGGAGAAGCCGGGGAAGCTCTTTTCGACAATGAAGGCGGAAATGCCGTGGTTTCCCTTGGACTTGTCGGTCATGGCGAAGACCACGAAGGTGTCGGCCACGTTGCCGTTGGTGATGAAGCACTTGGAGCCGTTGAGAACATAGTGGTCGCCTTCCAGAACGGCGATGGTCTGCTGGCCGGAGGCGTCGGTGCCGGCGTTGGGCTCGGTGAGGCCGAACGCGCCGATCTTCTTGCCGCTCAGCAGGTCGGGGAGATACTTTTTCTTCTGCTCCTCGGTGCCGTGCTCAAAAATGGGGGCGCAGCAGAGGGAGGTGTGTGCGGAGACGATGACGGCGGTGGTGCCGCAGACCTTGGCCAGCTCTTCCACGCACATGGCATAGGAGAGGACGTCGCCGCCGGCGCCGCCGTACTCCTTGGGGAAGTAAATGCCCATCATGCCCAGCTTGGCCATTTTCTCCACGGTCTCCATGGGAAAACGCTCTTCCTCGTCGATCTCCTCGGCCAGGGGCTTGACCTCGTTCTCGGCAAATTCCCGGTACATCTTGCGGAGCATCAGCTGCTCATTGGAAAGGTGAAAATCCATACCTTAATAACTCCTTTTCTATCAGGTTTTACTTGGAATAATCAAAGAAGCCCTTGCCGGTCTTACGGCCCAGCTCACCGGCCCGAACCTTCTTGCGCAGCAGCAGGCTGGGACGGTACTTGGGATCGCCGGTCTCATTAAACAGGGTCTCCATGATGGCCAGGCACACGTCCAAGCCCACCAGATCGCCCAGAGCCAGGGGGCCCATAGGATGATTGGCGCCCAGCTTCATGGCGGTGTCGATGCCCTCGGCATTGGCCACGCCGGTATCCAGCAGGTCGGCGGCCTCGTTGATCATGGGGATCAGAATTTTATTGACGACAAAGCCGGGGGCCTCGTTGACCTCCACAGGCTCCTTGCCGATTTCCTTGGAGAGGTTCCAGATCACGTCAAAGGTCTCCTGGGTGGTCTTGGCGCCGCGGATGATCTCCACCAGCTTCATGGCGGGGACGGGATTGAAGAAGTGCATGCCGATCACCGGGTGATTCAGGCCGTTGGCCATCTCGGTGATGGACAGGGAAGACGTGTTGGAGGCGAAAATGGCCTCGGGCTTGCACATGGCGTCCAGCTCGCCCAGCAGGGCCTTCTTGGTGGCCATGTCCTCCTTGACGCACTCGATAATCAGGTCGGCGTCGGCGCAGGCAGACTTCTCCTCCACCAGCACATTGGCCAGCAGAGCGTCGGCGGCGGCCTGCTCCATCTTGCCTCTCTCCACGCTCTTCTGGAGTCTGGCGGCCAGCTTATCCTTGTGCTTCTGAGCGGACGCCACGCTGCTGGCGTACATCAGGGCGGTGTGGCCCTTCGCCGCGAAGACCTGTGCAATGCCGCTGCCCATGGTGCCAGCGCCGAAAATAGCTACCTTCATAATGTTTCCTCCTGTTATTTTGATTTTGTGGCTCATTTTACGACCATTTTCCCCCGTCCCGGCTCCTGCGGCAGAGACGGCGGAAAGCGGAGCAAATCCCGACTTTGCTAATTTACTCACAATGTTCATTATAGGATTTCCGGCTGAAATTATCAAGTACTATTTGCTCCCTGCCCCTGCTCCAGCCTTCTTTTTTACGCTTCGCACAAAATATTCGTTAAAATTTATACAATTTTTCGGGAGGTTCTCCAGCCATACTGTGCTCCCCTCCCGGCCCCCGCAGAATTTTCATTTACAGCCGCCCCATCCTGTGTTAAAATGGAGAAAATCTGGGAAAAGCGCCCCTCGGGCGCGGAAGGACGTCAACCTATGCGGATGCGAAAAAAAAAGAACCTGATTCCCCGGATGGAGCGCTGCGGCGGCTGTCTGATCCGGGACCCCTATGACCGCCCCGGCCGCTGGCGGGAGCTGATGCCCCAGGCCCGGGAAATCCATCTGGAGCTGGGCTGCGGCAAGGGCCGCTTCACCGCCGGCACAGCGGCGGCAGACCCGGATGTGCTGTTTCTGGCGGTGGAGATGGTGCCGGATGCCATGGTAGTGGCCATGGAGCGCTGTGTCGGCGCCGGACTTACCAACACATATTTTATCAGCGCCAACGCCGACCAGCTCCCCAGCTTCTTCGCTCCCGGCGAAATTGACCGTATTTACATCAATTTCTGCGACCCCTGGCCCAGCAGACGCCACGCCAAACGCCGCCTGACTCACGGTAACTTCCTGAAGCTTTATCGCCAGGTGCTGAAAATAGGCGGGCAGATTCATTTCAAGACGGATAATCAGCCTCTGTTCGAGTTCTCCGTGGAGGAGCTTCCCCAATTTGGATTCGCTCTGTCCGAGGTCACCCGGAATCTCCATGAACACGGCCCTGTAGGGGTCATGACGGACTATGAAGCCAAGTTCCACAGTCTGGGCCAGCCCATCAACCGCTGTGTAGGCACCATGGTCCCCTGGGAGGAGCCGTTTCCCTCCACCTTCCGGGCGGTGAAAAACCGGTGGCTGGACGCCTTCGCAGGCGGGGTTTCCCAGGAGGACCTGGAAAAGCGTGTGCTGTCGGAAGGGAATTACCTCTGGCATATTTTTTCCTGGAAGCTGACACCCTGTCTGGAGGGAGACACTGCACGAAAGGCCCTGGCGGCTCTGCCCGCCGGGAAGGTCTACCTCTTTTATGAGGGCAAATGGAACGACCTGCCCTATGTGAAGCCGGTGGAGCTCCCCCTCCCGGCGGATTTCTTTGCAGAGCTTCGCGACGTCTATCTGGTGGACAAGGACTTCACCTGGACCTATGTCCAGACTCATGAGGCGGCCTGCGGGCCCTATTTCTACCCGCCGGAAAACCGCCTGTGAACTGCAAATGCCCCTGCTGCGGTTTCTATACGCTTCCGGGAAAACCGCCCGGAACCTACGATATCTGCCCCGTGTGCTTCCAGGAAGACTCCTTTTATAAATACAGTGCTCCGGATGCGGTATGCAGCTGCAACCATGTGAGCCTGAATGAGTCACGAAAAAATTTCGCAGTCTTCGGCGCCTGCATGGAAACCTGAAAGAATACGTCCAGCCGCCTCGGAAGGACGAACGGGGCTCGGCTGACTCCCCCCTTCCCTGCAAATAGAATGCAAAAAGCGGACTTCGAAATTCCATCCGAAGTCCGCTTTTCAGTTCATTTCCTGCGCAGCTCTTTGAAAACGCTCACGGCGATGTATGTCAGATAGCCCAGGAACAGCAGTCCCATGGGCAGCAGCACCAGGACGCCGATCACCTTTCCCACCATGCCGCAGACCGCCGCCTCTACGATGGAGCCCATCGCCGTCCCCCCTGTCTTCTTGAAGATATTTTTATTGTAACAGATATTCTCCCCCAAGGCAAGAAAAAAGACTCCGGAACACACATTCCGAAGTCCTTTTCTGCTTTTTCAGTTCTCAGGCCTTCTTGGCAATCTCGGTGAGCTGGGTGAAGGCGGCGGCATCACTGATGGCCAGCTCCGCCAGCATCTTCCGGTTGATCTCCACGCCGGCGGTCTTCAGACCGTGCATGAAGGTGGAATAGTTCATTCCGTTGAGCTTGCAGGCAGCGGAAATACGGGTGATCCACAGGGAACGGAAGTCGCGCTTCTTCAGCTTGCGGCCGGTGTAGGCATAGCTCAGGGACTTCATGACAGCCTGGTTAGCTACCCGGAAATGCTTGGACTTGGAACCCCAATAGCCTTTCGCCAGCTTCAGGATTTTATTTCTTCTTTTGCGCGTCATCATCGCGCCTTTGACTCTAGCCATTGATAAAAGCCTCCTATTCTAAAAGTATAGCCCTTACTTGTAGGGGATCATCTTGCGGATGGCGTCCACGTTGGTGGCGTCGGCATAGCCGCCGGTCCGGAGACGGCGGGTCCGCTTGGTGTCTTTCTTGGTCAGGATGTGACTTTTAAAGGCTTTGGCGCGCTTGACCTTGCCGGTCTTGGTGAGGTTGAATCTCTTTTTGGCGCCGCTGTGGGTCTTCAGTTTCGGCATGACAATAGCTCCTTCCGTGATGTTGAAATATCATTTGCGTTCGTTCCGAAAACGGGAAACGTCCGGCGTCACTTGCCGGTCTTGGGTGAGAGAAAAATGGACATCATACGGCCTTCCAGCTTGGCGGGACGGTCCAGATTGGCGACCTCGGCGCACTGCTCGGCGAAACGGGTCAGAAGATCCCGGCCGATGTCGGTATGCGCCATCTCCCGGCCGCGGAAGCGGACGGAGACCTTGACCCGGTTACCGTCGGCAATGAACTTCTGCGCATTCCGGAGCTTCGTATTGAAATCCCCGATATCAATGCCCGGGGACATCCGAATCTCCTTGATCTCCACCACATGCTGGTTCTTCCGGGCTTCCTTCTCCCGCTTGCTCTGCTCAAACCGGAACTTGCCGTAGTTCATCAGCTTGCAGACCGGGGGCGACGCCTGGGGTGAGATCTTGACCAGATCCAAGCTCTGCTCCTCGGCAATCCGCAGCGCCTGAGCGGGGGCCATGATGCCCAATTGCTCGCCGGCGGGGCCAATCAGACGGATCTCCTTGTCGCTGATCGCCTCATTCAGTTCATGCACTTGCTTACTAATGGTCAAAGCACCTCCATCCTAAAATCACAAAACGCGGACGCCCCGAGGGCATCCGCGCAACAGCAAACCGCCTTCCCCGGCAGTCTGACATGTGCTTTCTGAACCTCTTTGCTGAAGCGCTGGAGGTGAGGCGGATGCAACCGGCCTTCTTTGTTTTGCCTGATCAGTATACCAGCCTCTTCCGCGCCTGTCAAGGAGATTCGGAAATTTTTCCTTGATTTTTTTGATCTTCTGCATAATTTCCCTGCTGTCCGGCAAGAATAAGCCCTGTACTCACGAGAGTCGAAAGGGGGTGTCCGTATGCAGAACCGCGACAGCCAGAACCAGGGCCGGGAGCAGAACCAGCGCGAGCAGAGTCAGCAGAACCAGCAGAAAGAGCGCAATCAGAAGGAAAACCGCAAGTAAGCGCGGCCGTCCTTTTCTTGAAGACAGCGCGGCAGGCCTGTGAGCCCGCCGCGCTGTCTTCTTCGTTTCAGGGCCTGTCTTCAGCGGCCGGAGAACAACGGATAAACGAAAAGCTCCGGCATCCCCCGGGACAAGCGCCGGGGCATCCGCCGGTTCGGCAGCTTTAAGAACCTGCATTCACAACCATTGAATACTGTCTGAGCGGCCTTTTTCCCGCCATACCGCGTCGATTCCCCTGCAATCTGTCAGGATTGCAGGGGAAGTCTCCTTGTTTGGCAGAAAAATTCTCACCTATCCGGCATCTCCCGGCTATGAATACAGGTTCTAAATCCGGACGCTCATTCCTCCGCCGCCTCTTTCGGCAGCCGCACCTCCGGCATCAGCTCCCGGCTGACGATGACCAGCATCCGTTCCAGCCGGGCGCAGTCCTCCGGGGAAAACCGGGAAGCCACCCGCTCCATCACCGTAACCAGATAGTCACTGGAAATATTATAATAATCGATATACTTCTGTGTCAGCTCCAGATGATACTCCCGCCGGTCGTCGGGAGACTGGACCTTGCGGATATAGCCCTTCTTCACCAGGCTGTTCACCTTATAGGCGGCGTTGGGCGGCGAAATCCGCATAAAACTGGCGAATTCATTCACCGTGGGGCTGCCCAGCGCCTGAATGGATTCCATGCAAAAGGTCTCCATGGTGGTCAGGCTGGCCTCCCGGTCCTGAAAGCGGCGGAAAATCTCCTGATAGAAATGAAGCTTGAATTTTGTATACACCTTCACAAACGCCTGATGCAGCATCTTCTTCCCCGCCTCTCCGCGACCGCGTTGAACTTGATTCGACATTAGTATACCATTCTCGCGGAAAAACGGCAACTGTCTTTCTCCCTTTGAAAATTTTTCCCTTTCGGCCTGACCGTTTTCCGGCCGCAGGCGTAAAATTTCCGAGTTTATCCGCCTCTTTGGCTCCTCGGGACGCGGCCTGGGGGGAAGCAGGCTCTGTTCTCCCGTCACGCTTCCGCGGAGGAGATGGCAAATGTAATCTCCGCCGTTGCAACGGTCTCCCCGTTTACCGTGGCCGCGCACTCCCCCACGCCGATGGGACCCCGGCGGCGGGTAAGGCGGCATTCCATCTCCACCACGTCCCCGGGGACCACCTGGCGCTTGAACCGGGCGTCCTTCACCCGGCCCAGGAAGGCCAGCTTCTCCCGGTTCTCCGGCAGGGCCAGAATGGCCACGCCGCCCACCTGAGCCATAGCCTCGATGAGAAGCACGCCGGGCATCACGTGTTTTCCCGGGAAATGGCCCTGGAAAAAGGGCTCGTTAACCGTGACGCACTTCACGCCCTTCGCCCACTGCCCCGGTTCGCCGTCCACAATTTTGTCCACCAGGGCAAAGGGATAGCGGTGGGGAAGAATTTCGGCGATCTGGTTGGAATCATACTGCATACCCATGCTTATCCCTCCCATTTTCTGAACAGCAGACTGCCGTTGTGCCCGCCGAAGCCCAGGGAATTGGACAGAGCGAAGCGGATGTCCGCCGCCCGGCCCTGGTTGGGCACGATGTCCAGGTCACATTCCGGGTCCGGCGTCCGGTAGTGGATGGTGGCGGGAATGAAGCCGTCCTTCAGGGCCATGGCGGTAAAAATGGCCTCCACGGCTCCGGCCGCTCCCAGCATATGACCGGTCATGGACTTGGTGGAGCTCATAGCCAGCTGATAGGCGTGAGCACCGAAGACCGTCTTGACCGCGGCGGTCTCCCCTGCGTCGTTCAGGTGGGTGGACGTGCCGTGGGCATTGATATAGTCCACCGCCTCCGGTTCCACACCGCCGTCCGCCAGAGCCTGCGCCATGGCCTTGGCTCCGCCGCTGCCGTCGGGCAGGGGGGCCGTCATGTGATAGGCGTCGCAGGTGGCGCCGTAGCCCACAATCTCCGCATAAATATTTGCTTTCCGGGCCAGGGCGTGCTCCAGGCTCTCCAGCAGCAGGATTCCCGCGCCCTCGCCCATAACAAAGCCGCTCCGCTCCGCATCAAAGGGGATGGAGGCCCGCTCTGGATCTGTGCTCTGGGACAGGGCCCGCATCGAGGTAAACCCGCCGATAGCCAGAGGCGTCAAGGCCGCCTCGGTGCCGCCGCAGAGCATCACGTCGGCATAGCCGTCCCGGATATAGCGAAAGGCGTCGCCCACGGCGTTGGTGCCTCCGGCGCAGGCGGTAACGGGGCAGGTGCACATTCCCCGGAAGCCCGCGTCAATGGCAATGCGCCCCGCCGCCATGTTGCAGATGCCCATGGGAATATAGAAGGGGGACACCCGGTCCCAGCCCTTTTCCTTTCCCTTGTCGTGCTCTTCCTCCGTGATGGCGATGCCGCCGATGCCGCTGGAGACGATAACACCGCAGCGGTCCAGGTCGGTGTCTTCCTTTTGAAATCCGCCGTCCTCCAGCGCCTCTTTGGCGGCGGCGGCGGCAAACTGGGTAAAACGGCCCATGCGCTTGGCCTCGGCCCTGCTGAAACAGGTCTCCGGGTCAAAGCCCTTCACCTCGGCGGCCAGCTGAACCTTCATGTCCGCCGGGTCAAACAGGGTAATGGGCGCAACGCCGCACTTCCCTTCCCGCACGGCCCGCCAGCTCTCCCCGGCGGTCAGTCCGATGGGGGTAATCGCCCCCAGGCCGGTGATGACGACTCTCCGTCGTTCCATAATCAAACCTCCATTTCACATAGAGAGGAGATGGGGACGTGAAGACAATCTGTGATCTCAACTCTCAACTCTTCACTCTCAACTCTCACATTGCCATTCCGCCGTCCACAGCCAGCACCTGGCCGGTGATGTAGGCGGCCTCATCGCCTGCCAGGAAGGCCACGGCCTTCGCCACGTCCTCCGGTGCGCCCAGCCGGCCCATGGGAATGGAGCCCTGAGCGGCAGACCGGGCGGCGTCGGTCAAAACGGCGGTCATATCCGTCTCGATGAAGCCGGGAGCCACGGCGTTTACAGTGACGCCCCGGGCCGCCAGCTCCTTGGCCAGGGATTTCGTCATGCCGATGACGCCGGCCTTGCTGGCGGCGTAATTCACCTGTCCGGCGTTGCCCCGGAGCCCCACAACGCTGCTGAGATTTACAATCCGGCCATAGCGCTGCTTCAGCATCAGCCGGGAAACGGCCTTCATGCAGAGAAAGGCCCCCTTGAGATTGGCGGCGATCACCGCGTCAAACTCCGCCTCGCTCATGCGCATCAGCAGATTATCCCGTGTGATACCGGCGTTGTTCACCAGAATGTCCACCCGGCCGAAGGTCTCCACAGCGGTCTTTGCCAGCCCCTCCGCCTGAGCGGCGTCAGACACGTCGCAGTGCACCGCCAGAGCCTTGGCCCCCAGGGCTTCCACGGCCCGGACGGTCTCCTGTGCCGCCGCCTCGTTTCCGGCGTAGCACAGGACCACGTTGGCCCCGCCCTTCGCCAGCTCCAGACACACCGCCCGGCCAATGCCCCGGCTTCCGCCGGTGACAATGGCGGTTTTTCCTGTAAAATCCATATTTTTTATTCCTCCTGCGCCCTCTTGGCGGCCGCCGTCTTCCCGTCCTTCTCCGCTTCCTTTTTATCCAGTTCCCTTTTCAGCGCATCTGTCAGACCCTCCACGTCCGCCGCCGTCTCCACGGCGCAGACCGGGGTCTCCGGCACGGTTTTTTTGGCAAAGCCGCTGAGGGCCTTGCCGGGACCAATCTCCACCAGCGCGTCCACCTTGATGGGACCCACGGCCATGCTTCGGATGCACTGCTCCATATAGACGCTGCTCTGGACCTGGCGGACCAACAGCTGGGGAATGTCGGTTTTAGGTCCTGCGGCAAAGTCACCCAGGCAGTTGAAGAGGACGGGAATCCGCGCCTCCCGGAACGTGATGTCTCTGAAATACGCCCGGAGGGCCTCCCCTGCCGGGGCCATCAGCGGCGTATGGAAGGGGCCGCTGACCTTCAGGGGCAGGCAGCGCCGGGCCCCCTTCTCCTTCGCAATGGCGGCGGCCTTCTCCACCGCTGCCCGGTCGCCGCCAATCACCAGCTGACCGGGACAGTTGTAGTTGGCAATCACCGCCACGCCCAGGCCGGAGGCAGCCTCGCAGGCCTCCCGGAGGGGCTCCTCCTCCAGACCCAGCACCGCCATCATGGCGCTGTCGTGTCCGGCGGCAGCCTCCTCCATAGCTTTGCCCCGGAAGGCCACCAGCTTCACCGCTGTGGCGGCATCGAAGACTCCGGCGGCATGGAGCGCAGAATATTCTCCCAGAGAGAGTCCCGCCGCCGCAGAGGGAAAGATTCCCTTTTCCGCCAGCACCGCCGTCAGTCCGGCGGCGAAGGCCACCATGCAGGGCTGGGTGTACCGGGTCTGATTCAGCACCCCGTCCGGATCCTGGAAGCAGACGGCCTTCAGATCAAAGTCCACCTGCTCCGCCGCGGTGTCGAACACCTGCCGGAAGGCCGGATAGGCCTCGTATAAATCCGCCCCCATGCCGGGGTGCTGACTGCCCTGACCGGCATACAGGAAACCGAGTTTCATGGCGCGGTCCTCCATTCATTCATGATTTGGTCCATCTGCTCTTTGACCGTGGAGAGACGGTTGACCTCTCCGACGTTGGCCCCGCAGAAAAAGAGGCCGTTTTCCCAGTCCCCCCGGACCGCGGCAATCAGCGCCCGGGAAATGCAGTAGGGAGCGGTTTTGCAGTCGCAGGCGGCAAGGCAGCGGTCACAGCGCCGGATGGGGGGCTGCGTCCCCGCCTCCACCCGTTCAATCAGCGGACTGTGAAGCGCCCGCCCCGGCATACCCACAGGGCTTTGAACAATGGTGATATCTCCGGCGTCCGCCGACAGCAGGGCCTGCTTAAAGCCCTCGCCGGCGTCGCATTCCTCCGTGGCGATGAACCGGGTGGCAAACTGGGCTCCGGCGGCGCCCTGGTCCATGTAGCGGCGCATTTCGCCGCCGTTTCTCACGCCTCCGGCCACAAAAACCGGGATATCACGGCCATATTTCTCACGGAAGGGGGCCAGCGCCTCCAGCACCTCCCCCAGAAGACCGGAGAGAGACCTGGGCCTGCCGGCCTGGGCCTCCCGGGCCTCCTGAGGCGAGAACCCCAGGTGTCCCCCGGCCAGGGGGCCCTCCAGCACCACAAAATCGGGGGCCCGGCCATAATGCCGGTCCCAGAGCTTGCAGATCAGTCCGGCGGAACGGCCTCCGCTGACCACCGGAGCAATGGCGGCATTGCTCTCCGGCACCTCCGCCGCCAGAGCCGGCAGGTCCCGGGGCAGGCCCGCGCCGCAGACCACCGCGTCCACCCCCGCCCGCAGGGCGGTGCGGACGCTGTCGGCATACTGGGCGGCGGCCACCATGACGTTCACCGCCACCAGTCCCGCGCCCCTGGCAATTTCACGGGCTCTGCCGATCTGCCGGGCCAGGGCCCGGAGATTGGCGGCTCTGGGGTCCGCATCAAAGTCCGGCTCGTCAAAGCCGCAGAAGGCGGCGGAGAGGGTTCCCATGCCGCCGCAGGCGGCCACACCCCCCGCCAGCTTCTCCAGGCTGACGCCGATACCCATTCCGCCCTGCACAATGGGCAGGGCCAGGGTCTTCCCCCGGATGCTTACCGCCATTCCTGATTCACCGACTCCAAAACGGCCTTTCCGCCTGTGTACAACTCTTCAAAAATCTGCCGGACAGGCCTGATCTCATGGAGCAGTCCGGCCACCTGGCCCATCATGACGCTGCCGTGTTCCACATCGCCCTCCAGCACCGCCCGGCGGAGTCCGCCGATGGTGACGGTCTCCAGCTCCTCCAGGGTGGCGCCCCGCTTTTCAAGAGCCAGATACTCCCGGGCCATCTTGTTTTTCAGCACCCGCACCGGACCGCCGATGGAGCGGCCCGTTACGGCGGTGTCGGTGTCCTTGGCCTTCAGAACGGCCTGCTTGTAGTTCTCATGGACAGGACACTCCACGCTCGCCAGCAGGCAGGTGCCCACCTGAACGCCGCAGGCCCCCAGGGCCATGGCCGCCGCCATCTGCCGTCCGTCGGCAATGCCTCCGGCGGCCACCACGGGGACGCTCACAGCGTCGATGACCTGGGGCACCAGGGCCATGGTGGTCATCTCTCCCACATGTCCACCGGACTCCGTGCCCTCGGCAATCACGGCGTCCACGCCGTAGCGCTCCAGACGCTTGGCCAGCACCGCCGCCGCCACCACCGGCAAAACCTTGATGCCGGCCTCTTTCCAGGCGGGAATATATTGACCGGGGTTGCCTGCGCCGGTGGTGACCACCTGGACGCCCTCGTCCAGAATCACCTGGGCGATGTCGTCGGCGCAGGGGTTCATCAGCATCAGGTTCACGCCAAAGGGCTTTTTGCCCTCTGTCAGCTTCCTGGCCCGGCGGACCTCCTTCCGGACCCGGTCCGCGTCCCAGGCCCCTGTGGCAATCATGCCCAGAGCCCCGGCGTTGGAGCAGGCGGCGGCAAATTCGCCGGTGGCGATGTTGGCCATGCCGCCCTGAATGATGGGGTACTGGGTCCCCAGGATTTCATTTAATTTCTTCACGTTTATCTCCTTCATAATCAGGAGTTAGGAATGAGGAATTAGGAATTTCTCCTGGTTTCGTTACAATTCCTAATTCCTAATCCCTAATTCCCAATTGCCGAAAACATTCTTCATTAAGCAAATTCAATCAGGCACCCGCCCCAGGTCAGTCCGCCGCCGAAGCCCACCAGCAGCACCCGGCTCCCCGGGCCCACCTTTCCCTGTTCCCGCAGCTCGCTGAGGACCAGAGGAATGCTGGCGGCGGAGGTGTTGCCGTAGTCCTGAATGTTTTTATAGTACTTTTCCGGGGGAATGCGGTATTTGCGCACCGCCAGGTCGATGATCCGGGCGTTGGCCTGGTGGAACACGAAGAAATCCACATCCTCCACGGTCTTCCCGGACTGCTTCAGGGCCTGGTCCACGCACCAGGGCACCACCTCCACGGCAAACTTGAACACCTTCGTGCCCTCCATGGAAATCAGGCTCCGCCCCCCTGCCTCCGGGCCGGGAACCCGCAGCAGCCCGTCGTTTCCGCAACAGCCCATGACGGCGGAAATCGAGGGCCAGCCCTCCCGGCACTCCACCACGGCGGCCCCGGCCCCGTCTCCGAAGAGGATGCAGGTGCCCCGGTCCTCCCAGTTAATCAGGCGGCTGAGGTTCTCCGCGCCCACCACCAGCCCGTATTTCCGGGGCGAGGCGTTCAGCAGGCATTCCATCGTGTGGAGGCCGAAGAGAAAGCCCGTGCAGGCGGCCCCCAGGTCAAAGCACGGAATGTCCATGGGCAGGCCCAGCGCCCGCTGGAGCATACAGGCGGCGGAGGGCACCAGGGTGTCCCCCGACAGGGTCGCCACAATGCAGGCCCCGATTTCCTCCGGCTCCACTCCGGCGCTCTCCAGCGCCCTCCGGGCGGCGGCGGCGGTGATGGAGGAAAAGGTCTCCTCCCCGGCGCAGAAATGGCGGCTTTGGATGCCGGTGCGGGAGGTAATCCACGCATCCGAGGTCTCTACAATCCGCTCCAGGTCCTGGTTGGTGACGATGTTGCCGGGCACCCCCCGGCCGACGCCCCGAATTTTAATTCCCTTCATGGCTCCTCCCTGGGCGGCGCGGCCTCTTTGGACTGAGACACACCCATTTTTCTGAATTTCAGATAGCGCTTTGCCGCCAGATTGGGGCCGCTCTCCTTTAAAAGCGCCGCCAGATGGCGGCTGAGGGCCCGGTCCACCTCCCGGATGGTCCGGGCCGGGGCCAGATGGGCTCCGCCCTCCGGCTCCGGAATCAGATCGTCCGTTACGCCCAGCGCCAGCAAATCCGGCGCAGTGAGCTTCATCAGGCCGCAGGCCTCCTCGTGCCGGGCCGCGTCCTTCCAGAGGATGGAGGCGAAGCCCTCCGGGGACAAAATGGCATAGACGGCGTTTTCCAGCATCAGCACCCGGTCCGCCACCGCCAGGGCCAGCGCCCCGCCGCTGTTGCCCTCGCCGGTGATGACGGTGATGACCGGCACGGTGAGGCGGCTCATCTCATAGAGGTTCCGGGCAATGGCCTCTCCCTGTCCCCGGGCCTCGGCCTCCAAACCGGGATAAGCGCCCGAGGTATCCACAAAGGTGAAGACGGGCCGGCGGAACTTCTCCGCCTGGCGCATCAGCCGCAGGGCCTTCCGGTAGCCCTCGGGCCCCGGCATGCCGAAGTTGCACCGGATGCTCTCCTCCGCCGTCTTCCCCTTCCGGGTGCCGATGACGGTGACGGGCCGGTCATGGTACAGCGCCACGCCGCCTAAAATCGCCGGGTCCTCCCGGCAGAGCCGGTCCCCCTTCATCTCAAAGAAATCGGTAAACAGGCCGTCGATATAATCCGTGATATTGGGCCGCTGGGGGTGGCGGGCAATGGCCACCCGCTCCGCGGCGGTCAGGTTCTTCATGAGCGGCCTCCCTTCTCATGGAGCCGCAGCAGCCGGGACAGGGTCTCCCGAAGCTGGCTCCGGGGCACCACAGCGTCCACAAAGCCGTGCTCCTCCTGGTATTCCGCCCGCTGGAAGCCCTCCGGCAGGGTCTCGCCAATGGTCTGCTGAATCACCCGGGGCCCGGCAAAGCCAATCAGAGCGCCGGGCTCCGCCAGAATGATGTCTCCCAGGGACGCGAAGCTGGCGGTCACGCCGCCGGTGGTGGGATCGGTCAGCACGGAGATGTACAGCAGGCCCTTTTCTGAAAACCGGGCCAGGGCGGCGCTGGTCTTGGCCATCTGCATCAGGGACAGAATACCCTCCTGCATCCGGGCCCCGCCGCTGGCGCAGAATAGAATCAGGGGCAGCTTGTTCTTTGCGGCGTACTCAATGGCAAGGGTGATTTTCTCCCCCACCGCCGCGCTCATGCTGCCCATGAAAAAGCGGCTGTCCATCACGCCCACCACGCATCTCCTGCCTCCGATGGTCCCGGTGGCGGTGACGGCGGCCTCGTTGAGGCCGGTTTTCCGCTGGGCCGTTCTCTGCTTTTCCCGGTAGCCGGGAAAGGACAGGGGATCGGCGGCCAAGAGCTTTTCATTCAGCTCCCGGAACGAGCCGGAATCCAAAATCATGCTCAGCCGGTGATAGGCCCCCAGGGGGAAGTGATACCCGCAGCCAGGGCAGACAAAGAGATCCTTCGCCACCGCCCCCCGCTGATGCTCCTGGCCGCATTTCGGGCAGACCGTCAGCCGGTCGCCGGGGATATAGTTATCCCGCAGAGCCTTCATGGCCAGCAGGCGGTTCCGGCGCTTGGCAAAAATGCTGTTCATGTGTCAGCCTCCCTCTCCCCTACCCGGCGGCTGAAATCCAGCAGGGCGGGCAGGTACTCGTCCAAAAAGCCCGTTGTGCAGCGGCCCCGGACAAACACGGGATGGAACAAAATCTCATAGGCCAGCTCGGCGTTGGTGGGAAATCCCTCCAGTGTGAATTCCTCCAGACAGCGGCGCATTTTCCGGATGGCCTCCAGGCGGGTGCCGCCATAAACCAGAAGCTTCGCCGCCAGGGAATCATAATAAGGGGACATCACACAGCCGTTATACAGGCAGGAATCCACCCGGACCCCCGCGCCGCCTGGGAAATGGAGAAACTCCACCTTGCCGGGACAGGGGCGGAAATCCGCCTCTGGGTCCTCGGCGTTGATCCGGCACTCCAGCGCACAGCCCCGAACCCGGACATCCTCCTGCCGGATATCCAGAGGCAGGCCGGAGGCAATCCGCAGCTGCTGGCGCACCAGGTCCACACCGGTTACCAGCTCCGTCACGCCGTGTTCCACCTGGATGCGGGTATTCATCTCCATGAAGTAAAAGCTATCCCCGTCCACCAGGAACTCCACCGTCCCGGCGCCCTCGTAGCCCACGGCCCGGGCGGCCTTTACGGCGGCCTCTCCCATGGCCTGCCGCAGCGCAGGGCTGAGGCCGGGGGCGGGGGCTTCCTCGATGAGCTTCTGGTTCCGCCGCTGGACGGAGCAGTCCCGGTCCCCCAGGTGAATCACATGGCCCTGGCGGTCCGCCAGAATCTGCACCTCCACATGACGGGGGCTCAGCACCAGCTTTTCAAGATACATCTCGTCGTTTCCAAAGCAGGCGGCAGCCTCGGCCTTGGCCTCGGCATAGGCGGCGGGCAGATCCGCGGCGCCGCCGCAGCGCCGGATGCCCCGGCCTCCGCCGCCGGCGGAGGCCTTCAGCAGCACGGGCCAGCCCACGGCCTCCGCCGCCTCCAGGGCCTCCTCCACAGAGGAGACAGGCCCGTCGGAGCCGGGCGTCACCGGAACCCCCGCCGCCTTCATCAGGTCCCGGGCGGCGGACTTGGAGCCCGCCTTGCGGATGGCGTCCCCGGAGGGCCCGATGAAGATCAGGCCGGCCTTGGCGCAGGCGTCGGCAAACTCCGGATTTTCAGATAAAAAACCATAGCCAGGGTGGACGCCGTCGCAGCCGGAGGCTTTGGCCACCGTCAGCAGGGCGCCCTGATTGAGGTAGCTGTCCGCCGCCCGGGCGGGACCGACGCACACCGCCTCCGTGGCCAGCTGGACGTGGAGCGCCTCGGCGTCGGCCTCGGAGTAGGCCGCCACCGTCTCAATCTCCATCTCCCGGCAGGCCCGGAGAACCCGCAGGGCAATCTCCCCCCGGTTGGCAATCAACACCCGCCTCAGCATGGCTTATAGCGCATCAGCGCCTCACCGAAGGAGGCCAGCTCCCCATTGGCCTTCAGCACCTCGGTAATCTCGCAGTCACAGGGGGCGGGAACCTCAATCATGGTCTTCATAGCCTCAATGAGGCAGACTGTCTGTCCCTTTTTCACCCGGTCCCCAGGACGGACAAAGGGGGGCTGCTCCGGGGCGGGGGCAGCGTAAAAGGTGCCCACCAGCGGAGCGGAAACGGCGGGTGCCTCTTCCGCCTCCACCGGTGCGGAAACCACCGCTGCGGCCGCGGCCACAGCCGCAGCAGGGGCGGAAGCCACGGCGGCGGCCTTGCCCAGTTCTATGGTAAAATCCCCCCTGGACAGCTTCAGCGTCTGCAGGGTGCTGCTGTCAAAGCGGGCCATCAATTCGTAAATTTCCTGATTGGTCATAGTCGTTCCTTTCTTCATGGAAAGGCCTCCGCCGCAGGGATCGCACAGCCTGCGACGGAGACCGGAACAGGGACCCTTCCAGGCCTCCGTTTCCAATGGGTCTATGTCCGGATTACTTATGAGCCTCCAGATAGGTCATGATGTCGCCCACGGTCTTGAACCCGGCCACGTCCGCATCGTCAATTTTGATGCCGGCGGCCTCCTCCAAAGCCATGACCAGTTCCACGGCGGCCAGGGAATCGGCCCCCAGATCGTCGGCCAGAGAAGCCTCCAGAGTCACCTGCTCTGCGTCGCAGGCCAGGGTCTCAACAATGATATCGCGTACTTTCTCGAATTCCATGTCGGTCTTTCTCCTTGTATGTCAAAATATAAATTATTTTAACTAAATTATTTTAATTAAAATAATTGAACTTATTTTACAGGGAGAAGCAGGGCTTGTCAAGGAAAATTTTTGTCAAATAGGTATTCCTTTTTTCATCGGTTTCTTATATAATTTGTAGAGATTTGAGCGCTCCCCTTTTGTTCGCCCGTTTCTCAGCGCTCAGATCGGCTTATATATCACCGGACCAGTCCGGCGCAAAGCGGGAGGGACCCATGAAAATCACCATTGTAGGCGCGGGCAAGGTGGGCTCGGCGCTGACCCAGCAGCTCTCCGCCGACGGGCACAATGTCACCGTCATAGATCAGAACCCCAAACTGATTGACAACATTATCAATATTTACGATGTCTATGGCGTCTGCGGAAACGGAGCCGTCTACGGCGTGCAGAAGGAGGCGGAGGTAGACAAAAACGAGCTGCTGATTGCCACCACCAGCAGCGACGAGCTGAATATCCTCTCCTGTCTGGTGGCCAAGAAGCTGGGCGCCAAGCACACCATCGCCCGTATCCGGAACCCGGAGTATGAAAAACAGCTCCGATTTATGCGGGAGGAGCTGGGCCTTTCCATGGCCATCAATCCCGAGCGGGCCGCCGCCCGGGAAATCGCCCGGGTCCTCCGCTTCCCCGCCGCCATGAAGGTGGAATCCTTCTCCAAGGGGCGGCTGGAGCTGGTGGAATACCGTCTGCCCCAGGACTCCGCCCTGGACGGGCTGGCCCTGGTGGACCTCTACCGCAGCATCCGGGTCCGGGTGCTGATCTGCGCGGTGAGCCGGAAGGGCGAGACCATCATCCCCTCCGGCGACTTCGTGCTGCGGTCTGGGGACAAGATCTACCTCACTTCCTCGCCGGGGCAGCTGGCTCAGTTCTTCCGGCATCTGGGCGTGTTCCGAAGCAGGGCTTCCACCGTCACCATCGTGGGCGCCAGCAAAATCTGCTACTATCTGGCTTCCGAGCTTCTGAACATGGGCATGGCGGTGAAGATCATCGACCGGGATGAGCAGCGCTGCATTCAGATGAGCGAGCAGCTGCCCCGGGCCCTGGTCATCGTGGGAGACGGCACCGACAGCGACCTGCTCCACGAGGAGGGCATCCAGCAGACCGACGCGTTCGTGGCCATCACCGGAATCGACGAGGCCAACATCCTCATGAGCATGTGCGCCGCCAAACAGGCGGACAAGTGCAAGGTGGTGGCGAAAATCAACCGGAAATCTCTGGTGGACCTGGTGAGCAACGAAAGCATGATTGACAGTGTCATCTCCGCCCGCTCCACCACCACGGAGCTCATTGTCCAGTACGTCCGGGCCATGGAAAGCGCCTCCGGCGCCAAAATCAAGACCCTCCACCGGCTGGTGGACGGCGCGGTGGAGGCCCTGGAGTTCGGCGTGACGGCGGACGTGCCCTTCATCGGCGTGCCGCTGAAGGATTTGAAGCTGCGGAACGGCCTGCTGCTGGCTGGCATCGTCCAGCAGAACGGAAAAATCATCATCCCCTCCGGCGGCGACTGCCTGAGCCTGGGGGATGACGTGATTGTCGTCACCACGGACACCTCTCTCCAGGACATCCACGATATTCTGCAATAAGGGGGCCCTTTCTTGAATTATAAAATGATTGGCTACGTCATCAGCCGGATTCTCTGGACGGAGGCGGCTCTCCTCCTCCTTCCCGCCCTAGTGGCGCTGCTGTACCAGGAAGCCCTGCTTCCCTTCCTGATCCCCATTCTGATTCTGGCCGTTCTCGGGCTGCTGCTGGGGCGCAGGCCCAGGCAGACGGCCCTCTACGCCCGGGACGGCTTCGCCGTGGTGGCTCTGGCCTGGGTGGGCATGTCGGCCTTCGGGGCGCTGCCTTTCGTTCTCGCCGGGGACATTCCCAACTACATCGACGCCTTTTTTGAGACCGTCTCCGGCTTCACCACCACCGGAGCCTCCATTCTCACCGCCGTGGAGCCCCTGAGCCGGGGCGGCCTGTTCTGGCGAAGCTTTACCCACTGGGTGGGAGGCATGGGCGTGCTGGTGTTCGTCATGGCCGTCCTGCCCATGACCGACGGCCACGGGATGCACCTGCTCCGGGCAGAAATGCCGGGGCCCTCGGTGGGCAAGCTGGTGAGCCGCATGAGCGACACCGCCAAAATCCTCTACGGCATCTACCTGGTCATGACCCTGATTGAAATTGTCCTGCTGGTGCTGGGCCGGATGCCCCTGTTCGACGCCTGCATCCACGCCTTCGGCTCCGCCGGAACCGGCGGCTTCAGCAACCGGAATCTCAGCGTGGGGGCCTATGACAGCGCCTACTGCGACGTTGTGATTGGTATTTTCATGCTGCTCTTCGGCGTGAACTTCAACCTCTATTACTTCCTGCTCATCCGCCGCTTCCGGGACTTCTTCCGCTCCGAGGAGCTGCGGGCCTATCTGCTCATTGTGGGAGCGGCAGTGCTGGCCATCGCGGCAGATATCCTTCACATATACGGTTCCCTGCTGGAAAGCCTGCGGTACTCCTTTTTCCAGGTGTCCTCCATCATCACCACCACCGGCTTCGCCACGGCGGACTTCAATCTCTGGCCCACCTTCTCCAAGTCCATTCTGGTGGTGCTGATGTTCATTGGGGCCTGCGCCGGGTCCACCGGCGGCGGCATCAAGGTGGCCCGCATCGTCATGCTGGCGAAAAGCGCCTGGAGCGACATGCGGAAAATGCTCCACCCCAACGCCGTTTCCACCACACGTTTCGAGGGCAAGGCCCTCAGCGACGCACAGGTGCGCAGCGTCCACGTGTTCCTGACGGTGTATCTGCTGGTGTTTACCGTTTCCTTCCTTCTGCTGAGCCTGGAGCAGTTCGACATCGTAACCACCTTCACCGCCCTGACGGCCTGCATCAACAACATCGGGCCGGGTCTGGAAATGGTGGGCCCCACCGGGAATTTTTCCCAGTTCTCCTGGGCCTCCAAGCTGCTGCTGTCCTTCAATATGCTGGTGGGCCGGCTGGAAATCTTCCCCATGCTGCTGCTGTTCGCCCCCTCCATCTGGACCCGGGGACGGATTATCCGGCGGCTTTGAGGAGAAATTGGATATAAAAAAGCGGCTGACCTATAGGCCAGCCGCTTTTTGTGCGTTAGACACCGTTCTTGTCTTTCCCGCAAACTGAAATTGTCATTCCGGGAAAACCATCAAACAGTTTTCCAACTCATCCGTATCTTCTTTGGAAATATAAATTTGAGCGGACTCGGACAAATCGTTTCCCATAAACTCTTCGCTTTGGAACAAGCTTCTAATAACCGGCCAGCTCTCGCCTGCATCTTCGGTCTTCAGCCAAATTCCCATCAGCGGTCCGGGCTGCCCAGGTTCTGTGTCAATGAAATTGTAACCATTATCCTGAATGAAAGATTTAGATGCCTCTTCAATTCGTTCCGGAACGCAGTAGCATAAATCCATATCCGGATTTTTGAGTTTCCCCGGATTCAGCAACACAATAATTGTCTGCACAGATGGCCTCCTTTTCCTTACCCTGGCTGATTACGCCGTGCTCAGTTTCCCAGGGCCTTCACGGATTCCTCCAGCTTGGCGATGAGCTCACGGAGCTTCGCGGCCTTCTCCCGCTCCACGTTCACCACCGCCTCCGGAGCCCGGGAGACGAATTTCTCGTTGGAGAGCTTCTGTTCCACAATCCGCAGTCCGTTCTCCGCCTTCTCCTTCTCCCTGGCGATGCGCTCCCGCTCCGCGTCCAGGTCCACCAGCTCGCTGAGGGGCAGGTAGGCCGTGGCGTTGTGGGTGACGATGCTCACCTGGCCGGAGACGTCCTCCGGGGCCTCCTCCGCAAAGCGCACCTGAGAGGCAAAGGCCAGCCGCTGAAGGAAGTGCAGGCCCTGCTCATAAGGCGCCCGCGCCGCGGTCACCAGGAGCACCTCCGCCTTCCTGCTGGGAGGCACGTTCATCTCCGCCCGGCGGGCCCGGATGGCTTTGATGGTGTCCATCACCGCCTCCATGGCGGTCTCCTCCTGGGGGAAGCTGAGACCGTCCCGGTACTCCGGCCACTTCGCCAGCATGATAAACCGGTCGTCAGTGCCTTTCCGGCGAGGCAGAGCCTGGAAGATCTCCTCGGTGATGAAGGGCATGAAGGGATGCAGCAGCTTCAGCAGCTCCACCAGCACATAGCACAGCACGTTCTGGGCCGTCCGCCTGGCGGCGGCGTCCTCGCCGTTCAGCCGGGTCTTGGTCAGCTCAATATACCAGTCGCAGTAGGTGTCCCACAGGAAGTCGTAAACCTTGGAGGAGGCCACGCCGATCTCATAGCTGTCCAGATTTTCGGTGACCTCCTTTATCAGCGTGTTCAGCCTGGAGAGCACCCATTTGTCCTCCTGCTCCAGCGCCTCCGCCGCCGGCAGCTCGTATTCGCTCAGGTCTCCCAGATTCATCATGACAAAGCGGCTGGCGTTCCAGATTTTATTGGCGAAGTTCCGCATGGCCTCGCACTTTTCCGTGTAGAACCGCATATCGTTTCCGGGGCTGTTGCCGGTGATGAGGTTGAACCGCAGGGCGTCCGCGCCGTATTTCTCCGCCACCTCCAGGGGGTCGATGCCGTTGCCCAGGGATTTGGACATCTTCCGGCCCTTGTCGTCCCGGACCAGACCGTGAATCAGAACGGTGTGGAAGGGGATTTTCTTCATCTGCTCGCAGCCGGAGAAGATCATCCGGGCCACCCAGAAGAAAATGATGTCGTAGCCCGTGACCATGACGCTGGTGGGATAGTAAAAATCCAGGTCCTCGGTCTGCTCCGGCCAGCCCAGAGTGGAGAAGGGCCACAGGGCGGAGCTGAACCAGGTGTCCAGCACATCGGGGTCCCGCTGGATATTGGAGCTGCCGCACTTGGCGCAGCAGGTGGGGTCCGTGCGGTCCACGGTGATATGGCCGCACTCGCCGCAGGTCCAGGCAGGAATCTGATGACCCCACCACAGCTGACGGGAGATGCACCAGTCATGGACATTCTCCATCCAGTTGGTGTAGGTCTTGGAAAAGCGCTCGGGGACGAACTTCACTTCGCCCTCCCGGACCACCCGAAGGGCCTCCTGCGCCAGGGGCTCCATCTTCACGAACCACTGGGCGGAGATCAGGGGCTCCACGTCGTTGTGGCAGCGGTAGCAGGTGCCCACGCTGTGGCTGTAGTCCTCGGTCTTCACCAGATAGCCCTGTTCCTCCAGGTCCTTCACAATCTGTTTGCGGCACTCATAACGGTCCATTCCATTGTAGGGCCCGCCGTTTTCGTTGATCCTGCCGTCGTCGGCAATGCAGCGGATGGTCTCCAGGTTGTGCCGGAGGCCCACCTCGAAGTCGTTGGGGTCGTGAGCGGGGGTCATCTTCACCGCGCCGGTGCCGAAACCCAGCTCCACGTAGCCGTCGGCCACAATGGGAATTTCCCGATTCATAATGGGCAGGATGCAGGTCTTGCCCACCAGGTGCTTGAACCGCTCGTCCTCCGGATTCACGGCCACGCCGGTATCGCCCATCATGGTCTCAGGACGGGTGGTGGCGACGACCAGATCCCCGGAGCCGTCGGCCAATGGATAGCGGACATGCCACAGATGGCCGGGCTTGTCCTGGTATTCCACCTCGGCGTCGGATAGGGCTGTCACGCAGTGGGGGCACCAGTTGATGATGCGGCTTCCCTTGTAGATGAGGCCCTTGTCATAGAGCTCGCAGAAGGTTTCCCGGACGGCCTTGGACAGCCCCTCGTCCATAGTGAAGCGGGACCGGGACCAGTCGCAGGAGACGCCCAGCTTTTTCTGCTGCTGGACAATGCGGTTTCCATACTTCTCCTTCCACTTCCAGACCCGCTGGAGGAATTTTTCCCGGCCCAGGTCATAGCGGCTCAGGCCCTCGTTCACCCGCAGGTCCTCCTCCACCTTCACCTGTGTGGAAATGCCGGCATGGTCCACGCCGGGAACCCAGAGGGCGGAATAACCCTGCATCCGCTTGAAGCGTGTGAGGATGTCCTGAAGGGTGGAGTCCATGGCGTGGCCCATGTGGAGCTGGCCAGTGACGTTTGGAGGCGGCATGACGATGGAAAAGGGCTTTTTGGAGCGGTCCGGATCGCCCTTGAAGCAGCCGCTTTCCTCCCACATCTCGTAGATGCGGCCCTCCACCTGCTGGGGTTCATACACTTTCGGCAATTCTTTTCTCATATTGGTTCTCCTTTATATGGTAAATTCTGATTGATGATTTTTCCCTGGAGATATGGCAGGAAGTCCCCCGCCTCTCCTGCAATCAAATCCTTCTTTTGCAGCAACAATGCCTGCTTCGTCCCGTCCACCAGCAGCCAAAGCCGCTCCGTCTCAAACACGCTTCGCAGGTCTTCATAGGCTGTCCGGCTTTCTCCCTCCGCAGTCCTGACAGACCAGCCGGCTTCATCAAAGCGGACCTCCGCCCGGAGGGCGTCCCAGTCTGTCTCCCGGCGGGTTTTCAGCAGCGCCGCCGCTTCTCTCCGGCAGGAGGCCGGGGGCCGGAGGGGTTTTCGCTCTTGGAGGCTGACGCTCCATATGCCCCAGACAATCGCAAGGGTCCCTGTCACGATCAGGCCGGGTATCCGGGGCTCCACCAGGCCGGGGACCAGGGCGAACACGCCCAGGGCAATCAGGATAACGCCATAAACCTTGTAACGCTGCCGCGTCCTCCGGCCCGGGCCCTTGGCGGCGTGGGCGTTCAGACGGTCCGTGACCCTCCACACCCCCGGCGCCGCCTGACGGCTCCTCGCCTCCAGCCGCTGGCGGAGCAGCTCCACCGTCTCTGTTTCTAATTCGGGGGAGTCATAATTGCTCACATGGAAGATAAATTCCACTCTATTTCCCCCTCCTTCTGTCCGGCGTCACTTCCCCCACGGTCTTTCCCGTGTGCGCCTGCCAGAAGGCCGGCAGATCTGCCGGATCTCCGGTGGTAAACCGGGCCTTGTTCAGAATATGGGACCCTCCACGATTGGACAGCACCAGATAAAAACGGTCCGCGTCCTCCCACAGCGCTTCTATAAATTCGTAGTCATAGCGGTGATCGCTTTTGCTGTCATAGACCCATACACCGTCCTCGCCGAAATGGCAGCGATACAAGGGGCCGCCGGCCTGATATTTCTTCCAGGCATTCCGAACCCAGCGGGGATAGGGCGGACGCAGGAGATAGGACGCCGGAGCCTGCTCCAGGACCCACAGCCCCCAGATGCCAAAGGCCATTTCCAAAATGCCGCCTAAAGGCGTGGTCAGGAAGAGGTTCCAGAGAATCCCGGCCTCCTCCATATACATCCGCCGCCCCTGGATGAGGCTGTTCGCAATACTGACAGCCCCCATTACCACGAAAAACCAGCAGAAAAAGCAGCCTACTCTCCGGGCCCACTTCGGCGGGTCGTCGGAGAGACTCAAGGGCTTCCCCGCCTTTTTACGGACAAAGCCATACCAAAAGGCGGCCAAGTCCTCGATCGTATTGTCCAAACAAATTTCAAATTCCAAGGTCCCGCCTCCTAATCCAACCACTCCGCCGGCTTCCCGGTCCGCTCCGCCAGGAACTGCCGGAACCCGTCGGCCGTCCCCTGGGTAAAGCCGGTCTTGTCTACCACCATGCCATGACCTGTGTCCATCTGGAGCACAAAATAGCCCTCGGTTTCCCAAACGCCCTTGACGGTCTCATAGGCGAACCTCGTCTCCATACCGGGCTGGGAACCCTGGAAACCTTCAGCGGAAAAAATGAAGCGGCGCTCCATAGAGTCCCCCTGCTTCCAGAGACTCCGACGGGTGCTCCAGGCCATGATGCGCCGAAGGAACACACCTTCGCCCAAGGCGGCAACTCCCACGATCAACCCGGCGGCGCAGATAACCCGGCTTCCGGTATCCAGCGCGGAGAAGACCATCAGCAGCACCAGCCCGCCGGTAAGGGCAATGCCTCCCACCACCAGCAGAAACAGCCTCCTCAGCAGAAACCGCTTCCGCTGGACCGTCCGGGAAAATACCAAGGTCAGCGCCCAAACGGCGTTTTTGTCGTATCGGGTCGTATTCTCATAGGTCATAGCCCTTCCCATCCTCCTGACTGCGCGATTTGCTCCTGACTGCGCGATTTGGGCAGAATAAAACGCCCCAAGCCTTTCGGCTCAGGGCGGACAAGGGTCCGCGGTACCACCTGAATTCGGAGACACGGTCCCCGCGCTCATGGGCGCGTCCGCCGCGCCCGCCCCGATAACGGAGGGAATTCCGCCAAAGCTTACTGACTGTTCAGCCTCGGTGCTCCGGGACGACTTCCCCGGCGGCCTCTCAGACGCTCACACCAACCGCGTCCTCTCTTTGCTTCCGCCTGCCGGATACTGCTCCCCATCCTTGCATCTGTTTTTTTGCCTTATATGGTACAGGATGTAAGACCTGCACGGACGATAGTATAATATACCCGCCTGCGGTTGTCAAGCCGAAGACCGCAAAAACCGCAAAACCGCCGTTTACAGAAACCGGCACAGCAGCACCGGCAGGAAGATGGCCGGGACATAGTTCATCATCTTCAGCTTGGTTACGCCCATGACGTTCAGGCTCAGACCCATAATCAAAACCGAGCCCACCACCGTCATCTCCGGAATGACGGCGGCATTCTGCTGGAGGGCGGGGGCCACCAGGCTGGCAAGGCACGCGATGCCGCCCTGGTACACAAAGACCGCCGCCGCCGACAGCATGACCCCTATCCCCAGAGTAGAGGCAAACACCGTGGCGCTGATAAAGTCCAGAACCGACTTGGCAAACAGCATCTCGTGGTTTCCGGACAATCCGTCGTTCAGGGCTCCTACCACTGCCATGGCCCCCACACAGAAGAGCAGGGATGCCGTGACAAATCCCTCCGCCAGGGAGGGCCCGCCGCTGTTTTTCTTCCGAAGGTGCTGCTCCATCATCCCGGCGAAGCGGTTCAGCCGTCCGTCCAAATCACAGAGCTCGCCAATCACCGCGCCAACCGCTATGGAGATGATGGTAATCAGGCTGTTCTCCCCGCCCGACAGGCCTGTAATGCCGATGTACAGCGTGCACAGACCCAGTCCCTTCATCAGCGTATCCCGCAGATGGTCCGGCAGGATATTGCCCAGAAGCATTCCAATCAGAGCGCCGCAGACCACCGCGGCGGTATTGACCAAAGTACCCACCAACATAGACCGTTTCTCTCCTTTTTCTGCCTGCGCCAGTGTTCCAAACCCCTCCATTCGGGCACAAACCGGGGCCGGCTCAAAAGCCGGCCCCATGGGTTCTTGTCTCCGCAGGTGTGTCTCAGCCGACGAATTTCAGGCCGCCGCTGCGAAGCTCGGCGCTGACGCCCTCCACCAGGCTGTCCTCCCACTCGGTGTAATCCTCGTTTTGCAGAACCGTGGAGGCCTGGGTCTTCCAGGCGATGCCGGAGCCCACGAAATACATGACATGAGCGCCATACTGGGTGTCCACGATGCCGGTGTCGCCGGGCTTCCGGGCGGAGTCGAAGCACCAGTCGTTGAATTCAGTCACCATCCGGCCCTCGTAGACGTTGGTGTAGAGGCCGCCGTCATACTTGGAGTCGTCGGCGGACTCGGTCATGGCCAGTGCGCCGAAAGAGTCCTCGGTGGCCTCTCCGGACTGCCACTGGGCCAGCAGCTCTTCGGCCTTGGCGTGGGCGTCGGCCTTCAGCTGGGCCTGCTCGTCCTCATAGCCCTCCTCGCCCTCGGCGATGGTTCCGGTGCCCAGGGACACCAGGATATGACGGATGTCAATGCGGGGGTCCTCGTTCCGGCTGCGGCCGTGGAACACCACCACATAGACGGTGCTCCCGTCCTCCAGCACGGCGGCGTCGCCGTCCTTCCGGGCGTCGTCAAAGAGCCACTGGCTCATGACGCTGGTGGAATAGGCTCCGCTTTCATTATTGTAATAGGTGGTGTCATGGGTCTCGGCCAGGTCTTCCAGAGCCTCGCCGTTCTCCACGGCGTCCAGCATCTCATTGGCGGTGGCCCGAGCGGCCTCCATGGCGGCGGCGGACTCCTCTTCGGTGGGCTCCACGGTGTTGCCGTCGGCGTCCGTGGTGCTTTCCGCCGCGCCGGAAATGGTGGCGTTTTCATAGGAGACGTGGTCATAGCTGTTCCGGTCCTCATTGTAGACCGCTTCCAGGTCGCTGTCGGAATAGACCAGGCTGTTCTGATAGCTCTCGGCGTACGCGCTGTAGCGCAGCACCCGCAGCAGCTGGTCTCCATAGACCTTTTCCGTGATGCCCGCGCCGAAGTTGCCCTTCAGGTACTGGCTCACGGACATGCCGCTGGCCGCGGCGGCGGAACGGAGGGAGCTCATGCTGTCCTCATACTGGACCTGCACGCCGTCAGGATACGCGTAGCCCTCGGCCTCGGCGGCCTTCAGGCTGGCCTGAATGACGGTCATGTTGTTCAGCGCCTGGTCCAGGAAATAGTCGTGCCAGGTCTGCGTCTCCCCTTCCTCCAGCTCCAGACCCAGCATGGCGGCGGCGGTCTCATTGACGGTCTGGCTCTTCAGAGAGGAGCTGGTGTCCAGTCCGAAGTAGCTGATGAAATAGGAATTCTGATTGACAAAGTTGCGGTATGCGCTCTGGTAATAGTAGTTTACCTCGGCGGCGTTATAGCTTTCCCCGTCAATGACGGCGGCTGTGCTCATTCTGGGAATGATGTCTGTCCGCCAGACCAGGGAGACAATCACCACGGCCACAAAGGCCAGGGCAATCAGTCCATAGAGGATACTGCTGCGCTTCTGTTCCCTGCGCTGCTGGGCCTCACGGGCGGTCTTGGGGTTCGTCTGGCCAGCCTGTGCCTGACGGTTCTGTTTTTCTCTTGATGCGCTCATTTGTTGTTTCAGTCCTCTCAAGTATTTCAGAATCAATGCCTGATGCATAAAATTGGGGTATCTCCGTAACGCACCTGCCTATTATAACGGATGAATTCCCATAGTGCAAGCATAAAATCGATTTTCTGCCGGATATTTGTCATTTTGTCCTCTCCGCAGGCCGGAGAGCAGGGATTTTTTTCAGTTTACGCTCCCCTGCTGAAAATTATCTGAAAATTCTCCTTCCCCGGACGCCGGGGCAAAGAAAATCGCCGGCGTCCACGCCGGGCAAATACCGGCGGACCGCGGCGAACAGGCGAATGCGGGGGCGCAAAAAAGACAGGAGGCAAAAGCCGGCCTGCAGAACCTGATATACTAAAAAGTAAAAAGCACCCCGCGAAAGCCGTGTAGACCCCGTTATAACCTGCACCTTCCAAGGACAGGTGGGTCGCCTCCAGCACGCTTTACCGCTTCCAACTTCCAGCCGCGAACGGCAGCCGGGAGGCCTGCGAACCACGGGCTGATCCAGCGTCCCTTATAACGAAATGTGGGTTAAAAAAAGATCTATCACGCACTCCGCAGGGTACCTTTTTTCAATTATTCAGTCATCTACTTGTCCGGCGGCTCCCATTCCCCGCCGCCCCGGATGCTTTCATGCTATGCACCGCCGCATCCAAAGGTGCTCAGTCCTCCTCATCCTCAAACAGGGCTTCCACAAAGAGGTTATAGACCGCTTCCAGCTCCTCATCGGAATCCAGGGTGGAGAGGACGTCCTCGCCGTCCTCATGGAGGACCTTCAGAATCACCAGGCCGCTGTCCGGGTCCTCCTCCTCCCCCTCCGTCTCGGCGGGGAAAAAGGCCTGATACATCTGCCCGTTATACTCCAGGGCGTCTATAAACTCCAGAACGATCTCCTGACCGTCCTCGTCGGTGACGGTGATAAAAGTGGGGCCAAACTCCTCGCTCATACACGGGCCTCCTTTTTCTTGCTGAGGCTATTTTACACGATGCCGGAGATAATTGCAAGAGGGAAAATGGTGAAAAACACAAAAAGGCGGCAAAATGTCCCGGCGCTATTTTGCCCATATTCCATAAATCCATCCGTTCCGGGAACTTTTTTTCGGGAAAATACGACATTTTCAATATTGACAGAGGGTGGTACAATAGTACATATTGCCGCGTTTTCCAGGTTTTCCGGTCGGTCCGTTTCAGGACAGGCCTGGAGACTTCCTCTAAAACCGCGCATAACACCCCCAAAAGACAGAAAAACGGAACAAAAACCAACAAAGGAGGTGCATCCGCATGGAGCACGGGAACGGTAAAAGAGAACAGCCCGCCGGACAGGCCCAGCCGGTCCGGCGGAAGCGGAAGAAGAAGTCGGCGCTCCGCCGCGTCCTCGGCGTCTTCAAGGGCATCTTTCTGACGCTGTGGACGGTGCTGCTGGTAGGCGTGGGCGCGTCTCTGGTGGGCCTGCACTTTTTCAAGCAGTATGTGGAAACCACCCTGGCGCCCTCTCTGGAGGTCCGGGCCGAGGACTACACCATGAACCTCAGCTCCTTCATCTACTATCAGGATAAGGAGACGGGGACCTGGAAGGAGCTCCAGAGCGTCCACGGCGAGGAAAACCGCATCCTGGTGGATTTCGACGAGATGTCCGACTATCTGTGGCAGGCCGCCGTGTCCATTGAGGACGAGCGCTTTTTCGAGCACCAGGGCGTGGACTGGAAAAGCACCGCCAGGGCTGTGTACCAGCTGGCCCAGGGCGACAGCAGCCGGGGCGGCTCCACCATCACCCAGCAGGTTCTGAAAAACATGACAGAGGACGACAAGCCCTATGTCAACCGGAAGATCCGGGAGATTTTCCGGGCCCTGGAGTTTGAGAAAAACTACAGGAAAGAGCAGATTCTGGAGCTCTATCTGAACTTCATCTATCTGGGTCAGCACTGCTACGGCGTCCAGACGGCGGCCCAGTATTATTTCGGCAAGGACGCCAAGGACCTGAGCCTGGCGGAGAGCGCCTGCCTGATCGCCATCACCAACAACCCCTCGCTGTACGGTCCCATGTATGACATCACCTACACCAGGAAAGACGGGACCAAAATCACGCCCCGGGAGCTGAACAAGGAGCGTCAGGGCTGGGTCCTGGATAAAATGGCGGAAATCATCAATCCCGAAACCGGCCTGCCCTATATCACCGAGGCCCAGCGGGACGCCGCCAAGGCGGAGGTTCTCCACTTCGCTGACGGCTCCACCTCCGCCGATGACATTGTTGAGGCTGCCACCGGCAAAATCGAGATCAACTCCTGGTTCGTGGACCAGGTGCTCCGTGACGTGTCGGCGGACCTGGCGGCGGAATACAAGATCGACACGAAGGACGCGCTGAAACGGCTGTACAACAGCGGCTTTAAAATCTACACCACCCTGGACCCGGACATTCAGTCCATCGCCGAGAGCGTCTATGAGGACCGAAGCAACCTGGACGTCACTTCCCGCAGCGGCCAAAAAATTCAATCCGGCATCACGATCATTGACCCATATACCGGCAATATCGTGGCCATGGTGGGTAAAATCGGCGAAAAAGAAGGCAACCTTATCTGGAACTACGCCACCGGCAAACGGCAGGTAGGCTCCTCTATCAAGCCCTTGACAGCCTATGCCCCCGCCCTGGACGCCGGGACGATCACCCCTGCCTCCACCTTTGACAATTACCCCGTCCGTCTTCTGAACGGCACCCCCTGGCCTAAAAACTCCCCCAGCACCTACACTGGGTGGACCTCTGTCCGCATTGGCATTCAGGACTCTATCAACACCATCGCCCTCCAGGCTATGGAATCCGTGGGCGTGGAGGAATCCTACCGCTTCGCTACGGAAAACCTGAATCTGAGCCTGGTGCCCGACGACATGGCCCCAGGCGCGCTGGGTATGGGCGGCCTGACCCAGGGGCTGAACACGGTGGAAATGGCGGCAGCTTACGCCTGTTTTGCCAACAGTGGCGTTTATAACGAACCCCGCACCTATCTCCGGGTCACTCGAACTGATTCCAGCGGTCAGGAAGTCGTGGTGCTGGAAAATGAGGCGGAAAGCCACGTAGCCATGAAGGAAACCACCGCTTACCTCATGACGGACATGCTCAAACAGGCCATTCGGGCCGGCACCGGCGGCTCCGCCAATTTCAGCGGGATGACCATTGCCGGCAAAACGGGAACCACCAATAAAAATTACGACCGTTACTTCGTAGGCTTCACTCCCTACTATGTGGCGGCGGTCTGGACGGGCTACGACCAGAATGAGGCTATCAGCTACAGGGGCAACCCTGCCATCACCATGTGGAAAAAAGTGATGCAGCAGGTTCATGCGGAGCTGCCCAACAAGAATTTTGACCTGTCTTCCGCCGGTCTTGAGACCGTTGTGGTCTGTGCCGACAGCGGCAAGCGCTGCACCGACGCCTGTTCCGCCGATGTGCGGGGCACCACCCGGGCCTTCTCCTTCCTGGTCCCGGCGGGCCAGGGCCCCGGTCCCGACGATACGTGCCCTCTCCACACCATGGTGGACTACTGCACCGAGGGCCACTGTCTGGCCACAGAGAACTGTCCGGAAGAATTTGTCGTGCAGAAGGGCGTGCTGGACTATGTCCGAGAGGACTACGGCCCCGGGGTCAAGGCCTCCGACGACGCCTATCTCCTGGTGAACATGCAGAAAGCCCTGGAGCCTACGGAGGAGAATCCCCTGGGCGGCTGTCCCGCCCACAACGGCCTGCCCCCTGCGGGGGAGGAAAACCCGGAGGACCCCCTGGACCCCGAGAATCCCAATCTGCCGTCGGACCCCAGCGATCCCAGCTTCCCCATGCTGCCGCCCTCCGGCGGGACCGTCACCCCCTCGCCGGGGGACAGCCACGACGGCTATGGCGGCGGGCCTTCCACCCCGCCTGTTACGCCTCCCGTCACGCCTCCCGTAACCCCAGCCCCGGAGCCGGAACCGGAGCCCACAGCGCCTCCCAGCGAGCCCACGGAGCCAACGGTCCCACCCCAGGAAGGCGAAAACTGGTTTGACGATCTCTGGAATAACACCTAGCACAGAGCCGCCGCCCGTTTTACGGGCGGCGGCTTCTCGTTTTCTCAGGCCAGCCTTTCCGGCAGGCTGCGGCCGGTTCTCAGCATCCCTGCGCTTTATAGTCAGCACACAGGGAAATCCGGGCAGCGTCTCCGCCGCTGTTTGGAAACCGGTACCAGTTTTCGGCTGTGCTGACGACAAACCGGCGGACCGGACAGACCCGGACGCCGCGTCCGTGCAGGTGCTGTCTTTTACACGTCTTTCCGCTTCCCAAGTCAAAACCCTTCGGTTTTTTGACGCCTCAAGCCGCTGTCCCCCGATTCCGACTGCTTTTCCGCTCCCCCCTGTCCTATAATGATCTCCGAACGAGAGGTGGCGGGTCATGACAGTTATTTATATCGACAGCGTATTCCTCCTTAACGGAACCATGGACTATCTGCTGCTTCTGGCGGCGGCCCGGCTGGCGGGACTCCCCCTGCGGCGGCGGCGCTATCTGCTGGGGGGCCTGGCCGGAGGCGCTTACGCGGCGGCGGTGTTCCTGCCGGGGCTGGCCTGGCTCAGCGCCACGCCGGTAAAGCTGGCGGCTGGGGTGCTGCTGTGCCTGATTGCCTACGGCGGCGAACGCCGCCTGCTCCGGCTGACGCTGCTGTTCTTCGCTGTTTCCTGCGCCATGGCCGGCTGTGTGCTGGGGCTGGGCCTGCTGTCGGGAAGAGGCGTGCCAGTGGTCAGCGGCGTGTTTTACACCAACGTGGACGCCAGAGTTCTGCTGATTGCCGCCGCGTCGGCCTACGCTGTACTGACGGTGGTATTCCGGGCAGCAGCCAGCCATGCCGCGGCAGGCATGCTGCTGCCGGTCCGGCTCCGCCTCCGAAACCGGACGGCGGAGTTCACCGCCTTGTGGGACAGCGGCAACAGCCTTCGGGAGCCCTCCAGCGGCCGGCCGGTGCTGGTAGTCTCCCCCGGCGTTCTGGACGGAGTCCTGGGCACGCCGCTGACCGCGGAGCGCCTGCGCTGTCCCGAAACACTGCTGGAGCCCCTGCGCCGTGAAGCGCCAGAACTGCGGCCCCGACTGCTTCCCTATCACGCAGTGGGAACAGCAGGCGGACTGCTTTTGAGCATCCGAACAGAGTGGACAGAAATCAATGGGATACGGTATCCCGGGCTGACGGCGGCCCTGTCTCCCACGGAGCTGGGAGCGGGAGCCCTCTGGGGCGGTCCGGTAAAAAAGGAGGGCGCACATGAACATGTTACAGACAGCACGGCGGCTGCTGGTCAGACTGGGGCTGCTGCCGCAGGAGGGCATCCACTACATCGGAGGCAGCGACACCCTGCCGCCGCCCTTGAGCCGGGAGCGGGAAGCGGAGCTTCTGGCCGACCTGAATGAGGACGCCCGGCAGGAGCTGATTGAACATAATTTGAGACTGGTGGTATACATCGCCCGGCGCTTTGAGAATACGGGCATCAATATTGAGGACCTGATTTCCATTGGAACCATCGGCCTCATCAAGGCAGTGGGAACCTACCGGACAGACAAGAACATCAAACTGGCCACCTATGCCTCCCGGTGCATCGAGAACGAAATCCTGATGTATCTGCGCAAAAACGCCAACCGCAAGGGAGAGGTCTCTTTTGACGAGCCCCTGAATACCGACTGGGACGGCAATGAACTGCTGCTCTCCGACGTATTGGGCACCGACGAGGACGTGGTGATGCGGCCTCTTGAGGAGGATGTGGACCGCTCTCTGCTGGCGGCGGCCATTAATGTCCTCTCCCCCCGTGAAAAGCAGATCATCACCCTCCGCTTTGGTCTGGGGGGGCGGCAGGAACAGACTCAAAAGGAGGTGGCGGACCAGCTGGGCATCTCCCAGAGCTATATTTCCCGCCTGGAAAAACGGATTATCAACCGCCTGAAAAAGGAAATCCTGCGGCTGAGCTAAGTCAGGCTGGATTCCCTGGGCTTCAATGACGGAATAACATTGCTGCCGGCAGCCGTGAAAAACGGTCCTCCCTCAGTTCTTTAACACGGCTGACAGACGGGCACGTCCGCTTACACATTTTATAGTCACCGCAGTTGAAAAGAGGCATCTGCTTTTTTCAACAAGTACGGCGATCATTCGCCGCACAGGCCGCAAAACGGCCTGCGGTGGTCTTCATAGTCAGCACACAGGAATATCCGGGCAGCGGCTCCGCCGCTGTTTAAAAACCGGTATCTACCGATTTTCAACTGTGCCAGCTATTACTACCGAGACGAAAGATCGGAGTAATATGTGCCATGTTATGCAGTTGACGCCGTTTATGGCAGCGGGCAAAACAGATGAAATCATATATCAGAATAAGGAGGCCGGCTCTGTCCCGCCCTGTTTTCTGGAAGTGCTCAGCTTTCAGGAGACGGGACGGAGCCCGGCCCCTGCTGCATAAAAATGCCGAACGGAAGCCTCCCCTGACAGACCATTTGAGTGAAGGCGGTTTTCCTCGCCCTGACCGCCTCAGGCATTCAGCTCTGTGGGCCGGTCTCCGCAAGCGCCAGATCGAACCGCGGCGCAAAAAGGTCCGCGGCCAATTTGGCCGCGGACCTTTTAAAGCGGTGGAAATTACTCGGCAACGTCAGTGACGGCGCCGGAGCCAACGGTACGGCCGCCCTCGCGGATAGCGAAGCGGAGGCCCTTCTCGATGGCGATGGGGGTAATCAGCTCCACGCTCATCTCGACGTTATCGCCGGGCATGCACATCTCAGTGCCCTCGGGCAGGGAGATGACGCCGGTGACGTCGGTGGTGCGGAAATAGAACTGAGGACGATAGTTGTTGAAGAAGGGAGTGTGACGGCCGCCCTCGTCCTTGGACAGAACGTAAACCTGGCCCTTGAACTTGGTATGGGGGTTGATGCTCTTGGGCTTCGCCAGAACCTGGCCGCGCTCAATGCCGTTCCGGTCAATGCCGCGGAGCAGGACACCGATGTTGTCGCCGGCCTCAGCAAAGTCCAGCAGCTTATGGAACATCTCGATACCGGTGACCACGGTCTTCTTGGTCTCGTCGGCAAGGCCCACGATCTCAACTTCCTCGCTGAGCTTCAGCTGGCCGCGCTCCACACGGCCGGTGGCGACGGTGCCGCGGCCGGAGATGGTGAAGACGTCCTCAACGGGCATCAGGAAGGGCAGAGAATCATCACGGGGAGGAGTGGGGATATAGTCGTCGACAGAATCCATGAGCTCCTTGATGCAGGCATACTCGGGAGCGCCGGGATCGGTGGAGTCGGACACCAGAGCGTTCAGCGCGGAGCCCTTGATGATGGGCAGATCGTCGCCGGGGAACTCATAGGTGCTCAGCAGCTCGCGGACTTCCATCTCCACCAGCTCCAGCAGCTCCTCGTCGTCCACCTGGTCGCACTTGTTCAGGAACACCACGATGGCAGGCACGCCCACCTGACGGGCCAGCAGGATGTGCTCACGGGTCTGAGCCATGGGGCCGTCGGAAGCGGCGATGACCAGGATCGCGCCGTCCATCTGGGCAGCGCCGGTGATCATGTTCTTGATATAGTCGGCGTGACCCGGGCAGTCCACGTGGGCATAGTGACGCTTTTCGGTCTCATATTCCACGTGAGCGGTGTTGATCGTGATTCCGCGGGCCTTCTCCTCGGGAGCCTTGTCGATGCTGTCATAAGCCTCGAACTGGGCCTTGCCCTGAAGGGACAGCCACTTGGTGATAGCGGCAGTCAGAGTGGTCTTGCCGTGGTCAACGTGGCCGATAGTGCCGATGTTGACATGGGGTTTGGTTCTTTCAAATTTTTGCTTGGCCATTTGAAAATCCTCCTACTTCATTTCAAAATCCAATTGCGGCAGGTCGAATCAATTCGGTACTGCCTATTTTACAGCATTCCGCCTGGAAAATCAATCCCTTTTTCCCGTTTTCAGTCAAAAGGTCAAAAACGATTCTCCAATCAGTTTTCCCGGTTTATTTCCGGTCTTTCCCGGCGGAGGCATGGCGGAAACTCAGTTTTGACCCTTGGCCCGCGTCTCCACAATCTTTTCCGCGATGCTCTTGGGAATTTCCTCGTAGCTGTGGGGCTCCATGGTGTACTGGCCCCGGCCCTGGGTGCTGGAGCGCAGATCGGTGGCATAACCGAACATGCTGGCCAGAGGCACCAGCGCGTCCACCTGCTGTGCGCCGGGACGGGCCTCCTGGCCCTGGATCTGGCCGCGCCGGGCAGTCAGATCGCCAATCACGGTGCCCAGATACTCGTCGGGGACGATGACGGAAACCTTCATGATGGGCTCCAGCAGCGTGGCTCCCGCCTTGCGGCAGGCCTCCTTGAAGGCCATGGAGCCGGCAATCTTAAAGGCCATTTCAGAGGAGTCAACCTCGTGATAAGAGCCGTCATACAGGGTAACCTTCACGTCCACCACGGGGAACCCGGCCATGACGCCGGCGTTCATGGCGCCCTGGATGCCGGCGTCTACCGCAGGGATATACTCCTTGGGAATAGCGCCGCCCACAACCGCGTTGATGAACTCATAGCCCTTGCCGGACTCGTTGGGCTCCACACGGATCTTGACGTGGCCATACTGGCCCTTGCCGCCGGACTGGCGGGCATATTTGGTATCCTGCTCCACGGACTTCTTGATGGTCTCCTTGTAGGCCACCTGGGGCGCGCCCACGTTGGCCTCCACCTTGTACTCCCGGAGCAGACGGTCCACAACGATCTCCAGATGGAGCTCGCCCATGCCGGCGATGATGGTCTGACCCGTCTCCTCGTCGGTGTAGGTCTTGAAGGTGGGGTCCTCCTCCGCCAGCTTAATCAGGCCGACGGTCATCTTCTCCTGACCGGCCTTGGTCTTGGGCTCGATGGCAACCCGGATAACGGGCTCGGGGAACTCCATGGACTCCAGAATGACGGGGTGCTTTTCATCGCAGAGGGTGTCGCCGGTGGTGGAGTTTTTCAGGCCGATGACTGCGGCGATATCGCCTGCGTACACGGTCTCAATATCCTCCCGGTGATTGGCGTGCATCTGGAGGATGCGGCCAATGCGCTCCTTCTGCTTTTTCGTGGAGTTGAGCACCTGGGTGCCGGTGTTCAGCGTGCCGGAATAGACACGGATGAAGGACAGGCGGCCCACGTAAGGATCCGTAGCAATCTTGAATGCCAGGGCGGAGAAGGGCTCGTTGTCAGAAGAGAGACGCTCCTCTTCTTCCTCGGTGCTGGGGTTGACGCCCTTGATGGCCGGAACATCGGTGGGGGAGGGCATATAGTCTACGATGGCGTCCAGCATCTTCTGCACACCCTTGTTTTTATAGGATGTGCCGCAGGTGACGGGAACCATTTCGTTGGCGATGGTGGCCTTGCGGATAGCGGCCCGAATCTTATCCTGAGGAACCTCCTGGCCGTCCAGATACATCTCGGCGATTTCATCGTCGAACATGGACACGGCGTCCATCAGCTTCTCATGGTATTCGTTGGCCAGATCCACCATGTCGGCGGGGATCTCCTCCACCCGCATGTCCTTGCCCAGGTCATCATAGTAGATGTCCGCGTCCATCTCCACCAGGTCAATGATTCCCTTGAAGGTTTCCTCACTGCCGATGGGGAGCTGGATGGCCACGGCATTGCACTTCAGACGGTCCTCAATCATGTGGAGAACATTGTAGAAATCCGCGCCCATGATGTCCATTTTGTTGACATAGATCATCCGGGGGACCTTGTAGTTATCCGCCTGACGCCAAACGGTCTCGGACTGGGGCTCCACGCCGCCCTTGGCGCAGAGAACGGTAACGGACCCGTCCAGAACCCGCAGAGAGCGCTCCACCTCCACGGTGAAGTCCACGTGTCCCGGGGTGTCGATGATATTGATGCGGGTGGGCTTGAACTGGTTCTTGGAACCAGACCAGTAGCAGGTGGTGGCGGCGGACGTAATCGTGATGCCGCGCTCCTGTTCCTGGGCCATCCAGTCCATGGTGGCGGTGCCGTCATGGGTTTCACCGATTTTATAGTTCACGCCGGTATAGAACAAGATCCGCTCGGTCGTGGTGGTCTTGCCCGCGTCGATGTGAGCCATAATGCCGATGTTCCTGGTGTTTTCAAGCGATGTTTTTCTCGGCATACCTGTTTTCTCCTAACTTACCAGCGGAAGTGTGCGAAGGCCTTGTTTGCCTCGGCCTGCTTGTGCACATCTTCGCGCTTTTTCACAGCCGCGCCGGTGCTGTTGGCGGCGTCCATAATCTCGCCGGCCAGCCGCTCGGCCATGGTGCGCTCGCCCCGGGCGCGGGAATAGGCGGTCAGCCACCGCAGACCCAGCGTGGTGCGCCGGGCGGGCCGGACCTCCATGGGGACCTGATAGTTGGCGCCGCCCACCCGGCGGGCCTTGACCTCCAGCGTGGGCATGATGTTGTCCATCGCCTGGGTGAACACTTCAACGGGGTCCTTTCCGGTCTTTTCCTTGATCTGGTCAAAGGCGCCGTAGACCACCTTCTGCGCCACGCCCTTCTTGCCGTCCAGCATCACATTGTTGATGAGACGGGTCACCAGCACGGAGCCGTACATAGGGTCGGGCAGAATTTCTCTCTTGGGAACATTACCTCTTCTGGGCACTATGCTTCCCTCCTTCATAATAATTCTATGATCTCATAGGTACTCAAAAGGCTTTCGATCAACGAAAAAGCCTTCCGTGAATGCCTCTGCCGAAGGGCCATGCCCCGCATTTATATAAATGCCTGTTCGGCAAAGTGATTCGTTAAGGGTGGTCCTTACTTGGACTTGGGCCGCTTTGCGCCGTATTTGGAACGGCTCTGCATCCGACCGGAGACGCCCTGAGTATCCAGAGAGCCGCGGATGATGTGATAGCGGACGCCGGGGAGGTCCTTGACACGGCCGCCGCGGATCATGACAACGGAGTGCTCCTGAAGGGAATGGCCCACGCCGGGAATATAGGCGGTGACCTCATAGCCGTTGGTCAGACGCACACGGGCGATCTTGCGGAGGGCGGAGTTGGGCTTCTTGGGGGTGGCGGTTCTCACGGCGGTGCAGACGCCTCTCTTCTGGGGAGAAGGCTGATTGGTCGTCCGGGTCTTCAGTGTGTTCAGACCGAACTGCAGAGCGGGAGAGGTGGACTTGTAGGTAGCCTGTTCTCTGCCTTTGCGGACCAGCTGGTTAAAAGTAGGCATTGAATTTCTCCTTTCTTTCATATTTTTTGCAGGTATATTTATTTTTTACGGAAAGCCAGTTGGCTATTCCGAAAAAACCAAAAAATATCAGCGCAGCAAAACAGCCACAGAGGCTCCCACCGCTACGCGGCAGGCCGTGCCGATCTGGGCCATGGTACAGCCAGTTTCCACTGGGATTTCAGCTCTTGCGCACTCGGCGGCCAAGGGTTCGGTGATTGCCCGGTCAGCATCGCAGGCGAGGTAGACGCGCTTGGCGCGGCCCTCACGGATGGCCTTACGGGACTGTTTCACACCGGCTACCCGTTTTCCAGAGGCAAGCTCCGACAGCATAGGGAATGCCTCCTTCCACAATTGGCACAACACAGTTTTCCATCCATAGGGCGCATAAAAATCTGCACACACAGCAAAATTCGCGGTATCCACCCACGCAGTTCGGTATTATAGCACTTGTTTTCTCGTCCGTCAAGCATTTTTAACAAATTGATGGTAATTTTCCCACTTTTAGAAAAATTTTGCCAGAGATGCGTATTCCAGTGAGAATCCATGATACAAACTGCCTATTTTGCGGGCAATGCAGTCATCCGGATACATTTTATAATTAGAACACGGGCGGCCACAGGAAACCGATCAAGGCTAGGATGGCAAAATGAGCGGGATAAAAGGAATACATGAAATATTGGAAGCCCTTGCCTGCCCGGCCCTTCTCACCGTTGTAGGATAACGTGACCAGCATTCCAAAATAGTTGCCTGCGGTGTTTAAAAGGCAGTTTATGAGAGCACCGCTAAACATTTCTGTACCCACGCTTTCCAAAACCCACAAAATCAGGCCATAACGGGATACCATCACGGCAGGAATGAACAAGAGTGTTTTCTGCCAGCGGGGACAGTTCCGGCTTACGTAGTAAACAAATATTAGGATAATATAGCCCTTTCCTCCCTCAAAGTTCAGCTGATATCCCAGCCAACTTGCAGCTGCAACCACTATTGGACTTAGAAGAACAAGTTTTGGGTTCCGGCGTTTCAGCTTTTCGTGAACGACTAGAACGATTAGGCCAAGAGCCAAAGTAAAGAGAATATTCAGGCCGGTTTCCCGCCAATCGCCTTCAAGGCCATAGATATGCTGTTCTGCTAAATCGAATAATGTATATGGTATCTGCGCAATAAGTGCTGTTACGAAAATCCGCCGCAGATAGCGCCAGACGTTGGAGGTGTGGAGAAAGCCCAGAGTGATGCAGTAGAGGAAAATTGGCGCGGCCAAGCGTCCGATTAACATTAAATAACTGGGTAGGTCATTCAAAAGCCAATCCGCCGGACCATTCCAGCCGCAGCTCCAAAAGAAGTCTGCAAGCGGTCCAAAGATATAGTACAGCGGAAAGATTCGGACAACATGGTCGAAAACCATGCAGCACACGGCAAAAATTTTCAGATGTTTGTAGTTCATCGCGTAATCTCCTCCTTATGTGCGGCGCACCGCCGCTTTTGAGGAGAGTATACAGGGTATTTCTTACAAACAACTCGACAAAATTCTTAAGGTTTTCTGAAGCTTTCTCCTCTCCCGGAGGCCTCCCGAAACCGTCGGCGCCCACGAATCCCTCTACCGAACATGCCGGCCTCCCGGAAAACAGGCCGGCGGCCTGGAAGCGTCCTATCCGGAGATGTCATGCAGAGGCCGGGCTCTGTCCCGGCTCATCCATCGGGCTCCGGCACAATTAGGAAAACAGGCGGGCACAAAGGCCCGTCCCTGCAGGCGTTATTGCAGGGTCAGGCGTAACCCCTCCCCCCCTGATAAAATGCATGAACGGTCAGGCCCCGGCGGTCTCCCGCCCTTGACATTTCCGGATGCCTTCTATATAATATCACTTTGTAAATTTGTACCCCGGGGGCCCGCCGGGCTCAAAACCGGATATCGGAAGAAAGGATCTGTCTGACATGGCAAAAGAAGGATACAAGATGAGTCAGGCTCGTTACGACGAGCTGCAGGAAGAACTGAACTACCTCAAAACCACCCGTTCCGACGAGGTTGCGGAGCAGATCAAGGTAGCCCGCGGCTTTGGAGACCTCAGTGAAAACAGCGAATACGACGAGGCCAAAAACGAACAGGGCAAGCTCTATTCCCACATCGCCGAGGTGGAGGAGATTTTGCAGCACGCCGTTATTGTGGACGAAAGCAGCAGCACCGACGTGGTGGCCATCGGCTGCAAGGTGACGGTAGCCGGCGCGGACGGCAGGGCCCTGCCCGCTTACACGATCGTGGGTTCCCAGGAATCCGACCCCATGCACAGCATCATCTCTGAGGAATCCCCCTTCGGCAAGGCCCTGATCGGCGCGAAGGAGGGCGACACTGTCACCGTGGACGCGCCCCGCGGCCCAATCCCCTACACTGTGCTGAAAATCGAGCGGTAAGACGCTCTTAAAATAAAGGAGAGAGAGCATGGCCGAACAGATGAAGAACCCTGAACAGGATCTGAGCCAGCAGACCAGAGTCCGCCGGGAAAAGCTGGCGGCGCTCCAGGCGGCGGGGGAGGATCCTTTCCGGCTGACCCGTTTTGACTGGAACGCCACGTCCCGGCAAATCAAGGACCATTTCGACGAAATGGAGGGCGCCCCCGTCAAGGTGGCGGGCCGCCTCATGAGCAAACGGGGCATGGGCAAGGTCAGCTTCTGCGACCTCCAGGACCGGGAGGGCCGCATTCAGCTTTACGCCCGTCAGGACGAGATGGACGAGGCGGTTTATAAGGCATTCAAAAAGTTTGACATTGGCGACATTGTGGGTGTGGACGGCGAGGTTTTCCGCACCCAGCGGGGCGAAATGAGCGTCCGGGCAAAGAACATCACCCTGCTCTCGAAATCTCTGCTGCCCCTGCCGGAGAAGTTCCACGGCCTTCAGGACAAAGAACTGCGCTACCGGCAGCGGTATGTAGACCTGATGGTGAACCCGGAGGTAAAGAACAATTTCCTGGTCCGGTCGAAATTTATCAAGCACGTGCGGGATTTTATGGATGGCCGGGGTTATATTGAGGTCGAGACCCCCGTGTTGAATACCATTTCCGGCGGAGCTACCGCTCGTCCTTTTATTACCCATCACAACACCCTGGATATTGACATGTATATGCGCATTGCCACGGAGCTGCCTCTGAAGCGGCTGATTGTCGGCGGCATGGACCGGGTCTATGAGATTGGCCGCATTTTCCGCAACGAAGGCATGGACCCTAAGCACAACCCTGAGTTCACCACCATTGAGCTGTATCAGGCCTATGCAGATTTCAATGATATGATGGACCTTTTTGAAGACCTGCTATCCTCCGCCGCCCAGAAGCTGCTGGGGACTTATCAGGTACGGTGGCAGGGTGAGGACATCGACCTGACCCCCGGCTGGCCCCGTATGCCCATGCATGAGGCGGTGAAGCAGTATTGCGGCGTCGACTTTATGACAATCGGCTCGGATGAGGAGGCGGTCGCCGCCGCCAAATCCATCGGTGTGGAGCTGCCGGAAACAGCGGACAAGACCTGGGGAAACGCCTTGTATGAGTGCTTTGACCAGAAAGTGGAAGAAAAGCTGATTCAGCCCACCTTTATCACCATGCACCCGGTGGATGTTTCGCCGCTGGCAAAGCGGTCCCCCAAGGACCCCCGGCTTACGGAACGGTTTGAACTGTTTATCTGTCACAGTGAAATGGGGAATGCTTTCTCCGAGCTCAATGACCCCATTGACCAGCGCCAGCGTTTCCAGAAGCAGGCAGAAATGCGGGCCAAGGGAGACGACGAGGCTGGTATGATGGATGAGGATTTTATCACGGCTCTGGAATACGGTATGCCCCCTACCGGCGGCCTGGGCATTGGCATCGATCGCTGTGTCATGCTGCTCACCGGAGCGGATACCATCCGGGACGTAATCCTGTTCCCCACGATGAAGCCCCTGGATTGACCGAGCGAACGTCTTCCGGGGCAAAGGCGGGCATCCCGTCCCGGTCCCCTGACACCCTGGTACGGATTTGACTCAAAGAAATGTCCTGCGCCATTATGGCGCAGGACATTTTTACAGACCTCAAGCCACCGACCGGGCCAACGGTTTCCAGTCTCCGATGAGAGAAGGAGAGACGCCGGAAACCGGCGTCTCTCTTTGCATGCTTAGAAGCACTTCCGATAGATGGCTTCCTCGGATTCCAGGTCGAAGGGATAGTAGGCGTTGGTCATCAGGCGCTGCTGGTTGGCCTCCACGCTCTGGGGGAACTTCTTGAAGTCCTCCTCGGTGAAGCCGCAGTCCCGCAGGGGACGCAGGGGCAGGATGCGCTGGAGCAGGGCGTTCATTTCGGGGATGGCGTTCCTGGCCTCGCAGCCCAGGATACGGGCCACCAGCTCCTTGAACCGCATGATCTCCCCGTCGGGATTCTTCTCGTCATAGTAGTCCATGATGGCGCCGAAGAGCATGTAGTTGCTCTCGCCGTGGGCCACGTGGTAGGTGCCGCCCAGGGGGAAGCTCATGCCGTGGACAGGGCCGCAGCCCGCCTTCAGGAAGGCGATGCCGGCATAGAAGCTGGCGGTGACGAACTCGTCCAGGTACTCGAACCGGGCGTCCTGGCCCTTTTCGTCGATGAGCTTGAAGCCCTTGAGAATCATGTCCATGGCCTTCTCGGAGAACAGCTCGCTGGTCATGGTCTTCCGGTGGGGGCTGAGGAAGGACTCGGTGGCGTGGACCAGGGCGTCAATGGCGGAGCAGGCGAAGGGCTTGTAGGGCAGGGTCTTGATGAGGTCCGGAATCAGGCAGACCTTGTTGGGGATGATGTCGTCGGACACCAGACCCAGCTTGGTTTCGCCGCCGGTGAGCACGCCGTCTTTTTCGTCCTTGACAATGGCCACGGAGATGTTGGTGCACTCCGAGCCTGTGCCGCAGGTGGTGGGGATGGCGATGACGTCTTTTTCATGCTGGACGGGGAAGCGCTTGAAATACAGGTTGTGCACCGTGTCGGGACGCTTGCAGCCCAGCAGCTTGCACAGGTCCATGATAGCGCCGCCGCCGACCGCAATAACCCGGTCGTAGCTCTCATAGGGGATGGCGTCGTACATGGTCTGGATCATGGCCTCGCTGGGCTCGCCGGCGCCGAACTTCTCCTGGAACACATACTGGCACTTGAGGTTCAGGTCCTTCATGAAGGGGGTGTAGATGAACTCGTTGGTCAGCACCACGTCCCGCTCGTTCAGCTTGAATTCCTCCGCCATGGCGGTGAAGGTGTCGAACTTGTACACGGTGGGAGCAAAGATGATTTCACGCTTGTCGGCCATCAGAGCGGCGGAAAAAGCGTCCATTTTCTGAGCCATAATGAATCAGTCTCCTTTATTTTTATTGCCTTCGGCACCACACTTTTTCTTGAAAGAAAAAGTGTGCAAAAAGAACTTTTGTTTCCCGCTTCGCGGGCCTTTTCTATCGGAGGCCCCTTGTTCGCAGGAGCAGGCACAGGGTAACCAAAAGCTTTTCTTTGCATCCTTTTCCTGAAAGAAAATGCAGGCAAAAAGAACTTTTGTTCCCCGCTTCGCGGGCCTTTTCTATCGGAGGCCTCTTGTTCGCAGGAGCAGGCACAGGGTAACCAAAAGCTTTTCTTTGCATCCTTTTCCTGAAAGAAAATGCAGGCAAAAAGAACTTTTGTTTCCCGCTTCGCGGGCCTTTTCTATCGGAGGCCTCTTGTTCGCAGGAGCAGGCACAGGGTAACCAAAAGCTTTTCTTTGCATCCTTTTCCTGAAAGAAAATGCAGGCAAAAAGAACTTTTGTTTCCCGCTTCGCGGGCCTTTTCTATCGGAGGCCCCTTATTCGCAGGAGCAGGCACAGGGTAACCAAAAGCTTTTCTTTGCATCCTTTCTTTTTCAAAAGAAAGGATGCGGGGTGCAGGGGCAGAGCCCCTGCATCATGACCCTCTGCGCGTTACTTCCGTGCGACAGCCTTCTTGACGGCCTCCACGATGTTGGCCGCCCGCAGGCCGTAGGTGTCCATCAGGAAATTCTGGGGGCCCACCTGGCCGAACTGGTCCTGCACGCCCACGAACTCCTGCACCATCGGGCAGTTCTTCGCCAGGCAGTTGGCAACAACGGAACCCAGGCCGCAGCAGGTGTTGTGGTTTTCGGCGGTGACAATGGCCCCGGTTTCCCTGGCGGCCTTGATGACCAGCTCCTCGTCCAGGGGCTTCCAGGTGAACATGTCGATGACCCGGACGCTGATCCCCTCGGCCTGGAGGGCCTCGTAGGCTTTCAGGCTCTCGTCCACCATGATGCCGGAGGTGATGATGGTAGCTTTGTCGTCGGCGCTCTCGTGGAGCACCACGCCCTTGCCGATCTCAAACTCGCTGCCCTCGCCGTAGACCTGAATCACGTCCTTCCGGACGAAGCGGGTGAAGCTCACGCCCTCCACATTCACAAGGCCACGGGTTACGCTGGCCAGCTGGTCGTAGTCGGCGGGGTCGATCACCGTGGCGGTGGGGATGCTCAGGTACATGGCCGCGTCCTCCAGAGGCATGTGGGTGCCGCCGTTGAAGGCCGCCGTCACGCCCGCGTCGGAGCCCAGCACCCGGACGCTCAGGCCCGCGTAGGCGGCGCTCATGTAAATCTGGTCATAGCACCGGCGGCTGGAGAAGGTGCCGAAGGAGTGGAAGAAAACCTTCTTCCCTGTGGCGGCCAGGCCCGCAGCCACACCGGCGGCGTTGCCCTCGGCGATGCCGGCCTCAAAAGCCCGGTCGGGATAGTTTTTCGCCAGCATCTTTGTGTTGATGCAGCCCATCAGGTCGCAGTCCACATAGACGATGCTCTTGTCCTCGGCCATCAGCCCGTTCAGGGTCAGAGCCAGGCCGTCCCGGCAGGCCCGGGAATCCTTTTCATGCTTACCGATCAGTTTCACATTCATCTCTCTCACCCTCCTTTAAGCGTTCTTTGCGGCTTCCAGCTCTTTTTCGGAAGCGGCGATGGCCTCCAGCCACTGTTCTTCCTTGGGCTGGGAGGAATGGTCGTGCTTGGGCTCCGCAAACGTCGCGCCTTTGCCCTTGCTGGTGTTCAGCACAATGCAGGAGGGCACGCCCTTGGCCGCTTTCGCCGCTTCAATGGCCTCATAGATGGCTTTCACGTCATGTCCGTCGATGACCTGGGTGTGGAGGCCGAAGCCCTCCACCTTTTTCGCCATGTCTCCGTGAGCCAGGATGTCGTCGGTGGGGCCGTCCAGCTGGTAGCCGTTGTTGTCGATGAAGTAAATGATATTGTCCAGCTTGTGGGCACAGGCAAAGTGGAAGCCCTCCCAGACCTGGCCCTCGTCCGCCTCGCCGTCTCCGATGACGCAGTAGACGTAGTTATCCCGTCCGTCGATCTTATTGCCCAGAGCCGCGCCGGTAGCGGTGGAGACGCCCTGGCCCAGGGAGCCGGTGGTGAGGTCCACGCCGGGGGTAAGCTTGCGGTCCGTGTGGCTGGGGAATTTCGTGCCGGGCTGGTTCAGGGTGTAGGCGTCCTCCATGGGATAGAAGCCCATCAGGCCGAAGGTGGCGTAGGCCACGGGGCCCGCGTGGCCCTTGGAGAGCACCAGCCAGTCCCGGTCCTCCCAGCGGGGGTTCTTCGGGTCGTATTTCATGACCTCCCCGTACAGCACCGCCATCAGGTCCGCCAGGTCCATGGACCCGCCCACATGGCCGAACCCGCGGCTGTGGATCACCTTCAGCGTCTCCAGACGGATTTTCGCCGCCAGGACTTTGAGATTTTTCTCATTCATTGGTGTCGCTTCCTTTCCTGTTACTATACTGAGCGCCGAGCCGGGTGGCGTTCGGAGACGAACGCCGAAAACCTCCCGTTCCCTGGTCCTGCACCTTCCGCGCCGCCCCTGGTCCCGGAATCTTTTCGCCCACTTCCCAGCTGGGTCTTTTCTCGTGCCCTATTTTACCCCACAGGGAGCCGCCCAGTCAATGACAATCTGAATTTTAACAAACATCTTTCAACTCCCTGCCGGAAAAGGGGTTCGTTTCCTCCGGAACAGGCCGCAGGGCCCCGGAGAGGGGCCCTGACTGCTCATTCATTATTCGTACTGCGTGCCGGCGCCTTCCACCATGGCGTCATAGGCCCGCTTGACCTTATCGTAGTTTTTGTCCCGGTCCAGGGCCACGCCCCGGCCCACGCCGTCCACGATGCGGCCCACGCCGATGGCCTTCAGCTTCTCGTCGGTCTCCGCCAGCAGCGCCGGAGCAGAGCCGGGGTCGGTGGAACGGCCGTCAAATATGATGTGGAGATAGACCCGGTCCAGCCCGTTGTCCCGTGCCATTTCACAGATGTTCAGAGGATAGTCGATGCAGCCGTGAGAAGACTTGTAGGTCAGATAGGCCAGCAGGTGCAGCGCCGTGCCGTTCTTCCTGGCATGCTCAATGGCCTGGAGGAAAATGGGATTCTGCTTGAAGCTGCCGTCCTTCACGGCGGCGTCCAGCCGGACGTCGTCCTGCATTACGCAGCGGCCCGCGCCCAGGTTGGAGTGGCCCGCCTCGGAGTTGCCGGCCTTGCCGGCCCCCAGACCCACAAACTCGCCGGAGGCATGGAGCCTGGACCAGGACTGCTCTGCCAGCAGGGAATCCCAATAGGGGGTATCGGCGATGTGAATGGCGTCGCCCTCGTCTCCGGTGCCCAGACCCCAGCCGTCGCAGATAATCAGCAGCATTTTCCGGCCCTCGCCCCAGTCCTTGCCCTCACAGAGGGACCTGCCGTCCATCTCGGCGGGCTGGGGGATGCCCAGCACATCCAGAACCGTGGGAGACACGTCGCCCAGAGAGCCGTCCCGGAGGGCGATGGGGCTCTTGTCTGCGGGGTCGATCATGATGAAGGGCACCAGGTTGGTGGTGTGGGCTCCGTCGGGCTTTCCGGCGGCAGTGTAGAGCTTTTCAATGTTGCCGTGGTCGGCGGTGATGGCCACCACATAGCCTTTGCCCAGGGCGTCGTTGACCACTTTGTCCAGGTACTGGCTCACATAGCCGCAGGCCTTGATCTTGGCCTCGGTATTAGAGGTATGGCCAATGACGTCGCCGTTGGCGAAGTTGGTCACAACGAAGTCATATTTGCCCAGGGCGTCCATGACGGTGTCCGCCACCTTGGGCAGGGACAGCTCGGGCTGCTGGTCGAAGTCGATGCCCTTGGGAGAGGGGATGCACACGTCGTCCTCTCCGGGGAAGGGATTGTTCTCGCCGCCGTTGAAGAAGAAGGTCACATGGGCGAATTTTTCCGACTCGGCGCAGTGGAACTGGGTTTTCCCGGCCTCGCTGAGCACCTGGGCCAGGGGCTTCACCACCTTGGCCGGAGCAAAGGCGATGGGAAGATCCTTGAACTTGTCGTGGTACATGGTCATGATGACGAAATCCAGATCTCGGAGCATCCGGCGTTCCACCTTATCGAAATCCGGCTCGGTGAACATCTCGGTGAGCTCGATTTCCCGCTCGCCCCGGCGGCAGCAGAAGATAGCGGCGTCGCCGTCGGAAATCCTGCCCACGGGCTCCCCATTTTCCACCAGGACCATGGGCTCCAGATGATAGTCGTCCTGACCCAGCTCATATGCTTTCTTGACGGCCTCAGCCAGCTGAGCGCCGCCGCGCTTGATATCAGACATAGTGCTTTACCTCCACACTTCATATTCAGAGTAAAGAGCCGAGAATCGAACGCGGAGATATGAGACGCCGGGGCGTCTTCACGCTTCACTCTGCACTCTTCACTCTCAAAAATCACTGTCCGTCGTCCGGTGCAATCAGCTTCTCCACAGCCACCTTTCCCCGCTCCGGGAAGATGTCCAGCAGCTGGGGGAAGGTGTAGATCTTGCCGTCGGGCATATTCTCCTCCGTCAGCTTCAGGGGCTTCTTTCGGTTATACTGCACCGCAACCGTCATGCCGAAGTCCACGGCCTTGGCCCCCACGATGTCCCGATTCAGGTTGTCGCCTACATAGCAGCAGTTCTCCGGCTGAGCCCCCGCCTCTTCCATGGCATAATAATAGATGGCGGGGCCGGGCTTGCGGATGTAGGTGATGGAGGACTGCTGAACGGTCTTGAAATAGGGCCGCAGGCCGTCGGCGTCCAGCCACTCGTCCACCTCACGCTTGCCCACCAGATCGCTGATGATGCCCATGGTATAGCCCCGGGCGCACAGCTCCCTGACGGTGTCCGCGCCGCCCTCCACCACGGTGCGGCGGCCCTTGGTCTGGCGGTACTGATAGGTCAGCTCGGCGGCGTTCTTCAGAATGCGCTCCCGATCCATATCATAGGCCAGCCACCTGGTCCACAGGACTTCCTCCGGGGCCTCGCACATGAATTTCAGGGCCCACTCCCGGTATTTGTCATACCGTTTGTCAATCACGTCGCTGAACCACTGGTTGGGGTTGTCGGTCTCCACTCCGCAGAGCTCCGCGATTTTCGCCCGGGCGGCGGAGAGATAAGCCGGGTCCTCGTCAATGACCCGGAAGGTCCCCCCCAGGTCCAGAAAAATATAACGGATATCGGTATTCATTAGCGGTTAGCCTCCTTGTCATTTTGGAGCGTTTCCCCCCGGCTCTCCTCGGAACCGTCCGCGAAACGGACTGAGGATGTTCCGGTTCCCTCACTTCAGGGAGGGAAGCAAATTGAGAATCTCCCGGAAATCCTCCACCACGGCGTCGGGCCGGTTCTCCTCGGTAAACTTCACCGGGTGCTTCTTCTCCGGGGAGGAAAAGATGATATTGAAGCCGATTCCGGCCTCCTTCGCCCCGGTGATATCCCGCTTGACATTGTCCGCCACGGACACGCAGTCCTCCGGCGCCACGCCGATGTCCTTGCAGGCCACTCTGTAGATTTCGGAACAGGGCTTGCGCAGTCCGCAGACGGAGGAGAGAATCACACTGTCGAAATACTCCGCCAGTCCGTCCTCCTCCAGCCAGTCGGGAACCTCGTTCTCCCCAATGAGGTTGGAGATGATGCCCAGCTTGTAGCCCCGCTCATGGAGTCCCCTGATGACCTCCACGCCGCCGTCCACAACGACCCGGCGGCCCTTGCACTGGCGGTACTGGAAGCTCAGCTCATGGCAGACCTGACGGATTCGCGCCCGGTCATAATCCGGCAGCAGCCACTTGCACCAGAGTTCCTCGTCATTGGACTCCTTGTTCTCCCCCAGGGCCCACTTGCGGTAGGGCTCATAGCGCTCCTCAATCATCTGATAGAATTCCTCATAGGGCACGGGAGACCCGGCAATCTCCGCCATCTTCCGGCGGGCGTGCTTCATATAGGGCTCCTCCAGCAGCGCGATGCGGAGGGTGCCGCCCAGGTCAAAAAAGACGGCCTTGTAGCGCTTTGTCATGTCCATTGGCGTTCCTCCTTATCAAGTGCGCATGGGGAAGATGTCCAGCAGCTGGCTCAGGGCGGTGATTACGTGGTCGGGCGTGAACTCTTTCCCGGTGGCGTGCTCATTGTTCAGGGTATCGGGCTCGTCAATGCGGATCATCATGCCGAAGCCTGCCGCCTGGGTTCCCTCCACGTCCCGGACCGGGTTGTCGCCCACATAGGCGCAATTGGCCTCGGGCGTGCCGATGCAGCGGCACGCCAGGTGGTAAATCTCCGGGTTGGGCTTGCGCAGACGGACCTTGGAGGAGAGAATAGTGGTCTTGAAGCACTGGGCCACGCCGTCGGCGGCCATCCAGTCGGGAATCTCGGTCTCGGTGACGGTATTGGCGATGATGCCCAGCGTATAGCCCCGGGCGCAGAGCTCCTTGATGGTATCCACCGCGTCGGCCCGGGCCACACGGCGTCCGTCGTGGTCCCGCCACAGACGGGTGAGCTTCGCCGCGTTGGCGAAAATCATGTTGGCGTCATACTCCGGCAGCATATATTGGGTCCACAGCTCCCCTTCCGAGGCGTCCAGCAGGGTGGTCTTGGACATTTTGCGGTACTTGCTCCAGCGCTCCTCCAGCTTGGCAAAGAGCTCGTCGTGGGTCTCTGTGGTGTGAATCAGCTCCATCAATCCGGCCTCCGCCTGGTCGATGAAGTCCTGTTCCTTCAGAACGATGCGCAGGGTGTTGCCCACGTCAAAGAAAATGGTTTGGATATCCGGGGTCATGGAATCGTCCTCCTTTTATGTATGTAATGGTATCCGGGGCGGCGGACCGCGGGCCCTGAGGCTGCACTGTAAACGTTTGCGGTCTTTTCATGCTTATTCTAAATGAAACAGCGGTCTCTTGTCAATATGCCAAACGCCAAAGAGTTCAATAAATTTTCGTTTTTCTGCCCAAAAGCATGAAAAATACAGAATGATATTGACATTGCGCCGAAAATCATATATTCTAAACTTGACAATCTGAAGCGGCCGGGCTTTGTCCGGTTTTCGCAAAAAAATCGGAAACGTTTGCGATTTTCTATAGCTGGAAAGGACGCTGCGTTATGAAAAATGTAACACTGAAGGATGTCGCCAAGGCCGCGGGTGTCTCCTATGCCACCGTTTCCAGAGCCCTCTCCGGCAGCCACCAGATCGGCAGCGACACCCGGGAGCGCATCATCAAGCTCTGCGACGAAATGGGCTACACCACCAACTATGTGGCCCGCTCCATGGTGACAAAGAGAACCGGCCTCATTGGCCTGGTGGTCCCCTCCATCGACAATCAGTTCATGTCCGAGCTGGCCTACTACGCCGAGATGAGCGCCAGGGGACACGGATACAACATCATGCTCTGCAACTCCGGTCCCGACCTCAAGCAGGAGAAAACCGTGGTCAAGCTGCTGCTGAGCCGCCAGGTGGACGGCATTCTGATTGTCCCCCAGAGCCCCAGGACCTATGAAAACATCCGGGCCTACACGGACCAGGTGCCTACGGTTTTCCTCAGCGAGAATCTCCGGGACCAGCCCCAGAGCTATGTGGCCGTGGACAACAGCCGGGGCACCTACATCGGCGCCCGGTATCTCTATGAGCTGGGCCACCGGGATATTCTCTATTTTGGCCGCCGCCACACCACCACCCACCAGCTCCGGGCGGAGGGGTACATCCGGGCCTGCCAGGAGCTGAACCTCCGTCCCCGGTTTTTCAACAGCGAGTTCTCCCGCTCCTCCATCAACACCGGCTACCAGCTGGCACAGGAGCTGTTCTCCAGGCCCATCGACTACACCGCCATTTTCGCCTCCACCGATTCCAACGCCCTGGGCGTTCTGAAGGCGGCGGACAACGCGGGCATTGACATCCCAGGTCGGCTAAGCCTGATTGGCTTTGACAATATCTCATCCACCGCCCTGCCCCGCATCGACCTCACCACCATTGAACAGCCCAAGCGGGAAATGGCGGTCCAGGCGGTGGACATGCTCCGGGACAAGATTGAAAACGGCACCCAGGGCTATGTCCATCAGATTCTCATGCCCGTGCTGATTAAGCGGGGCACCTGCCGGGACCTCCTGAATCATTAGAAATCAGGAATGAGAACTCAGGAATCATCCTGTCATTTCAGCCATTCCTAACTCATATCGGAAAGAAGGCTTTGAACTATGAACGGCTATCGCTACGATCCCCATACGCACACCGCCGAAACCAGCCGCTGCGGCCACCTCTATGCCGCCGACGTAGTGGACCGGTATGTCCGCAACGGCTTCACCGGCCTGGTGGTCACGGACCATCTGCACCCCGAGTACCTCTCCCGCATCGACACCGAGCACAACTGGGACCTCGTGTGCGACCACTACCTCAGCGGGTATCACGCCTCCAAAAAGCGGGGCGACGAGGTGGGCTTCGACGTCATTCTGGGCGCGGAATTCCGCTTTCCCGAGAACGACAACGACTACCTGGTTTACGGCATCGACGAACAGTGGCTCCGCTCCCACCCCTATGCCTGCTGCATGAGCGCCCAGGAGTTCTTCGACAAGTTCCACAGCGAGGTCCTCATCATCCACGCCCATCCCTTCCGCAAGGGCAGCGCCCCGGTTCAGGAGACCGCCGTCCACGGCGCGGAAATCATCAACGGAAACCCCCGCCATGAAAACAACAACGACAAGGCCCTGTCTCTCTGCCGCCGCCACCCGGAGTACTACCGTCTGGCCGGGTCCGATACCCACCGGGACGGCGACGAGGCCCGGACCGCTGTCATTCTGCCGGAGCGGGTCCATGATTCTTTCGCCTATAAGCATTTGATTGAAACCCGGCAGTTCCACCTGTGGAGCCCGGAATTCCAGGAGTTTGTGGAGGCCGACGAGGCCATTCGGAAGGAGGAGACGAAATGAGCCGGTTTGATTCTCTCATCATCGGCGAAACCGCCGTGGATACCAATGTGGACTATGACGGCACGGTGCTCCAGGCCACCGGCGGCGCGGTGTATTACTCCGGCTTCGCCGCCGCGGGCATCGGCCACAAAATCGCCGTCCTGCCCAAGGCGGACACCGCCCAGGTGGACCTGACCGCCGCTTTTGCCGCCGCCCCCAACATCACCGTTTTCCCGCTTCACAGCACCCATTCCTTCGTCACCAAAAACGTCTATCACACCCCGGATCGGGAGCGGCGGACCTCCACCGTGGACAGCAAGATTGATCCCTACCGCCCCGAGGAGGTCCCGGAAGAGATCGACGCGAAAATCTGGCATCTGGCGGGCCTGGTGGGGGGCGACATCCCCGACGGGTTCCTGCCCTTCGCCGCGAAGCGCGCCATGCTGGCCATTGACGTGCAGTGCATGCTCCGCTGGGAGGAGAACGGCGGCATGGTCTATCGTGACTGGGCGGCCAAAAAGGAGCTGCTGCCCTATGTCCGCTTTCTGAAGACCGACGCCGCCGAGGCGGAGATCCTCACCGGCCTCACCGACCGGGCGGAGGCCGCCAAGGTCCTCTACGGCTGGGGCGCCCAGGAAATCCTGATTACCCACAACACCGAGGTCCTGGTCTATGACGGCAAGGAGGTCTACACCTGCCCCATCAAGGCCCGGAACCTCTCCGGCCGCACCGGCCGGGGGGACACCACCTTTGCCGGGTACATCAATGAGCGGCTGACCCAGGACATCCCCACAGCCCTCCGGACCGCCACGGCCCTGGTCTCCCTGAAAATGGAGACGCCGGGCCCCTACATGGGCACCCGTGCCGACGTGGAGGCGTACATCAGGGAATTCTATTAAATAGGCGAAGGCCCCCGGCGTCAGCCGGGGGCCTTTTTGCATTTTTACATCCTTGCTTCTGCCTCTTTTCCGCAGAGGCGGGCCTCCCCGTCCGGCAAGCGGGAGCGCCCTGCTCGCGGTTTTTTCCGGGGGCCGCGTCCCGGCCCGTCCGGAGCGGGCCCCCGCGGCGGCGAAACTTCCGCATAGGGAAACACACATCTACAGCCGGAAATCCCCTCTGCCTTTCGGGGAGCACGGGCTACACCAGCTTCTCAAAGTAGTAAAACGTCTCGTCCTCTCCCTTCCGCCGCATGAAGGAGGACAGCATTTTGAAGGACGTCTGATTCTCCTTGAAGCACCGGGCCAGCACCCGGCTCAGGTGGACCTTGTACAGCCCCCAGTCCGCCGCCGCCGTGATGGCCTCCGTGCCGTAGCCGCAGCCGGCGTAGGCCGGGGCAATCCGGCAGCCAACCTCTGCGCCGCCCCGGCTGTCGAACCCGTGGAGAACCGCCTCGCCAATCAGCTTCCCGTCCAGACGCACGGCAAACGTCACCATCTTACGGCTGTCGAAGTCGTGCCAGGCCTCCTTGATGAAGCGGCCCGCGTCCTCCTCCACCTCGTGCGCAAACGGCACCTCCGCAGGCACGGCCCTGCCGTTCACATAGGTAAAGTCCCACCAGCGGTTCCACTCCCGGTCCAGCACCAGGGCGTTGTAAGCGGAGGCATCCTCCATTGTCAAGGCGGAGAGGGTCAGGCGCTGGGTCTTCAGCTCCGGAATCTCCCCCACATGGCGGTGCAGGGCGTTCTGAGGCACAAAGCAGTATTTGGGAGCCAGCTTCACCGGTCCATATTGGAGCTTGGAGGTCCTGAGCCCCTTATCCGCCGCGTCGTCCTCCCGGTTGACCCACTGGCAGTCCCGGCCAAAGGCGTCCGCGAAGGCCTGGACAAAGGTGGGATACACCCCGGTGTAGGAATACAGCGCCTTTTCAATGTGAATAATGAGGGTCTCGCCGCATTTCTCCGCCAGGGCCAGGGCAATCAGCTTGTCCCCGTCGAACATGCCCCCGGCCACAAACCAGGGCTTTCCCGCCATTTTCAGCATGTCCTTGGCCCGATTCAGCTCCACCAGCGCCTTTTTGTTGTCCCCCTTGGGGAATTCCGCCTCGTAGTCCGCCCAGAACCGCTCAATCACAGGGGCGTCCGCCGCCGTCAGCCGCCGGACCTCCGCGTCGGGCCACTGGGCCCGGAATTTCTTGATGTGGTTCCGCTGGCCGGAGTACCGCCGCCCCGCGAAGAGCTGGAGATCCTTCCGGTCATAGATATAGTCCCGCCAGGTGCGGATGTCGCTGACCTGAACATAGGGATAGCGGGTCAGCAGCCGGGCCGCCTTGCACTCCGGCACCACAGAGATTACCGGAACAGCTTCGTTTTCCAGGCAGTAGGCCTCAATGGCGTCCAGGGCGGCGTCCTCGTCCCCCTCGGGGCCGGGAACGGGATAGTCAAAGAGCCATTTTCCCTCGTCGGTGTTCCGCACCACCAGACAGCCGGCCACCTCCGCCCAGACCGGGTGATATTTGAAGCCCCACATGAGCTTCGTGCCCAGCGAATATTCGCACAGGCCGTAGTCGCAGTTCTCATAGTAGCTTCGCAAAGTCTCCAGACTGGAGATCCGGGTCTCCGGGCTGGAGCTCCGCTTCTTCTGTAACATTACCGGCTTAAAATCAATCATGATCTCGATCCCTGTCCTTTTCCTGTTCTCTTTGGTTTTCCGTATGCCTGTATATTTTAAACATTTTTTCGCTTTTTCTTCCGCCGCGCCGCCTCTGTCTCCGGCCTTCCGGCAGACCGCCTGTCCATCCCAGACGGACACCTTCCCCCACATCTGTGTATTTTTCCAGTTCTCCTTGACGCAATCGCGAAAATATAGTATATTTTACTTACATTATAGAATGGATAGGAGATGAAAGCAATGGGAAATGGGAATGAAAGAGGCTCCTGGGGGAGCAACATCGGCTTTCTGATGGCGGCGATCGGCTCCGCTGTCGGCCTGGGCAACATCTGGGGCTTTCCCTATAAAATGGGCAAGTCCGGCGGCTTTACCTTCCTGATCATCTACTTGCTGCTGGCAATCTTCGTGGGCTTCAGCATCATGATGGCGGAACTGGCCATGGGCCGCAACACCGGCAAGGGCACCATCGGGGCGTACCACGCCCTGTCCGGACGCTTCAAGTGGGTAGGCTGGCTGGCGGTGTTCTCCCCCTTCGTAATCCTCAGCTTTTACACGGTTCTGGGAGGCTACTGCATTGAGTATATGTCTCTGAACCTCAGCAACCTGGCCTTTGCCGGGGCGGAGGTCAAGACGGGCTCGGACCTCTTCGGGGCCATGCTGACCAACCCCTTCGGCTGCGTCATGTTCACGTTCCTCTTCATGATTATCTGCTACCTCATCAACCGGGGCGGCATCTCCGGGGGCATTGAGAAGTTCAACAATGTGGGTATGCCGGCCCTGTTCGTGATGCTCTGCATCATCATCATCCGGTCCCTGACCCTGCCCGGCGCCATGGAGGGCGTGAAGTTCATGTTCCTTCCTGGCTACGCGGTGCAGGCGGGCTTTATTGAGGAGGCCCCGGGCCTGATCTCCGTGCTGGCCACCGCCGGCGGGCAGATGTTCTTCTCCCTGTCTCTGGCCATGGGCATCACCATCACCTACGGCTCCTATATGAAGAAGTCGCAGAATATTGTGAAGAACTCCGTGGTGGTGGTCTTTGCGGACACCCTGGTGGCCATCATGGCGGGCATCGCCGTCATCCCCGCCGCCGTGGCGACCTACGGCCCCAGCGCCACCCTCAGCGGCCCCAAGCTGCTGTTCATCACCCTTCAGGACGTGTTCCAGGCCATGGGCGCCGTGGGCCCCCTGTTCGGCGTGATTTTCTATCTGCTGGTGCTGATCGCCGCCATTTCCTCCGCCATCGCCCTCATTGAGGTGGTGGTCACCTTCCTGCTGGACCACGCGGAAACCAAGGGCAGGCAGGGCAACCGTCCTAAAACCGTGTTCTGGGTGTGCTTCGCCGTCATGGTGGAGGCCGCCATTGTGGCCCTGGACGGCCTGGGCAGCAACGTGGATGCCGCAGGCAAGGCTTTGTTTGTACCCGTACCCTTCCAGTCCATCGTCATCGGTCCCTGGAATGACAACTGGCTGGACTTCATGGATATGATGTCCGAGGGCATCGCCATGCCCGCCGGCGCGCTGCTGATGAGCATTATGATTGGCTGGGAGATTGGCGTCAAGCCCATCACCGACGAGATTCACCACGGCGCGGAGCAGATTCACTGGCTGAACAGGTTCATGCAGTTCTGCCTGATGTTTATTGTGCCCATCGCCATGGCCTTCATCCTGGGCGGTCAGATCGGCGATTTCTTCACCACCGACGCGGAGACCCAGGGCCAGACCATCTATTATATCGGCTATGCCGTGGGCGCGGTCATCCTGATTGTATCCTGGTTTGTGGCCTTCACCTCTCCCAAGCGGAAGGAACGGCTGTAAGCCTCCTGAACAGAACCCCATGGAACCATGAAACGGGCGGAGCTTCGGCTCCGCTCGTTTTTTTGCTTTTTTGATTTTTAGTGCCTTTGGGTCTTTTCGACCTCTACCACTATACCAAATTCCCCGGAAATTGCAAGCCCCGCCTTGCCAGGGAACGTATCCCCTCACGCATTTTATTACAGGACCATGATGTAGGGGAGGGGCTCTGTCCCCTCCCGTTCTTCCGGGCGCTCCATGCTTTCGGAGGACGGAACAGAGCCCGGCCCCCACATCAGGCCGCTCAACGGGGCGGCCTCTACAAGATAAAATCTGCCAGCAGGACATTCCCCCTTGCCGGTTTTTTGCTTCCGCCCGGCGTTTTTTTGGTACCGCCCTTCGGCGGTCTTTTTTATTGGAAGCCCTCCAGGGCCTGCCGCTCCCTCTGCAATTCCCGATAGAGCCGGGCGGCGGTCCAGCTCCGGTTCCGCTCCGTGAGTACAGCCTTGACGCAGCCCGCCCCGGCGGCCCTCAGGGCCGGCAGCAGGGCATCCAGCTCCCCGTCCAGACCGCAGAGCACCAGCATCTGCCCGGCGGCGTCTCCGGCAGTCCCAGCCTCCGGACAGGGGCCTTTTTCCGCCAGCTCCCCCAGGGTCTGACCCCAGCAGTCCCGGGGCACTGCCGCTGTCTCCGCCCCAAAGGACCGGGCAGCCGCCTCCACTGCCAGAATCATCCGCAGGTCCTCAAAGCCAAAGAGGAGTATCTTTTTGACGCTCTCCGTCTTCTTCAGAGCCTTTTTGTTCTTCTTCATGGTCCATGCCTTCCATTTTTGAATTCCGCCCCGGTCAGCGGTCCAGCTCTTTTCCGTTCAGAACGGCCTGAATCAGCCGCTCCCCCTCATAGCGGAGCTTCAGCGAGAAAAAAGCTGCCTCTGTCTCCAGCAGATCCAGGAAAATCCTGTCCCCCTCCCACATGGTCAGAGACAGCAGCGCCGTTTTTTCTATCCAGGCCAGTTCCCCCTCGTCGCAGGGATGAGGCTCCCCCGTCCAGGCCGTGGCGGTGAAGAGATGCATGTATTCCGTGGGGGCCTGGTCAGATACAAAGGTCACCAGCCCCCGATAGCGGTAGTCCGTCAGGGTCAGCCCCGTTTCCTCCCGGCACTCCCGTAGGATGCAGTCCTCGGGACTCTCTCCCTCCTGAAATTTACCGCCCACGCCAATCCACTTTCCCTGATTCAGGTCTCGTTCTTTTTTTACCCGGTGGAGCATCAGGTATTCCCCGTCCCGCTCCAGATAGCACAGTGTTGAGTGCAGCATCCGTCCGTTTCTCCTTTCTCCGTCATGGCTCCCCATCATTATACCCTCATCCACCCCAAAGGGAAAGGCCGAATTTTTCCCGCCTCCCGAAAGGCGGACCGGTCCCCTGATAAAACGGAAGCATCCTCCGGTTTTCCGGCAGAGGCCGGCCTCTGTCCCGGCCCATCAATCGGAAGCCGGCACAATTGGGAAAACGGGTGGGCGCAGAGGCCTGCACCCACGCCTTATTCACCTGATATCGTCAACGCAAAAGGCCGTACATGCGGCCCGATGCGCTGCATAGCTGCGCTTCGCTGAAAAGAATCCAATGGATTCTTTTCAACTGCGCCGGCTATAAAATGCGTAAGCGGACGCGCCTGATTTCAACAAACCCCTTTACAAATCAGAACGATTGTTCTATACTGAAGGCAGAAACCCGGCGGTCCGCGGAGCGCCGGGTCCGAAAACCGGTCTGCCGGGAGAAAGGAGGTCCCGCCATGCCCCAACGGCTGACCAGCTGCTGTTTCACCGGCCACCGCCCCGAAAAGCTCCCCTGGCGGTATGACGAAAGGGACCCCCGCTGCCGGGACCTGAAGCGCCGCATTGCCGATGCGGCGGAATCTGCCTATCAAACCGGCTTCCGCCATTTCCTCTGCGGCATGGCTCTGGGCTGCGATCTCTTTTTCTGCGAGGCAGTTCTGGCCCTTCGGGAAACCTGCCCCGGCATCACGCTGGAGGCGGCCATCCCCTGTCCCGGTCAGGACGGCGCCTGGCCTCCGGACCAGCGGGCCCGCTATGCCCGCCTGGTGGCGGCCTGCGACTTTGAGACCCTGGTCTCCTCCAGCTACACGCCCTACTGTATGCAGCGCCGGGACCGCTACATGGTGAACCACGCTTCCCTGCTGATTGCGGTGTTCAGCGGCAGTCCCGGCGGCACCCGCTACACGATGGATTACGCCATGAGACGGGGGTTGACCATTGTGGACCTGCCTGTCACGGCAGAGTAGCGCCGCCTTTGTATATTGCGCCCTCAAACGCGGAACTCTATAGGCGAATGCTTTGAGGGGAGGAGCGCTCTATGTTCACAAAACGTACAGACCTGGCCCTGGAGGCCCGGGAACTCTGGCAGGAATCAGCCGAAAAAACCACCCGCCTCACCGGCGTGAAGGCCAGCAAGCAAAAAGAGGAGGGCTACCCGGTGACCCGGGTGGATATCCTGGACCATCGGGGCGAGGAAGCCCTGGGCAAGCCCCAGGGCAGTTATCTCACCATTGATCTCAGCAGCTTCTGGCAGCGAAAGGCGGACTTTTTCGAGCGGGCCGTCCGGGCTGTGGGCGGTCAGCTGAAGGCCATGCTGCCGGCGGAGGGTCCCGCCCTGGTGGTGGGTCTGGGAAACAGGGCTATGACGCCGGACGCCGTGGGCCCCCTGTCTCTGGACAGTGTACTGGTCACACGGCACCTGGTGTCCGCCATGCCCAGGCACTTCGCCGGCTTCCGCCCTGTGGCGGCCTTCCGGACGGGCGTGCTGGGCCTCACCGGCGTGGAGTCCGCCGAGACGGTGCGGGGCCTGGCGGCAGAGGTGAAGCCCGCCCTGATTATCGCCGTGGACGCCCTGGCGGCCCGGCGGGTGAACCGGATGTGCACCACAGTCCAGCTCACCGACACCGGCATTGTCCCCGGCTCCGGCGTGGGGAACCACCGGGCGGCGCTGAACCGGGAGACCCTTGGCGTCCCGGTTCTCTCCATCGGCGTTCCCACTGTGGTGGACGCCGCCACCCTGGCGGCGGACCTGCTGGAGGAGGCGGGCATCCCGGAGCTGGACGAAACCCGCCTCCGCCACGGAAAGGCCCCTTTGATGGTCACCACCCGGGACATCGACCAGCAGGTCCGGGAGCTGAGCAGGGTTGTGGGCTATGGCATTAACTGGGCCCTTCAGGACCTGGAGATCGAGGAGATGAACGCCCTCCTGGCCTGAGCGGCATCAAAAAATATCTAAAAATATCTAAAAATATCTAAAAACACGGGCGTCCGGTGGGCGCCCGTGTTTTTTTAAGCTCCTGAATTCAAAACCGTTGAACACCGTCTGAGCGGTTTTCCCAGCCAACCCGCGCCGGTCTCCCCTGCAATCCGTCAGGACTGCCGCAGGCCACGAAAAATCTCCCTGTCCGGCGGGAAACATCCCCGCCCGTCCGGCGCCCCCCGGCTATGAAGGTTCTTATTCCGCCCCCATGTCTTCCAGGGCCTTGCGGGCGGCGGACTGCTCCGCCTCTTTTTTGCTGTGGCCGGAGCCGCTTCCGATGGGCGACCCATTCAGCAGAACTTCGGCGGAAAAAGTCTTGGCGTGGTCCGGCCCCTGTTCTCCCACCATGCGGTAAGTCAGCACCTGGTCCACCTGCCTCTGTACCCGCTCCTGCAAGGCGGTCTTGTAGTCCCGGCGGCGCTCCTCCACCTCTTCCTCCCGCTCCGCGTCCAGGAGACAGCGGTGAATCAGCGCCGACGCGGCGGCGATGCCTCCATCCAGATAGACGGCGGCAAAGACGGCCTCGGTGGCGTCCGCCAGAATGGAAGTCCGGGTCCGGCCGCCGCCGGCTTCTTCTCCCCGGCCCAGCTTCAAGTAGCGGCCCAGGTCCAGCTGCCGCGCCACCTCGTACAGGCTCTGCTCGCACACAAGAGCCGCCCGGATGCGGGTCAGGTCCCCCTCCGGCAAATCCGGATGCTGGGCAAAGAGCCATTCCGCCGACACGAAGCCCAAAACAGAGTCCCCCAGGAATTCCAGGCGCTCGTTGCTGGAGAGCCCGGCAGTCCGGTGCTCATTGGCATAGGAGCTGTGGCAGAGTGCCTCCTCCAGAAGGGCCGGGTCATGGAAGTCATAATTCAGTTTTTCTTCCAGCTTTTCCAGTTTTTCCAATTCCAGCATGATGGTCCTCTCTGAAAGTCCGGAGACGCCGCCCCAGGGCGGCGTCTGAGACTGTCGGTCATACGCGGCTTCTTCTCACTTCGGAAAGGAGAAGGAAACCTGTCAGGGGTTCCCTTCGTCTGCAGTCAGGAAGCTTCCAGAATCGTTCTCAGGGTTTTGAAACCCTGGCCCACTCTGCCGAACGGGCTTTTTCGACTTGGCTTTTCGTCCTGGCTCTTCCGGCAGAGTGAGCGCTGCTCCGGGGCGGTGCCTCCGGGCTTTTTCAACTATCAAGTATTATTTATTGAGCCTGCCGGCGATGTAGTTCACCGCGTCGCCCACCGTTTTCAGAGCGCTCAGCTCCTCTTCCTCGATTTCGCCGACCTCAAACTCCTCTTCCATGGCCATGACCAGTTCCACCAGATCCACGGAGTCAGCTCCCAGGTCGCCCTCAAAGGCGGTGTCCATGGTGATCTCCTCGGCATCCTTGGCGAACTGCTCCGCTACGAGGTTCTGCAAAACCTGAAAAATCTCTTCGTTTGACATTGCTTGCTTCACTCCTCAGGAAATTTTGGGGACGTCCCCCTGCATATTGTCACGAGCCCATCATACGCAACTGCCGCCTCTCTGTCAAGAGGCATCCACCACATTTTGTCTAAATCTCTTCCGGTGGGCTCACTCCACCTTCATGGATTCGATATTTGCCTGAATGTCGGCAATGAAACCGCTCTCGGCGTACTCCTTCGCCCGGAGCACCGCATTGCAGATGGCATGGGCGTCAGAGGAGCCATGGGCCTTCACCACAGGCCTGGAGATGCCCAGGAAGGGCGTGCCGCCGATCTCGCCGGGGTCCAGCATCTTTTTCATCGCCGCCAGGTCCTTCTTCACCAGTCCCGCCGCAATTTTCGTCTTGGTGCTGGAGAGAAATACCTTTTTCAGCTCCTTCAGCAGGAGCTTTCCGGTGCCCTCCAGGGATTTCAGCATAATGTTGCCGGAAAACCCGTCGGCCACCAGCACGTCCGCCCCGCCCAGCATGGCGTCGTTGGCCTCGATGTTCCCCACAAAGCGGATGCGCCCCGCCTCCCCCGCCGCCGTCAGCAGGGTATGGGTCTCCCGGCGGAGCTGGTCCCCCTTCTCCGGTTCGGCCCCGATGTTCAGAAGGCCCACCCGGGGGTTCTCCACCTTCAATACCCGCTTGGCGTAATAGCTCCCCAGATAGGCGAACTGAAGCAGGAATTCCGGCGTGCAGTCGGTATTGGCCCCGCAGTCGCAGAGAATGGCCCGGCCCCCGGCGGTGGGAATGACCGGTCCCATGGCCGCCCGGCGGATGCCCTTAATGGTCTTGGGAATCAGTGTAGCCCCTGCCAGCAGGGCCCCGGTGGACCCGGCGGACACCAGGGCGTCTCCCTCGCCGTCCCGCAGCATCCGCAGGCCCACGGCCAGAGAGGAATCCTTTTTCTTCAAAAACACCCTGGCCGGGTTGTCTGCGATCTCCACCACCTCCGAGGCGTCCCGGATTTCCACCCCGGCGGGCAGGTTTTTCTCGCCGCACTGCTCCACGGCCCGCAGCACCTCCGCCGCCCGGCCCACCAGAATCACGTCCGTGCCGTGGGCCCTGTGGGCCTCCAGCGCTCCCTGCACAATCGCCCCGGGGGCGTTGTCGCCGCCCATGGCGTCTACGATAATCTTCATGCCAGTTCCTCCCTGTCTCTCTTTCAATCAGGAATGCGGAATTGTCCCGTCATTTCAGTCATTCCTAATCCCCGACTCCTAATTCCCGATTCCTTCCAGCACGGTTCCCTTCATCCCCTCGATGATTTCCAGGGACCGCCGGGACAGCTCCGCGTTTTTGTTCCGTTTCCCCCGGACCCGGTGATCCAGAGGCGGCATAATGCCGAAATTGATGTTCATGGGCTGGAACGCCGTCACCGATTCATTGGACACGTACAGCGCCAGGGCTCCCACGGCGGTCTCCCGGGGAAAGTCTGCCGGCGGCAGGCCCCGCAGCCGCCGGGCCAGCTCCACGCCCGCCAGAAAGCCGCTGGCGGCGGACTCCACATAGCCCTCCACCCCGGTCATTTGCCCGGCAAAGTTGATACGGGGCTCCTTTTTCAGCCGGTAATAGCGGTCCAGCAGACGGGGGGAATTTAAAAATGTGTTCCGGTGCATCACCCCGTAACGGAGGAATTCCGCATCATGGAGAGCGGGAATCATGGAAAACACCCGCTTTTGCTCCGGAAACCGCAGGTGCGTCTGGAAGCCCACCAGGTTATAAATGCTGCCCTCCTGGTTATCCCGCCGCAGCTGCACCACCGCATAGGGCTCCTTCCCTGTCCGGGGGTCTTTCAGCCCCCGGGGCTTCAGCGGCCCATAGCACAGGGTTTCCCGGCCCCGCCGGGCCATGACCTCCACGGGCATGCAGCCCTCAAATACCTGTTTGTCCTCGAAGCCGTGGACCTCCGCCTCCCGGGCGGTGGTCAGGGCCTGCCAAAAGGCGTCATATTCCGCCTCGGTCATAGGGCAGTTGACATAATCCGCCGTTCCCCGGTCATAACGGGAACCCATCCAGGCCCGTTCCATGTCTACGCTCCCGGCGGACACCAGGGGGGCCGCCGCATCGTAGAAATGCAGTGAGGACTCCTCGCCCAGCAGCCCCCGCAGCCGCTCAGCCAAAAGGTCGGAGGTCAGGGGTCCCGAGGCGGTCACCACCTCCCCCTCCGGAAAGTCCGTCACCTCGCCGGGGACCACGGTGATGTTGGGGTGTCCGGCCACACGCTCCGTCACCAGCCGGGCAAACCCGTGGCGGTCCACCGCCAGGGCCCCGCCGGCCTCCACCCGTGTAGCGTCGGCGCAGGACAGAATCAGAGAGTCCAGCCGCCGCAGCTCCTCCTTCAAAAGGCCCACCGCGTTCTCCAGCTGGTCGCTCCGCAGGGAGTTGGAACAGCAGAGCTCAGCAAAATAATCGGTTGTGTGGGCCGGGGTCCTCTTCTCCGGCTTCATCTCCCGGAGCGTCACCCGGACGCCCCGCTGTGCCAGCTGCCAGGCGGCCTCGCTTCCGGCCAGCCCCGCGCCAATGACTGTCGCTTCCATCCCTTCACTCCTTTTCGCATGGCCGCCGCACATCCGACCTGCCCAGCAAATAGTCCGTTGTCACGCCGAAAAAGTCCGCCAAAGCAATCAGCATTTCATAATCGGGCCGGTGGTCGTCGCCCTCATAATATTGGTACGTCCGCACGCCGATGCCCAACAATTTCGCGACATCCGCCTGCCGCAGATTCCTTTCTTTACGCAATGCTCTCAGGCGCTCTGCAATTTTTACCATAATTCTGAAATCACCTCTTGACACGCCTGAATTATTCGTGTAGTATATACACGAATAATCTATGCGTAAAAGGAGAAATTTTTATGTCACCCCTCATGCAAACCATCTGTGACCATCTTACCGATTGCTGTCTGGAACGCTACATAGACGGCTGTGAACGAGACACCAACGCCATGGAGCGGGAACAGGTCCGCAAAGCCCTCTCCGCTGCCCTTCCAGACAGCTGTCAGGAGCTGCTCAGCCAGTACGACAATCTCCATCTCTGCCGCCTCCATCTGGAGAACGAAGCCATGTTCCAAGCCGCCTTTGCCGCCGCCAAAGAGCTCTCTTAGCCCTCCGGCGTCTCGGTTTTCTTGGCGGCGGTCTTTTTCGCCGCAGGTTTCTTGACCGTGGCGGTCTTTTTCGTTTTCTTTTCCGAAGCCGCTTTTGTGGTTTTCGCCGCCGTCTTTTTGACAGTCTTCTTGGCGGCCGTCTTTTTGGCCGTGACGGTCTTTTTCGCCGCTGTCTTTTTCACGCCGCTCTCAGCGGCGGCGGCCTCCGACGCTTCCGCCTCTCCTTCCTTTGGGGCGGCGGGACGGCGGGGATAGCCCCGCTTCTCCTCCGGCAGGAAGTTGGCGCAGGCCGGATTGATGCAGAAGGGTTTCCGGGCCCCCCGACCCGCCTTCTTGAACATCGTGTGCCCGCAGAGGGGACAGTCGTCCTTCACCGGCACATCCCAGCTCATGAAGTCGCACTTCTGGGCCTCGTCCTTGCTGGTGAGGTGCTCACAGCAGAAATAGGTGTACTGCCGCCCGTTTTTCTTGCTCTTGCCGGTGCGCTTCATCAGCCGCCCGCCGCACTGGGGGCAGCGGCCCGGCATCTCCTCCACCATCGGCATGGTAAAACTGCACTCCGGGAATCCCGGGCAGGCCAGAAAGCGGCCAAACCGCCCGATTTTCACCACCAGATTCCGGCCGCACTCCGGACAGATCTCCGTGGAGACCTCGTCGGGCACCTTGATGCGCACGCCGTCCAGGTCCTGCTCCGCCTGCTTGAGATTCCGGTCGAAATCCCCGTAAAAGTCCCGGAGAACACCCTTCCAGGGGGTATTCCCCTCCTCCACAGAGTCCAGTTTTTCCTCCATGTGGGCGGTAAAGCTCAGATCGGCGATATCGGTGAATTTGTCCTTCATCAGCTCCGTCACCACACGGCCCAGGTTGGTGATTTTCAGATATTTCCCATCTTTTTCCACATAGGCCCGGTCCAGAATGGTGGAGACCGTCGGCGCGTAGGTCGAGGGGCGGCCGATGCCCTGTTCCTCCATGGCCCGGATGAGAGAGGCGTCCGTGTACCGGGCGGGAGGCTGGGTGAAATGCTGGTCCCGGGAGAACGCTTTGAGGTCCACTGTCTCCCCTTCCTTCAAATCCGGCAGGGCGGAGGCCTTCTCCTCCTTCTCCTCGTCCTTGCCCTCCTCATAGACGGCGGTATAGCCGGCAAATTTCAGGCTGGAGGAGCTGGTGCGGAAATCATGGCCCGCCGCCTCGATCTCCACGGACACGCTGTCATAAACGGCGTTGGACATCTGACAGGCCACAAACCGGCTCCAGATCAGCCGGTACAGCCGGTACTGCTCCCCGGTGAGGTCGGCCTTCAGGTCCTCCGGCGTCCATCGGACATTGCTGGGGCGGATGGCCTCATGGGCGTCCTGGGCGTTGGCCTTGGCCTTGTAGCGGTTGGTTTTGGCATAGGGCCCGCCGTAGCGGCCCAGGATAAACTCCTTTGCATCCGCCAGAGCCTCCTCGGAAATCCGCAGGGAGTCGGTACGCATATAGGTAATCAGACCCACGGAGCCCTCGCCGGCGATGTCCACGCCCTCATAGAGCTGCTGGGCGATGGCCATGGTCCGCCGGGGAGTCATACTGAGCTTCCGGGAAGCCTCCTGCTGCATGGTGGAGGTGGTGAAGGGGGGCGAGGGGCTGCGCTGCTTGTCGGTGCGCTTCACGCTCTTCACGGAAAAGACGGCGTTTTCCGTCTCCCGGACCACAGCCTCCACGTCCCCGGCGGATTTCAGCTCTGCTTTTTTACCGCCCCTGCCGTGATAGCGGGCGGAAAAGGGCTTATTCTGTCCAAAAAGGTTGGCGTCCAGGGCCCAGTATTCCTCGGGCTCAAAGGCCTCGATCTCCCGCTCCCGGTCGTCCACCATCCGGGTAGCCACAGACTGCACCCGCCCGGCGGAGAGACCCCGGCGAATCTTCTTCCACAGCAGAGGGCTCAGCTCATAGCCCACCAGCCGGTCCAGAATGCGCCGGGCCTGCTGGGCGTCCACAAGGTTCTGGTCAATGGCCCGGGGGCTCCGGATGCTCTCCTGAACCACCTTTTTGGTAATCTCGTTGAAGGTCACACGCCTGGCCTTCTCCTCCGGCAGGTCCAGCAGCTGCTTGAGATGCCAGGAAATGGCCTCGCCCTCCCGGTCCGGGTCGGTGGCCAGATAGACCATATCCGCCGCCTTGGCGGATTTTTTCAAATCCCTGATGATATCTTCCTTGCCCTTGATGGGCTGATACACCGGTTCAAAATCCTGCTCCGGGTCCACGCCCAGCTTGCTCTTTGGCAGGTCCCGCAGATGACCCATGCAGGCCTTGACGGTAAAATCCTTCCCCAAATACTTTCCGATGGTCTTGGCCTTCGCCGGGGACTCCACGATGACCAAATGCTGTTTACCCATACTTCCGATTACCTCCAAATTGCTGAGGAATTTTTGTTCCGCGTAGAAAATCAGACCGTCACGGCAGTCCGCACCGTGCGGACCCGGCGCTCTGCGCCGGGATCATGAGGCTCCATCAGGAATCAGGGCTTTTCCCGCCGCACCATTCCGAATTCCTCACTTCCGGCTCCTCATTCCGAATTCTCCAGGACGGCGGTCCTGGTGTACCGCTTGCCGCTGTGCTGGCAGACACAGCCGTCAATCTCCAGCATGGTCAGCGCCGACAGCACCCGCCGGGCCGGGATGCCGGTGCGCTGAATCAGGTCGTCCACCTGAATGGCCTCCTCCGGCTCCAGAACGCCCAGCAGGGCGATCTGGTCATCCGTCAGGGCCTCCGTGCTCACATGCTTTATCTCCGCCTGCTGAACCGCCTCCGGCGGTTTTTTCGCCGGTTCTCTTCCCTCCGGCTCCAGGGTCTCCGAAACCGGAAGGGCGTCGGGCTGGCTCCGCCGCTGGGGCACAGGCCTGTATCCCTTCATGGACCGGCCCCGCCGCAGCCTCCCCGGGAACCGGGCATCATAGACGCTCAGTATATCCCAGGCCTCCGTCACAGGCCCTGCGCCGTCCTGAATCAGTCGGAGACATCCGGCGCTGTCCGGTGCGTCGATGGGGCCGGGGACGGCGAAAACGTCCCGTCCCTGCTCCGCCGCCAGCCGGGCGGTAATCAGCGCGCCGCTTTGAAGCGGGGCTTCCACCACCAGCGCCGCCACGGACAGTCCGGCGAGGATGCGGTTCCGCACCGGGAAATGGTGCTTGTCCGGCGGGGCCCCCGGCGGATATTCCGAGAGCAGCACCCCTGCCGCCGGCACATCGTCATAGAGCTGCCGGCTTTCATAGGGATACCGGACGTCCAGTCCGTTGCCCACCACGCCGGCCACGCGGCTCCCGGCACGAAGGGCGCCCCGGGCCGCGGCGGCGTCCACCCCCTTGGCCAGACCCGTCACCACCAGGCCGCCGCCAGCCGCCAGACCGTAGCCCAGCTTCTCGGCGCAGGCAGCGCCGTAGGGCGTGCATTCCCGGGTACCCACCACGGCAATGGCCGCCTCATCGTCAAAGGCCGGCAGGCGGCCCTTTACGTACAGCACGCAGGGCGGGTCGTAGATATTCCTCAGACGGTCCGGATATTCCGCATCCTGAATGGTCAGAATCCGCAGATTCAGCCGCTGGCAGTCCGCCAAAATCCGATTGGCCTCGGACAGGTCCCGGTTCAGGGCCAGCCTTGCCTGCTTCCTGGGCACATTCTCCGCCAGAAGCAGTTCTTCCTCATCGGCATAAAAAATATGTTCCGGAGAACCGAAATGGCGCAGCAGAGCCAGCCGCGCCTGATTATGAAGACCCGGCAGCTCCGCCAGCCACAGCCAGTATTTCAGCATGTCCTGCCCCTCCCTTTGCCAAGAGCTCTCTCTACTATATGTAAATAAAACGCAAACGCAAGAACTTTTCCCAAGGTTTCACGAATTTTTAACAGCTTCGGGGCCCCTCCTCCGGCCGGGGCGGCCGGAGAAGATCATCCGCTCACAGGTCTCCCCTGGCCGCCTCCCACAGCAGCACCGAGGCCGCCGCCGCCGCATTCAGGGACTCGCAGGTCCTGTCCATGGGGATGCGGACGGTCCGGTCACAGGCCTCCAACACCTCCGCCGACAGGCCCCGGCCCTCGCTGCCCACGGCCATGGCGCAGCGGCTCAGGTCCACCTGCCGCACGTCCGCGGTGTCCTCCCGCAGGGCCGCGCCGTAGAGGGGCAGGTCCGCCGCCTTCAAAAGCGCCGTCAGCTCCGGAAGCGTACAGCGGTAGATGACGGAGCGGAAATGGACCCCCATAGCGGCCCGGAGGGTCTTGGGGCTGTTGAGGTCGGCGCAGCCCGGCAGCAGGATGGCCGTGGCCCCGAAGGCGTCCGCCGTCCGGAGCACCGTGCCCACATTACCGGGGTCCTGGACGCCGTCCAGCACCAGATACCGCATCCGGCCATGGGCGTCGGGCTCCAGCCGCTCCGGCGGAACATAGCGCGGGGAGCGGCAGGAGAAGACCACCCCCTGAGGGGTCTCCATGGGGCTGACAGAGCGCATGACGGTCTCACTGACCCGCGCCACCCGGGGAAATTTCCCCTCCGGGTCCCAAGGCAGGGCCGCTCCTTCGGTGTACAGCACCGCTATGACCCGGGCGGCCCAAAGCGCCGCCTCCTCCAGAAGCTTGGGGCTGTCGCAGAGGAATTCCCCCGTCTTTTCCCGGTAGGCCCGGGAAGACGCCAGCTTCCGGAAATGGACGCAGAGGGGATTGGTCTTGCTGGTAATGGTCTCCACAGGCCCTGCTCCTTTTCTGTCTTGATTCTCTCTATCATAAATGGATTGAGGCGGCTTGTCAAGCCGCCTTGCTCCATCTCCCGTTCATATCAATAAACGGCTATAAACGTTTCTAACGGCCGAAACGGCCGGACAGGCAGCCGCCCACCGCGGAAATCTTCCCAATAAATGGAAATTTATAGCGATGTCAAATGGATTTTATCGCAATGAGCGCAGCGAAAATCATGCTTGTATTTTGCTGAATTCACTCAGATAATAACCATCGGATTCTTCTTCAAATATCCTGAATATCTCATCATCCGGAAGATTCAGTTTTCTAAAATCCTCAAGAAAAATCTCACGCAATTCATCAATATCGTGAAATATCTGCTCTCCGAATAAAACAGCATTCAGTTTTTTACAATATTCAACACCATAATATTCACAGCAGAGATCGAGCTCCTCAATAACCTTTGCTGCCAGCAGAATATTTTCCTCCATATATCTGTAAAGTGCATCCGCATCCTTATAACAATTTGGCTTCTGGGCACTCCATGTGTGCACCACGGCCATTGGTGCTCTCGGATCCTGATATCCCATATAAAACAGGGGCCGGAGGAATATGCGCATAAGAGAATGCTTGTATGCAAAATCGGACAGCAAATATGGCTCAATCGCACGGAGCATACCATATGCCTGTCCTTCACACCCCTGGCTGAATTGCTTGAATCGAAGCTTTTTATAAATTTCCAGGTCGTTCTGTCCCATTCTTGTTTCCTTCGGTTTTCGATTCACCCGGTTCTGCAAATTTCAATCTGCCGGACTGATGATATGATCTGAGCCGTTTTGCTCGCCGCCGTAAACGGCGGCAGCCGCAAAACATGGCACATATTACTTCCGGCCTTTCAGTTCGGAAGTAATATCACAGCCAAATAGCCAATTCCGTGCTTCAGGCTGACATTGGTGAAGTCGCCGGCGGGCAGTGCCCTCCGCGTGAAGGAGAAAAGAGACTTCTTCAGCCATCAGCCAGCAACAGCGGCCTCAGCTCCCCGCAGAGGTAGAGGGACCCCAGCACACAGACCAGGCCCTCCTTTCCCGCTGCCGTCAGGGCGGCGTCCACGGCCTCCCGTGCGCCGGAGGCGGGCCGGGCGGGGATGCCCCGCTCCTCCAGCAGGCCGCAGAGCCATTCCGGCGGCAGAGCTCTGGGGCTGTCAGGCCGGAGGACCACCGCCGAAACAGCCAGGGGGGCCAGCAGATCCAGCATCTCTGCCGCGTCCTTGTCCTCCAGGATGCCCAGCAGAAACAGCGCCTTTTTCCCGGGGAACAGGGTCCGGAGGCTCTCCGCCGCCGCACGCATTCCGTGGGCGTTGTGGGCCCCATCCATCACCACGGCAGGACTCCGCCGCAGAAGCTCGAAGCGGGCAGGCCAGCGGACAGCGGACAGGCCCCGCCGGAGGGCCTCCTCCGAAATCCGCCAGCCCTTCTCCCCCAGAACCTCCAGAGCCGTCAGGGCCAGCGCCGCGTTGTACACCTGATAGCGCCCCGCCAGCGGAATCCACAGGTCCCGCCAGGGACCGAAGTCAAAGGCCGTGCCCTCCAGAGAGGGACGTACCCGGGACAGACGGGAAAAATCCGCCTCTCTCAGTCCAGCCCCCTGTTCCCGGCAGGTCCGGCGAAATACTCCGTCGGCCTCCGGACAGCCGCCGAAGCTCACCACCGCGCCGCCGGGCTTGATGATCCCCGCTTTGGCGGCGGCGATGTCCGCCAATGTGGGGCCCAGAATGGCGGCATGATCCATGCCCATGGCGGTCAGCACTGCCAGCTCCGGCGTGTCAATCACGTTGGAGGCGTCCAGCGCCCCGCCCAGGCCGGTTTCCAAGATTACAATCTGACATTTTTCCTGCAAAAAATACAGAAAGGCAATAGCAGTCAGCAGTTCAAACTCCGTCGGCCCCTCCTCCATGCCCCCGGCGGCGTCCCGGACCCGCTCCGTCAGGGCTCCCAGGTCCTCGCCGGAAATCATCCGCCCGTTGACCCGGATGCGCTCCCGGAAGCTCTCCAGGTGGGGCGACGTGTTCAGGCCCACCCGCCAGCCCGCCGCCTCCAGAACGGAAGCCAGGCAGGCGCAGGTGCTCCCCTTGCCGTTGGTGCCGGCTGCGTGGATGAATCTCAGCTCCCTCTGAGGGTTCCCCAGACGGCGGAGCAGCTCCCGGATACGGTTCAGCCCCGGAGTCCGCTGCTGCCAGCCAAAGGACTCGATATAGGCGACAGCCTCTTGTCCTGTCATGTCAGCGCCTCCTTACAGGGTGCAGTCAGCGCCCCTGCTGCGAAGCACCTTCACCAGCGAAATAGCCAGGGAGGACATGACGACGGCGTTGATCATACCCACGATGAGCCGCCAGACAAAATCCCCCAGAATCAGGCCCGGTACATAGTAACCCATCAGCACGCTGTCCAGCCAGTTCACCAGGGTGTTTCCCACAGTGGTGCAGACAGCCGCCAGAATGCAGACGGCATAGCACAGGGTCCGCCGCTCCTCCAGCCGCTCCCCTCTCTGGCGCAGCAGAAGCACCGCCCCGCCGATAACCAGGCCCCGGAGGGCCGGGGGAATCAGATACAGTGCGGTGGTATAGGTGACGCCATAGGTCAGCAGCTGCTTGAAAAACTCGCCTACCATGGCCACCGCCGCCGCATCCAGCGGACCGAAGAGCAGCGCGGCAATCACCACCGGCAGGGAGCCGAAGGAAATCCGCACATTTCTTCCCACCTGCACCGCCGCATAGAGCGACAGCGGCAGGTACATGGCCGCCAGCAGAGCGGCATGGCACATTCTTTTCACATTTGTTCTGGACATAAAAAAACCTCCTTTTATACGGCAGCATGCCGCACAAAGGAAGCCCGTTCCCATATGCGGCAGCGGGATGCGGAACACGCACTGCGGGGCGAACCCCTTCGTCCAGAGAACAACTCCCCGTCTCTCCGGCACTTGAACACGTGTGTTCCTACTCTGCCTGACCGGTCCCCATTGTCCGGCGGGAACCATAATCTATCATAAGCGATTTTCCGAAAAAAAGCAAGAGGAAATCAAAATGGAAGTGACCATTCACACATTTCATAACAGGACCATGACACAGGGGCCGCCTCGGTGGTCCGCCGATACAGGGCCCGGGCCTCACATCAGGCCGCCCAGGAGGACGGCCCCTGCAAAATAAAATCTGCCAATAGGACATTCCCATCAAAATGAGGCGTATTCCACCGCATATTTTATGAAAGCCGCCGCGGAGCGGGGATTTTCTGCGGCAGTCTGCCGCCGTCTCCTGCACCGCAGAACCAGGCTCCAATTCTCCCCTCAGTCCTCCTCCGCAGGCTCTGCGGAAATGCTGAGTTCTGTACGGGAATCGCTGTAAATCAGGAAGAGTCCGCGGCGGCCTCCGTCAAAATGAAGCTCAATGTCCTCGTATTTCAGAATCAGCGGTCTGCCGCCGCGCTTCATGGTCGATACCCCGTCGGGCCGGCCCAGCAGCGCGGTCACCGCCTCTTGCGGCATTCCAAATTCTAACGGCGCAATTGCCTTGGTATTGATAAGTCTGTCCCGCCAGATATGAAATTTTTCACGTTCTTCTCCGTTCAAATCAGAGACCTCCCGGGTACTGTATGTTCGCCGGCTGTGGAGCCTTCTCCGGTGTTCACGGCAGCGGCACCGGCATCCGTTCAGGGCCGCTGTGGCCCCGAATGGGAATCCAGGGCCCCGTATCCAGAGAAGATACGGGGCCCTGGTCGGCGCCTTGCTTATTTCGCCTCAGCGGCGGCCTTGGCCTTTTCAGCCTGAGCCTTCTTGATGGCCTTGTACTTTTCCTTCTCCTCGGCGGTCGCCGCGGGAAGGATGGCGTCACGGGGACAGACCTTGGTGCAGAGCTTGCAGCCTACGCACTTTTCATAGTCGATAACCGCCACGCCGTTTACTACATGGATGGCGTCCTTTTTGCACTCCTTCTGGCACAGGCCGCAGCCGATGCAGGAGGTGGAGCAGACGCTCATGGCGGCTTTGCCCTTATCCTGGTTGGCGCAGCCCACGTGTACCTTCTTGGAGGCAGGTACAGAGGTAATCAGATGCCGGGGGCAGGCGGCGGCGCAGGCCATACAGGCGGTACACTTGTCAGGGTCCACCACGGCGGTGCCGCCTGGCCCGATGGACATGGCGCCGAACTGGCAGGCCTTCACACAGGAGCCGAAGCCCAGACAGCCAAAAGCGCACTCCAGCGGTCCGCCGGCCACCTTGGTGGCGGAAATGCAGTCCTGTACGCCCACATAATCAAAGCGCTTCTTGGCGTTGACGCCGCCGGTGCACCGGACGAAGGCCACCTGACGCTCCCCGGTGGGAGCCTCCATGCCCATAATCTTGGCAATGGCGGCGGCGTTTTCCGCTCCGGCAGGGGCGCAGGCGGTGACGGGCGCATCCCCTGCCAGAATGGCGGCGGCACAGCCGCCGCAGCCAGGATAGCCGCAGCCGCCGCAGTTGGCGCCGGCCAGATGGCTCAGAATCGCTTCCTCACGGGGGTCCTTTTTCACCTCAAAAATCTTGGAGGCAACGGCCAGGACCAGGCCGAACACCGCGCCCAGGATACCCAGGACGGCGACAGCGGCGATGATATTTGTTACCATTTCACTGCCCCCCTTACCAAATCTTCAGGCCGGAGAAGCCCATGAACGCCAGGGCCATCAAACCGGCGGTAACGAGGGCAATGGGGAATCCCTCGAAGCTCTTGGGATACTCGGCAAACACCAGACGCTCCCGGATGCTGGCAAACAGCACAATGGCAACCAGAAAACCGATGCCGCCGGTGATGCCGTACACCACAGACTCAATGAAGTTGTAACCCTCCTGAATGTTCAGCAGGGCCACGCCCAGCACCGCGCAGTTGGTGGTAATCAGGGGCAGGTACACGCCCAGAGCGGTGTACAGAGAGGGCATGGACTTTTGCAGGAACATCTCAATGAACTGCACCAGGGCGGCGATGACCAGGATGAAGGCCACCGTCTGCATGTATTCCAGCTCAAAGGGAACCAGCACGAACTTGCTGACCGCGTATGTAATCGCGGAGGCCAGACCCATGACAAAGGTCACGGCGATGCCCATGCCCACGGCGGTGTCCACCTTCTTGGACACGCCCAGGAAGGGGCAGATTCCCAGGAACTGGGAGAAGATGAAGTTGTTTGCCAAGATAGCGCCCAGCGTGATCGCCAGGAGTTTTGTAATTTGATCCATTTACTTGCCCTCCTTAGACTTGGACAGCGCCCACTGCATGGCGGCGATCAGGAACCCCAGCACCAGGAAGCCGCCCACCGGCAGCGTCAGCACACCGACGGGGAACTGCTCCGGAATGATGCGGACGCCTGCCAGGGTGCCGGCCCCCAGCAGCTCCCGGATGAAGCACATGGCCAGCAGCACGGCGGTATAGCCCAGGCCCTGGAATATGCCGTCAAAGAAGGAGCCGGCCACGCCGTTCTTATAGGAGAAGGACTCCGCCCGGCCCAGAATGATGCAGTTCACCACAATCAGCGGAATGAACACGCCCAGGGACTCGGCAATTGCCGGGACAAAGGCCTGGAGCAGCAGGTCCACACAGGTAACGAAGCCCGCGATGACCACAATGAACATGGCGATCCGGATCTTGTCCGGGACGATCTTGCGGATGGCGGAAATAACCACATTGGATGCCGTCAGGATAATCAGCACGGACACGCCCATGCCCAGGCCGTTCATGATGGAGGTGGTGATGGCCATGGTGGAGCACAGGCCCAGCATCTGCACCAGAACGGGGTTTTGGGTAATCAGACCCTCTTTCAGCTGTCTGCCGATATTCATGATTCAGTCACTCCCCTTTCTCAGCCCATGACGCCGGCCACGGCCAGCGCGGCGCTGACGCCGTTGGTCACGCCTCTGGTGGAGACCGTGGCGCCGGAAATGGCGTCCACATTGCTTCCCACGGTCAGGACGCCGTCGGCGGCGGTCTTCCCCTCGAACTGGGAGAGGACGCCTACGCCCTTGGCGGTATTTTCGTTGTTCATAACCTTGGAGCCAATGCCGGCGGTCTCGGAGTTTTTGACGATGGACACGCCTGTAACGGTTCCTTCGCCGTCTACGCCCACCATCATCTCGATTTTGCCCTGAGATCCACTGGCAACCACCTTCAGTGCATAGCCCACGCTCTGACCGTTGGCCAGGGCCTCATAGACAGAGTCCAGGGTAACGCTGCCGGCGGCGGCGGTCATCTCGTCGGTAATAGGCAGGGCGTCAGAGAAATCGGTGGCATCAGGAGCCACCTTCTTCATGGCCTCCACGGTTTTCTCCCAGTTGGTGGCGGCGATCTTGTCCGCCGTGATGGCGTTGACGCCGCCCAGGGCCGCAGCCACCACCATGCAGGTAATCAACAGGGTGACGGTCAGCCTGATGATGTATTGAGGGTCCATATGGACCTTTTCCTTAGTCTTCACATCGTTGCTCATTTCCCGGACGCCTCCTTCTTGTCGGATTTCACAGTGCCGAAGCGGACAGGCTTCGTATACTTGTCGATGAGGGCCACAAACAGGTTCATGACCATGATAGAATAGCACACGCCCTCATTATAGGAGCCAAAGTAGCGGATCAGCACAGTGAACACGCCGCAGCCGACGCCAAAGATCAGCTGGCCCTTCTTTGTGACGGGGGAGGTGGCATAGTCGGTAGCCATGAAGAACGCGCCCAGCATCAGGCCGCCGCCGAACAGGCTGTACAGCATCCACTCCACGCCGGTGCCCGCCCGGGGGAACAGGAAGGTCAGGACGGCCACGGTGCCGATGTAGGCCACCGGGGTCTGCCAGTTGATGACCTTGCGCCAGATGAGGTACACGCCGCCCACAATCAGCAGCAGGGCGGAAACCTCGCCCATGGAGCCGCCGATCTGGCCCAGGAACATGTTGCTGACACTGTAGGTGCTCTTCAGCTGGTCGAAGCTGGCGGCGATGGCGGCGGCGTCAGGCCCCTTCATATAGGCCAGAGGCGTGGCGGCGGTGACGATGTCCACATTGGAGCCGAAGGCCGCGGCCTTGTTGACGGCGGGGTCCACCCAGCTGGTCATGGTGCCGGCGTAGCTGGCCAGCAGCACGGCCCGGCCCGCCAGGGCGGGGTTCACAAAGTTCTTGCCGATGCCGCCGAAGAGCTGCTTGACAATGATGATGGCAAAGGCGTCCCCGATGAGAATCATCCAGTAGGGCATCTGCACCGGGCAGACGAAGGACAGCAGCATGCCAGTTACCACGCTGCTCAGGTCCATTACGGAAGAGGGCTTTTTCATGACCTTCTGATAGAGCCACTCAAAGAACATGCAGCCCGCCACGGAGACGGCGGTAAGGCACAGGGCCCGGAGGCCGAAATTAAAGCAGGCGAAAATCAGCGCCGGCAGCATGGCGATGATAACATCCAGCATGATGGTCTGGGTGCGCTCGCTGCCGCGGATATGGGGGGAAGAGGTGGCAATCAGCTTCAAGTTTTTATAGTCCGTCATTTATTGACAACCTCCTTCTTCTCCGCCCTGGCGTCCTCGGCGGCCTTTTTCGCCTCGGCGGCGGCCTTGGCCTTGGCCGCGGCGTCCTTTACCAGCTGCTTGCCGGTCTTGAACATGTGGGTCAGGTGCAGCCGGGCGGGGCAGGTGTACGCACAGGCGCCGCACTCCATGCAGTCCATGATATGAGCCTCGTTCAGCTCATCCACCAGACCCTTGGAGGCATACTGATACAGGAACAGGGGCTCCAGATGCATGGGGCAGGCGGCAATGCACTTGCCGCAGCGGATGCACTGGGGATTCGCCACGGTCTGCTCCTCCTTCCCGCAGAAGGCCAGCATGCAGCCCGTGCCCTTGGCCACGGGAATGTCGGCGGTATACTGGGCCATGCCCATCATGGGGCCGCCGGCGATGAGCTTGTATGTACCGTCCTTCAGCCCGCCGCAGAAATCAAACAGCAGGGAGACGGGGGTGCCGATGGGGCACTCCACATTCTTGGGCTCCACCACGCCGGAGCCGGAGACGGTGACCACTTTTTTCACCACGGGCATGCCCGTGGTAATGGCCCTGTAAATGGCGCAGGTCGTATTGATATTGAAGACCGCGCATCCGATGTTGCTGGGAAGTCCTCCCGGGGGCACCTGCTTGCCGGTGATGGCCTGGCAGAGCTGCTTTTCACCGCCCTGGGGGTAACGGCAGCGGAGACCCTCCACCACCACGGGGGCGTGCTTCGCGGCGATGACCTCGTTCATTTTGTCAATGCCGTTCTGTTTATTGACCTCCACGCCGATGACGACCTTTTCCACGCCGAACATCTTGGCCAGGTAGGTTGCGCCGCCGATGATCTCCTCCGGCCGCTCCAGCATGGCCCTGTGATCTCCGGTGATGTAGGGCTCGCACTCCGCGCCGTTGATAATCACGGTGTCCACTTTCCCGATGCCGCCGGAAATTTTCACGTGGGTGGGGAAGGTGGCGCCGCCCATGCCGACGATGCCGGCATTTTTCACGATCTCCACCATCTCGTCCACACTCAGGGCGTCCGGGTCCGCGGGGGCCTGGACCTCCTCGCTGACCTCGTCCTGCATATCGTTGTCAATCACCACGGACAGAATATTTCCGCCCATGGAATAGGGACGAGGCTCCACGGTCTTCACCGTGCCGGAGACGCTGGCATGAATGGGAGCGCCAAGCCCCCGGAACTCACCGATTTTCTGGCCCACCTTCACATGGTCCCCGGCCTTCACCAGGGGGGTGCATGGCGCGCCGAAGTGCTGGGACATGGGAATGACCACCTGCGCCGGGGCGGGCAGCTGCTCGATGGCCTTTTCATTGGTCGCGGCTTTCATGTCATGGGGATGAACGCCGCCAAAGAAAGCTTGTGCCATTTTTTCACCTCATTTTTTTACTCCTGACGGCGGCCGGGACGCAAACCTCTCCCGTGGGCGGACAACCCGGGCCATACCATCACATACTGAAGCTGATTGTACACCCTTCCCGCAAAAATGTCCAGTCTGTGAACGGCTTTTTTTCTGGAAATCCTGTCTTTTTTTGCGCTCTCCTTGCGGAACCGGGGTCCTTCTGACTCCCGAAAAAAACAGAATCACTCTCCTCCGCCCGGGGAAAGGAAGGCGCGTAATCGTTTTTGCGAAGCAATTCCGTCTCCCCGCCGGGTTCAACGCGGATTTTGCCGCCGGGGGTCTCCCGCCGCCCGCTCCCCCGAAACCGCCGGGCCCCGGAAGACACGGTCCCGTTCCCTGAAAAAATGCGCGGACGGGCGCTCCACTCCGGGGACAGGCGTTGAATCCCGGGGAACTTTCTGCTATACTATTGCCGTGCCTGTCGGCAAACCAACGCGAAAGGAGGGCGGCGCCTTGCGTTTCCGCTTTCAAAAGCCCTGGGCCTCTCCCCTGTTCCCCACCTCCCGAAGGGACTTTCTTCTCACCGCCGCCGTCCTGCTCTGCGCCATTCTTCTTTGCTTTTTCCTTCAGAACGCAGGCGTCATCGAGGGCTTCGCCCCGCCGGTGTTCGTGCTGGCGGTGCTGCTGATCTCCCGGCTGACCAGCGGATATCTCTACGGCCTCATCGCCGTGATCCTGGGCGTCATCTGCGTCAACTTCGTCTTCACCTATCCCTACTGGGCCTTCAGCCTGAGTCTCGCCGGCTACCCCCTGACCTTCTTCACCCTTTTAATGGTATCCCTGATTACCTGCACCCTCACCGCCCAGGCCAAACGGCAGGCCCGGCTCCTGGCGGAGAACGAACGGGAGAAGATGCGGGCCAACCTGCTCCGCTCTGTCTCTCACGACATCCGGACCCCTCTGACCTCCATTGTGGGGTCCGCCTCTGCCCTGCTGGAAAATCCGGGCCTGTCCCAGGAGGAACAGCAGGCCCTGCTGCGGTCTACCCGTGAAGAGGCCCAATGGCTGATTCAGGTGGTGGAAAATCTGCTGTCCATCACCCGCATGGGGGACGAGCAGGCCTCCATCACCAAGGAGCCCGAGGCTGCGGAGGAGGTCCTGGAGGCGGCGGCCCGGAAATTCCGGCGGCGCTTTCCGCTGGTGACGGTAACGGTCTCCGTACCGGAGGAATTACTGCTGGTGCCCATGGACCCCATCTTAGTGGAGCAGGTCCTGGCCAACCTGCTGGAAAACGCCGCCGTGCACGGCCAGGCGTCCCACATCGCCCTCTCCCTGGAGAAAACCCCCTCCTGCGCCCGCTTCTCCGTCCGGGACGACGGCGGCGGCATCCCCAAAAGCCAGCTTCCCGGTCTCTTTGACGGACGTCTCAAGCCCCGCCAGGGCCCCGGCGGCGACGGCAAACGGAACATGGGCCTGGGCCTCTCGGTCTGCCGGGCCATCGTCCGGGCCCACGGAGGGTCCATTGAGGCCCGCAGCCGGGAGCAGGGGGCGGAAATCCTCTTTTTCCTGCCTCTGTCCGCCTGACCGCCCCCGTTCCGGCTCCACCGCTTCAGCGGCCTGTCCCGGGAGCCCACACACATCACCGGGCGGCACCGGATATAGTCAACGCAGTTGAAAAGGAGCAAAGCTCCTTTTCAACCGGCGGGCTTTTGGTCCGCCGGCACGCAAGATGCGTGTGTATTTCCTGTGAAGTCTGGCGCTTTGCTGAAAAGAATCCCATTGGATTCTTTTCGGCTGCGCCGGCAATAAGGGGAATGTTCACCATCAGACAAGGCGCTCTCCCGCGGCCCGGCGGGAAACGGCGCACGCAGGGAAACCGGCGTCAAAAGGAGGCTTGCCCTATGACGATTAAAGAAAAAATCCTGGTGGCGGAGGACGAGAAAAACATCGCCCAGTTCATCGCCGCCGTCCTGAGCGGCCAGGGCTACGAAACCGTTCTGGCCCGCAGCGGCGGCGAGGCCCTGTCCATGATCTCCTCTCACTGCCCGGACCTGGTCATTCTGGACCTGGGACTGCCGGACATGGACGGGCTGGACGTCCTGGCCAGGCTCCGGAGCTGGTCCAGCCTGCCGGTGGTGGTGGTCTCCGCCCGGTCCCACGAGCGGGACAAGGTCACCGCCCTGGACGCCGGGGCCGACGATTATCTGACAAAGCCCTTCGGCACCGCCGAGCTCCTGGCCCGGGTCCGCACCGCCATCCGCCACACCCGCACCGCCAGCGGCAACGACGAAATCGCCCGGGCGGGCACCTGCACCGTGGGGGAGCTGGTCATCGACTACAACCGGCATCAGGTCCTGATACGGGGAGAAAACGCCCGGCTGACCCTCAGCGAGTTCCGTATTGTGGCCCTGCTTGGCAAGCACATCGGAAAGGTGCTGACCTACGACACCATCATCAGGGAGCTCTGGGGTCCCCGGGCCGGCGGCGGGAACCAGATTCTCCGTGTGAACATGGCCAACATCCGCCGGAAAATCGAAAAGAATCCCGCCGAGCCGGAATACCTCTTCACCGAGGTGGGCGTGGGCTACCGTCTGTCCGACGGGGAGTGAAGCCCTTGGCGCGGCGGTGCTTTCAGGGCTTTCCCGCCCCTTTTTTCCCGCCCCCGGGGCGGGAAAATTTTCTTGCGGTTAGTCGCAAATGCGACTTGCTAAACTAGATATTGTGTATTATGATGGACAGGCTGACATATATATGGTATAGTTTGGTCCGACTTGGGCGGACCCAAATGAGAGGGGAACACGAATGAAAGTCATCAAGCGCAACGGAACCGAGGTCATCTTTGATATCACCAAAATCCTGGCGGCCATCACCAAGGCCAATGAGAGCATTGAAGAGAGCGTCCGCATGACGCCGGTGCAGATTCAGCGTATTGCCGAGTCCGTGGAGCTGGCCTGTCAGAAGATGAACCGCTCTCCCTCCGTGGAGGAAATTCAGGACCTGGTGGAGTACCAGATCATGGCCCACGGCGCCTTCGAGGTGGCCAAGAATTATGTTACCTACCGTTATACCCGCTCTTTGGTCCGGCAGAGCAACACCACGGACGACCGCATCCTCAGCCTGATCGAATGCTGCAACGAGGAAGCCAAGCAGGAAAACTCCAACAAAAACCCGGTGGTAAACTCCACCCAGCGGGACTATATGGCCGGCGAGGTCTCCCGGGACCTCAGCGAACGGCTGCTGCTTCCCGCCGATATCGTGGAGGCCCACCGGGAGGGCATCATCCACTTCCACGACTCCGACTATTTCGCCCAGCATATGCACAACTGTGACCTGGTGAATCTGGAGGACATGCTGCAAAACGGCACTGTCATCACCGGTACCCTCATCGAGCGGCCCCACAGCTTTTCCACCGCCTGCAACATCGCCACCCAGATTGTGGCCCAGGTGGCCTCCAATCAGTACGGCGGCCAGTCCATCTCCCTGGCCCATCTGGCCCCCTTCGTGGACATCAGCCGGCAGAAGCTGCGGAAAATCGTGGCGGAGGAGATGGAGGACATCGGCGTTTCCCTGACCCCCGAGGCCCTGGAAAAGCTGGTGGAAACCCGCCTGCGGGAGGAGGTCCGGGGAGGCGTGCAGACCATTCAGTACCAGGTGCTGACCCTGCTGACCACCAACGGACAGGCCCCCTTTGTCACGGTCTTCATGTACCTGGGGGAGGCCAAAAACGAACAGGAGCGGAAGGACTTGGCCCTCATCATTGAAGAGACCCTGGAACAGCGCTATGAGGGTGTGAAGAACGAGGACGGCGTGTGGATCACCCCCGCCTTCCCCAAGCTCATCTATGTCCTGGAGGAGGACAACATCCACGAGAATTCGCCTTATTATTATCTCACCAGGCTGGCGGCCAAGTGCACCGCCCGGCGGATGGTGCCGGACTATATCTCTGAAAAAAAGATGCTGGAGCTGAAGGTGGACAAGAACGGAGAGGGCCACTGCTACACCTGCATGGGCTGCCGCAGCTTCCTCACCCCCTATGTGGACCCGGAGACCAATCAGCCCAAGTACTACGGCCGGTTCAACCAGGGCGTGGTGACCATCAGCCTGCCGGACGTGGCTCTGAGCTCCGGCGGAAACATCGAAAAATTCTGGAGCATTTTCGACGAGCGGCTGGAGCTGTGCCACCGGGCATTGATGTGCCGCCACGAGCGGTTAAAGGGCACCCCCTCCGATGTGGCTCCCATCCTCTGGCAGTACGGCGCCTGCGCGAGGCTCAAAAAGGGCGAGCCCATCGACAGGCTGCTCTACGGCGGTTATTCCACCATCTCCCTGGGCTACGCCGGTCTCTATGAGTGCGTGAAATACATGACCGGCAAAAGCCACACGGACCCCTCCGCCACCCCCTTCGCCCTCCAGATTATGGAAACCATGAACGCCGCCTGCCGGAAGTGGAAGGCGGAGCACAACATTGATTTCAGCCTCTACGGCACGCCTCTGGAGTCCACCACCTATAAATTCGCCAAGTGCCTCCAGCGCCGTTTCGGCGTCATCGAGGGCATCACGGACAAGGGCTACATCACCAACTCCTACCATGTCCATGTGACGGAGGAAATCAACGCCTTTGACAAGCTGAAATTCGAGGCCCAGTTCCAGCACCTCTCCCCCGGCGGCGCCATCAGCTATGTGGAGGTGCCGGATATGCAGAACAATCTGGAGGCGGTCCTCCAGGTGATGAAGTTCATCTATGACAACATCATCTACGCCGAGCTGAACACCAAAAGCGACTACTGCCAGGACTGCGGCTGGGACGGGGAAATCCAGGTCGTGGAGGAAAACGGCAAGCTGGTGTGGAAATGCCCCAGGTGCGGCAACACCGACCAGGACAAAATGAACGTGGCCCGGCGGACCTGCGGCTATATCGGAACCCAGTTCTGGAACCAGGGCCGGACCCAGGAGATCCGGGACCGGGTGCTCCACCTCTAAATTCAGAGTGGAGAGTTGAGCGTGGAGAGTGGAGATACAAGCCGGGACCGGGTGCTCCACCTTTGATATGATTAGGAATGAGGAATGAGGAGTTAGGAATTGAGGTCCTTTTTGGAAAAAAATTCCGGTTCCTGATCCCCCTATTCCTGACCGGAAGCGCAGGGAACAGGGAATCGAACTCTCCAAAACAATTCCTCATTCCTAATTTCTAATTCCTAATTGAAGAAAGTTGGTTCGAGAAGTGTACTACGGTGAGATCAAGGACTGCGACATTGCCAACGGCGAGGGCGTCCGGGTGACGCTGTTCGTCTCCGGCTGCACCAACCACTGTGAGCAGTGTTTCCAGCCCCAGACCTGGGCCTTTGACTACGGGCAGCCCTTTACCCGGGAGACCGAGGACCGCATTTTGAAGCTGCTGGCCCCGGACTATATCAACGGCCTGACCCTGCTGGGGGGCGAGCCCTTTGAGCCGGAAAACCAGAGGGCGCTGCTGCCCTTCCTCCGGCGGGTGCGGGCGGCGTATCCCTTGAAAAATATCTGGGCCTACAGCGGCTTTACCTACGAGGAGCTTCTGAACCCGGAGTGCCATGCCCACTGCGCGGCCACAGAAGCGCTGCTGGACCTGCTGGACGTGCTGGTGGACGGACGCTTTGTGGAGTCCCTGAAAGATATCTCTCTGCGCTTTCGGGGCAGCTCCAACCAGCGGCTGATCGACCTGAACGCCAGCCGGAGGGCCGGGACCCTGGTCTGCCTGCCGGACCGGGGACGCTGAGCCTCCGGCTGGACGGAACAGCGGCTTCTGCGCGAAAATCAGCTTGCAAATGGAAGTAAGCGACTCTATTGAGAAAATATACTTCGACCGGGGCGAAGGACCCGATGCGCTGGTCCGGCCCCGGAACCGGCGCGTGGACCCGGACATGACCGGAGCGCGGACAGAAACAAGGCGTGTGTCCTCCCTCGGATATCATTCAGAAAGGCGCGTTTACAGATATGGTGACAATGGCACAGCGCATCGAAGCCCTGCGCACGGAAAAGGGCCTCAGCCGCCCCGCTCTGTCCGCCGCCCTGGGGCTCCCCCGGACAGCGGTGGAAAAATTTGAAACCGGGCGGCAGACCCCCTCTCAGGACCAGCAGAAGAAGCTGGCGGACTACTTCGGCGTCTCCCTCCTCTATCTCCGGGGGGAGCAGGACGACCCCACCCGGACGGACGACTGGCTCAACGGCGGCGACCTGCCCAGGGACGAGCCCGCCCCGGCGGTCCGCCCGGCTCCGCAGGCATCTCCAAAAAGCCGGCCCGCCGCCGTACAGGAGGACGGAGCGGTCTTTGGCGCGCTGCTGAAAAGCCCTGCCTTTCAGGCCCTGATCCGCTCCGCCGTGACGGAGGTCCTCCGGTCCCCGGAAGGGCAGGAGCTGCTGGCCAGGGCAGTCCGGCGGGAGCTGGACCGGCGCTGAAAGCAAGGAATCTTACAATCAAACCAGGCTGCCGAAAACAAATTCGGCAGCCTGGTTTTTTGATTCTTTCTTTTTTGATTCGCTCTATACCAGGCGGGGGCAGTCCGGAACCGCCTCCGGGGAACGAGGGGCCCGTCCGGCCTTCCGGCGTCAGGGGACGGTGGTCAGGTGATTATATCCACCCGGCTGCCGCCGTCCCGGTCCTTGGTTACGACGATCTGCCTGTCAATCTTCTCCTTCAGCTCCGCCACGTGCGAGATAATGCCCACCAGCCGGTTTCCGTCGGTCAGGTCGCTCAGGGCCTGGAGGGCCTGGCGGAGGGATTCCTCGTCCAGGGAGCCAAAGCCCTCATCCACAAACATGGTATCCAGGCGGATGCCCCCGGATCTGGACTGAATCTCATCGGCAAGGCCGAGCGCCAGGGACAGGGACGCCTTGAAGGATTCCCCGCCGGAAAGAGACTCGACGCCCCGTTCCGAACCGTTGTTATGGTCGATGACATTCAGCTTCAGCCCGCTCTGGCTGCGGTAGTCTCCCGCCTCCCTCCGGCGCTTCAGCTCATACTGCCCGCCGGACATAATCAGGAAGCGGACGTTGGCCCGCTGGAGAATCCGGTCGAAGAAGGTCGCCTGAACATAGGTTTCCAGGGCAATTTTCTCCTTGCCGGACAGGTTTCCGTTGGCCGTGTTGGAGAGGGCGCGGACCCAGGTGTACCGTTCTTCCAGCGTCTTCAGGTCCGCCGCTTTTTTCATGATATTCCGCAGCGCGGTTTCGTTGGTGTCCTGCCGGGTATGGACGGCCTTCTGGGCCTCGGCTGCCTCAAAGCGCTGTTTCTCCAGCTCCAGACTCCGGGCCTTCTGGGCCTCCTGGTCGATCTCCTCGCCGTTTTCCAGCAGCGCGGACAGCTCCTGAATGGCGGCGTCCGTTCCGGCCAGATCCACCTCACAGGCGGCCAGAGTATCCCGTGCGCGTTTCAGCGCCTCATCCAGTCCGGCAAGCTCCCCTTGCAGCTCCGCCTGCTTCGCCTGGGCGGAGGCGGCGTCCGGATAGTGGAGCTCTCCCTGTATCGCCTGAATCTGGGCCGCAATCTCCTCCCGGCGGCTCTCCTCGCCGGCCAGCTCCTTCCGGCCCTCGGAAAGGACCTGCTCCAGCTCCTTCAGGCGCGTCTCCTGCCGGGGCAGAATCTCCTCCAGCTCCCGTTTCCGGTCCAGGCTCTCCCTGGCCGCCTGAAGCTGTTCCCGCACCCGGGTCAGTTCCGCCTCCGCCGCCTGAAGCGCCTCCGCCGCCCGTTCCGCCGCGTTCTCCGGCTCACAGCCCTCCAGATGCTCCTGAAGCTGCCGCCGGAGCCTGCTTTCCAGCTGCTCCCGCTGTCCCTGGAGATTCCCCCGGACCGCTTCCGCCTGGGCAATCTCCTCCTTGACCGCTTCCTCCTGGCCCGTCAGGGCCTCAATCTGCTCCTCCTGGCGCTGTATCTCCCGGCCAAGCTCCTCCCGGCCGATCATCCTGGCCTCCAGCCCGCACAGCTCCTGATGAAGCTGGTCCAAAGCACGGTCCGTCTCCTCCCGGCAGGCCCGCAGCTGCTCCGCGGCTTGTTCCAAAGCAGGGCGCTCCACATAAGGCGTCATCTGGGTCAGCAGCTGCTGGTTCCGCTCCTCCACAGCCGCTTTTTTCTCCCCTGCCCGGGCGCTCTTCCGGTTCGCCTCCTGACGGGCGGCCTCGGCGGCCTCCCTGGCCCGCTCCAGCTCCGCTTCCGTGGGGGCCTGGGTGGAAATCCCGGCGGGGGCGGGATGATGGAGGGAGCCGCACACCGGGCAGGGCCGGCCCTCCTCCAGAGACTGGGCCAGCAGCCCCGCCTGTTCATCCAGAAAGGCCCGGTTTTTCCGCTGGCAGTCCGCTTCCGCCTCCCCGGCGGCTTCCTGGGCCTGCCGGTAGTCCGCCTGGGCCGCCTCCAGCTGGGCTTGCGCCTCTCCGCAGCGCTCCAGCAGCGCCGTCAGACGCTCCAGGTCCTTCCTCCGCTCCCGGGCCTGGCTCTGGCGGTGAATCAGCTTTTCCCTCTCCGCGTCCAGCCCCTCGGCAGCCGTCCAGGTCTCCCTGTTGGCCCGGAGAAGCGCCTTCTGCTGAAGCTGCTCTTCCGACAGCTCCTCACGCCGGGCCCGCAACGTCTCGCACCGGGTCTGCTCCGTCCGGAGCCGCCGGCCATAATCCTCCCATTCCTCCAGGTCCCGGCACAGGGTATCCAGGGCGGTCCGCCGGGTCTCCCTCCGGGTCTGCTCCCGCAGAAGACGTTCACAGTCCGCCGCGGCGGAGTCCAGGGCCTTCAGCTCCCGGTTTCCCGCCTCCAGACGCTCCGCCTGCTCCAGCCGGGCTTCCTCCTGCCGGTCCAGGTCCTCCCTGCGGGCGGCAATCCGCTCCGTAAGGCCGGCAAGCCCGGCCTGCCTGTTGGACAGCTCCTGATAGCGGGGGAATTCGGCCTCCAGGGCCGTTTTCTCCTTCGCCAGGGCCTCTCTCCGGGGGAGGTGCTCCTCCTCCGCCTCAGAGGCCTTTCGGGCGGCCTCAACCCGGGCGCTCTGTTTTTCCCGCCTGACTCCGGCCTCCTCCAGCTTCCGCCGGGTCTTTGCCCGGTCCTCCGCCTTGCCCAGCAGGGCCGACGCCTCCTTCAGCTCCCCGTCCAGGCGGTCCAGCGTCTGCCGGTACTGTTCGTTCGCCTCCCGGTCCTGGTCAATCAGGGTCTGAATCAGCTCCAGGGTATCCTGGAACGGCAGGGTGCCCTTCCGGGCCTCCTCCACCCTGGACAGAAGCAGGTCATCCTCCCGGCAGGACACGCCGCCTATGAACTGCTGCACACTGGCAAGGGCGTCCTCGCACTCTCTCCGCAGCCTGCCCGATTCCTCCTTCAGCCGTTCCTGAAAGACCATGTAATACCGGGTCTTGAAAATCTCCCGGAAAATCTCCTGCCGGTCCTTCACGTCCGCCAGCAGCAGCTTGAGAAAATCCCCCTGGGCAATCATGGCAATCTGGGAAAACTGCCTCCGGTCCAGCCCGATGGTCCGGATAATCTCGGCGTTTACATCCTTGGCCCGGGCGATCACACGGCCATCCGGCAGATGAAGCTCCGCTTCCGCACGCTGGACGGTGGTACCGCCGCCCCGCTTGGCAAGGCGCTCATACTCGGGATTTCGCCGGACCCTGTAGGTCTTTCCGTCATAGGAAAACACCAGTTCCACTTCCGTGGGGACGTCCGGCTGGGCGTATTTGGAGCGGAACATGGAGGCCTCCCGGTTGTCTCCGCTGGGCTTGTCGTAGAGGGCGTAGGTAATGGCGTCAAAGATGGTGGTCTTTCCCGCGCCGGTGTCCCCGGTAATGAGATAGAGTCCCCGGGAGCCCAGCCGCTCCAGATCAATAACCACCCGTCCCGCGTAGGGGCCGAAGGCAGACATGGTTAATTTCAGCGGTCTCATGCTTCATCCTCCCAGATTTTCTCTATCAGGCCCTGGGCAAAGGTCCGCTGGGCCTCTCCCATGGGCTGGCCGTTCTGCTTCTCATAGAATTCATCCAGCAGGTCCAGTGGGGAGCGCTGCCGGGCATCCTCATCCATATCCAGCACCATACCGGCCCGGGTGCGCTTGTTGTCATAGTCCAGCTTCAGAAGATGGGGGTAGAAGACCCGCAGCTTGCCGGCTGCTCCGGGGACGTCTTCCTCGTCGGTGAGGGTGATATGTACATAGCTGTCGGGATAGCCGGTTCCCTCGTAGAAGCCCCGAAGTGTCAGCTCCTCATAGGTTCCCCGCAGCTCCGCCAGGTCACGCCGGGGAGTCAGGGGCAGCGTGCGCACAGCGACGTCCCCCTTCTCCCCCAGCTCCACCACGGTGACGGACTTGCGGTGTCCGGCCTCAGAGAAGGAATATTTGAGGGGGGTGCCGCAGTAGCGCACCGTTTCCCGGCCCACCTGCTGGGGGCCGTGGATGTGGCCCAGGGCCACATAGTCAAAGCCGTCGAAAACCGACACGTCCACATTGTCCGAGCCGCCCACCGAGAGATCCTCGGAATCGCACCGGGCGGCGCCGGTGACAAACTGATGGGTTACCAGCACGTTTCGCCGGGACGGGTCCAGCTCCATAGCCCCGATGGCCGCAGAGAGTGCGTCGGTATAGGTGGCAATCTCCCGGTCCGGGAAAAAGCGGCGCACGTGGACGGGCTTTACAAAGGGCAGCAGGTAGATGTTGACGGGGCCGAACGCATCCGTCAGAGTCAGGGGCGTCACCGTGCCGTTATACACCGGGGCGATATGAACGCCGCTGCGCTCCATCAGCCGGCCGCCGAAGGCCATGCGCTCGGGAGAGTCATGGTTTCCGCTGATGAGAAAAACCTGCAGCGCCCGTTTCGACAGGCAAACCAGAAAATCGTCCAGAAGGGACACCGCCTCGGCGGACGGGACGGACTTATCATAGACGTCCCCGGCAATCAGAACACCGTCGGGCCGCTCCCGGTCGATTTTCTGAAGAATCTCCTTTAGAATATACTCCTGATCCTCCAGCATGGAACACTCATGGACCCGCTTTCCCAAATGCAGGTCGGAAAGATGAATCAGTTTCATGGCATCAGCTCTCCTTTTCAGGCAATTATACCAAGCCCTCTGATGAAATGCAAGGAGCGTGTAAACCACGGAGCGTCCATTTACGGATTTTATAAAATGATTCCGGCAAAGCGTCAAAACAAACGATTTTTCATCCTTGCAGCGGTCCTTATCATGCCCGCGCTCCTGTGCGGCTGCGGGGCAGGCAGCAGCGGGAATGCGGCTGCATCCCATGGCAGCTCCCTCCGCGGCCGTATGCGGGACATGGTCGAAAACAGCAGGGACCAGACGGCAGTCACAGTGCCCGAAACAACCGTAAAAACCCGCTGACGGTCCGGCCGCCATTGAAGCCATCGCCGGTCTTGCCAGACTCGGCGCCAGCGTGTCCCGCGACATATGGTACTGCACCGTGGACGCGGACGGCGGACACGACCCCTGCGGCGTGGTCTGGGACTCCGGCAATGAATACGACGCTTACGACGCCGGCATGTGGAACATGCTGTTCGACACAGAGTATATTGCACGGACACCTGTCCTGTGCCGGCCATGCTCTGCCATGACGGCGAAGCGCTCCTGCCGGAGCGCTTCCAGGCCGCGGGCGTCCATGAGGGCCGCCAGGGCAGAGAGGATTTTAACGTGGCTGCCCGTGCGGGGATACAGTCAAGACGCCTCTCTCCGCTTGGATTCACACACGGGATTGCTATGCTCTTTTATCTGCACAGCTCTCTTTGCAGTCAGTACACGTTCCTATCAGGGACGTGTGCTGATCTGCGTATCGTCCAGTCCACATCAGCCTTTTGATTTTCCCCGCGTTTTCAAGGTATTTCACTGTTGTGCATATATGATTGGCCCGGTGGCTCCAGTAGGACCGGCGGCGCCGGTGGGCCCCTGCATGGGAGAGGCCGTCAGAGCCCCCTGTATCTTCGCTTTCAGGGAGAGCTGATTCTGCACGGCGGTTTCCAGCATGCTGCGGACGCTCTCCGCAGCGGACAGCACATCGCTGACCGGGCCTTTGATTCCGGACAGAGTCCCCAGAATATATTACAGTTTCTCTCCCTCTGCATTGAGGATACGGCTCCGTCCGAGCTCCTGCATGGCAATAGAGGAGAGAATCTGATTGACTGCGTCGACCCGCTCAACAGGCGAATCAACCTTGGGAAAACCGGGCAGAGACACAAATCGAGAATCTCCTTTCGATTTGTAAAGCGCGCTTTCAAAGCGCATCCAGCACGGCGGCAGGGGAAGGGAGCTCTCTCTGCCGCCGCCGTGCCCGGGATTACTCTATGCGCATACCCGCCCGGGTGTTCCGCCGGAACCAAACCGCCCCCGCTGTCATAGGATAGGATGGCGGCACGGATACCCTGCCGCACATCTTCGTCCCGGCCCCGCCGGGGCGCGTTATGGAGTTTTTGAATATGTCTATGCCTTCTTTTCCCCACGGCGGGGCGAATATGACCCGGGAGGAAGCTCTGACCATGATTATCGCATCCATCGCGATGGAAGAGCTTGCCCTGAGCCATATCCTCAACGCTGAGGGTGAGAAACTGCAATATATCCTGGGAACATTGCCTGGCGCCAGCCCCTGTGCCTGTTCCCAGGACGTACTGGCGGTCAACAAAAGCGTCACAGCTCTTGTGGAGGCAGTGACGCAAAATCAGATGCTGCTGAAAAACAAGCTGGATCATGTACTGGCATTCTGCCCGCTTCCCCCATCCCCCCCCCACAAGCCAACGCCTGAGCCGTGTCCTCCGGCGTGTCCTCCGGCCCCCGCCCCCTATCCGCCCTGCTCCCCGCCGTGTACCGGTCCCTTCCCGGGTCCGGCTCCATGCAGGACGCCGCCCTGTGAAAAAAGCACCCTTCAGCTGACAGGCCATCGGGAAAAAGCGCTGTGGACACCGGACAGCCGCCTGTCCTGGAGACAGCGAAGCTGCTCGGGAAAGGATATCTGCTGGGACAGGAACGCTCCCGCTCAGATTCAGCTGAATCCCGGAAAAACCTACGTGGTCCAGTATACCTTGAATGTCTGCGCCGCGTCTGCGGCAGAGGGAACAGGCGCCATTCTTCTCAGGCAGTCGCCCTGCGGCGTGTTCGCGGATGTGCCGCCCCTCTGCTTTTCTTTGGAGCGCCTGGCACACGGTCCTCAGACCCTGCAGCATGTCTCTGTGCTGCATCCCCGCACAGGCAGCGGATGTGCGGTGGATTTGTCCCTGGTGCTGGACTCCAAATCGGCTCTTTGCGTGGAACGGGCAATAATGGATCTTGTAGAGCTGTGACTGAAAGGCCGGAAAGCCTTGATGTACCAAGGCTTTCCGGCAGAGCCCGGCCCCGCCTGGCCGGCAGGGGCCGGGCTCTGTCCTGTCTTCCGGGAGGCTGGCACTTCCAAAAAACGGGGCGGGGCAGAACCCGCCCCTGCACCTTATCCTCCTGAAACAGCCAGCACAGTTGAAAACCGGCGGCTGCCAGTTTTCAAACAGCGGCGGAGCCGCTGCCCGGATTTCCCTGTGTGCCGGTTATGAAGACCACCGCAAGGCCGTTTTGCGGCCTGTGCGGCGGCTATAAAATATGTGGCCGGACAGGCCCTGTTCCAAAAACGGATTTTTATGCTTGTAATGGTTCCATAATCTGCTACAATTGAGGACAAGTCCTAATAGCGAGTGCTGTTGAGGCATCCAATGTTTATATGTGAGATATGGATTTGTGGGCATAACTGAATGGGCGGAACCCTCTGTATGCTGTACAGGAGGGTTCTATCCGCTTGCGTTTCTTTTGATGTTTAACATCTTCGTATCTTGCACACGAAGACGTTTTTGTTTTTGAAAGGAGTCTCGAAATGCCAGAATTTACAATGCACGCAAGAGAGTTTAAAACCATGCGCGATCCTAACCGCAAACCGGACGGACATACCAAATATGTCTGCTATCTTGACACAGCCACCACGCCCCAGGAATTACAGGACTGATCCAACACGAACCCCCGCGGTCAAAAGATGACGACGGATGTGGCAAAGGCCATCGTTGACATCCTGGATGAAAATGACGATTTCCACGAGTTAAACCGCGGCCTGCTCTTTTCAGTGGAATCCGTTCACTATGACAACCGAACCGAGCTGTTAACAATCGAACTGACAAACAGTGATATTCACGGCAATATCGACGACGGGCAGCCTGTCCAGAGCTACACCGGCAAAGAGGTCAGTCTAAAGCGGTTTCTGAATCAGGGAAAAGAATCTCGCGAACGGATTCCGGAGAATATGCACCCGATTATCGAGGATATTTTCCGTCTCCGGGAAGCGGTGGAACGGGAGTTCCCGCAGAAGGTTAAGAACGGCAAACACCAGTACGGTGTGAAAAAGTACTCCAAATACAATAAAGGAGCGGTGGTCGGCCGCTCGCTCTTTTATCAATCCGACCTCATCTACCTGGTGCCCAAGGGAATTGTCTATCCTGTAACCAGCGCATTTCGCGCCCTGATTTCGATAGACCCCGCTACCGAAAAATATGCCTGGAAGAAGGACCCTCTGGATGTTTGGAACATTCTGGGCAACCGTCTGGCGGCGATTGTATGGGATGAGAAAGAAGAAAATCCGGAATACCTTGGGAAAAGCCGCAACCTGTGGAGCAATCTCTTTAAGGAAGTCCTGTTATATATTCTGGTGTAAGTCCGGGAAATCCCTTGCCGGCGGCCCGCTGATATGACTGGCTTTTTGGAAATTCCATAAATTCACCTGGACCATCTCATGATGAGCCGGACCCGTCCGCCGCCCGGTGGACAGCGTTCGGAGCATCATGAGATGGTTTTGCACCGCCCCCAGCCCCTAAAGATTCATCCCCAAGCTCTTGCGGCATAAGGCTTCCTGGAATGTATGCCTCGCCTTTCCGTCCCTTTTCGCAAACCAGGCGGCGCAATTCAGCCCCCGGCCGGACACAGGTCTGCTGTGAGGCCGGACGGAATCCGGGGATTCAGATCAGACCAGTCCGTTCAAAATCCGTCCCGCCGGGCAGGGTCATTTGACCTGCCCGGTCTGCTCCGACAGGCCCAGAAAGAACGCCCGGTTATGGCGGACCGCCGGAGAATCCGGCTTGCAGGCAGCGGCCAGCTCGTTGAACAGCGCCGCCCTCTTCTGGCTGCCCAGACGGCTGTGGCAGACACACAGCTGGATACAGGGGAGATAGCCGTAACAGTCCGGGGAAATGAAGCCGCCGCGGCGGTCGTCACGCACACAGGTCAGGGCCAGGGCGTACCAGTAAGCGGCCTGGCTGTACCGCTCTTTCCGGAAAAACCAGAGGCCAATATCGCAGCAGGTCTCCGCCCGGGGCCGGTCATAGACGAAGGTGCGGAACAGCGCGGCCAGGGCCGCCTGTTCATGCCCCAGCTCCTGATGGCAATAGGCGCAGTGACAGCAGGCATCGATGCTGTTCTCTGTCCAGCCCTGGCCTTCCTCCAAAAACCGCTCAAAAACCTCCAGGGCTTCCTCCCAGCGGCGGTGATAATAGAGCTCCCGTCCATAGTAGAACTGCTCGCGGGGCTCCAGCTCCTTTCCCGCATCCAGCTGGGCCTGATAGATCTGCAGGTTTCGGTCCGGGTCGGAGGGGCGGGTCTTTTTGTGGGTGACAGCGAAATCCCCATAGAGGACCTTCCCCGCCGGCGCGACAGCCTCGTGGACGGCTCCCGCCCAGCGCATGCCGGCCCGGTTTTTGATGAGCCGCTCCCGGTAATAGGAAAAGGTCACGCCGCCGTTTTCGTCAAACCCGGTGTGGTACGGAGCCATAACCACCGAGACGTCAGGCTCCAGGGTCTCCTTCATCTCCAGGAAGGCCCTCCGGTCCTCCTCCAGAAATACGTCGTCGGCGTCCAGCCACAGGCAGTAGTCCATGGCCGCGTGGGAAAAGGACTCGTTTCGGGCGGCGGCAAAATCGTCCCGCCATGGGTAGTCAAAGATTTGATCGGTAAAACGGGCGGCAATCTCCCGGGTACGGTCGGTGGACCCGGTGTCCACAATGATGATCTCATCCACCAGCTCCGCCGCGCTGTCCAGACAGCGCGCCAGCACATCCTCCTCGTTTTTTACAATCATGCACAGGCTGATGCTCACCATATGGCAGTCTCCTTTGCTCAGATATAGAGGAGATCCCCACCGGTTAAGCCGATGGGAGTCCCTTTTTGCTGGAAAACGGCTGTACTGTCCTTAATCACCCAGTCGAAGATGGACAGGGCCGCGCCCACTCCGTTGCCCATCAGAGCGGCGCCGCCGACAGTATCGGTGTAAATCTGAAGGGAAATGGGAACGCCTGCGGGCACAAAATACCGGACCGGCTTTCAACGCTGGAAATAACGGCCACCGGCGCAGTGACGGAGTCCTTCGCATTCAAACTGTTAATCATCAGCCGGGTTCCCAGCTTCAGGGCCGCGGTGATATTTACATGACAGGAAATCAGATAGTCGCCGGTTTTGTCCACCGTAAACACCGAGTTGTCCGGGCCGACGGTAATCTCCGGGGGAGAGATGCCGGGCATCGGGCAGGGGAATGGAGGCGCCGCCTGTAGTATGATTTGAGCCGTTCTGCTCGCCGCCGTAAACGGCGGCAGCCGCAAAACATGGCACACAGTGCTTCCGGCATTTCAGTTCGGAAGTAATAACCTGAAGTTTGAGCCCCTTGGTATTGACGGCACAGTCGGAAATCAGGCCGGGACAGGCAGCTCCGGCGGCGCCGTCAAATCCCCAGGGCCCTCCGGACCGGTGGGACCGGTGGGTACAATCGTTTATACACAACCGTTCAGACAGCTTTTCCGCCGTTTATGCAGAGTTCCTCGTGGTTGTTCTCCACATGCTCTGCAATGCGGCGGTATTGATCTGCAAAATTAAACTCAATTTCGATACTCTTGTCCTCGTGGACATAAATTGCGTTGACAAGCTCCACCAGAAGCCCGCGGGACAGGCTTTGAATGTTGCGATGCTTCAAAAAGGCTGTCAGGTAGGGGTTGTCGTCATCAATGCCCTGGGCGATGGTCTCGCATTCCTGCCGGATATGGTCAATCGTCTCTTGAAGCTGTTGGGCCTGTTCCTCAAACCGCACTTTCATGCGGCGGTACTGGTCGCGCGTAATATCGCCGTTTTTCCAGTCCATATAGAGGCCGTCCAAAACACCCGCCACTTTTTCAAACTCCCTGGTTCTCTGCTCCAACAGAGCATTCAGCCGGAGGGATTCAGTATGTACTACCGGGGCATCGTTGATTTCTTTGATAATTTCGGAAAGAGAATCCACAAACTCAATCTGCTTTTGAACAGCAGCCAAAACGGCCTGTTCCAAAACGTCCAATCGGATGCTGTGTTTGGTACACTTGGCTTTGGATTTATCTCGATTGGTTCTGCATTGGTAGTACACAAGATTTTTGGCTGTATGGCGCACCATGCTTTTTCCGCAATCCGCACAACGGATAAAGCCGGAAAATAAATATACCTCCTGTTTGCCGGGTGCAGTTCGGGTGTCCCGCCTGTGCAGGCTCTGTGCCGCCTCAAAGGTATCCTTGTCGATGATGGCCGGTACAGCATTTTCCACAATGAACCATTCCTCTTCCGGTACAGCTGCTCGCTTGTGGACCTTATAACTGATAACCTTTTGCCGTCCCTGGCGCATCACTCCAATGTACAAAGGATTCTGGAGCATCCGCGCAACCGTTGACGGGGACCATAGTCCGTCATTGTTTTTGCAATACGGATTTTCGTAATGGAATCCTTTTGAACGCTTATATGCCGCAGGATTTGGGATTCCATACTCATTCAGCCGCCTGGCAATACCGGCCTTGCTCATGCCCTCCAGAATGAACCAGTTGAAGATGTCCCGGACAACCCGGGCGGCATCTTCGTCAACGACCAGCGCATTTTTGTCATCGGGGTCCTTGGCGTAGCCATAGGGAGCGAAGGCGCCAATAAATTCCCCGTTTTCCCGCTTGTGCTTGAATGTCCGGCGCACGTCGGCGGAAGTCTTATAAGCGTACTGCTCATTCATAAAGCCCGTAATGCTGACTTCCAGGCTGTGTACGATTTCCGGGTCCAGAAATGTGTCGATCCTCGGCTGGTAAAGGGAAATGAACCGGGTGTTGTAAAGGGGGATGAACTCTTCCAGAAAGTGGCCTTGGTTTGCGCTGTTCCGAAACGCCCGGGACAGATTCTTTACAATGATGCAGTTGATCCGTCCGCATTTCATATCCTGAACCATGCGCTGAAAATCCCGCCGTTCCAGGTCCGTCGTGCCGCTGGTCCCGTCATCCGCTAATGTCAAGCACGGAACAAAAATAAAATGTAAATAAACTGTGAATGGTATCAAATTATGCCGAAGGAGTATGGTTATAAGAGCGATGAATTCGCCATCAACCCATGCAGTATCTCCGTAGCTGTCTGCGGTACAGTACCATCAGCACAAACTACCTCGACAAACTGATCTTCCAGCCAGTGCAGATAAGCGTCCGCCTTTACCACGTTCCGGCCCAAGCGGGAGAGGTCCGTTACCAGCAGAAGGTCAACTTCCCCAGCATCTACCACATTAGAAACCTCAGCCAGTCCCCGCCGGGAAAAGTCCAAGCCGCTGGCCTGTTCAGCAGTAGTGCCCACAATCTCAAACCCATTTACTTCCGCATACGCCTCCAAGCTGGCCTGCTGAACCGCCAGCGCATGGGCGTCAGGATGTGCGACCCTGCAATAAATCCAAGCTCTTTGTTTCTCCATCCTGTTGACCTCCTTGTAAATCAAGTATCAGCTTTTCCAGCTCATCCCGGTAATTCCAGACGGTTTCAATTCGCCCATCGGGGAAGATACGAACCTCTTGCAAAACATCCGCCATGATTTCGCTGGTGATTTCTTCTACATCCAGATACTTCTTAAAGGTGGAAACGAAGCCATTTTGTAAACTGCCGTCCGCACTCATGTTGTCCAGCGCGGCCTCCAGTTCGCTGATTTGGACGGCGGTTTCGTCCCGCTGTTTGACTGCGGCGGTTTTGGCGGTAAGATATTCCGCTTTGCTGATCTCACCCAGCGCAAAGGATTCATACAGACCAGTGACCTGCTGGGAAATCCGTTGGTGCGTCTCCCGCAGTCTGGCAAGGTTTTTCTTTCCTGCGGAAATAACCTTTTTCCGCCCCCGGTGCTGTTCCTCCCATAACCGGCACAGCTCCACCGCCATCAGCGCCTGCACATGAAGTCCCTTAGAAACAACCTCCAGAATATCAGCTTCCGCCGTTCGGCCAGCACAGATAAAGGCGTCATTATGCCGCGGAGTACGGCAGTAGAAATACATCTGCTTTCCCCTGTTATGGCCCATTGCATAGCCACAAACACCACAGCGTACCTTGCCGTAGAGCGGCCAGTCATGCCGTTTGATTTCGCTTCTTCCCAGGAAAGTTCGCATCTCTGCCTGTGCGCGGTCAAATTCCTCCCGCGTCACAATGCCCTCATGGGTGTCCTCTACGGCGATCCAATCCCCACGGCTGACCCTGACGGTGTGCGTGTGGCCTACCATATCCCGTATCCGTTTGCCGTAAATGTTTTTCCCAAGATAGCGTTCATCCCGGAGAATCTTTGCGACGGCGCTGCCGGTCCAGAAATTATCTTCCAAAAGGCTGGGCCAGCGTGTCCGGGAACAGCCAGCCGCCCGCTTATACAGCATGGGCGTTGGTACAGCTTCACGGTTCAGCACCATGGCGATTTGCTCTGTGTTCTGGCCGTCTGCCATCAAGTGGAAAATGCGCCGCACTGTCTCTGCCGCATCCGGGTCAATCACAAGACGGTTTTTATTGTCCGGGTCCTTGACATAGCCATAGGGCGCGAACGGGGAAAGGAAGTCCCCACGTTGGGCGCGGAATTTCTTTGCGCTCCGCACCTTTCGGGAGAGGTCCCGGCTGTAAAGGTCATAAAGGAGGGTCTTGAAGGAGGTTTCCAGGCTGTCAATATCAGCGGGCCGGATGCTGTCAAAGCCATCGTTGACGGCGATAAACCGCACACCCAGGAAGGGGAACACGCAGGAAATGTAGCTGCCAACTGTAAGATAATCACGGCCAAAACGGGATAAATCCTTGACCACGATACACTGGATTTTTCCAGCCCGTGCTTGGGCAATCATCTCCTGGACAGCGGGACGTTCAAAGTTTTTGCCGCTCCATCCATCATCGCAGAACTCGATCACGCTGGTATCCGCCAATTCCGGGGTGCGGCTGATAAAGGCGTCCAGCAGATTCCTCTGGTTCGTGACGCTGTTGGATTCAACCTTTCCGCCTTTCCTTAAATCATCGTCCTCGGAGGACAGCCGGATATATTTGGCGGTGGTATCGCTCATGCGGACACCGCCTTTCCCTCCGCCGCCAGCAGTTGAACCAGAGCGTTGTATTCATCCCGGTAACGCAGAGCGATCTTGATGTGGTTGTCCGCGTCAATCTCCACACGCTCAATCAGCGCGTGGGCCATGGCCTCCGTCAACGCCTGTTCTTCCTTGAATTGAGCGCAGGCGGTAAGCCAGGGATTTTTCGCGGCTTTCCGGCGTTCCGCGTCCTGCTGCTGTTCCAGTTCATGCAGCCGGGCTTGTGCCCGCTCCATATCAGAGCGGTACTGCCGCTTCATTTCGGTGTATTCTCGCTCTGACATCAGCTTGTCAGCATAATTCTGAAACAGGCTGTCATAAAGCATTTCCGCACGGCTGAGGGCCTGTTTTGCGGAGGCAATCTCACGCTTCAAGGATGCCTCCTGGCTGATTGCTTTTGCTGATTTGTTATATTGCCGCACCAACTCGTCCAGATTGACCGCCAGCGCGATCTCCCGCCGCAACGTGTCCCAAAGAATTTCAATCAGCGCCGTTTCATGGAAATACTTTTTGGGGCAGGAAGATAATTCCGCCGTATGGGAAGGGCAGATGTAGACATAGTAGAGGTTTCGCCCTTTATTGGTAACGGACTTATACCGCACAAGAGGCCGCTTGCAGTCTGCGCAGTAAATCAGGCCCCGGAGAATATGGGGGATCGTTCCCAGACCGTCATGCCGCCCCAGCCGTTCCTTGTAGGCGCTGCTGGCCTCCGCCGCCATCCGCTGAACGGTACGGAAGGTTTCTTCATCCACCAGCGGTTCATGAGTATTGCGGACAATCATCCACTCGGATTCCGGCGCGCAGTAGGGTTTTCGCCCTTCGGAAAAACCGGACCGCTTGCGTCCTTGTATCATGTGCCCCAGGTAAACCTCGTTGGTCAGGATTTTCTTGACGGCATAGACGCTCCAAAGTGTATTGGCATAGCGTTTCGATTTCGCGTCACCTTTCAGATAGTGATACCGGGCAGGCGAAGGGATGCTCCGCTCGTTCAGCTTCCGGGCAATACTCTGGTAACTCAGGCCGGAAAGCCGCCATTGAAACATTTCCCGCACCACTGGCGCAGTCTCTGCGTCCGGCTCGATCCGGTGACGGTCATCAGGGCATTTCTGATAGCCATACGCCGCCCAGGTGCCGATAAATTCCCCGTTCTGACGCTTGGTTGTCAGGGCTGGAAGAATCTTTCTGGATATATCCTTGCTGTAAACATCGTTCATGATGTTTTTCAGCGGCACGATATAGCCGTCCTGTGACCGTTCGGCGGTCAGCGTGTCAAAATGATCGTTGACCGCAATAAACCGCACCCCCAGGAGGGGAAAAAGACGCTCCAGATAGTTGCCGGTTTCCCGATAGTTGCGGCCAAATCTGGACAGGTCCTTGACCACGATGCAATCCACTTTCCCGGCCCGTACATCGTCCATCAGCCGTTCAAACTCCGGGCGGTCAAAGTTTGTCCCCGTCCGTCCGTTGTCGCAGTAGAGGTCATAGAACTGCATATCCGGCTGACTGTCGATGTAGCTTTGAATCAATTCCCGCTGGGTGGCTATCGTGTCCGCTCCGGGCTTTCCGCTGTCCTCCACTGAAAGCCGGACATAGCTGCCCGCCTGATACATCCGCCGGGGTTGCGTTGCCGGGGCTGTTACTGGCAGAACAGGATTGACCTTGCGCTTCGTTCTCGCCATCTCAGACCGCCTTCCTTCCCGGAAGCATCTCTTTGGCTTTCAAAATCAAATCCATCTGCCAGTGAAACTCATTGTGCCAGCGGTAGACGATTTCAACACGGCGTCCCCGTAAAATCAGGACACGTTCAATCAGAGAAACGATTATGGCACGGTCCAAAGCGTCAATATTTTTATGCTTGCGAAACTGCTCCATCCACCCCCAGCCCAGGTCGAAATTTCCCATTTCCCGGTTGATTTCCTCTTGAATGGCCTCGGCCTGGGCCTCCGCTTCGGCGCGGCGGCGGGAGTAAGTTTTTCGCAGGTTCTGATATTCCTCCTTGTCAATCACGCCGTCATGAAGGCTTTCGTATAAAGAGCGCAGGAGGGTTTGCCAGCGGTCAATTTCCACCTGCTTTTTCACCAGACGGTCCCGCAGCTTCCGCGCACCTGCCTGCTGAAGCCGGGCGGTATCTGTCAACTCCAAACGTTCCAGACAGCGGTTGATTGCGTCAAAAACAGCTTGCCGATGCCCTTCTCCTCCAACAGATGCCGGAAGTGCAGCAGATACATCCGCAGCACGGTTTCAATCTTGATGGGTGGACGGCTGCGCTTCCCGCCGGGGTAGTGCGGCACAACCAGAGACACCCATTCCTCCCAAGGAATGATCTCCAGAAATTCTTCCCGCTTTGTCTTCTTTTTCCGGCAGCTGTATTCCTTGTCGCTGAAACTTTCCTGTTTCATTTCGTGTCCCCCCTTTTTCTTATTTTATCACCTTTCTTCGTCCGGCAATTAAATCAGTGATTCCCTGGAATTCGCGGTCTGGGGACTGGGGCTCCGGAACATTCCCTGTCTCCATGTCTGGCTCCCGCTCTTCGCCGCCTCCCGGTGGCTGCGGCATATGGAAGCCCCTCCTGAGCCGGGCCCTTCTTTCCGGCTGCTTCGGCCTGCTGTTCGGCGGGCTGTGCGCACCGGTATACCGGGTGACAGGCGGCTGAGCCGCCGCCCTCAGCTGGTGGACAGCCGGAATCCCCATAGACCTGCTCCATGGAACAGGAAACTTCGCCCTGGTCCTGTTCCAGTCCCTGTGCCGTTTCCCGGAGCGGATAAGCCGCCGCCGGCATCTGACATAACCAAAAAGACCGAAGAAGCCCGCCGCTTCTCCGGTCTTTATATTTTGGCTAAGCTCCGACTACTTTCTGTAAAATGCGCTTCATCAGCTCCACCCGCTTAAAGGGCGTCATGAGATACAGTCCATCGGTATAGGGGGCGATTTCTCCGGCAATTTCTGTAGAAATCCGAACCGCCAGGTCCTCCGCCTCCTCCCGCTCCTTGCCCTCATAGAGCGCCACAATCTCGCCGCAGATGCGCATTCCGGCGATTTCATTTTTCAGGAAGCAGGCGTTGCGGTGGCTCACCACCGGATAAATGCCCCCCAAAATGCTGCCCTTCAGCTCCCGCCGGGCCCGTTTCAGATTCTCCAGCGCCTCGGCAGACAAAACCGGCTGGGTCAGGAATCCGGAAACGCCCGCCTCCTCCTTTTCCTGAGCCGTCCGGAGCTGGATGTCAAAATTCCGGGCGTTGAGATTCAGAGCGCCGAAGATGCGGAAGGGCGTCCGCAGGGTGGACTCGTTGAGGCTGCTGACATAGCGGATCAGCTTCCGGGAATTGAAGTTGAACACGCTTTTCACCTCGCTGCGGTCCTCCGCGGGGATAGGGTCCCCTGTAACCAGCAGAACATTATGGACGCCCTCAATGGACAGTCCCAGCAGCAGGGCTTTGGTGGCATTCAGGTTCCGGTCCCGGCAGGTCATATGGGGCAGGGGCTCCATGCCCAGCTCCCGTTTGACCTTGCAGGCCAGCAGGCAGCTGTCCGCCCGGGGCCGGCCGATGGGGCAGTCCGCAATGGTCACGGCATCGGCTCCCGCATCGCGCAGAGCCCGGACGCCCTCCTCAAAAAAGCCGATCTCATCGTCCACCGGCGGGTCCAGCTCCACCGCCGTCACCCTCTTTCCGGCGTCCAGCTTGGCCGCCAGGGAATTCTCCCGGGGCAGGGGCCTGGGCTCCGGCGGCCGGATGGGCCGGGGCGCATAGATAATCCGGGGCGGCGCCGCCAGAGCCGCCGCGGCTTTGGCGATGTGGGCGGGAGTGGTTCCGCAGCAGCCGCCGATGATGGCCGCGCCGGCGTGTGCAATCTGGGCCAGCTTCTGGCCGAAGTACTCCGGCGCTTCCTCAAACACTGTCCGGCGGTCAATGACGGTGGGATAGCCGGCATTGGGCATCACCGAGAGGGTAATCCCCTCCAGATCCAGCTTTCGAATGTATTCCAGCAGATGCTTGGGGCCGGAAACGCAGTTGAAGCCCACAGCATCCACGTCTGCCAGGGCCGCCGTGTTCCGCAGCAGCACCTTTCCGGAGCAGCCCTCACGGGTGATGCCGTCGAAGTTCACCGCGTAGGAGACAAGCAGGAAAGCCTCGGGGTTCCGCTCCTTCAGATATCGGGCGAACTCCGCCACGCCCTCGTCGGAGATCAGCGTCTCCAGCAGAAAACAGCGGACGCCCTGGGCCAGGAACAGGTCCGCCTGACGGCGGTAGTTCTCCACCCGGCTCAGCTCCCGGCCCGCCGGAGCGGAACCGATGTCCGCGAACACATGCGCCCCATAGGGCTCTGCCGCCGCCAGCGCCAGTCGGGAGGCCGCCTCAATCATCCGGGCCGCCAGGTCCGTCTGCCCGTCGGCCATGTCCGCCCCCACAGTGAAGGTATTGGTCTTGATGCAGCGGCAGCCCGCCTCCAGATAGTCCCGGTGAATGGCGGCGATCTCCTCGGGCCGGGTCAGGCTGGCCGTCTCACAGCGCTCATCCATCCGCCCCGGCAGGGACGCAAAATAGGTCCCCATGCCGCCGTCAAACAGCAGCGGCTTTTTTGCGCTTTTTTGCTGCTCCAGCTCTTTGCGGATTTCGTTCATCATCCCAGCACCTCTTTTGCGATTTCCACCGACTGCCGGGCGTCCCTGGCATAATAGTCCGCCCCGATGCGTCCGGCGTAGTCCGGCGTTACCACCGCGCCGCCCACAAACACCACCGGCGGCTCCGGCAGAGCTTTCAGCTGCCGCACCGTCTCCTCCATGGCGGGAAGTGTGGTGGTCATCAGGGCGGACAGGCCCACCAGACGCACCTTCCGGTGCTCCGCCGCCTCCGCCACGGCCTCCGGCGGTACATCCCGGCCCAGGTCCAGCACCTCATAACCATAGTTTTCCAGCACGGTTTTCACGATGTTCTTTCCAATGTCGTGGATATCCCCCTGGACGGTGGCCACGATCAGCGTCCCCTTTTTCACCGGCGCTCCGCCCTTGGCAGCAATGGAACTCCGGATGACCTCAAATACCGCCTGGGCCGCCTGGGCGGCGCTGAGGAGCTGGGGCAGAAACACCGTACCCTTCTCATAGCCGTCTCCCACCCGGTCCAGGGCGGGAATCAGATGGGTCTCCACCAGGCTCAGCTCATCCGCCTCGCCGGAGGCGAGGGCCTCCCGGGCCAGACGGCCGGCGTCGGCCTTCAATCCCTTCAAAATGGCGGACTCCAGGCTCTTGCCCCCCTCTCCGGCGGCGGACGGGGCCGGCGCTCCGGAGGAAACAACCTCCGTCCGCACCGTCACGCCGGCGAAGCGCTCGATATAATCCCGGCACTGGGAATCCTCGCCGGAGAGCACCCGGAAGGCGCTGACGGCGTCCAGCATCTCCCTCTGATTGGGATTGATAATGGGCAGGGTCAGCCCCGCCCCCAGGGCCTGGGTCAGGAAGCTCCGGGTAATCAGAGGCCTGTTGGGAAGGCCGAAGGAGATGTTGGACACCCCCAGCAGGGTCTGAAGCCCCAATTCCTCCCGGACAGCCCGCACCGCCTTCAATGTCTCCTGCGCCTGGTCCTGCTGGGCGGAAACGGTAAGGGTCAGGCAGTCGATCCACACGTCTTCCCCGGGAATGCCGTGGGCCAGGGCCGCGTCCAGAATGCGCCGGGCAATGGCCACCCGGCCCTCCGCCGTCTGGGGAATGCCCTGCTTGTCCAGGGTCAGGCCCACCACGGCGGCGCCGTACTTCTTCACAATGGGCAGAACCCGCTCCAGCACCTCGGGCTCACCGTTGACAGAGTTTACCGACGCCTTGCCGCAGTACACCCGCAGGCCCGCCTCCAGGGCGTCGGGGTTGGACGAGTCCAGTTGCAGGGGCACGGACACGGCGCTCTGCAGCTTTTTCACCACCCGGGGCAGCATGTCCGCCTCATCCACGCCGGGGAACCCTACGTTCACATCCAGGATGTGGGCTCCGGCCTCCTCCTGCTCCACAGCCACATCCAGAATATAATCCAGATCATTTTCCAGCAGAGCCTGCTGGAAGCGCTTTTTCCCGGTGGGGTTGACCCGCTCGCCCACGACCCGCACCCCGTCGATGGTCAGAGGGCACACCGGCGTGCAGAGGAAGCTGCCCCCGGCATACCGGCGGGGAGCGGCCCTCCGCCCGGCCAGGGCGGCCTTCAGCCGGCGGATATAGTCCGGCGTGGTGCCGCAGCAGCCTCCGGCGATGGAGGCGCCTGCCTCCACACAAGCCAGCATCGCCTGTACAAAGTCCTCCGGCCCCATGTCGTAGCGGCCGTCCACCGGGTCCGGCAGACCGGCATTGGGCTTGGCAATCACCGGCAGGCGGGTGTTCTCACTAACCTCCCGCAGCAGGGGCGCCAGCTTATCCGGCCCCAGAGAGCAGTTCAGACCCACGGCGTCGGCGCCCAGACCCTCCAGAGTCCGGGCCATGGACGCTGCCGTGCATCCGGTGAAGGTCCTGCCGGTCTCGTCGAAGGACATGGTGACGAATACCGGCAGAGAGCTGCATTCCTTTGCCGCCAGCAGAGCCGCCCGGGCCTCCTGCAGGTCCGTCATGGTCTCGATGGCGATGAGATCCGCTCCCGCCGCTGTGCCCGCGGCAATCATCTCCCGAAACAGCTCACAGGCCCGCTCAAAGGGCAGGCTCCCCATGGGCTCCAACAGCTCCCCCAGGGGGCCGACGTCCAGAGCCGTCAGGGTCCCCGTGTCCCCCGCCGCCTCCCGGGCAATGGCCACGGCGGCGGAGACCACAGACGCCGTGTCCGCCCCGGCCCGGGCCAGCTTCAGGCTGTTGGCCCCGAAGGTATTGGTGTAGATTACCCGGCTTCCTGCGTCAATATAGTCCCGGTGGACAGAGCGGATCAGCTCCGGATTGGTCAGGTTCAGCAGCTCAGGGACGCCCCCTGGCGTCAGCCCCTTCTGCTGGAGCACCGTGCCCATGCCGCCGTCCAGCAGAAGGAAGGACTTTTGGGCAAGTATCTCCTTCAGGCAGCCTTTCCCGTTCTCCCCCTGGGAGCGGGTCTCAATTCTCTGTTCCACAGCGTATTCCTCCCTTTCTCAATTGACAGGTCTCCCGCATTTGGCAGTACGCACAGCCCCGGATTCGGGCCGCCTGAGGCCGGTCCGACAGACCAATCACCGCCGTGACGGTTTTGACGGGGTTCATCAGAAGACTCTCCGAAACGTGGACGCCCAGCCTCCGCCCGGCGTCCAGCGCGGCGCAGATGTCCGGCTGGAGCGTCAGAGGCAGATCTCCGTAGCCGGGGCTGAACCGGTCCGTCAAAAACAGCTCCGGAAACCGGGCGGCGAGCTCCGCCTCCGCCGCCTCGCAGCCCGCCTCCGCCAGAGCGCTGCCGCAGGCGTCCCAAAGGGCGGCCTCCGCCATATCCCTGGCCTGGAGGGCCAGCAGCTTCAAATCAAACCGGGCCCCCAGGGTACAGGCCAGCAGCGCCGCCTGACGGCAGTCCGCCAGCATCCGGGCGGCGGTGCTCCCGGTGAGCAGCACGCCGGTCCCCGCCAGCAGAAATCCTTCCTCCCGGCGCTCCAGGCCGCAGATCCGGTAGGTATAGCGGGGCTGGACCAGACCGGCCAGGGCCTCTCCGGCGGCTCCGGCCCTCCGCCGCAGGTCCTCCGGCGGCTCCGGCACCCCCAGATAGCGCAGGGACTCGTCAGGATCGGGCCTCAGCATATCTCTTCCCCCTTACAATTTAATGCCGCCTGTCCCGGCAAAGGGCCAGGGCTCCAATCACTTCTTCCGAAAACGGCAGCCCCTGCAGTCCGCGAAAATCAGTGCGCTGCCAGGGGACGGAGGCCAAAAAAAACGCCTTCTGCAAAACAGAAGACGAGCGTCAAACCCGTGGTACCACTTCTTTTCGTCCCGCCGTCCCGGCAGGGCCTCTCCCGGATCTCCTGTGCTCCTCCCCGCGCTTCGCGCCCTCTGCTTCCAAAAGAACAGACCGAAAAAACGAGAAACAAAAAAACACAAAAATCCTCCGCTGTAACGGGCGGTCCCGTCGCGCCCTGACCTCCCGCCGCGCAGGCGGAACCGCTGGGGCGCGCCGCTCCGGAGCCATGTTCCCCCGGCTCCGTTCCCGCCTCCTTTCCAGCTTCCGGAGGCTCTCTGTGGGTGAAAACCGGGGTACTCTTTCCTTCATAGCGCTTCTCAAAGCCGTATTATAGAACAGCTCTCCCCCAAATGTCAACTGTGAAATCGACGGAAGCCATGAAAAGAAGGCTGTGCGTTTTAGAGCCTGTATACACAACCGTTGAACGATGTCTGAGCGTCCTTTTTCCGCCATACCGCGCCGGTTTCCTCTGCAGCCCGTCAGGATTGGGGCAAAAAAGCTCCTGGTCTGGCAGGGAAAAGCCCCGCCCATCCGGCATCCCCCGCTATGAATACAGATTCTTACAGCGGAAGCGCCTCCCCGAAAGCCTCCCTTCGGGCTGCATTCTGTATATTCATTTTAATATTCATTTTCCATTGGTGGATTTTCACAATAAACCGGAGTTTCGTATGCTTTATACCCGTCATTTTTGATTTCCCTGCAAAATATGCAAATATTTATTCACTTTTCCCTGGAAAAGTATTGACAAAGCGGAACGGTCGTGGTAAGGTATCCGCAAGCTTGAAGAGGAAATCCTTTCCTCTTCCACAGCGTGCCGAATCTAAAAAAATCTGATTGGAAAAGGAAGTTTTGAAGATGAAAAAGTTTCTGACCTGCCTGCTTGCGCTGGCAATGGTCCTCTCTCTGGCCGCCTGCGGCGGCAAGGACAGCGGCTCCGGTAATGCCGGTACCACGCCTCCCGCCTCCTCCGGTTCCGGCGATGCCGCCGGGGATTCCGGCAGCGCCGCTTTCACCACCGTAGAAGAGGGCAAACTCCATATGTCCACCAACGCCGCCTTCCCTCCCTATGAAATGACCACCGACGCCGGCAGCTTCGAGGGCATTGACGTGGAAGTGGCCGGGGCCATTGCCGAAAAGCTGGGTCTGGAACTGGTGGTGGACGACATGAGCTTCGACGCGGCCCTCACCGCCGTTCAGACCGGACAGAGCGACATCGCCATGGCGGGCATCACCGTCACAGACGACCGGCTGGAGGTCATGGACTTCTCCGACAGCTACGCCACCGGCGTTCAGGTGGTCATCGTCCAAAAGGACTCCCCTGCCGTCCAGTCCATTGACGACCTGGCCAGCGCCGCGATGATCGGCACTCAGAAGGCCACCACCGGTTATATCTACTGCTCCGACACCCCGGAGAACGGCGGCTACGGAGAGGATCATGTCACCGCTTTTGATACCGGCGCTCTGGCTGTCATGGCCCTGGTCAACGGCCAGGTGGACGCCGTGGTCATTGACAACGAGCCCGCCAAGGCTTTTGTGGCGGAGAATCCCGGCCTGGAGATCCTGGATACGGAATTCGCCGTAGAGGATTACGCCATCGGCGTAGCCAAGGGCAACACGGCCCTGCTGGACGCCATCAACGCCGCCATGGCCGAGCTGAAAGCCGACGGCACCTTCCAGAGCATTGTGGACAAGTATATCGTCGCCGAATAAGCTACTCCCTGAGAAGGGCGGCCTTCCGGGCCGCCCTTTTTCCGGTTCCGTGCTCAAATGATTCAGAAAGAGAAAGGAGGCCCCCATGTTCCAATCCTTTGTGAACTGGATGGACCTGATCGGTCCCCGGCTGTACAGGGCCTTTATTGAAGGCGACCGCTGGAAGCTCTACCTTCAGGGTCTGGGGACAACCCTGGAGCTGACGGTGATTGCACTGATTTTCGGCGTGCTGCTGGGCCTGATTGTGGCCGTTGTCCGCTCCGCCCATGACCAGCAGCGCATCGGGCGGCGAAACCCCGTGCTGGGCATTCTGAACGCCCTCTGCCAGATTTACACCACCGTCATCCGGGGTACCCCCATGCTGGTGCAGCTGTTCATCTGGACCTTCGTCATCTTCCCCTCCCAGCGCAACAAGGTTCTGGTGGCCTTTATCGGCTTGGGTGTCAACTCCGGGGCATATGTGGCCGAAATTATACGGGGAGGCCTCATGAGCGTGGACGCCGGTCAGTCCGAGGCAGGCCGGTCCCTGGGCCTCAATTATTTCGACACCATGCGCTTCATCATCATTCCCCAGGCCTTCAAGGCCATTCTCCCCTCTCTGGGCAACGAGTTCATCACCCTGTTCAAGGACACTTCCCTGGCCCAGGCCATTGGCGGCGCGGAAATGCTCTACTACGCCAGCACCATCGGCGGCCGAACCTTCGACTACATGCCCCCGCTTCTGGGCATCGCCGCCATGTACTTATCCGTTGTCATTGTCTTCACCTGGCTCCAGGGAAAACTGGAAAGGAGGCTGCGGGAAAGTGATCGACGTTAAGAACCTGTCAAAATCCTTTGGGGACCACCTGGTGCTGGACAACATCAGTGAGCACATCTTCCCCGGGGAAAAAGTGGTCATCATCGGGCCCTCCGGCTCCGGCAAGTCCACCTTCCTCCGCTGCCTGAATCTGCTGGAGACCCCCACCGGCGGCTCCATCACTTTCCAGGGCACGGAAATCACCGACCCCAAAGTGAAAATCGACCAGATCCGCCAGCAGATGGGCATGGTGTTCCAGCACTTCAACCTGTTTCCCAACATGACCATCCGGAAGAACATCACTCTGGCCCCGGTCCGCACTGGGCTAATGAAGCAGGAAGAGGCGGATCAGACCGCCAAGACCCTGCTCCAGCGGGTGGGGCTGGAGGACAAGGCCGAGGCCTATCCCAATCAGCTCTCCGGCGGGCAGAAGCAGCGCATTGCCATCGTTCGGGCTTTGGCCATGAAGCCCAAGGTCATGCTCTTTGACGAACCCACTTCCGCTCTGGACCCTGAGATGGTGGGCGAGGTGCTGGACGTCATGAAGGAGCTGGCCCGGGAGGGTATGACCATGGTAGTGGTCACCCACGAAATGGGCTTCGCCCGGGAGGTGGGCAGCCGGGTGCTGTTTATGGACGGCGGCCACATCATCGAGCAGAATGAACCCGTTGAATTCTTCGCCCATCCCAAAAGTGAACGGCTGAAATCCTTCCTGGAGAAGGTTCTTTAGAAGCTGTATTCATAACCGGGGATGCCGGATGGACGGGGATTTTCCCCGTCAGACAAGGAGATCGTTCGCGCCCGCAGACATACCGACGTATGGCAAGGGAAAGCGGCGCAGTATGGCAGGAAAAAAACCGCTCAGACGGCGTTCAGCGATTGTAAATACAGGCTCCCAGCTTCCGGCCCGGCGGCGTTCCCACAGCGTGGACGCCGCCGGGTTTCCCTTTTCTCCGGCCCGCAGTCCATGTCCGCCTTGCGGCCGGTTTCTCTTGACCGGCCCCGGTCTGTTCCGCCGGGTTCCCGGGGGCCGGCGCCTGTAAATTTCCATCTTTTTCTGCAATTTGCGTTACCGTTTTGTTACCTTTTTGTTTTCCCCGCCCCAGGCTTTCCCAGTCACATCCTGTCCAAAACCGTCAAAAGTGGGGAATATCCCCCGTCCAGAGCCCAAATTACTTGACAAAAGTGGGAGTCGGGTGTATACTGTGGACAGTTTTCAGGATGGTAACAAAAGTTACAAGTCGTTCGTTCCGCCTTCGGTCCGCTCTGTGGAGCACCCGGCGGAACCGGCGCGCCATCCTCCCCTGCCCCCTTAAAAGAGCGGGCATGGGGAATCTGAACACCCGGGGGTCTGTTCACACAGCGCCCCCGCCAGGAGGTTATGGTTTTGAACACATATACGCAGACATATGAGAGACGCCCGAATGAGCTCTGGCGGCGCTGCCGGACGATGCTGTTTTCCTTTGCCGTGGTGATTGTCACCAGTCTGGCCGCCACCGGCTGGGCCGACTCCCTGTATATCATCACAGGGACGGAGGACGGCGCCATCATTCTGGACCAGGACCGCGAGGAAAAGCCCGACATTTCCTCTCAGCTGATTTCCCTGTCCAACGGCAGCCGGGGCTATGACATCACCCTGGCAGAGGACACCCCCGTCACCATCCGCCACGAGGGGGAGACCCGGACCCTGCTGTCCCGCCGGGAGAGCGTCACCACCCTGCTGAGCCGTCTCCGTCTGACCCCGGGTCCCCTGGAGATGGTGGGCGTCAATCTCTCCGCCTCCGGCGTGGAGCTGACGGTCTCCTCCGACATCGCCTATTATGAGCATGTGACGGAGAAGGTCACCCGGGAAACCATCCGGGTCCCCAACCCCAATCTCCCTGAGGGTACGGAGCAGGTGACGGATGAGGGGGCCGATGGCGTCCGCTCCTCGGTCTACGAGGTCACCTGGTCCAACGGCCAGGAGCTTTCCCGCCAGTTCGTGGAGCAGCTGGACACCACCGCCCGCGACCGGGTGGTGGAATACGGCACCGCCAAGCCCGCCCCCGCTCCCGGTTCCTCTTCCTCCGGCGAGTCCGGCTCCTCCAGCGCTGTGGTGAACTCCGTCAGCGCCATCGCCCGGAAAGAGGAGAACGCCGACGGCAGCGGCACCCTCTATTTGAAGGACGGCACGGTGCTGAACTACTCCGGCGTCCGCTCCATGACCGCCACGGCCTACACCGCCGGTCACGGCGGCGTGGGCACCCGCACTGCCTCCGGCACCGCCGTCCATGTGGGCACCGTGGCTGTGGACAAAAGCGTCATCCCCCTGGGCACCCGGATGTATATTGTGGCCGACGGCGGCATTGTCTACGGTCTGGCCGTAGCCGAGGATACCGGCGTTCGGGGCAACAAGGTCGACCTGTACTACGACACCTACAACGAATGCATCCAGTTCGGCCGCAGAGGCTGCACGGTCTATATCCTGGTCTGACGCACATCCGCCTCCCGGCGAAAGCCGGGAGGCCTTTTCCTTTTTTTGATGCCGGACCCGCCTGAAGCGGAAAAAAAGTCTTGCGCTCCGGGCCGGAAGCAGATACAATATAGTGTAGATTTTATTGGTATGACCTATCATTTTTCATTTTTACTGGGAGGCAACCGGAATGAACAGCCATCCGATCCGAGACAAGGCCATCCGCGCCCAGCTGCTGTCCGACATGAAGAGCGGCGTGTACGCTGAGGCCTCACGGCTCCCCCGCGAAAGCGTCCTGGCCGTCAAGCTGGGCATCAGCCGCACCCAGCTGCGGGATGTGCTGGCCTCCCTGGAGCGGGAGGGCTTCATCACCCGCCGACACGGTGTGGGCACCATCATCAACCGCCATGTGCTGAACGTCCAGACCCGTATGGACATCGAGATCGAATTCCTGGACATGATTCGCCAAAGCGGCTTCACCCCGGCGGTGGCGTACAGCCGGATGTCCGAGGGCACAGCGGACCAGAAGATTGCCGGCCAGCTCCAGATTCCCGAGGGCACGCCGGTGATCCGGGTGGCCCGGCTCTGCACCGCCGACGGGCGGCCCGCCATCTACTGTGAGGACGTGGTGGAACGGGCCCTGGTCAGGGACGGTTATACCCTGCAGGACCTGAAGATGCCCATCTTCCATTTCCTTCAGCGCTTCTGTGGGATCTATCCCTACTTGGATCTGACGGACCTGCGGGCGGCGGCGGCAGATTCCGCCTTAGCGGAGATCTTCCAGATCCCTCCCGGCACACCGCTGCTGCAAATGGAGGAAGTGGACTACGACATTGACGGCAGACCAGTGTTCTGCTCCACAGAATACTTTGCCGACGGCATTTTCCGCCACACGGTTCTGCGGAAAAAACTCTGACAACGGATTAAACTGAAAGGAATGTGACTGATGGAACTCTCCGCTTTAAAGGACTTCAACCCCTATGATACCGGCCTCGACGCCCCCATCCGCGAGCTCCTGTCCGACGACGGAGCCCGCCCCGCCCGGACCCCCTGCCAACGGGACCAGTTTCTGTCCCTGCTGGCCGGCGTCCCCGCTCTGCGGAAAACCCCCGGCCTTCCCGGTCCGGACAGCTCCGGCCCCGACTTTTTCACCACCCTGCCCCGCTGCGCCTCCCCCCTGGACGCCGACCTCTGCAGGGCCCATCTGAAGCAGGTCTTCGGCATCTCCGACAAGGAGAGCCTTCTGGAATTCTGCCAAAAGCAGCTCTGCTGTCACAACAACTATCTGGATTTCGAGGGCTTCTGGGAGGACCAGCCTCCCTTTGACCCCACGCCCCTGACCAAGGACGGCCCCAGCTTTTTCACCGTGGCCCGGGATTTCTCCGCCCAGTTTTATGAGCTGGTGGGCCACCTGGGCTATCTGGCCTGGGACATCAGCGAATGCATGGGCCACCTGCGGGCGGGGCTGGCCTGCGGCCTTTTGAACCGGGAGGAGTTCGACGAGCTGGCAGAGCACTGGATCACGGAGGCCCAGGCCTTCCACAGCTGGGAGGAATTCTCCGCCAGCCTGGTCTGCGGGGCTCTGTACTGGGATTTCCGCCAGGGCGCGGAGCTGCCGGCCCTTCAGGAGAGCGAAAGCCTCTGGATGCGCCTGGTGTGCACCCTGCTGGCGGACAAGAATGCCTGGGGCGGCGGCCTGTGGTACGCCCCCAAGCGGCGGAAAGACTATCGCCTGTGGCCCGCGGAAATGAAAATGTATCTCCCCGACTGGGACGGGCCCAACGGCTGCTTTGTCACGGACCGCATTTCCGTGGACGGCTGCAGGGTGGGCTGGTGCTACCGGGAGGACCCGGAAGCGGGCTTCCCCGACAGCGGCTGGCGCTTCTTCTCCGGCGACGAGAGCGAGGACTATATTGCCGACATCAGCCATACGGAGGTGGCGGACCTGAACAGCGTGTGCAACTTCGACCCTGATGTGGTACCCCTGCTGACGGCCCCCTGCCGCAGCGCCTTTGCCCGGGACGAAAACGGAGTCTTCCAGCCGGAGCCCTTCGGCCTGCCGGAAGAGGAGTAATCTATGATGACCCAGGCGGAACAGACCGCATTCATCAAGCAGGGCTTTGATGCCCTGTACAGGGAGCTGGAGGAACACGCCCCCATCTGCCTCCGCTCCCCCGGCGTGCCGGAGGAGATGCGGGCGGGCCTGGCAGATGAAAGCGGCTGGTACAAGTGGAAGCTGATCCCCTCCCGGGTGACGGCGGCGGACCTGGACGCCCTGGAGAAACAAATCGGGCTCCCCCTGCCCGGTCTGGTGCGGACCTTCCTCTCCACCCGCTGTCACGACTTCCGGGATCTGGAGCTGGGGCAGCAGCTGCCGGACAAGCCCTTTGACTCCATCCTGAATGCCTGGAACCCCGCTTTGGTCCGGGCGGGCTTCCTGCCCTTCGGCTGGGACCATGGCGGTGCATACCTCCGCTGCGTCGACCTGGAGAATATGCCCGACGAGGACCGCTGTCCTCTCATGGAGATTGACCACGAAATTCTCTTCGGCCTGGAGGAGGACGCCGGCCGGGAAACCCTGCTGGCCCACATGAAGCCGGTGGCGGACAGCTTCCAGGCGTTTCTGGAGGAAATTTTCTCCGGCTTCCTGGCCCTTCGAAGCCGGAAGCTGGCCCGCCGCTACATCGACGGTCTTCGGGAAGCCCATGAGGACGAGGATGGGCAGTGGGAGGCCTTCGCCGCCGCGGCGCACGGCGTCAGCGAGGCGGATCTGACGGCGCTGAAAGCCCTGTATCCGGAGCTCCCCGCCGGTCTGGAGACCCTTCTGCGCTTCGCGGACGGCACATACTACCGGGAGTACCGGCCCGGTGAGAAGACCCTTCTCGCCTTCCTGGGCTCCGACCTGGAGGAATTTCCCTATTACCTCCTGTCCGCCCGGCAGATCATCGACACCGACGGCGAGTTCCTGCGCCGGTGCGGGTCCCTCATCCGCCGGGAATACGATGATGTCCCGGTGGACGAAAAAATCGCCCGTGAGCCCGGCGGCCTCCGCTGGCTCCACTTTGCCGACTGCCGGAACAATGGCGGCTCCTCCCGGCTCTTTCTGGATTTCTCCCCGTCGGAGCAGGGAACCTCCGGGCAGGTGGTCCGCTGGCTCCATGACCCGGATCAGCTGGCGGTGATTGCGGACAGCTTTGACGGCTATCTGGACATGCTGATGGAAAACGACTATGATTTCGTGCCTGGCGGCGACTGACCCGGGCCCCGTCCCGGCAAAGCGTCCAAAAAGAAATTCTGAATTTCCCGGGCATTGATGAAAAAAACAGGTGACAAGCCCGCCTGAAAGATGTATACTATTGGGAAAAATTCATGAGAAACGAGGTGGCCCTCATGGCTTATTTCTTCCCCGAGCCCTCTCACACGTTCAGCGAATACCTGCTGGTCCCCGGCTACTCCTCCGCCGAGTGCATTCCCGCCAATGTGTCCCTGAAAACCCCGGTGGTGAAATTCAGAAGGGGCGAGGCATGCCCCCTGACCATGAACGTGCCCATGGTCTCCGCCGTCATGCAGGCAGTTTCCGGCGAGCAAATGGGCATCGGCCTGGCGAAAGAGGGCGGCATCGCCTTCATCTTCGTCTCCCAGCCCGTGGAACAGCAGGCAGACATGGTCCGCCGGGTGAAAAACTACAAGGCCGGTTTTGTCTCCAGCGACTCCAATCTCCGCGTTGGCGACACTCTGGCGGATGTACTGGCGCTGAAGGAGCGGACCGGACATTCCACCATGGCCGTCACCGAGGACGGCACGGCGGAGGGCAAGCTGGTGGGCCTGGTGACCAGCCGGGACTACCGGGTCAGCCGCATGGACCCCGCCACGCCGGTAACGGACTTCATGACACCCTTTGAAAAACTCATCTACGCCCCTGAGGGCACCAGCCTGAAAGAGGCCAACGACATTATCTGGGACCGGAAGCTCAACGCCCTGCCCATCGTCTCGGCGGACCAGAGGCTTGTCAGCTTCGTCTTCCGGAAGGACTACGACTCTCACAAGGGCAACCCCCTGGAACTGCTGGACGGCCAGAAGCGTTATGTCGTGGGCGCGGGCATCAACACCCGGGACTACGAAACCCGGGTCCCCGCCCTGGTGGAGGCCGGAGTGGACGTGCTGGTCATCGACTCCTCCGAGGGCTATTCCGAGTGGCAGGCCCGGACGCTGAAATGGATTCGGGAGCGTTACGGCGACACGGTAAAGGTGGGCGCAGGCAACGTGGTGGACGGCGAGGGCTTCCGCTTCCTGGCTGACGCCGGAGCGGATTTCGTGAAAATCGGCATCGGCGGCGGCTCCATCTGCATCACACGGGAAACCAAGGGCATCGGCCGGGGCCAGGCCACGGCGGTCATCGACGTGGCGGCGGAGCGGGACCGGTATTTCGAGGAGACCGGCGTCTATGTCCCCATCTGCGCCGACGGCGGCATTGTTCAGGATTACCACATCACCCTGGCCCTGGCCATGGGCGCGGACTTCTGCATGCTGGGCCGGTACTTCTCCCGGTTTGACGAGTCCCCCACCAGCAAGATTCTCATTGGCGGCAGCTACATGAAGGAATACTGGGGCGAGGGCAGCGCCCGGGCCCGGAACTGGCAGCGTTACGACCTGGGCGGCGCGGCAAAGCTCTCCTTCGAGGAGGGCGTGGACTCCTACGTGCCCTACGCCGGCGCCCTGTCCGACGGCATCGCCACCACCCTGGCGAAAATCCGCTCCACCATGTGCAACTGCGGCGCGCTGACCATTCCGGAGCTGCGGGAGAAGGCCAAGCTGACTCTGGTCTCCTCCGTCTCCATCGTGGAGGGCGGCGCTCACGACGTGCTGTTGAAGGACTCCGTCGGCGCCGTCGGGCGGAATTGAGACCAAACGTCGGTTTTCGGGACGCAAAATGGCCGCCGGACAGGGAATCCGGCGGCCCTCCTTTCAGCGGGGCGGCAAACCCAGTACATAGTCGGCGCTGACATGGTAGAACCGGCAGAGTGCTTTCAGGTGCCGCACCGGCAGTTCATTGATGCCGCGTTCATAGCGGGAATAAACCTGCTGAGTGGTATTCAGAACCTCAGCAATCTGCTGCTGGCTGTAATCGTGGTCCTCCCGCAGTTCCCGCAGAATCTCGTAATACTCTTTCATCCCCTGCACTCCTTCGCTCAGTATTGCAGGAGTTTATTTTTTCATACATCAGAATTGATGTATTGACATTACGCCTGAACTGGTGTAGAATTTACTGGAATTACAGGGCTGTCTACAGCCGGCGGGAAAAGAATTCAGAAGAGGAGTACATACAAAATGAACAGCGCATTGATTATCGGAGTCGTATTTGGAATCCTGGGAATTGCTTTGGTGGTCCTCCTGCCCATCGTGGCCATCGTGTTCATCATCGCTCTGTTCCGGGGCTGGAACAAGCAGAGCGGCGAGCGCCGGGCCAACGCGGAGGCCCAGCGGCAGCGCCACGGCGGACAGACCGTGCTGGAGTGGTCCTGGCCCCGGGCCCCCGGCGCACCCGACGCTGAATTCGGCGACCTGCTGGAGGAATTCCCCAAAAAGGGCGGCGGCAGCGCCCGCTTTTATGAGCGGGGCTGTGTGCTGAACGGGAAGCGGGTCCCCTACAACGATTTGAAGGACGTCTACTTTGACGAGGGCAGTTCGGAGCGGGGCGCGGACCTCAAGGAGGCCATCCAGAACTCTGCCGTACTCTGGCTGTACCGGAAAGGAATGTTTCAGCGCACCCTGCCCATCCGTGATTTCGTATATGGCTTTGACCACGCCGACTGCCGTCACATCCGGGACGGCCTGGGCTTCCGCCGGGACGGCGACTGACAAAAGGGACTCCGCCATCTCCGGCGGAGTCCTTTTTTCTGCTTTTCTGTTCAGGTATGCTCGTCGTAATACACCCAGGTGAAGAAATCCGCGATCAGGGAGATGAAGAACGCCGCCATCAGCCCCATGCCCGCGTAAATCAGCGTCTCCTGTCCCGTCGTCTTTCCCCAGGCAATCAGGACCAGCTCCACCGCCAGGAAAGCGAACTGGCTGATATGATACGCCTGGCTTCTGGATTTCAGCTTCACCAGCCGGTTCCGCTCGTCCTGCTCCTCCAGCCTGTCCGCCTGGGACCACTTAGAGCAATTCTCAAAATAAACAATAGCCAGCGCAACAGAACCAGCCAACGCAATCGGCAGCAGAAACACAGTTGAGAGCAAAGTGAATTGCGTCATCAAGAGCA
>CAJTFK010000002.1 GCA_910575505.1 Oscillospiraceae bacterium
TGGTTTCCCTTCTTCACCGAGTGCATTTCCGGATCCCGTTTTTTCTCCGCGTTTTTTGTAGAGCTGGGTGCGCTGATCAGCGTGGCGTCTACGATGCTGCCGCCCCGCATCATCCGCCCAGCCCCTTCCAGGCAGCGGTTGATTTCGTCAAAAAACAGCTTGCCGATGCCCTTCTCCTCCAACAGATGCCGAAAGTGCAGCAGGGTCGTGGCGTCCGGGACATCCTGCTCGAAAAAGTTGATCCCCATAAATTTGCGCATAGCATAGCTGTCATAAATTGCGTCCTCTACGCCTTCATCGGATAAGCTGAACCAGCATTGCAGCAGATACATCCGCAGCATGGTTTCTATCTCAATCGGCGGACGGCCGCGTTTCCCGGTTGGATAGTGGGGGACGACCAGCGATACCCATTCCTCCCATGGGATGATCTCGTCCATGATTTCCAGAAATTCTTCCCGTTTTGTTTTCTTTTTCCGGCATCTGTATTCCATATCGCTAAAACTTTCCTGTTTCATACCCCGCGCCCCCTTTTCCTTATTTTATCACATCTTCTATCATTTCGGGGAATTAAATCAGCGTTTCCCTAATTCCTCATTCCTGATTGAAACGAAGGAGGTTTCCCATGCCCCACATTCCCCAGGGCCCCACTGCCGCCCTGGAGCTGGAGCGCTTTCAGTCTGCTCTGGAGGCCGCCCTGCTCCCCTCTCCGGATTACGACGCCGCCCGCTGGCTATACGTCCCCAACACCTATTCGGAATACCGCTATATTCTGGGCACCCGCGGAAAAAAGCCCCTGATCTGTGTGGGCATCAATCCCTCCACTGCCGCGCCGGACGCCCTGGACCCCACGCTCCAGTCCGCCCAGCGCATTGCCCTGGCCAACGGCTATGACAGCTTCCTGATGTTCAATGTCTACGCCCAGCGGGCCACCCGGCCCGACGATATGGAACGGCTCTTGAACCGGGACCTTCACGAGGAAAACCGGAAGGCCTTCCGCTATCTGCTGTCCCTGTCGGAGCGGCCCGCCGTGTGGGCCGCCTGGGGAAACATCATCGAAAAGCGGGACTATCTCATGGATTGCATGCGGGACTTTGCCGCCGACGGGCAGGCCGTTGGCGCCCGCTGGTTCACGGCAGGGCCCCCGCTGAAATCCGGCCACCCCCACCATCCTCTCTATCTCAGGCGGGACACGCCCCTGCTGGACTTCGATATCCTGGCCTATCTGGCGCGCTGATGTCCCGTGCAGTCCCCGCGGTCCCGGACACGGCGCAAAAAGAAGCCTTCCGCTTTCGCGGAAGGCTCTTTTGATTTTGCTATTGATATACTGTTTTCCGGCCGGCAGCCGCCTTAGCGATGGGGCACATGCCAGATATTGTCCGCGTACTCCGCAATGGAGCGGTCGGCGGCAAAGATGCCGCTGCGGGCAATGTTGTGCAGGCTCATGCGGTTCCACTGTTCGGGATCCGCATAGGTTTCCACCATCTTCCGCTCAGCATCGCAGTAGCTCTCGAAATCCGCCAGCAGCAGATATTCGTCGGCAGGACTGCCGCCCATTCCCTGAAGCAGGCGCTGATACAGGTCTTCGTAACGGACGCCGTCCCGGAACCCGGTGCGCAGGGCATCCATGGCCCGGCGGAGCCGTGCGTCCTTGTTGTAGTAGCGCTGGGGCACATAGCCCTCCCGCTTCAGCTGCTGCACCTCGTCGGCATGGAGACCGAAGAGGAACATGTTCTCGTCTCCCAGAACACTGTGCATTTCCACGTTGGCGCCGTCCAGGGTGCCGATGGTCAGCGCTCCGTTCATCATGAACTTCATATTGCCGGTACCGCTGGCTTCCTTTCCGGCCGTGGAAATCTGCTGGCTGACCTCGCTGGCGGGCATCAGAATCTCCGCCAGGGACACCCGGTAGTTCTCCAGGAACACCACCTGAAGTTTGTCCTTGCAGATGGGGTCGTGGGCAATCTGGTCCGCCAGGGAGTTGATGAGGCGGATGATCCGCTTGGCCACCTCATAGCCCGGAGCGGCCTTTGCTCCGAAGAGGAAAGCACGGGGCTGCCGGATAAAGCCGGGTTCGTCCTGGAGGCGCTGGTACAGGGCGATGATGTGCAGCACGTTCAGCAGCTGCCGCTTGTACTCGTGGAGGCGCTTGGACTGCACGTCGAAAATAGCGTCCGGGTTCAGAATCACGCCCCGGCTCTTCTTGGCGTGGGCCACAAAGGCCTTCTTGTTCTCATACTTGATTTCCGCCAGCCGCTTCAGCACGGTCCTGTCGTCGGCGTAGGCGTCCAGCTTCTGGAGAACGGAGGCGTCGGAGAGGTAGTCGTCGCCGCCGGTCAGCTCCTTGATGAGTCCGTCCAGACCGGGGTTGATCTCGCTGAGCCAGCGGCGGTGATCTATGCCGTTGGTCACGTTCTGGAACTTCCAGGGCTCCATCTGATAGGCGTTTTTAAACACGTCCTGCTTCAGAATATCGGAGTGCAGTCCGCTGACGCCGTTGACCGCCATGCCGCCGGCAATGCAGAGGTTGGCCATCCGCACCTCGCCGTCCCAGATAATGGCCATGTTCTGGGTTTTGCCGGGGTCGTGGTAATAGGCCTCGACCTTTTTCTGCCAGCGGGCGGAAATCTCCTGAATAATCTGGTAAATCCGGGGCAGGCGGCGCTCCATCAGGGTCTGGGGCCAGCGCTCCAGCGCCTCGGCCAGAACGGTGTGGTTTGTGTAGGCCACGGACTGCGTGGTGATGCTCCAGGCCTCGTCCCAGTCCATGCCCGTATCGTCAATGAGAATCCGCATCAGCTCCGGAATCACCAATGTGGGATGGGTGTCGTTAATCTGGATGACGTTTTTCTCATGGAAGTTTTTCAGCGTTCCATAGGTATCCAGATGCTTGGCGGTGATGGACTGGATGGTGGCGGAGACAAAGAAATACTGCTGTTTCAGCCGGAGGGACTTGCCCTCCATGTGGTTGTCCTCGGGATAGAGAACCTTGGCAATAGCCTCGGCCATGGCCTGTTCCTCGGCAGCCTTCAGGTACTCGCCCCGGCCGAAGAGGCTCATATCCATAGCCTTGGTGGGCCGGGCGTCCCACAGACGCAGGACGTTCACATGGTCGGTGCCGTAACCGGCAATCTCCATGTCATAGGGCACCGCCAGCACGGTGGTGGCGTTTTCATTGACGGTGTGGAGGTAACCGTCGGCCCAGAACTCCCGGACGGTGCCGCCAAAGGAGACCTGCTGTGCCTCGGCGGGCTTGGGCAGCAGCCAGGCGGCTCCCAGGTCCTTCCAGTGGTCGGGGAGCTCCACCTGCTGGCCCTCCACAATTTTCTGCTTGAACAGTCCCAGCTCATAGCAGATGGAATAGCCGGTGGCAGGAATCTCCAGGGTGGTCATGGAATCCAGATAGCAGGCGGCCAGACGGCCCAGACCGCCGTTGCCAAGGGCGGCGTCGGGCTCCATCTCAAAGATGTCTCCGGATTTGAACCCCAGGTGCTCCAGGGCTTCCTTCAGCTGGGGCAGAACCCCCAGGTTATAGGCGTTTTTCATCAGGCTCCGGCCCATCAGGAATTCCATGGACAGGTAATGGACCTGCTTTTTCTTGTTCTGGCGGGTCTTCTTCCGGGTCTCCACCTCCCGCAGAGCCATCACGTCCCGCAGGACCAGCGCACTGGCCCGCATCATTTCACCGTCGGTGGCCTCCTCCGGCGTTTTGCCGAAGTTGGTCATCAGCTTGGCGTTCAGCGCCTCTTCCAGTGTCTTCGTCGTAAATGCTGTACTCATTCGTCTACCTTATTCCGCCTTTTTCTTCTTGGCGGTTCCTTTCTTAGCGGACTTGGCGCCGGTCTTTCCGGCCTTTTTAGAAGCCTTTTCCCCAGACTTCTCTGCGGATTTGGCTGTCTTGCGGGTTTTCTTGGGGGTCTCCTCTGCGGGAGCGGTCTCCGCAGGAGTCTCCTCCGCGGGAGCAGCCTCTACAGGGGGCTCCTCCACGGGAGCGGTCTTCACAGGGGGCTCCTCCGCGGGAGCGGTCTTCACAGGGGGCTCCTCCACGGGAGCGGTCTTCACAGGGGGCTCCTCCGCGGAAGCGGTCTTCACAGGGGGCTCCTCCGCGGAAGCGGTCTTCACAGGGGGCTCCTCCGCGGGAGCGGTCTCTACAGGGACCGGAGCCTCCTCAAAAGGGTGGGCTTCCTCCTCGCCCCGGGCGGTGTCCACCCGGGCCGTGTCCTTCCGGACGGGCCACTCAATGCCGGTGATGGTGGAATAAATCCGCAGATATTCCCGAGCGCTTCTGGCCCAGCTGAAATCGCCGGCCATGGCCCGCTGGCGCAGACGAGCGAAGACGTCGGGATAATCCTTGTAGAGATAAACGGCTTCCCGGATGACGTGGAGCATATCGCCGCTGGAATAGTTGGCAAAGGAGAAGCCGTTCCCGGCGTCCCGCCAGGACTCGCAGGGCTGAACGGTGTCCCGCAGCCCGCCGGTCTCCCGGACGATGGGCACCGTGCCGTATCTCATGGCGATCATCTGGCTCAGGCCGCAGGGCTCACTCTTGGAAGGCATCAGGAACAGGTCCGCGCCGGCATAGATGGACATGGACAGCGCCTCGTTATAGTCCAGGTTCACGGACATCCGGCCGGGATACTGCTGGGCGGCCCAGTGGAAGAACTCCTCATAGCGCTGGTCGCCGGTGCCCAGAACCACCATCTGAATGGGCAGCTCCATCATATCGTGGAGCACCTCGCAGATCAGGTCCAGACCCTTGTGGGATACCAGACGGCTGACAATGGCCACAATGGGCGTATGGGGCTCCTGCCGCAGGCCTGTCATCCTCTGGAGCTCAGCCTTGCACTCATCCTTGCCGGTCATATCCTCGGCAGAGAAGGTCTTTTTGATATGTCCGTCGGTTCTGGGGTCATAGAGCTTCATATCAATGCCATTGAGCACGCCATAGAGCTTGTTGGAGCATTGGCGCATGATGCTTTCCATGCGGTGGGCAAAGAACGGCATTTTCAGCTCGTTGGCATAAGTAGGAGACACGGCGTTCACCGCGTCGGAGCAGAGAATGGCGCCCTTGAGCAGGTTCACATCTCCGTCCATCAGGATGGTGCCGTCATCGGCCCAGCCGTGATCCAGACCGAAGAGATCTCCCAGGACAAAGGGATTGTAGCGGCCCTGATATTCGATGTTATGAATGGTAAGCACCGTCCGGATGGAGCGGTAGCGGTCCTCACGAACGCCGTCGTCCTTCAGATAGATGGGAACCAGGGCGGCCTGCCAGTCGTTGCAGTGAATCACCTCGGGCCAGAATTTGAGGTGGTCCAGCATCCGGACCACGGCCCGGGAGAAGAAGCCGAAGCGCTCGCCGTCGTCGGCCTGGCCATAGAGTGCACCCCGGTTGAAGTACTGCTCATTGTCCAGGAAATACCAGGTCACGCCGTCCTGCTCCAGGGAAAACAGGCCGCAGTAGCTGTGCCGCCAGGCCAGGTCCACGTAATCATAGCACTCGAATTTCAGCCTGTCGCCGAACTGGACGCGGACCCGGTCGTACAAAGGCAGGATCACGGCCACCTCGGCGCCCTGTTCCGCCAGCGCGGGAGGCAGGGAACCCGCCACATCCGCAAGCCCGCCGGTTTTGCAGAAGGGAACGGCCTCGCTGGTCACATACAGAATTTTCATACACTTAACTCCTTTTTACAGCTCCCCCGGCCCCAGGCAGCCCGCTGAAAGCCGGGCTTGTCGAACAGTCAGGGAACGTTGTCGGTGCGGTGATACCCTTATTATACCAAATCACAGAGGCCGGGTCAATCCGGCCTTTCAATCAGAAAAGGGGGACGAGGCCGCCCCCCTTTTATTGAAATTACACCTTACTGCCCTTGGAGAGGACGATGGGGTAGGTGGCATGACCCATTAAGGTGCGGCCCTCCAGGACCTCCACGTCCTTGTCTGCAATGATATAGCTCAGCTGAGCGCCTTTGCGGATGACACATTCCTTGAAAATCACGCAGTTGCGCACCACCGCGCCGCTCTCCACCGTCACACCGGGGAAGAGAATGGAGTTCTCCACCACGCCCTCGATGGAACAGCCGTCTCCGAACAGGGAGTTGACGCACCGTCCGCCCGCGCCCACATAGGTGGAGCTGAGGTCGGCGTTCTTGGCCCGGATGGGCCGCCGGGGATGGAAGAGATCCGCACGGATGGCGGGATCCAGCAGCTGCATGCTGCGGTCATAATACTCCTGTACGGAGCGAATCTGAGCAGCATAGCCCTTCCAGATGTAGCTCTGAATCTTCAGCGCGTCCCGCCGGGCCTGGAGCACGTCGGCGCGCCAGCTGATCTGATCCTTGGCGGCGCAGTCGTCCACCAGCTCCAGCAGCAGCTTCTTGGACACGATATAGGTGCCCAGGCCCCGGAGGCCCCTGGGCGTATGGGGATGAATGAAGACCTCCGTAATCCGGCCGCCCTCGCCCACCTGGAAATAGGTTCCGTCCTCGGTCATGAAGCTGTCGTTGGCACAGACCACCGTGATGTCCGCGCCGGATTTCACGTGGCTCTCATAAATCTCCTTTACGGGCAGGTTCGCCACCAGGTCGCCGTCCATCATCACCACATAGTCCTGACGGATGCCCTCCAGATAGCTGCGCACCGCGGTCATGGCCTCGATATGGCCCCGATAGGGCATGGCGCCCCAGTCGCCTCTGTAGTTGAAGGGAGGCAGCAGCCGCAGGCCGCCGCGCTTGCGGGAGAGATCCCAGTCCTTGCCGGTGCCCAGGTGGTCCAGCAGGCTCTGATAATGCCCATGGAGAATGATGCCCACGTCGGTGGCCCCGGCGTTCACCAGGTTGGACAGGGCGAAGTCCACCGCCCGGAACCGTCCGCCGAAGGGAATGGAGGCGGAGGAGCGGATGGAGCCCAGCTCCTGAAGGTCCCCGCGGCGCTCATAGGCGAAAATGATTCCATGCAGTCCTTTCATTTGGACACCTCCTCACCTTTGCTGTTCAGCATGATGCCGGCCCTGACCGCTCTGCCCTCGGGCAGCTCGCACTGAGGCGCCAGAACCGTCAGCCCCCAGCCCTCAGGCGTGTTCTCCGGCGTACCGCCCACGTGGCAGTCTCTGCCGATTCTGCAGTTCTCACCCAGGATGGCGTATTCCACCACCGCGCCCGGCTCCACAACCACGCCGGGGAAGAGAACGGAATAGCGAACCGCAGCGCCCTCGCCCACCGTCACATTGGGGGAGAGCACAGAATTCTCCACCGTACCCTCCAGAACGCTGCCCCGGTTCATGGCGCTGTGGGTCACTCTGGACCCCGCGCCCAGGAAGGCCGGCGGCGCGCTGACGGACCGGGCATAGATGGGCCAGGACTGGTCCCGCAGGTCCAGGCCGGACTCGGGGGCCAGCATGTCCATGTTGGCGTCCCACAGGGATTCCAGGGTGCCCACGTCCTTCCAGTAGCCGTCAAACCGGTAGGCGGCCATCCGCTCCTGATTGTTCAGCATATTGGGAATGATGTTCTTGCCGAAATCATTCTCGGAACCGGGGTCCGCCTCGTCCTCGGTGAGGTACTGGCGCAGGGCCTTCCAGGAAAAGACGTAAATGCCCATGGAGGCCAGATTGCTCTTGGGCTCCTTGGGTTTTTCCGCGAACTCGGTAATCATGTCGTCGGCGTTCACGCTCATGATGCCGAAGCGGGGTGCCTCGGCCCAGGGCACCTCCATCACGGAGATGGTGCAGGCGGCGTCGGCCTCCTTGTGGCGGGCCACCATTTTGGAATAGTCCATTTTGTAGATGTGGTCGCCGGAGAGAATCACCACATACTCCGGGTCGTACATGTCGATAAAGCCGATATTCTGGTAGATGGCGTTGGCCGTGCCCTTGTACCAGGTGCCGCCCTTGCTGCCCTGATAGGGGGGCAGGATGTGGACGCCGCCGCTGGACCCGTCCAGGTCCCAGGGCTGGCCGCTGCCGATATAGCCGTTCAGCTCCAGGGGGCGGTACTGGGTCAGCACGCCCACCGTGTCGATGCCGGAGTTGGTGCAGTTGGACAGGGGAAAGTCAATGATGCGGTACTTGCCGCCGAAGGGTACGGCGGGCTTTGCCATGTCTCCGGTGAGGACGTACAGACGGCTGCCCTGTCCTCCGGCCAGCAGCATGGCCACACATTCTTTCTTCATGTTTTCGCTCCTTTGACTGTTTTTTCGCCTCGGTCTGTTCGCTTCAGATTTTTTTCACTCTGGACTTGATGGTCTTGGTGCTCTCCTTCTCTTTCGCGCTCTCCTTCTCTCCCGCGCCCTCCTTCTCTTTTGCGGGCGCTTCCGTCTTCTGCTCCGCCTTGGGTTTCCTTCCTGTTTTTTTCACAGTCTTGGCGCTCTTCTCCAGAGAGGGCTCGCCCTCCTGTTCCGCCTTCGGCTTCCGGCCTCTTCTTTTGGCGGGCCCGGCGTCTCCGGCGTCCCCGCTCTCCCTGGCTTTCCCGGTCTCCCCGGCCTTGGGGCTCCGGATGGATTTCAGGACCTGGGCCGCCTTTTGGCCCGCGGACGCCTTGGCCGTCTCGCTGACGGTCTCCTCCGCCTCGGTCTCCACAGCCTTATTCGCCTTCCTGGGCTTGGGAAGGGTTCCCTCGCCCCGGAGGAACACCGCGCCGAAGGCGGGGATCTTGATGGCGGCGGACTGCTCCTTGCCGTGGGACTCGATGCTCTCCACCTTTACGGGTTCGACGTCTCCAAAACCGGCGCCGCCATAGATTTCCGCGTCGGTATTGAAGATCGGGCGATACTGCCGGTGGGCAGGAACGCCCACCCGATAATCCTCGTAAGTATTGGGGGAGAAGTTGATGGCGCACATGATGTCGCGGCCCTTTTTATCTTTGCGGAGGAAGACCACCACGTTGTTGTGGTTGTCGTCCACCACCAGCCACTCAAAGCCCTCCCAGCTGAAATCCACCTCCCAGAGGGCGGGTTCCTTTTTGTAGAAGGCGTTGGCGTCCTTGAAGAAGCGGTGAATCTTCTGGTTGGCGTCATTCTCCAGCAGATACCAGTCCAGCTGCTCCTTGTCGTTCCACTCGTGCCACTGGCCCAGCTCCGCGCCCATGAAGAGCAGCTTCTTGCCGGGGTGGGCCAGAAGGTAGGCGTAGAAGCCCCGGGTGCAGCGGAGCTGGTTTTCGTAGTCTCCCGGCATCTTGCCCACCACGGAGCCCTTCATGTGAACCACCTCGTCGTGGGAGATGGGCAGCACGAAATTCTCCGAAAAAGCGTACATCATGGAGAAGGTGATATCCTTATGATGGTGCTGGCGGAAGAAGGGGTCCAGCTTCAGATAGTGGCACATGTCGTTCATCCAGCCCATGTTCCACTTGAGGTTGAAGCCCAGGCCGCCAATGTCGGCAGGACGGCTGACCATGGGCCAGGCAGTGGATTCCTCGGCGATCATCATCACGCCGGGCTTCACGCCGAAGGCCATGGTGTTGAGCTCCCGGAGGAAGTCGATGGCCTCCAGATTCTCGTGTCCGCCGTATTTGTTGGGGCTCCACGCGCCGCCCTGGCGGTCATAGTCCAGATAGAGCATGGAGGCCACGGCGTCCACCCGGAGTCCGTCGATGTGGCACTCCTCCAGCCAGAACCGGGCAGAGGAGAACAGGAAGCTCTTGACCTCCGGGCGGCCGTAGTCAAAGACCCGGGTGCCCCAGGAGGCGTGCTCCCATTTGTTGGGGTCGCTGTACTCATAACAGCAGCCGCCGTCAAACTGATAGAGGCCGTGGGCGTCCTTGCAGAAATGAGAGGGCACCCAGTCCAGAATCACGGCGATGCCGTTTTTGTGCATGTGATTCACGAACCACATGAAGTCCTTGGGCGTACCGTACCGGGACGTGGGGGCGAACCAGCCGGTGGCCTGATAGCCCCAGGACCCGTCAAAGGGATGCTCCAGAACCGGCATCAGCTCGATGGCGGTATAGCCCATTTCCCTGACATAAGCGCCCAGCTCCACGGCAAGGTCCTTGTAATCGTAGAAATCGCCGTTTTCCCGCTTCTTCCAGGAGCCCAGATGGACCTCGTAGATATTCAGCGGAGAATCATAGACCTGGTGCCTGGCCTGTTTGGCCAGAAAGGCGGCGTCCGTCCACTTGAAGCCCTGGATATCATAGAGCTTGCTGGCGGTATTGGGCCGGGTCTCGCTGTGAAAGCTGTAGGGGTCTGCTTTCAGGCGGGTCTCACCGTCAGAGCCGACGACGGCGTATTTATAGGCGCCGTACTCCGTCAGACCGGGAATGAACCCCTCCCAGATCTCGCCCTTGCGGACCAGCCGGTGTTCTCCGGCCTTCCAGTTGTTGAAGTCTCCGACCACAGATACCGTCTGCGCGTGGGGCGCCCAGACCCGGAAGCCCCAGCCCTTGACGCCGCGCTTTTCCGTGGGGTGCGCACCGAAGTACCGCCAGCCGTCCGTCAGGGTGCCGGAATGGAACCGTTCAGTGGGATTGTTTTTTGCCATAAGTCAACCTCCGTGCAGAGCCGGCCGCCAGAAGAACCGGGAAACGGAGCGCCGTCCCTCCGAAATCCGTCTGTCCGCGCCGCGCCGCTTTTGCGGCGAGCGGCCCGCCGATTTCCAGCGCCTTCCCCGGCGCTGTTTTCCGCCTCGCGCTCCGCGGCGCGGCAGGCTTTTTGTCAGTCCTTCCAAATTATTCTTTACCATTATACTTCTTCCTGAAAATACCGTCAAGGATGGACCTGTCGAAAAAACGGGGGCAGTTTTAGTGCAATCCTCCAAATTCAAGGGCAAATAGACGGTATTTTGTCCATTTCCGACAAAACAGGCCCTTAGGTCTAAAAATATTCCTCATTTCTTTTTTCAAATCTGCCGGCAAAGGTAAACGATTTTCTGAGATCATACCGCTCTTTTCTCAAATTCGCGGAAGAGGAACCAGGAAAGAGGCACTTGACAGTGTCCGCGATTCCGTCCATAATGATGCCCACAAAGGCGGCGGACAGGCTTTGGAGAAGCCGCCGCAAAAGAACAGTGGAAAAGGAGACAGCGTTATGCAATATCTGATTTTAGCCGTCCTGATTTACCTTGTCATTTACATGCTCGACTTCAAGGGCTACCGGAGAGACGGAAAGCGGTGGGCAAAAATCATAGAGCTGGAACAGTATCTCAGCAAAAACGGCTTGCAGCGCGATGCTTCCCAGTATCGCAAGCTGCGGAGGGATGCCCGGAAGAAAGCGCACATCGCAAGAAATCTCGACGCCTTCGAACAGAGCCTGTGGGAAATCGAGGACAGAGACTACAGCGCACGAAAGACGCAGGAGTCGCTGAACGAGCTGAACAAGCGGCTGTTTGACCTTCGGATGCGGCTCTAAGAGCCTGATTAAAATCCATCGAAACGCCGTCACAGGGCATCTTTTTCCGCCGATGCTGCGTTGGTTTGACTTGAAATCCGCCAGGATTCCTGCGTCAAACCGCCTTGCCCGACAAAAAAATCTGCCCCAATCCGGCACTCCGCCGGATTTTAAACAGGCTCTAAGGGGACGCCGTCCCCCATTGTTCAAAGATTTTAAAACCGAGAGGACCACGCATGGGATTTCTCACATCCGCCGTCTTGGACGGCTTTCCCCTGTGGGTTGTGCTGCTGATTTGCCTGGGGGTGTTTCTGGCGTCCTTCATGGACGCCATTGCCGGGGGCGGCGGCGTCATCTCCGCCCCCACCCACCTGATTGCCTTCGGTGATCTCCCGGCGTCCTACGCCCTGGGCACCAACAAGGTTTCCGCCTGCCTGGGCACCATATTTTCCACCGCCCGCTTTATCAAAAGCGGCTATGTGAACTGGCCGCTCTTCGGTCCCTCCGTCGTCTTTTCCCTGGCGGGGTCCGTGGCGGGGACCTGGCTCCAGCACCGGACGCCGGATGCGGTGCTGAAATACATGCTGCTTCTGGTCCTGCCGGCGGTGGCCTTCCTCACCCTCCGGAATCACGACTGGCCCGACGAGCCGAGGGACATCAGCCCCGTCCGGCAGAGAATCATCGTTTGGGCCGCTGCCTTTTTCATCGGCGGCTACGATGGGTATTACGGTCCCGGTACCGGGACCTTCCTGATGATTCTTTTTATCCGGGCCGCAAAGCTGGACACCCGCCACGCCGCCGGCGGCGTGAAGGTCATCAATCTGGCCTCCAACCTGGGCAGTCTGGCGGTCCAGCTGAAAACGGGCTATGTGTTCCTGGGTGTGGGCCTCACCGCCTCCCTGGCCTCCATCGCCGGGCACTACCTGGGGTCCGGGCTGGCCATCAAAAACGGCAGCCGCATCGTCCGGCCCACGGTCATCATCGTGCTGCACCTGCTGACGGTGAAAATCGGCAGCGAGCTGCTCTTCCCGGAGTTCTGGGGGTAGACGCAGGCTTTTGTTGACCCCCTTAAAAAAGCGGCTTTATTTTAACCGGCGGCAACAAATATGTATGTTGACTTTTGGAAAAAAAAGAGTAGATTGAATATGCTGGCAATTCCATATAATGGATATCCATGAGAGACTTTCAAAGGAGCATCCAGCTACTGCCCTTTACGAGCGAATGGTAATGAATTGAGAAGCTGACCCTCATCTTATATTTTTAAAGGAGATTTATGATTATGGACAACAAACATTTGAAAGGAATCAAGCGTCTCTGTCTCTCAATTTGTTTCCTGTCCTCCTTCCTCCTTTGTGCCGCTTTTGCCGCCGGCTTCTTTCCCCATATCGCCGAAAAATTATGGCCGAAATGGATTGCGCGCGCATACGGTCTGGCCGTGACCTTCATCATTCTCGATTCGCTGTCTGCGTTAAGTCATATTCGCAAATACATACAAGAGCAAAATGCGGACTCGAACACCCAGGATGACTGAACCAGCGTCCTTTTCCTGATCATACGGCAAAAACCGGGGGACCCGCAGGGGGCCCCCGGCCTCTTTATCCCTTCCGGTTCCGGCTGTTTTTAAAAAATTTCCGTATCAGTGAGATTTTTTGCCCCGCTGATGGATATTCCCTATAGAAAGGCCTTTCAACCCAAGCCCATAACAAGCGAGGTGAAGCGCGTGTGACGGATCAGGCATTTCAGGCGGCGGTGGAGCGCTATGCCGACACGGTGTTCCGGCTGGCATACAGTTATCTGAAAAACCGGGCCGACGCGGAGGACGTGATGCAGGAAGCCCTGCTGAAGCTCTATACCGAAGCCAGGACCTTTGAGACCCCGGACCATGAAAAGCACTGGCTGCTCCGGGTAGCCGTGAACGAATGCAGGCGGCTGCTCCGCTCCCCCTGGAGGAGGCGGACCGGCCCTCTGGAGGAGGCGGGGGAGACGGCGGTCTTTGACCGCCCCGCCCAGACAGAGCTGTTCCGGCAGGTGATGTCTCTGCCCCCCAAGTACCGGGCGGCGGTGTATCTCCACTATTACGAGGGCTACCCCGTCAAGGAGATTGCCGCTCTGCTGGGGGCCAACACGTCTACCGTTCAGACCTGGCTGATGCGGGCCAGGGGACAGCTGCAAACAAAACTGAAGGAGGCAGAAGCCTATGATTGACGAGAAACTTTACCGTGAGACATTTTCCCGGCTCCGGGCCTCCGACGAGGCAAAACAGGAGGTTATCATGCGTACTGCTGACATGAATGAAAAGAAGACCCGCCGGCCCCTGAAGGCCCTGAGGGCCGCGGCCATCGCCGCCATGCTCACCGTGGCCCTGGCGGTCACCGCCAACGCCGCCAGCAACGGCGCGCTGTTTGAGAACCTGCGCATCGTCTGGCAGAACGACTCTCAGATCATGCTGGAGGACAATCAGGGACATCAGGTGCTGGTTTCCGGCGTCTTCGCGGACGCGGAACTCCGGGACGGAAAGCTGGTACTGACCGTGGACGGCACGGAAACCGACATCACCCAGGAGATTGAGGAACACGGCACGTACAACTCCACCGTGAAAACCGCCGACGGCCGGGATGTGGCCGTCACCGTCACCGGCACCCTGGAGGACTGCGAGGTTCAGCTTTCCTCCAGGGACGGGGATATGGATTATAACGTGGCTGCCGAGAGCTCCACTGTTGCGGAAAGCCACACCAGCGTAACTGCAACTACCGTCACGGATTAAACGAAAAACCGCCGGAGGGCCAAGCCCTCCGGCGGTTCCTCAATATCCGGACTTATTTCTTAAAGCTGTCCTTCAGGCTGACGCTGCGGTTGAACACCAGGCATCCCGGTGCGCTGTCCTTGCTGTCCAGGCAGAAATAGCCCTGCCGCAGAAACTGGAAATTGGCCGGGGCCTTCGCCTCCGCCAGAGAGGCCTCCACCTTGCAGCCGGTGAGAATCTCCAGAGAACGTGGGTTCAGGCACTCCAGGAAATCCTTGTCGGCGGCGTCGGGGTTCTCGTCGGAAAAAAGATTGTCATACAGGCGCACCTCTGCGTCCGCCGCGTCGGCGGCGTTGACCCAGTGGATGGTGGCCCCCTTCACCTTCCGGCCGTCGGCAGGGTCGCCGCCCCGGCTGTCCGGGTCGTACTCACAGAGGATCTCCGTCACATTCCCCGCCTCATCCTTCACGCAGCCGGTGCAGCGGATGAGATAGGCTCCCTTCAGGCGGCACTCCGGGCCGCCGGGGTAGAGCCGCTTGTACTTGGGCACCGGGGTCTCCAGAAAGTCGTCGGCCTCCACCCAGAGCGCGCGGGAGAAGGACACCTCCCGGGTTCCGGCGGCGGGATCCACCGGGTTGTTTTCCACGGTGACGGTCTCCGTCTTTCCCTCGGGATAGTTGGTAACCGTCAGCTTCACAGGCTGCAAAACGGCCATGACCCGTTCCGCCGAGGCGTTCAGGTCCTCCCGCAGGCAGTGCTCCAAAAATCCGTATTCCACCACGTTGGCGGACTTGGCCACGCCGATGCGCTCGCAGAAGTTCCGGATGGACCGGGGCGTGTAGCCCCGGCGGCGGAGACCGCAGAGGGTTGGCATCCGGGGATCGTCCCAGCCGGAGACCCGGCCCTCCTCCACCAGGCGGCGAAGCTTGCGCTTGCTCATCACGGTGTGGTCGATTCCCAGCCGCGCGAACTCAATCTGGCGGGGTCTGGCAGGCAGCTCACAGTTCTGAATCACCCAGTCGTAAAGGGGCCGGTGGGCCTCAAACTCCAGGGAACAGAGACTGTGGGTCACTCCCTCCAGAGCATCCTGAATGGGGTGGGCAAAATCGTACATGGGGTAGATGCACCACTTCGTCCCGTGGCGGTGGTGGGGCAGATGGTTGATGCGGTAGAGCACCGGGTCCCGCATGTTGAAATTGCCGCTGGCCAGGTCAATTTTCGCCCGGAGGGTCATGGTTCCGTCGGCAAACTCCCCGGCCCGCATCCGCCGGAACAGGTCCAGGCTCTCCTCCATGGGCCGGTCCCGGTAGGGGCTCCGGGCGGGGACGCCGATGCCGCCCCGGTATTCCTTGAATTCCTCCGGCGTCAGCTGGCAGACGTAGGCCAGGCCCTTTTTAATCAGGCCCTCCGCCTGGCGGTAATCCTCCTCAAAATAATCGGACCCGTAGAAGAAGCGGTCCCCCCAGTCAAAGCCCAGCCAGTGGATGTCCTCCTTGATGGCCTCCACGAACTCCTCGTCCTCCTTGGTGGGGTTGGTGTCGTCCATCCGGAGGTTGCAGAGACCGCCGTATTTTTCGGCGGTGCCGAAGTCGATGGTCAGGGCCTTGCAGTGGCCGATGTGGAGATAGCCGTTGGGCTCGGGGGGGAAGCGGGTGTGAACGGTCATGCCCTCGAACTGCCCGCCGGGGGCGATGTCCTCGTCAATGAAAGCATGGATAAAGTTCCGGCTCTCGGTTTCCGGCGTTCTGATTTCCTCTGCCATAGCAGCGTCCTCCCACTGTTCAATAAAATGACACTTTATTATACAAGACCGGCGGAGGGATTGCAAGGGGAAGTTTCAAGAGGGGAATGTCCCGCCGGAGCCGGCCGGTGAAACGGATTGACTTCCCCCGGGCCCCGTGGTATAGTTGACGCCGTCAGAAACATCATCGGATGAAAGCATGGGAGGGATTCGGGATGCAGGAACCCGTTCTGAAAATACAAACATTAGGCGCGCCGCCAGAGGGCTTTGAATGCGATGTTTTTCCCGGAGACGAGGGCTTTCCTCCTGATGAAATCCTCAATTTGTGGGAGGACTATCAGGACGCGGCAGACTCCATCACCCGGCCGGTTACATGGGAGGAGGCGGAGATTCTGATAAAATGCTGTCCCACAGATCACATGGCGGGAATTGAATGGACCATTCTGCACAGCATCGAAAGCGTTTTCAAGCCTGAGGCGGCAGAGGACTTCCGGGCCCTGATTGAGACCTGCAACTCGGACATGATGAAGACCATGCTGCTGGAACGGCTTCAAAATTATATCAGCAGCAGGAAATGACCGCTTTCAGTATACCGGCGGCCCGCTCTCGGAGAGAACCGCCGCCCGGAGGCGGAAGAAAGCCGCAGGCCCTTGGGCCTGCGGCTTTGTGTCGCTGATATGCGCTTAGTACATGCCGCCCATATCGGGGGCCGCGGGAGCGGGAGCGGGGGGCTCGGGCTTGTCGGCCACCAGGGACTCGGTGGTCAGCACCATGCCGGCCACAGACGCGGCGTTCTCCAGAGCGCTCCGGGTCACCTTGGCGGGGTCGATGATGCCGGCGGCTACCATGTCGCAGTACTCCTCCTTATAGGCGTCGAACCCAAAGCCCTTCTCGGAGGAACGGACCTTCTCCAGAATCACGGAGCCGTCCAGGCCGGCGTTGGCGGCGATCTGACGGATAGGGGCCTCCAGCGCCTTGGCAATGATGCGTGCGCCGGTCTTCTCGTCGCCCTCCAGCTTCTCCACCAGGGCTTCCACGGCGGGAACCACGTTGACGAAGATGGTGCCGCCGCCGGCGACCACGCCCTCCTCAACAGCGGCCCGGGTAGCGTTCAGGGCGTCCTCGATGCGGAGCTTCTTTTCCTTCATCTCGGTCTCGGTGGCCGCGCCCACCTTGATGACGGCCACGCCGCCGGCCAGCTTGGCCAGACGCTCCTGGAGCTTCTCCTTGTCATAGTCGCTGGTGGTGTTGGCAATCTGAGAGCGGATTTGAGCGATCCGGTCCTTGATGGCCTGGGAATCGCCGTCGCCGTCCACGATGGTGGTGTTTTCCTTGGTGACCTTTACCTGACGGGCATGGCCCAGCATGGAGAAGTCGGCATTCTTCAGCTCCAGACCCACTTCCTCGCTGACCACGGTGCCGCCGGTCAGGGTGGCGATATCCTGAAGCATTTCCTTGCGGCGGTCGCCGAAGCCGGGAGCCTTGACGCAGACCACGTTCAGCACGCCCCGCAGACGGTTGACAATCAGAGTGCTCAGGGCCTCGCCCTCCACGTCCTCGGCCACGATGACCAGCTTTTTGCCGGACTGAAGCATCCCTTCCAGCAGGTCCTTGATATCGGTAATCAGGGAAATCTTCTTGTCGGTAATCAGGATATAGGCGTCGTCAATGACGGCCTCCATCTTTTCCATGTCGGTGGCCATATAGGGGGTGATATAGCCCCGGTCAAACTGCATGCCCTCGACCACCTCGCTGTAGGTCTCGGCGGTCTTGGACTCCTCAATGGTGATGACGCCGTCGGAGGAGACCTTTTCCATGGCGTCGGCAATCAGGCTGCCGATTTCCTCGTCGCCGGAGGAGACCGCGCCCACCCGGGCGATGTCCTTGGAGCCGTCCACGGTCTTGGCCTGAGCCTTGACCTCGCTGACCGCGGCCTCCACGGCCTTGGCCATGCCCTTCTTCACCACGATGGGGTTGGCGCCGGCGGCCAGGTTCTTCAGACCTTCCTGAATCATGGCCTGGGCCAGCAGGGTGGCGGTGGTGGTGCCGTCGCCGGCCACGTCGTTGGTCTTGGTGGAAACTTCCTTGACCAGCTGTGCGCCCATGTTCTCAAAGGGATCGTCCAGTTCGATTTCCTTGGCGATGGTCACACCGTCGTTGGTAATCAGGGGAGAGCCGTATTTCTTGTCCAGAACCACGTTCCGGCCCTTGGGGCCCAGGGTGATTTTGACGGTATCGGCCAGAGAATTGACGCCGGTCTCCAGGGCCTTGCGGGCCTCGTCGCCGCGCTTGATCAGCTTAGACATATTGCATCTACCTCCAAATTTTTCTTCAAAGAGGGGATACATCCCCCTTTAGATTCCCCCGCCAGTGACGTTGGTCACTGGCGCCGCCGCTCCCGGCGGCTGGGGTCCCGGTATTTTCGCCACGCACATGCCGCGGCGAAAATGATTTTACTTTATTTCTCCGCATCCGCGGAGAAACCAGGGGCAAGCCCCTTGGAACCCCGCCGCGCACCGAATACGCGGCGTGCTCCCCCTTGCAATCATTCGACGATGGCCAGGATGTCGTTCTGCCGGACGACGGTGTACTCCACGTCCTCCAGGGTGACCTTGGTTCCGGCATACTGGCTGGTGATAACCTTGTCGCCGGGCTTCACCGTCATGGTGACCTCCTTGCCGTCCACGGTGCCGCCGGGGCCCACGGAAATAACTTCCGCCCAGGCGGGCTTTTCCTTGGCGGAGCCGGTGAGAATCAGGCCGCTCTTGGTGACCTCCTCCGCCTCTTCCACCTTCAGGATAACACGATCTGCCAGCGGGGTGAGTTTCATGGGAAATTCCTCCTTAAAATATAAAAATTTTCAAGAAATAACAAATCGCACTGTTAGCACTCGTTGTCCCTGAGTGCTAACAGTGCTATCATAGTACAGTCTTTTCGGTTTGTAAAGGGGTAACGGAGGAAAAGTTATGAAGAATTTGTAAATGTTGACGGCGCGCTCAGGCCAGCAGCCAGTCGTCCACCACATCCCGAAGGGCCACAGGCGTCACCTGACCCCGAATCAGCCCGTCCAGAAGCCCCTGGACCCGCTGAAGGGAGGCCGTGATGCCGGAAACCGCCGCCTGTTCCCCTCCCAGCTCCGCCTGAACGCCGTAGATCGGGCCTGCGGCGGACTCCTCCGTCAGCAGATAATGGCGCAGCGCCACGTCCTTGTATCTGGATTCCCCCGCCAAACGTTTCTTCATGCCGGCCGCCTCCCGTTTGAGTTTCAAGATACGGTCAGCATACCACCCGGACGCCGAAAACTCTGCCGAAGTTTGTCGAATCCCTGCCGGAAACGAATCAGGCTTCCGCCAGCGCCGCCAGCGCCGCTTCCAGCTCCTCCCGGCTGTAAAGAAGGTTCAGCGCCTCCAGAAGCCCGTTGGCGTTCAGATGCTCCGGCAGCTCCAGCCGCTTCAGCAGAGCCTGCCGCCTGACGGCGCTGCCCGCCCCGCCGCTGAGGCCCAGGGCAAACAGGTCCGCCTTGGTTAACGGCTTTTCCGTTTCCGCTGTTCCGGCGGCATCCTTCTCAAGGGGCCTGTCCTTTCCCGAAGAGCCGTCCTCGAAGGTGGCCCCCGCCCGGCGGAGAACCTCCAGCAGCACGGCGGGGCTCATGCCCTCCACGCCCAGCTTGCCCTCCCGTCCGGGGCGGCGCTTGCGGCGCTCCTTGCCCCGGATATCGGGGATGTAGGCCTGCTTTACCCGGTCCCCGGGCAGAGCGCCCTTGAGATAGTTCCGGATGACGAAGCCCGCGCCGTCGCTGTCCGTCAGTACGATCAGTCCCCGCTTTTCCGCCAGCCGCCGGAGAAAGGCCAGCTTCTCCCGGTCATTGAACACGCCGAAGCCCCCCAGGGTGATGATGGGAGCGTCCACCGTCTGGGCCAGGGTGTTTTTGTCATAGCGGCCTTCCACCACGATGGCCTCCCGGATTTTCACCTTCATCTTCGGCTCGCCCCCAATCGCGCCAGCAGCAGCTTCAGTTCCTCCCCGCTGTCCACGCCCCGCTGGCTCTTCATCCGCCGGTCCAGCGCCTGGCACATCTTCACCGCCCCGGCGCACCACTCCGCGTCCGCCCGCCGGGCGGCGGACATCAGGCGGCTGGCCTGGGATTCATATTTCATGTCCCACAGGTCCATCAGCCAATACTTGTCCCGTCCGCTGTCCAGACCAATCCGGGCGGTCCAGATCCGCCGGAGCTGGTTCCCCAGGGCACCCAGGATGCGGATGGGCTCCGTCTGGGCCTTCAGCAGGTCTCCCAGAATGGACGCCGCCTTGTCGTAGTCCTCCCGGAGCACCGCGTCCGACAGCTTGAACACCTCCGCCGACAGCACCGGAGACGCCACATCGTCAATGTCCTTCTGGGTGACGGCGGGCCCCCTGACATAGGTGGCAATCTTGGCGATTTCCTGCACCAGCCCCGTCATATGGTTCCCGCAGAGAAACACCAGATACTCCGCCGTCTGCCGGTCGATCTCCTTCCCCTGCTCCCGGAAGTGACGGCTGACCCAGCCGGTCAGGGCGGCCCCCTCTGTCAGCTGGAATTCCACCGCCTCCACGTGGGCCTCCAGGGCCCTGCACAGCTTTTTCATGGTCCGGTCCGGCTTGTATTTGACCGTGTTGTAGACAAACACCACGCAGCAGTAGGGCGGCACGTCCTCCAGAAAGGCAATCAGCTTCTCCCGCTGGTCCCCCGGCAGCTTGAACAGGTCCAGGTCGGTCACTTCCACATAGGTCCGCTCTGCCATCATGGGCATGGCCTCCGCCATGTCCGCCAGCTCCTGGATATCCAGGCCCTTCCCCTCCACGATGTGGCAGTTAAAGTCCTCACAGCCGGCGGGAATCAGCTGCTTCTTCAGCCGTCCCAGATAATACTCCCGCAGGTAGCTCTCCTCGCCGTAAAAGATATAGGCGGTTCCGATGGTTCCGGCGGAGATGTCCGCCTTGAGCTTCAGGAAGGCCCTGTTTTCCTTTTTCTCTTTTTTTCTTCCATTTGTGCTTGTGGTTTTGGCCGCCATGGCGTCATTCCTCCAGATTCCAGGATAGGCGGATGGTTCCCATCCGGTCCGTCCGGCAGACCGTGCAGCCCTGCCGGGCCAGCCGGGCCAGAACCTCCTCCGCGGGGTGGCCATAGGTGTTGCTCCCCACGCTGATGCAGACCGTCTCCGGCGAGACCGCGTCCAGCAGAGCCTGCGAGGAGGCGGAACGGGAGCCGTGATGCCCCGCCATCATGCCCTCCACCTCCGGCAGCTCCCAGCGCTCCAGCAGCCGCCGTTCCGTAGCGGCGTCCATGTCGCCGGTAATGAGGAAATCCCGGTCCCCCACGGAGACCAGAACGGTCAGACCCCTTTCGTTGCTCTCCCCCTCCCCCAGAGGCGGAAAGACCGTCAGCGTCCCCTTGCCGAAGGGCAGGCGCTCCCGCTCCGTCACCCTGCGGAGTGCCCCGGCCTCCGCCGTCCCCAGGACGGCCTCCTGCCCTGCTTCTCCCTCCGGAGCCAGCAGGGCTTCCGCCTCCAGCCGGGCCAGCAGGCCGGGCACGCCGGAGACATGGTCGCTGTCCCAGTGGGTGAGGCAGAGATAGTCCAGCTTCCCGCAGCCCATGGCCCGGAGCCGGTGGGCAGCGGTCTCCCCGGCGTCCTTCCAGCTGTTGGCGCTGCCGCAGTCCACCAGGGCATAGTCCCCGCCGGAGGCCAGAATCACGCTCTGTCCCTGGCCCACGTCCAGCACCAGAACCTCCAGGTCCCCGCCGTACCGCTCCGCCCCCAGCCTGACCGTCAGCGCCAGGGTCAGAACCGCCAGAGCCGCCGCCAGAACATACGACCGCCGCCGCTCTCCCCTCCGCCTCATCAGGAGAACGGCGGCAAAGAGCAGATAGACGTAAATCAGCCAGTATTTCATATACGGGTTGGCAAAATACACCCCCTGATGAGGAACCCTGGACAGCAGTCCCGCCACGGAAAGAATATACCGCGTCAGAAGCGCCGCGGGCCAGGCCAGCAGGTGGCCCAGAGGCGGGCAGACCAGTCCGGCCAGCGCGGCCAGCAGTCCGAAGCAGAAGGCCCCGGAGGCCGCCGGCAGGCAGAGCAGACTGCTGAGAGGCGTCAGCAGGGAGAGAAAGCCGAAATACCAGGCGGAGAGAGGCGCGGCAAACACCAGGGCCCCGCAGGTAACCGACAGGGACCCCCACACCGCCCTCAGCGAGGCCCGGCCCGCCCATTTTTCCGGCATGACGGCGCTGAGCCGGGGCGTCAGCCACAAAATTCCCGTCATGGCGGCAAAGGACAGCTGGAGGCTCACCGAAGCGGCAGCGAAGGGATTCGCCAGCAGAATCAGCAGCAGCGCCGCCAGCAGGGCGGTGGGTCCGTCGCTCTCCCGCCGGAAAAGGGGCCCCGCCAGCAGCAGCGCCAGCATTACGCAGGCCCGCACCGCCGAGGGGCCGCATCCCGCCATCAGCACATAAAAGACCAGCAGGGGTACGGCGCAGGCAAACAGGGCCCGCCGCCGGTGCCTCCCGACGAGAAAGGAGACCGGGGCCAGCAGCATGGCGCAGTGCATCCCGGACACCGCCAGAATGTGGCTGAGGCCCGCCTCGCCCAGAGCGGCGGAGGCCGCTTCCGACAGTCCGGAGCGGTCCCCGGTGAGAATGCCGGCCAGAAAGCCGGCGGCGTCCCCCTCAAACAGCAGGCTCAGCTCCGCCCGCAGAGCCCGGCCAGCCCGGAGAGGCAGCCACCGCCAGCCGCCCGAGGTCCCCGGTCCCGCCTGGGGCGCGTCCCCGCCGTAGACCAGGAGGAACACGCCTCTGGAGGTAAAGGCGGAGATGTCCTCGTCCCGGACACGGGCGGCGCTTTGGAGGCGGACGGGTCCGGTGAGGGTCTGGCCCGGCTCCAGCTCCAGCAGCTCCCGGCCTCCGTAATAGACCGCTTTGCCGGGAACGCCCTCCAGCCGAACCGTCACCCGGGCCCCGAAATCGCTCTCCTCCGGCAGGTCCAGAAGGGTCACGGTGCGGATTCCGTCCCCCTCTCCCAGACAGGCCTCCGCCGCCTGCTGCACCTGGTGGACATACAGCCAGTCATAGCCCAGGCCCATAGCCAGCGCCGCCAGAAACGCCACCGCCCGCCGCCGTCTCTCCCAGGGCAGGGCCAGCGCCAAAAACGCCAGCCCCAGTGCCGCAAACGCGCAGAACAGTCCCCGGTCCCCCGGCAGTCCGTACCGGGCCAGAAACACGCCGCCGGAAAAGCCCCCGGCGAACCAGGCCAGCCGCCTCACCGCCGCCGGGAGGGCGCGGGGGGCGTGGGGTCGTCGGTGCGGCCCAGGAGATAGTCGGTGCTGACCTGATAGTATTCCGCCAGCTTGATCACTGCCCAGGTGGGAATCTCCCGGACGCCCTTTTCATAACGCCAGTAGACATTGCGGCCCATGTTGAGGTAGTCCGCAATGGCAATCTGTGTCTTGTCATGGTCCACGCGTAAATCTTCAATCCGCTGGAAGTGCATAGCATCACCTCGGAATCATGCTACCAAACGGTAGCATTCCCGATGCTATTCTCATCCATACGGATTCACTTCCGCGTGGGACACACTTCTATCGCCGCTTCAGCGGAGATGGCTGAGCAGGGTCATCGGTGCGGCCCAGAAGGTAGTCGGTGCTGACTTTGTAGAAATCCGCCAGCCTGTCCACCACCCACACCGGTGTTTCCCGTTCCCCCGACTCATAACGACGGTAAACGCTGCGGTGCATATTCAAATAGTCGGCAACCTTTTGCTGAGAGAGGTCATGGTCCTCCCGCAGGTCCCGCATACGCCTGAGCTCCATATCACATCACCCCAAAAATGCTACCAAACGGAGTCATTCATCAGGTGATATTGTGCCCACTTGGGGTCATCGTGCAAAAAAAGCAGCCCCGCAAGACCATGTGTAGGGGGCGGCCTCTGCGCCGCCCCGCCGGGCAGACGGTTCCCCGCGAAAGCGTTCCGCCCGTCAGGGCGGAGAATCGCCCAAAATCCCCGGTTTACACACAGGAAAAAATATGCTATACTACACACGCTGTTTTTCAGAGGCTTTTTTTGCCGGAAGGGAGGGACCCGCATGAGCCGGAAACAGATTCTGGAGCTGCTGCGAAGCGAAGAGGGCTTCCTCTCCGGCCAGGAGCTGAGCCGCCGTCTGGGACTGAGCCGGGCGGCGGTGTGGAAGGCGGTGGAATCCCTGCGAAAAGAGGGCTATGAGATTGAGGCCCGGACGGGTCTGGGCTACCGTCTGGCCGCCGCGCCGGATGTGCTGACAGAGGCGGAAATCAGAAGCCGCCTGGGCCCCACAGAGACGGTGGGCCGGACGCTGTGCTGTCTGGAGCAGGTGGACTCTACCAACAATTTCGCCAAGCAGCTGGCCCAGCAGGGGGCCCCGGACGGCACGGCGGTGCTGGCGGAGAGCCAGACGGCGGGCCGGGGGCGGATGGACCGCTCCTTTCAGTCCCCCAGGGGGGAGGGCATTTACCTGTCCGTTCTGCTGCGGCCCCAGGTGACGCCGGAGCGCCTGCCGCCGGTGACGGCTCTGGCGGGGGTGGCGGTGTGCGCCGCCGTGGAGCGGGTCTGCGGCGTGAGACCCGGGCTGAAATGGCCCAATGACCCGGTGTTAAACGGGAAAAAACTCTGCGGCATCCTGACAGAGGTCTCTCTGGAGGCGGAGACGGGGCGGCTCCAGTCCCTGGTGCTGGGCATCGGCGTCAACGTGCTCCAAAGGGCGGAATCCTTCTCGCCGGAGGTCCGGGAGGTGGCCACCTCTCTGCTCCAGGCGCTGGGAAGGCCGGTGTCCCGGCCCCTGCTGGCGGCGGCGCTGCTGGAGGAGCTGGACCGGATGAACCGGGATCTCCGCGCCGGAGACCTGTCGGAGTGGCTGGCGGCCTACCGCCGGGACTGCGTGAACCTGGGCAGGACCGTTCAGCTGATTCCCTTCGGCGGCGGGGAGCGGGAGACGGCGGAGGCCGTGGATATCGACGGGGAATTCAGCCTGGTGGTCCGCCTGCCGGACGGCGGCGTCAAAAAAGTCCGCTCCGGAGAGGTGTCTGTCCGGGGCCTGTACGGCTACACGGAATAAAATCAGGAATGACGGGCTGTTTTCCCGGCCTGCAGCCTCATTCCTAATTACAGCAGGGGGTTTTGCTATGGAAAACAAAAAAGGCTCCGGGAGTCTCTGGAGTTTATTCTGGACCTTCGCGAAAATGGGTGTCATGACCTTCGGCGGCGGCATGGCCATGCTGCCCATTCTCCAGAGGGAGGTTGTGGACAATAAGGGCTGGGCCACCGAAGAGGAGCTGACGGATTACTACGCCATCGGCCAGTGCACCCCCGGCATCATCGCCGTCAATACGGCCACCTTCATCGGCCAGAAGTGCGGCGGCATGATGGGGGGCATCATGGCAACGCTGGGCGTGGTGTTTCCCTCTGTGGTCATCATCTCCATTCTGGCGGGACTGATTTCCAACTTCGCGGACCTGGCCTGGGTGAAGAACGCCTTTGCCGGCATTCAGGTCTGTGTCTGCGTGCTGATTTTCAACGCGGTGATGAAGCTGCTGAAAAAGTCCGTGGTGGATAAGCGCACCGCCGTCATCTTCCTGCTGGTGCTGGCGGGTGGCCTGTTTCTGAAGCTGTCCCCGGTGTGGTTCGTCATCTCCGCAGCCCTGGCGGGCATTCTTCTGAAGAATCTGGAGGCGAAGCAGGCATGATTTATTTACAGCTTTTCTGGGAATTTTTCAAAACCGGCCTCTTCGCCGTTGGCGGCGGCATGGCTACCCTGCCCTTTCTCCAGGCCATCGGAGAATCCACGGGCTGGTACACCTACACCGATCTGATGAACATGCTGGCGGTGTCCGAGTCCACCCCCGGCCCCATCGGCATCAATATGGCCACCTATGTGGGCTTCACGGCGGCGGGCATCCCCGGGGCCGTCATCGCCACCCTGGGCGAGGTGACCCCCTCCATCATCGTGATTCTGATTGTGGCGGCGGTGCTCCAGAGCTTCCGGAACAACAAATACGTGGACCGGGCCTTTTACGGGCTCCGTCCCGCCTCCACGGGGCTGATCGGCGCGGCCTGCGTGTCGGTGATTCTGGAGGTGCTGACCGGCGTGCGGCTGGCGCTTCTCACCGGCATTGTCAAGGCCCCCGTCCTCAGCGGGGAAAGCCTTCTGAACATACCGGGGCTGCTGCTGGCGGCAGCGCTGATTGTGCTGACCAATTACGTGCCCAGGGTAAAGAAGCTGCACCCCATTGTCTTCATCGGCCTGTCCGCCGCAGTGGGGGTCGTCTTCCGCTTCGCGGGAGCCTGACGGGAGAGTGGAGAGTTGAGAGTGGAGAGTTAAGATAAAAAAAGGAGATCATGTCCCTCAGAGGGGCATGGTCTCCTTCCTTTTCTCACCTTTGGTAGTCGAATTCAAATCCGTCGATGGAAACGGTGTCCCCGTCGGCTATGCCCATCTCCTCCAGCCGCTGGAACAGGCCCGCCTCCCGGAGCATCCGGTCGAACCACATGCGGCTCTCGTAGTCGGAGAAATTGACGTTGGCAATGAGCCGCTGAATCCAGGGCCCGCCCACGAGCCAGACGCCGTCCTCGTGCTGAATCTCCGGCGGGGCGGAGGCGTCCAGCGCCGGGGGCTTTGGAACGTACTCCGGTTCGTACACGGCCACAGGGGGCAGGGTGGACAGCCGTTCCGCCGTCAGACCCACCAGCTCCCGGGTCCCCTGGTGGGTGGCGGCGGAGATCTGGACGAGGGGATAGCCCAGGGCCTCCACATGGGCCCGGAGGGCCTCCAGCAGGGCCGGGTCCTCCATCACGTCGGTCTTGTTGGCAGCCACAATCTGGGGCCGGTCCGCCAGCTCCGGGCTGTACTGCCTCAATTCCTCGTTGATGGCGTCGAAGTCCGCCACAGGGTCCCGGCCCTCGCTGCCGGACACGTCCACCACATGGATCAGCAGCCGGCAGCGGTCAACGTGCCGCAGGAAGTCGTGACCCAGGCCCGCCCCCTCGCTGGCCCCCTCGATGATGCCGGGAATGTCCGCCATGACGAAGCTGACGCCCTCATCCACCCAGACCACGCCCAGGTTGGGGAAGAGGGTGGTGAAATGGTAGTTGGCGATTTTGGGCCGGGCCTTGGTGACCACGCTGAGGAGGGTGGACTTGCCCACGTTGGGAAAGCCCACCAGTCCCACGTCCGCCAGCAGCTTCAGTTCCAGAATGACCTCGTGGCTCTCGCCGGGAAGGCCGGCCTTGGCGAAGCGGGGGACCTGCCGGGTAGGGGTGGCGAAATGGCTGTTGCCCCAGCCGCCCCGGCCCCCCCGGCAGAGGACGAAGGGCTCGCTGCCGCTCATGTCCTGGATGATCTCGCCGGTCTCGGCGTCCCGGACCAGGGTGCCCCGGGGAACCCGGATGACCAGGTCCTCGCCGTTTTTGCCGAATTTCCGCTTGCCCTGACCGTCCATGCCGTTGGGCGCGGTATATTTGCGCTTGTAGCGGAAGTCCATCAGGGTGGACATATTGTCGTCTACCTGTAAAATAATGGATCCCCCCCGGCCGCCGTCGCCGCCGTCGGGACCGCCTGCCGCCACATATTTCTCCCGGTGGAAGGATACCGCGCCGTTGCCGCCCTTGCCGGCCTGTACGGTGATGCGGGCCTTATCTACAAATCCTGATGCCATAGGCGCCTCCTTTTCTCTCAATAATTATGCCAATCAGTAAACGTCAGTTTTTCATCCAGTTTATCGTAGGCTCCGCAAAGCAGTCCTTCCCCGAAGCCGTCGGAGCACTGGAAGGCAATCTTCCCGTCCTCCAAACTCAGGTGCTCCGGCTGAATAGACGCCAGCAGTGCATCCCAGTCCAGAGACGGGAAATTTCTGCGCAGGATCGCCTCCACATCCGGCTTTTCCAGGCTGCCGTCGTTGGGCGCTCTGTCGTGCGCCAGCTCCAGAGCTTTCATCTCATCCCAGTGAGGCGGATAGACGTCCTCGTCCGGGTCCGGCGGCAGATATTCCCTGCGGGTCAGACCGTCGATTTCCCAATAGGGATACCCGCAGGCTTCCATGTCCTCAAAGGCACGGATTAAAAAGTTGTCGTTGACCTGTTTTTGATTGTTATGGATTTTCTCCTCAAAGGCGTTGAAATATTCCGTCAGGCAGGCGGAAAGGGCCCCGTCGGTGCAGTCCGGCCCCAGGCGGCTGACGGCGACGTCCCAGCGCCGCAGCCGGTCCGGCTGGTCATAGAGGTGAATCTTGTCCGCATCATAGCGCCCCATATAGCCAAGGTCAAAGCTGCCGGCAACTCGAATTTTGCCGCCCTGTATCCGAATGTCAATCATACCGCGTCCTCCTCGGAAAACAGCCCTTCAAAGAGTGCCCAGGTCTCCCCGCTCATCTTCCGAACGAAGCCGCTGAGAGAAGACGTCACAGGCCCGCCGTCTTTATTCAGCCGCAAGGGCTTTTCCTTGGACTTGGACGGCCCGAAGCGCAGGTCCGGCAGACACTCCACAGGCAGAGGCCGGGGCCGGATGAAGCTGCCTGTCCCGCTGGCGGCCAGCTCCGCACAGCAGGTGTGGGGCTCTTGGTGGCACTTGTGGGGCTTGTCGTGGTAATGGCTCCGGGTGTAAACCTTCTTCAGGTCCCCGGGCAGGTCCCCATTCTTTTCGAGCCAGGTCCCGTCGGACAGGGCAAAGACGGAATGGGTGAAATCCAGCTCCCCACCGTCCAGCAGGTTTTCGGCTCCCCGGCCTGTCCGCTCCAGGGCCATGCCCCGGGGCACCACGGCCCCGGCGGGCCGCCCCACCTCCCGCATGAGATAATCCAGAGCCGGTTCCACTGTCTCCACCTCCATCCGGGCCATGGCGCACAGCGTCCCGTCCCGGATGGCCGCAGGATAAATGATATCCCCTGGCTTCAAGCTGGCGATGGAGGGCATTTTCGTATGCGGGCCGCCGTAGATCACCGACAGGGGGCCGCTGTCCCCGGCCTTCTCCAGCGCCCGGACGTGCTCCTTGGACCAATAGGTGATATAGCCAGCCATAAAAACCGCCCCTTTCTCCCGCTATTGTACAGGACCGGGGATGATTCGTCAACCACGGCTGCTGATGAGAAAAAGCCCCAGTCCGCAGACGGCCATACCGGCTGCCTGCCGGAGGGTGACGGTCTCCTGATACACGGCCACACCCACCAGAAGCAGCACGCAGGCGAGAATGATATTCGCGGTCAGAGAACACAAGGATACCGGCCAGCCTGCCCTGTAAGCGGCCACATAGCCGAATTCAAGGCCGGTTATTGCGCCGCCCAGTATCAGAGACGCCCAGTTCAACTGACCCAGCGCCGCCGGGAAATTTTTCTCAGAGCTGGTCAGGAGAAACAGCGTCAGCGACACCCCGGCGGCCGCCAGGTAGGTGACACAGAGGGACGCGAAGGGATTGGCCTGACCGGGAATAGCCTTGGTACAGATATTGTACAGCGTATTAGACGCCACAATTATGGCGATGGGCCAGATCAGATACAGCATTTCAAACCGCCTCCCCGAACAGAAAGAGGTCCGGACCTGCGTCCGGACCTCGTCTCATAAAAATGCTCACTCAGCCTCGTAAACAGAGACCTGCTTGCGGTCCTTGCCCAGCCGCTCAAAACGGACCGTGCCGCTGGCGGTGGCAAAGAGGGTGTCGTCGCTGCCGCGGCCCACGTTCACGCCGGGGTGAATGTGGGTGCCCCGCTGGCGGACCAGGATGTTGCCGGCCAGAACAAACTGACCGTCAGCCCGCTTGGGTCCCAGGCGCTTGGCCTTGGAGTCCCGGCCGTTCTTGGTAGAGCCGCCGCCCTTCTTGTGGGCGAAGAACTGTAATCCAATGTGAATCATGTCAGGAACCATCCTTTCTTGAGAGATTTTCAGATGGAGAGGAGGACCCTTCAGTCCGCCTCCAGAACTTCAATGTTTTCGGGATACTCGTCGTGGAGCATGGTGAAATAGAGCATCAGCCCTGTCAGAAGAGACTGGCAGGTGCTCTCCGCCGCCGCATCCAGCCCGCCGGGCAGACGCAGGGAAATCAGCGCCCGGGCTTCGTCCACCTTCACCGCCGCCGCAAGGCCCAGCACGTCGTTGACGGTGGCCTCTACCAGAGTGACGGCCGCGCCGATGGACGCGCAGAGAAGATCCTTCCCCGCGTCATCCCAGCCGCTGTGGCCCTCGGCGTCAAAGCCGGTGATCCGGCCCTGTTCCGTGTGGAATGTGACGCTGGTCATGCTCAGACGGAAATCTTGCCGATTTCAACCTTGGTATAGGGCTGACGGTGGCCCTGACGCTTGCGGTAGCCCTTTTTGGGGTTATACTTGAAGATGCGGATTTTCTTGCCCTTGCCGTTTTTGACAATTTTGGCCTCCACGGAGGCACCGGCCACAGTGGGAGCGCCAAAGGTGGCCTTCTCGCCGTCCAGAATGGCCAGGACCTGGTCAAACTTCACGGTGTCGCCGGCCTCGTTGGGCAGCTTCTCGATGAAAACCACGTCGCCCTCGGCCACCTTGTACTGCTTGCCGCCGGTTACGATGATTGCGTTCATTTGCGTTTCAACTCCTTCATTACGGGCTCGCTGTCGGGGGCGGCGCTTTCCTGCATTCCTGCCGGAGCACGCACTTTTACAAACCCATTCAAAGCGGCTTCTCTAGTATATCAGCGAAAACCGGGCTTGTCAATGGGGTTTGGAAGGTTTTTCTGCCTTTTTTGCCTTTTTGCCTTTTGCACTTCCGTTCCGCCGGAAGGCCCCCGGAAGCTATCTCCCATCCCCGCCTTTGTCGCAGCCATAACGATAGTAATTGCGAAAAAGCCGCTGCGCTTCCGGGTTTGTAAATAGCTCTGTAAAAGAATCGGCTATTTTGGTTCTGTATTCCTCATCAAAAATCAGTGATTTTTCAGCCATGTAAATTCCTGTATCTTTTCCGTCACACACATTTTTAAGAATGTCACAATCATCAAAAAAATGTGGATCACGCATTTTACTCTACCTCTTTTACTTTGTATTTCTGGTAAAGCGCCTTTCTTATATCTTCACTTGTGATTTCTCCCCGTTTCTCTTTCTCGACAAGTTCCAGAAATTCATCAGACGGTTTAGTACCGTCTACCTGTACTATACCGATTGCATAATCCCACGCTTTACAATTATCCATATCATCATTCCTTTCTGTCTGCCAGACTTTCCATCCCTTTCTCATTACATTGTATATACATTGCCAATCTTTTTGCCATTAGTTTGTGCTATTAAAACAAGAGAGGTAAACCCTTTCTTGTTTTAATAGCACATATTCATCTATCTGTTTTTCCTTTTGTGTACGGCTTCTATTTTCAGCTTTTCCCGTAGAACTGTCGGACTTTTCTTTTTCTATCTTTCCTTTCCAGCCACTCATTGTATCACCTATTTCTTCCGTCTTTTTTTCAGATTCCTTTTCCATTGCTTCAAGCCTGATCGCTGAATTTTCTACGGCTTGCTTCAAGCTGTTTTGACATCCTATATTTGTAACATCTATAGCATCAAGGCATTTATTTAACCACGGCATTTTTTCCATGCTGTCAATCAAAACAAGGACTTCAGCCCTTGTCATAGGATTTAAGGAAGCATAAACCGAACGCAGTCTATGCTCAAATCCATTCTTTTTCATAAAACGTGCAATATCTCCCCACGCTTTATTATGATATTTTGGATTTAAGTTTAACGTTGGTTTCGGATAAAATTTTTTCAATTTTTTATCACTTAAATCGAAAGTTATCTGTTTTCTTGTTGCTCTTTCCTTTTTAGGCTTTTGTTCATTTTCCCTGTTTTCTGCCATGTTCTTTCCATTCCCTCTATGCTGTTGCCATAATATGTCTTAACCGGGGAACTTGGGAAAGTATATCTTCTTCTTCATCATCCTCCGTAAAGACGCATGACGACGCACACTTCACAAACCAATCACTCTTGATAAGTCCTATAATAATAGACCACATATTACCGTAATCATTCTCTCGTCCCATATCTTCAAACACAAGAACATCATTTTCAGAGACGCACTTCATGCCCCTCTCTGAAAAATTCTTTTTAAGGGTAAAATAAACGTCCTGACGTTTAATCCCATTTTTTTCATCAAATTGTCGTCAAATGAAAATCTCACTTGCAGTCTTTCCATAAGCTAACCGCCTTTCTATGTTCTCTTTACATTATTAATTATACCATTTTGTACATACATGTCAATTTTTGGTTTTCTTTTATATTCCTTTTTTCGCAAATTTCACGCACTATCATCATAGGGTCAATTTGCAATGTGTACGCATATTCACAAGCCTGTTCAAATATACCAGTAATCCTTTTTAGGTGCTCGTCCTTCAACCTTTTTACCGCCCTGCTGTTCACCTTATACCCTATACCCTGTTCCATTATCAGAGTTTTTTCCTGTGCCATTTTCTCAAGGATAGACTGTGGTGTTGACGTACCTATGCTGTACAGGTTTGAAAGACTGTGGAGTGATGGCACTCTTTCCCCTCCTTTATATTCCCCCGTTATAATTTTTAACTCAATGTCATACTTGACACATTGCCACTTTGGCAGTTCATTCTTGTCCAGTATATTCATTTAAAAGTAGACCATATCCCCGATGTCATCCCCAAAGGGAAGCGCGTGGGGACAATCCTCAAAAAAATCGACCGTTGCGTCAAGGTCCTTCATATCGGACCAGGTCCAGAATGTCATGGTCGGAATAACCCTGTTTGGGCGGGTATCGTCAATACCGCCGCCGCCAAACCGGCGGAAGAGCTCGCAGTAATCCTCCGGCAGTGAAACCGGCGGCGCGCCCGGCAGGTTCCGTTTTTTGGAAGGGGACCCGCCGCCCTTTTTCTTGCCAAACCGCCGTTCCTGTGTTAAAATAGACAAGCCGGAGGCCCGGCGAAGGCGCGGAATTGGAAGTTCGTGAGAAAACCGTCGGCCGGGCCGGCCGGACGGCGTGCGGCGGTTGTGAATACAGACTCTAAAAAGCCGGAAAAGGAGAGATGTCTATGGAGCGCATCAGCAAGGAAAACTACTATCTGGATATTGCCGAAACCGTTCTGGAGCGGGCCACCTGCCTGCGCCGGGTCTACGGAGCCATCATCGTCACCAACGACGAAATCATCTCCACCGGCTACAACGGGGCCCCCAGGGGCCGGGCCAACTGCTCAGAGCTGGGCTACTGCTCCCGGGAGGCGCTCCAGGTGCCCAGAGGCCAGCGCTACGAGCTCTGCCGCAGCGTCCATGCCGAGGCCAACGCCATCATCTCCGCCTCCCGCCGGGACATGGCGGGGGGAACGCTGTACCTGGTGGGCCGGGACGCCCAGACCGGCGAGCTGCTGGGGGACGCAACCTCCTGCGCCATGTGCCGGCGAATGGTCATCAACGCGGGGCTGGCCCGGGTGGTCATCCGGCGGACCAGAACGGAGTTTGACGTGGTGATGGTCTCCGACTGGATTGCCGAGGACGACGCCGCGGGCGGCTGAGCCCTGTCAGCGCATAGACCCCGCCGGAGACCCGGCGGGGCCCGGACACCGGGAGAAAGGAAGGGGCTTCTTTGAACGCGGGACTTGTCACCTTTTACCATATTCATCACTACGGGGCGCTGCTCCAGGCGGCGGCGACCCAGAGGGCCGTGGAGGCCCTGGGGGGCCGCTGTGAGATTGTCGATTATTTTGTCAACCAGGACAACCGGCTCTTCCGCCCCCCCGTCCGGCCCGCCGCCGCGGCGTCGGACGCCCATACCGCCCTGCATTACCGGGCGCTGCGGGACCGCTGGCGGCGGTTTGAGGCCTTTTCCCGGGCCCACCTCCGCATCAGCCCCTGCCGCTTCCGGAGTCTGGAGGAGCTGCGGGAGGCCGGCCTGCCCTATGACGTCATCCTCTCCGGCAGCGACCAGATCTGGAATCCTCTGATTTTTCCGGACCGGCGCTTTGACCCCGTATTCTTCGGGGCCTTCTCCGGCTGCCGGAAGATCGCCTACGCCCCTTCCTTCGGCCTGCCCCGGATTCCCCCGGAGATGGAGGAGGAGCTGCGGAGCTATCTTTCCGCCTTTACCCATCTCTCCGCCCGTGAGGCACAGGGCCGGGATATCATCCGGGACCTGACGGGTCTGGAGGTCCCGGTGGTGCTGGACCCCACCCTGCTGCTGACGGCGGACCAGTGGTCCGCCATGGCGGAGCGGGTCCGCCGGAAGGACGGCGGCTATATCCTCTGCTACTGCGTCAGCGCCCCTGGGGCCCTGACCCCCTATCTCCGGCAGCTGGCGGCGGTGACAGGGCTGCCGGTGGTGCAGCTCTGCGGTGCCCGGAGGAAGGCGCACCCCAGGGCCCGGCTGGTGCTGGACGCCGGCCCGGCGGAGTTCCTGGACTGGTTCCGGGGGGCATCCTACGTCTGCACCAACTCCTTCCACGGCACGGTATTTTCCATCCAGTTTCAAAAGCCCTTCTTCGCCAGCCTCTCCCCCTCGGAGCTGGCGGAGCCGGAGCGCTCCCGGACCTTCAGCCTGCTGGACCGGCTGGGTCTGACGGACCGGATTGTGGGCCGGGGAAGCACCGCCGGTCTTCTGGAGCCCGTCGGCTGGGACGGCGCAAACGTCCGGCTGGAGGCCGCCCGGCGGGATTCCCTGGCCTATCTGAAGGCCGCGCTGGAAAATGCGCCGCCGGAGGGCGCGGCTCACGGGGGCTGCCAGGACGCGGAGCCACGGGGAGAAAAACCGGCCCGGAAACACCGTCCGGCGGCGGACAAGCTGGCGGGAGAGGGCAGCTGCACCGGCTGCACCGCCTGTCAGGCGATCTGCCCCCGGGACGCCATCTCTATGGTCCGGGACCGGGAGGGCTTTTCCCGGCCCAGGGTGGACCCGTCAAAGTGCGTGGACTGCGGCCTCTGCACCGCCGTCTGCCCCGCCCTGCATCCGGCCGCCCGTGAAGACCGGTCCCTGCCCGCAGCCTTTGCCGCCTGGAACAAGGACAGCGAAATCCGGCGGGACTCCACCTCCGGCGGCGTGTTCTCCGCCCTGGCGGAGGACGTACTGGAGGGCGGCGGCGTGGTGTTCGGCGCGGCCCTGGACGGGAAGCAGCACCTGCACCACATCGCCTGCTTCCGGAAGGAGGACCTCTGGCGTCTCCGGGGGGCCAAGTATGTTCAAAGCGACCTGGGAGACATCTTCCGGGAAGTCAAAAAGTGCCTGGAAACCCGGCCCGTCCTGTTTTCCGGAACCCCCTGCCAGGTGGACGGGCTCTACCGCTATTTGGGCCGCCGTCCGGAAAACCTCATCACCTGCGACCTGGTCTGCCAGGGGGTCCCCTCCCCCGGCGTGTGGGAGGACATGGCCCGGCTGATCGAGGCCCGGAAGGGCCGGGATCTTCAGACCGTGCGCTTCCGCAACAAGGTGGAGGGCTGGAAAAACAGCCACTTTACCGCCGTCTTTGAGGGCGGCGGCGTGGACAGCCGTCCCCTGTTCAGCACGGAGTACGGCCGGGCCTTTGGCCGGGCGCTGTTCCTGCGGCCCTGCTGCTACCGCTGTCCCTACGCCGGGCTGAACCGGCCCGGGGACTTCACCCTGGGGGATTTCTGGGGGCTGGCCCCCGGTGAGCTGCCGGAGCAGCAGGTCTGGGGCGTCAGCCTCCTGCTGGTGAACACCGCCCAGGGCAGCCATATGTTCGACCGTCTCCCTCTGGGCCGGAAGCCCTTCCCTGTGGAGCGGGCCATCGCCGGGAATCCCCGTTTGGCCTCCCCCATCGCCCAGCCCGCCGACCGCTGCGCCTTTTTCGCCGCCTATGCCCTGGAGCCCTTTGAAAAGGTTCTGCGGGACTACTGCGCCCTGCCTCCCCTGCCGGTGCGGGCGGCCTCAAGGGTCCTCTCGCCGGAGGTCAAGGCAAGGCTCAAAAAGCTGCTGAAGTGAACAGAGACAGAAACGCCCTTCCATACATATAGTATGGAAGGGCGTTTTGGCTTCTGCATCTATTCGTGGACTTCACCGGCCCTGGACAGAATCCACAGCGGCGCGCCGTTGGTCCGGCTGGGGGACAGCTCCTCGAGAATGAGGGACAAATCCCAGGGAATCAGGCTCCGTTCCCGGCTGGCGGGGTCCGCCACCAGAATCTCGCCTCCCAGGGTCACGCCCCGAAGGAGGATGAAGTGGCCCCCCTTGGTAAAGTGGCCGTCGGTCATCAGCGCCACCGCCAGGTCCCCCCCGGCCAGGCGGGCATAGAGGGCGTCCTCGTCCAGCAGCGCCGGGTCCAGGGGCTCGCAGATCAGGCCGTAAGCCTCCGCCACGCCCTGAACGATGGAGAGATAGGAACCGTGGCTTCTGCACCAGTAGCCCCGCTTGACGCAGAGCCTGGCCATGTCCTCCGGGTCCACGGTTGTCTCCGTCAGGGTGGACACCGCCATGGCCATGGCGGTGGGGCCGCAGCCGTGGCTGCTGAGGGGGTCGCTGCCGTATTTCTGGCCGGACCGGGCCTCGTCGGTCTGGTTGAAGTAAACCACGTCCACGCCGCCGCCGGTGAGATACTCCAGACCGTCCTCCCGGGCCTCCAGGTCGCTGATGAGGGGGTCCAGCATGGAATAGGGCGGGGCGATGTCCGGCTGCTCCAGCTGCGTGGAGAGGGCCTCCTCCGGCTGGGGCTCGGGGGGCCGGTTCAGCTCCTCCAGCTTCAGCCGCAGGGTCTCCCCGGTCTCCCGGACCCCTGTCCACAGGGCTTCCCCGGCCTCACAGGCCCAGTCCCAGACCGCGCCCCCCGCCCGAGCGGCGGCAGCGGCCCCCCGGCGGACCGGCGCGGTGATCTCCTCGTACAGCTCCGGTTCCATGGCCCGGCAGGCCAGCAGCTCCGCCCCGACGACGCAGACCATAGCCAGCAGCAGCACCGCCGCGGTGCGGAACCGGCGGCGGGGCGGTCTGGGAGACGAATTGTGGGAGGCGTGTGGGGCCATGGCATTTCTCCTGTTCCAAGACGGCTGAGGGGCGTTTTAAACAAAATTGAATTGATTATACCACGAAAACAGGCGTCTGTACAGAGCTTTGGGCATTCCCTTTTCTGGAAGCCCTCTTCCACACCAACGCGCCGGGCCCCCGAACTCCCGTATCCGAAGCCGGCGGAGACCCGGAAACCCCGTCCCCGGGAAGACGGACCGGCCCCCGGGTCCCGCCCTCCGGTGAAACAGATAAAAGGACGCGCCCCGGGGCGTTTGCGGGCTTGACACCCTCTGCGGCGGCTGATAAAATGGGTATCATTTTCGCCCGACGGCCGGGTTCGGAAGGCCGGGGACCTGGGGGCGGAGACCGCGAAAGGGGACGTTTTGAATTGAAGCTGGCGGATTTGCTGAACTATGATGAAATTATAATTCAGTGCCATGACAACCCGGACGCAGACGCCATTGCCAGCGGCTTTGCTCTTTGGGAATTCCTGGACAGCCGGGGGAAGCATCCCCACCTTGTATACGGAGGGGACCGACCCATTTCCAAGCCCGACGTAAAGCTGATGTGTGACCTGTGCCGGATTCATCTGAACTACCTGCCGGAATTCAGAAAATCTAGGCGGGCCCCCAAAACCCCGGAGCTGCTGATTACCGTGGACTGCCAGCCGGGGAACAGCAACGTCGCCGCACTGGAGGCAAAGCAGACAGCGGTGATTGACCATCACAAGGTCTTCGATCCGGCGCGGCAGACGCCGCTGTGGGAAATCCGGGACTATAACGCCTGCTGCACCATTGTATGGGACATGCTGCGGGAGGCGGGCTGCGCCTCCCTGACCAGGGAGCTCTCCACGGCGCTGTACTTCGGGCTGTACATGGACACCGTCTATTTCCAGGACCTGAGCCACCCCGTGGATTTGGAGATGAAAAACGCCCTGGAGTTCGACCGGACCATTTTCGACCAGCTGAAATCCTCCAACCTCTCTTTGGACGACCTGATTATCTGCGGTCAGGCGCTGTCCAATCCCCACTACAGCGCCGAATACCGCTTCGCGGTGGCGGAAGCGCCCTCCTGCGACCCCAATCTGCTGGGCGTCATCAGTGATATGATGATGGGCGTGCAGTCCGTGGACGTGTGCATCTCCTATTGCCTGCTGCCGAAATACGCCAAAATCTCCGTCCGCAGCCACGAGCCCAACATTCCGGCGGACCAGCTGGCGGAGTGGGTAAGCCGGGACATCGGGGAATACGGCGGACGGGGCGAGAGCGTGGCCGGAGGCAAACTGTTCCGAAAAGAGCTGGAGCAAATCTGCCGGAGCGACAGCTGGGACGGTCTGAGCGGCGCTGCCGGCCGGCTGATTTACAGCCGGATCACCTCTTATTACGAAGCCCTGCTCCGGCTGGGCGTGGGCGAATTCCGGAGCGAGGAAAAAGGCGGAACGGAGAACCTGTTCGAGCTGCTGGCCCGCCGGGCGGAGCTGGGGGAACCGCAGTCCCAGTACCGTCTGGGAACCCTCTATGCCCAGGGCAGGGAGGTCCCCCAGGACTGGACCCGGGCCGCCGCCCTGTACGCCCAAGCGGCGGAGGGCGGAAACGCCGCCGCCCAGCACAGTCTGGGTCTCTGCTATGCCTACGGCAGGGGCGTGAACCGGGACTGGGCCCAGGCCTTCCGGCTGTATGCCCAGGCGGCGGAACAGAATTACGCCGCGGCCCAGAAGGAGCTGGGCGTCTGCTATGCCAAGGGCCGGGGCGTCTCCCAGGATTGGCGTCTGGCCGCCGTCTGGTACCGCAGGGCGGCGGAAAACGGAAACGCGCAGGCGCAGTACAATCTGGCCCAGCGCTACTACAGAGGCGAGGGCGTGGAGCAGTCCCTGACGCTGGCGGCCAGCTGGTTCGGCAAGGCCGCCCGGCAGGGATACGGCTGGGCCCAGTACCGGCTGGGGAAGTGCTATGCCCGGGGGGACGGCGTATCCCAGGACTGGAAGGAAGCCTTTTACTGGTATGAGCAGGCGGCGGAGCAGGGCGTCCAGGAGGCCAGGGCCAGGCTGATTGACTGTCTGGAAAACGGCCGTCCGGGGGTGCCCAGGGACCCGGCCCGGGCCGCCTATTGGCGGGGCCTCCGCCAGAAGCCCTGACCGTCTCCCTTCCGCCGGATTCCCTGTGGCGGGGTGTCCTTCCCGGCCTGTCAGGAAGCGTCCGCGGAAAAATCTCCGGAGTCTCTTTCCTGCCGGGCTCCGAAAACGTGGCCGCAACAAATCGTTGCGGCCTTTTTTTGCTGTTTTTTGCGAAAATTGCTTGGAAAAGCGCCGGTCTTCTGCTATCCTGACGGACAGAAAGGATGTGCTGTGATGGAAGGACCCAACATCTATGAAAGCTTCGGCCTCCGGCTCTCCGCCCTGCGGCGGGAGCGGGGCCTGTCCCAGCAGGCTTTGGCGCACGCCCTGTCCGTCACCCGGCAGGCGGTGAGCAACTGGGAGCGCGGACAGACCACGCCGGACCTGGGCACGATGGAAGCCCTCTGTCGGCTCCTGAATGTGGACTGGAACCGGCTCTGCGGCGGAGAGCCTCTCCCGGTCCGGCGGCGGCTTCCCGTTCCGGCACTGGCGGCAGGGGCGGCGCTGCTGGTTCTGGCCGCCGCCCTGTTCCCCCGGACCCCGCCGGCCGGCGGGGAGTCCTCCGCCTCCTGGGACGGCTATCGGGGCCAGGTGCTGCGCTCTCATTTGACCACGGTCACTGAGTCGGGCCCCGACGGCCCCCGGAAGCAGGCGGCCCGGGCGCTGGCGGAGCTGCTGGCGTCCCTGGACAGCGAGGGGCCGGTCCCTCTGACGCCGGAGCTGCGGCAGGCCTTTGATCTGGCGGCGGAGGCCTGCGCATTCCTCTTTCTGCCCGCCTGCGAGGAGGGCGTTTTCGAGGACCGGGACGACGTGCTCACCTGGCTCTACCGGGGTCTTTCCCGGGGCGGCCCCATGACGGAGGAACAGACGGACCGGTGGCTGTCGGCCTGGTTCGGCGCTTCCGTCCGGTGGACCCACGGCTCCACGGAGCACTATACTCTGGAGGACGGTCGGTATTGGCCGGAAAGCGCCTGGGGCGGGTCCTGCACCTATACCCTGGAGGCGCTGGAGCGCCGGGAGGACGGCGGCTTTCGGGCCCGGCTGGGGCTTTCGGAGACGGACGGAACCGGAGCCCCTCTGCCGGAACGAACGCTGACGCTGTCGCTGACCGCGGAGGAGGGACAGATCTGTTTTTCCTCTGTTGCCTGGGAGGAACCCGCCGAATAGACAGCGAGAGCTCTAGAGGCTGTTTCAAAACCAGCGGAATGCCGGATTGGGGCAGATTGTTTCGTCAGACAAGGCGATTGGACGCGGGAATCCTGACGGATTTCAAGTCCAATCAACGCAGTCCTGGCGGAATAAGATACCCCAAGACGGCGTTTTGACGGTTTTCAAACAGACTCTAAGCCCTGTGCCCGGAGCTCTTTTTACTTATTTTGCCGCCTCACCGGCGCTTCTGCCGCATCAGCAGAATCAGCCCTCCGGTGAGAATGGCGAAGTCCGCCAGATTGAACACATAGCAGTTCAGAGGCCGGGGGGCCCGGGGAAAACGGACATAGTCATAGACCCGGCCCCGGCGGAACCGCTCCCGGAGGTTGCTGAGACCGCCCCCCAGCGCCAGACCCGCCCCTATGGGGGACCGCCTCCGGTCACACCAGAGCATCGCCAGGACCGCGCCGGAGGCGGCGGACAAACACCGCTCCGGTATGGGCAGCCCAAAGGCCGCCCCCCGGTTCCACAGCGCCGTCAGCCGAACCCGGCCTCCCCAGAATTCCGTCTCCCGGCGGCTGGTCCGGTCCAGATACCGGCGGGCGGCGGCGCAACCGCCCCATACGGCCAGCGCGGTGCAGACAGTCAGCATGGTTCATTCCTCCTCTTCATTTTTCCGCTCCTCCGCCCGCTCCATGGCGGAGCGGAGGGCCCCGGCGGTCCGGGACCGGCTGTTGTTCCGGGCCAGGGCCCCGGCAATCTGTCCCTGCACCTGCTCCATCTCCTCCCGGAAGGCGGAGGCGGAAACCCGCAGAGCCCCGTGGCCCAATATAATCAGCTGCTCCGGCCCGTCGGAGGTGGCCACCTTCACCCGGTGCTCCCTGCCAATCTCATAGGTGGCCCGCTCGATATAGGCGTCCGCCGTCTCCGCCTCTCTGGTGTAGACCACATGGATGTTGTGGTACTTCTCCACGGAGCCCAGGCCTCCCCGGACCTTATAGGCGTCGAAGACGGCGATGACATGGCACTTCTGATAGCCCTGGTAGTTGCACAGCAGGTCGCACAGGGCTTTCCGGGCGGCGTCCAGGCTGTTCCGGGCCATGCTCTTCAGCTCGTCCCAGGCAAAAATGATGTTGTACCCGTCCACCAGCAGGTATTCCGGCCCCGGTGCCTGCCGCCGGATGGGAATTTTCTCCCCCGCCTCCCCGGAGGCGGAGACGGGCCGCCTGGGCGGCTTGGGCGGCAAAAAGTCCCGGCGCTTCACCTGTCCGTAGGTCCGCTCAAAAATGGCCTGGAGCTCCCTGTCCTGCTCTATGGTTCCGGCATAGGAGCCGGACCGCCGGCTCCGGGGCCCGGCCTCCTCCTCCGGCTCCCGCCGGTTCAGCCGGAGGCCGCTGTCCACATGGGCGCAGGCGGGGACCTCGCTCCACTTCACCGTATAGCCCGCCCCCCGGGCGCAGAAGACAGAGTCCGGCGTGTTCTCCACGTCCCGCTCCGGGTCATAGCCCCTGGCGGCAATCACTGCCTCTGCGCCGGCGCAGGGGCGGAAGCCGTCGGGCCGGAGGCTCAGACGGCCCTGGCCCCTGGTATAGGCCGCCGCCTCTTTAGCGTAGTCCCGCAGGGCCGCCACCGGGGCGGCTCCGGTGAGGACAGCCTCCTCCCCCAGGGTCTCCGGTGGCTCCGTTTCGCCGCCCATCTGCCGGATATCGCTGAGGGCCCGGCCCAGCTGGGCCCCGGGCAGCTCCAGCCGGAAGGCGTACCAGGGTTCCAGCAGGATGCTCTCCGCGCTCATCAGCCCCTGCCGGACGGCCCGGCAGGTGGCCTGGCGGAAGTCGCCGCCCTCGGTGTGCTTCTCGTGGGCCCGGCCCGCCGTCAGGGTGATCCGCATGTCGGTGATGGGGGACCCGGTGAGGACCCCCGGGTAGGACTTCTCCCACAGATGGGTCAGGACCAGACGCTGCCAATGGCCGTCCAGCTGGTCTTCGGGGCAGACGGAGCCAAAGCGGAGGCCGCTGCCTCGGGGCAGGGGCTCCAGAAGCAGGTGCACCTCGGCATAGTGCCGCAGGGGCTCGAAGTGGCCCACACCCTCCACGGGAGCAGCGATGGTCTCCCGGTACACCACCTGCCCCACGCCGAAGGAGGCCTCCATGCCGAAGCGCTCCCGCAGCCGCCGCCGCAGAATTTCGGTCTGAACCTCCCCCATCAGCTGGACCCGGAGCTCCTTTGCCCCCTCGTTCCACACCACATGGAGCAAAGGGTCCTCCTCCTCCAAAAGCCGGAGATTCCGCAGGGCCGTGGAGGGGTCCAGATCCGTTTCCACCCGGTAGGTCAGAACCGGCTCCAGCACCGGAACGGTCCAGGCGCTTTCGCAGCCCAGACCCTGGCCGGGCACGGTGCGGCTCAGCCCCGTCACCGCCGCCACCGTTCCGGCGGGAATCTGCTCCGCCGTGCGGAACTTCGCCCCGGAGTAAATGCGGATCTGGTCCGCCTTCTCCTCCCAGACCTGGTCCTCTGGCATACCGGGGCGGCGGTTGGTCAGGGGGGCCTTGACCCGGAGGACGCCGCCGGTGACCTTCAGATAGGTGAGCCGGGTCCCCCGCTCGTCCCGGGCCACCTTGAAGACCCGTGCGCCAAATTCCGACCGGTAGGTCCGGAGAGGCGCAAAGCGCTTCAGGGCCGACAAAAACTCCTCCACCCCCTCCAGCCGCAGAGCGGACCCGAAAAAGCAGGGGAACAGCTTCCGCCCGGCAATCAGGGCCGTCAGGCTCTCATCCGGCATCCGTCCCGTCTCCAGATACTCCTCCAGAACGGCTTCGTCGCAGACGGCGGCCTCCTCCGCCAGGTCCCCGGCGGGCAGGGAGAAATCCGTGCATCCGCTGCTCAGCCGCTGCTTCAGCTCTGCCAAAAGCGCCTCCCGACGGTCCGGTCCCGCCAGGTCCATCTTGTTTATGAACAGGAACACCGGCACGCCGTAGCCCTCCAGCAGCCGCCACAGGGTCCGGGTATGGGCCTGGACGCCGCTGCTGCCGCTGACGACCAGAACAGCGCAGTCCAGCACCTGCAAAACCCGCTCCGCCTCGGCGGAGAAATCCACATGGCCGGGGGTATCCAGCAGGGTGACGGACAGGTCCCCCAATTCCAGCTCCGCCTGCTTGGAAAAAATGGTGATGCCCCGCTCCCGTTCCATGGCGTCGGTGTCCAGAAAGGCGTCCTGATGGTCCACCCGGCCCAGACGGCGGATGGCCCCGCTGTGATACAAAAGGGCCTCGGACAGCGTGGTTTTCCCCGCGTCCACGTGGGCCAGAATGCCCATGACCAGTTTCTTCATCTCCGCTCCAGCTTCCTCAAAATTTCAGGTTTTTTCCCGGTCTCGCCCCGGGGACCGGACTTTCGTACCCGCTTCCTCACTCCGGGCCCGCCGCCCAGGCAAACCGCTCCCGGCCCGCTCCCAGCTCGAAGTGATACTTCCCGATGCCCAGGTCCACGCCGGAAAACGCGCCGTTGTCACAGGTCATAAAGACCCGCGCCCCGCTTTCTTTTCGCGCCCCGCTTCCTTCCCGCGCACCGCTTCCTTCTCGCGCCCCGCTTTCTTTTCGCGCGCTGCTTCCTTTTCGCGTTCCGCTTCCCCGAATCGTAAAGGCCTGCCTGTTCAGGGCCGTGGGAGCCAGCAGAACCGCCTCCACCCCCGCCGCAAACCAGTCAGGCCACTCGCCGTCATAGGCGGCGATCTCCTCCGGCCTCCTGGATTTGTGGGGCTTCCCCTGGTTCGCGCCGTAGCCCACGGCGATCAGACCCAGGAGCCTTTCCCCCTCCGGGATGTGCTTCCCCACGCCGCTCCGGCTGTAGGTGCCTCCCACCCACCAGGTATTCAGGCCCAGCGTCTGGGCAAAGAGCATCAGGTCCGCGCCGCTGTACCCCACGGCCTCGCCGGTCTCCGGCCGGTCCGGCCCCGTCAGGACGATGTAGTTCCGCACCCCTTTCGCCAGAACCAGACGCAGCAGGGGGCCGAAGGCGTCCCCGCTGTCCGTCACCAGTCTCAGGGAGAGTCCCCGGGCCTGATTGTGGGTCTGAATCCGCCTGGACAGCTGGTCCCGGACGTCCTCCGGGAGCCCCCGGTCCGTATAACGGCGAACGGTGTGCCGCAGCCGCATTGCCTCCTGCATGGTCATATCAGAACAGCCTCCTTGTGTTGTGCTCAGCGGAACAGGACGGACAGGACTCCGTAGACAACGGGCTGGTGAAGCATGTAAATCAGCAGAGACCGCCGTCCTATAGCCGCCGCCAGGGGAATCCGCCGGGTTTCCCGTCCCTCCGGCGGATGGAAACGAAAGAGAAAATACCCCGTCAGGAAGAGGAACAGCCACGGCAGCAGGGAAAAGTAGTCCGTGGAAAAGAAGTCCGCCGGGGGAAATCCCAGAAAGGCGGTGAGGCGGTTCCGGTACAGCGCCGCCGGCAGGCGGCAGAGCCTCAGTCCCTCAAAGCCCAGCCAGCCGGAATTCACGTCCCGCAGCAGCAGAAACAGAGAGAAGCTGACCGTCAGCCCCAGACGGGCCGGAACCCGTCTCAGCAGCGAATCCAGCGGGACCAGCAGCAGGGAGGAGGTTCCCAGCAGGGTCAGCACACCGAACTGCACCAGATTTCCCGGCATAAAAAGCCATGTGGCAGCGGTGACCAGGGCCCCGCAGGCAAACACCGTCAGTCCCCGCCGCAGCTGCCGCCGCCCCAGGGACCAGCAGTAGCCCGAGAGCAGAATGAAGGTCCAGCAGATGCTTTGCTGCCAGACATAGGCCCCCATGCCCCGGTACCAGGGCCAGCTGACGCCGAATATATACACCAGGTCCCAGGCGGCGTGATAGAGAATCATGCTGGCCAGGGCACAGCCCCGGACGGCGTCCAGCGTTTGACGGCGCTCCACGGCAAAGCCTCCTTTCCGGCATTCTGCATCCATCATCATATCCTTTCCCCTCCGGCGGAAAACACCCTGCCGCCTGTGCCTATTGGCTCCCGGAATCTGCTTTCACCAGCCAGTCCATGGAAACGCCCAGGACCTTCGCAAAGACCATCAGCTCATAATCGGTCACAAAGCGGTCCCCCGTCTCAATCTTGCTGATGGCCTCCCGCTCAATCGTGACGCCGTTGACCTGCATCCGGGCGGCCAGGTCCGCCTGGGACAGCCGCATGGCCGTCCTCGCCCGGTGAATACAGTCGCCGGAGACATTTTTCGCTCCGTCAAAATCGTATATTTTCAAGACGCCGCCCTCCATTTCCCGGGGAGTGTCCCATCCGGAGATTTCCCGCAGGGGCCCGTCCCACCCACCGGAAGCCCGGCGCCATTGGGAGAACGGGCCTGCACAGGGCCCCGCCCCTGCAGGTGCTGCCGCAGGCGCAAAGAAGAACACGCCCGCTTCCTGAATTCTCTTGACAATACCATGTTCCCGGAGTAATATTGTAATAAAGATTTACAGTTTGTAAGAAAACAAAACAGGAAAACGCCGCAGGCTGTAAAATCATACGCCGCCGCCGGAAGAGGGGCTGAAAATTTACAAAATGTACTTGACATTCCCCCTGGTGGAAGGTGTACCCTGACAGGGTGCCAAGAGGAACCCGAGATTGGACGGAAAGAACGGAAAGAAAGGAACGAAGAAACCATGAAGCAAACACGGCAATTCATGAAAAGGTCTGCGGCTCTGCTGCTGGCGCTGCTCCTGAGCCTGAGCCTGTCGGTTTCAGCCCTGGCGGCGGAACAGCAGGAGAAGTCCCTGGAGGAAACCGCCCGGGAGGCTGCCGCCGCCGCCATGACCTACGGCGAGGCCGCCAGCGTCAGCTGGGCGGTATGGAACCAAGGCAAGCTCGTCAGCGGCGCACTGAAAGCGCCGGAAAAGGAAGGCGGCGCACCGGAGGCCGCCCCGGCGGACGCCTTGTACGGCATCGGCTCCATCAGCAAGATATACACCACGGCGGCAGTGCTGCGCCTGGCCCAGGACGGAAAGCTGGACCTGGACAAGCCTGTTACCGCCTATCTGCCGGACTTCAAAATGGCGGATGAGCGGTATCGGGACATCACCGTGCGGATGCTGCTGAATCACTCCTCGGGCCTCATGGGCTCTTCCATGGGCAGCGGGCTGCTGTTTGACGATCCCAGCACCCAGGCCACGGACCAGCTGCTGGAGCGCCTGGCGGGCCAGCGGCTCAAGGCGGACCCGGGGGCCTACAGCGTCTACTGCAACGACGGCTTCACCCTGGCGGAGCTGGTGGCGGAGGCCGTGTCCGGCAAGGACCTGATGGACTACGTGGCGGAAATCTTCCTGAATCCCGCCGGACTGACAGACACCCTTGCCCCCGCCCGGATGCTGGAGCGGGACGGGGACCGGGCTCCCATCTACCAGGCCGGCGACGACCGGCCCCTGCCCATGGACTGCCTGGGCGTGGTGGGCGCCGGCGGCATCTACGCCACGGCGGAGGATTTGGCAGCGTTCGGCGCCTGTCTGGCGTTGCCGGGAGAGCTGAACGAGGCGTCTCTAAAGGCCATGGCCCAGCCGGAATACAAAAAGGGCCTCTGGCCCAAAGAGGACGCGCCGGACGCCCTGGCCTACGGCCTGGGCTGGGACAGCGTGGAGTGGTTCCCCTTCCACCAGAACGGCATCACCGCTCTGGTCAAGGGCGGCGACACCCAGTATTACCACGCGGGGTTTGTGGTCCTGCCGGAGCATAATATGGCTGCGGCGGTGCTGAGCTCCGGCGGCGTGTCCACCTACAACGAGATGGCCGCCTCTCAGATGCTGATCGCCGCGCTGAGGGAAAAGGGCGTGACGGTGGACGAAACCGCTCCCGCCCTGCCGGAGGCCAAGCCCGCCGCCATGCCCGGGGAGCTGCTGGAGAACGCGGGATACTACGGGTCCCTGCTCCCCTACAAGGTGGACCTGACAAAGGACGGCACCCTGACCATGGGCTACCTGGGCATGGAGGTTCCCCCTCAGACCTTCTCCTACCATGACGACGGCTCTTTCCGGGACCAGACCGGCACGTCCCTGCTGAAATTTGTGAAGGAGTCCAACGGGCAGACCTATCTCTATCAGCGTGCCTTCTCCCAGCTCCCCGGCCTGGGAGGCCTGGGCACCTCCAATTATGCCGCCGTGAAGCTGCCGGAGAATCCGGTCTCCCCGGAGCTCCAGGCCCAGTGGGACGCCTTTGCAAACGGCACCAGCGTTCTTCCCATGAACGAGCGGTACAGCTCCCAGGTCTATCTGGCCATCAGCGGCGCTCCCGCCACGGAGACGGTGTCGGAAACCGCCCCGGGCTATGAGGGCGCTTTGAAAATCGCGGATGAGAACCGCCTGGAATACGTGGTGCAGATCCCCGGCAACGTGGGCCGGGACGGCAGCGACACGGAGCTCCGCCGGGATGAGAAGGGCGTCCTCTGGACCTACTCCTCCAACGGAACCGTCTGCATGGAGGAATCCGCTGTGCCCGGCCTCTCCACCGGGAAGGACAACCGTGCCCGCTGCACCATTCAGCCCGACGGCTATGCCCGCTGGTACAGCGTGGAAGATAACACCGCCGGGAAGACCATGACGGTGCAGCTGCCGGAAAACGCCGGCTTCTGGGTCTATGACGGGGACATGAAGCTCACCGCCTCCTCCGTGCTCTGGGACGACCGGTCTGCGGAGCTGCCGGAGGACGGCCTCCTCGTCTTCGCCGGGGACCCCGGCGCGGTGTTCCAGCTGGCATTCCAATAAACAAACTCCCACGGCTCTCAGCCGGCAGACCCACGGCAAAAGCCCCCTTCTGAAAAGAAGGGGGCTTTTCAGCTGCCGCCGGTTGAAAGCCGGGGTTTTCAATTACGCCGGCTATTGCAGCAGACCGTCCACACAGGCACGCATCTCCTGTTTGGACTGGGCCGACCGGGCCCGCCGGATCAGGGCCTCCTGCTCCTCCGCCGGAAGAGCGGCAAAGCGCTCCATTGCAGCGGGAGACCGGGCCATGGCCGCGCCCAGGCCCTGGGGCAGCTCCATGTCCGGGGACAGCTCTTGTGTCTCGCGCATCTTCCTCACCTCCCGGACAGCTTGCCCGGAATCCGGGAAATGATACGCCCAAAACCTGTATTTACAACCGCTGAACGCTGTCTGGACGGCTTTTTTCCGCCATACCGCGTCGATTTCCCCTGGAATCTGTCAGGATTGCCGCGAAAAAGCTCCTTGTCTGACAGGAAAATTTCCCGCCCATCCAGCATCCCACGGCTATGAATGCAGGCTCTTATTTGACAAAATACACGTTCAGCCAATAGCAGAGGTCCGCAGCGGGGAGATAGGTCACGCCCTGCTCCAGGACGCAGGGGCTCTCGAGGCCCGCCTCGCCCAGGGCCGTCATGACGGTGTCTGTCCCCGGCTTGGCGGTGAGAACGGTCTCGCCCTCCCGGCTCACCACCACGCCCAGCTCCTTGTCCCAGCGCACGTCATAGCCGGCGGCCTCCGCCACCGCCCGGACGGGCATCAGGCCCTCCGGCTTACCTTTGACAGACAGGGCCTCGTTGTTGAAGAGCACGGTTCCGTCCTCCTGGCAGGAGGCGAAGCCCCGATAGGAATAGGCAAACACAAGCACCTTTTCCGCCTTGCCCTCCGCGTCCTTCCAGACCAGCGCCCGGGCCCCGGGGATCAGGTCCGCCTGACCCACGATCTGCCTGGTCAGCCAGGGCGTATAGACGGTTTCACCCGTGACCTCCAGTGTCCCGCCGTCCCGTGTGGGGAAGCGGGCCGCGCCGTCTCCGCCGGGTGCGGGAACCACGGCCTCACCGGCAATCTCCACATACTCCGGCGCGGCGGCGTCCGCAGGAATGTTGCCCACGGCCACAATGGCGCTGACCTGGGGCGGCAGGCTCAGGGCCATGGCGGGGCTGACCCAGACATACAGTGTGTCGCCCTCCTTGATGGTCTCAGGGTCCAGGGGCAGGCCCGTGGCGGCGTCCACCACCGGGGCGTCTCCCAGGTGGACCACCACCTCGTTCAGGGAGTCCTCTGTGTTGTCGTTTTTCAGCAGAATGCCATTGCCGTCCCAGGGGGAAACCGTCCCCCAGACCCGTGTGGGTGCGGGCACATCAACCGCGGCGGCGGCCGTGAGGCACACGGCGGCGGCGCAGAGCGCCAGGACAGACAGACGGATCCACAGTTTTTTCAAATTCATCATCAATTCTCCTTTTTCAGTGTTTCGCCGCGCACCGGGGCGGGCCCCGCGGCGGGCCTGTATACTCTTGAGACGGACGGACGCCGGAAAAAGTTCCAGCATTTCAGATTCATGGGAAAAATTTTTTTGATTTCCGGCAGAACTGCCGAAAAATCCTCCGGTTTTTTTACCTCCCGCTTAAAATGTGTATTCTGCCAAAATTTCTGTTGTATTCGGCGGCGGAACGTTGTATAATTCATATATTGGACGCTTGCGGCTTCCCGCCGCACGGTGCAGTATACAATAAGGAGTGGAACGACCATGAGCTATTCAGTACAGAACATCCGCAACGTCTGTCTGCTGGGCCACAGCGGCAGCGGAAAAACCGCCCTGGCGGAGAGCCTTCTTTATATGACCGGCGCCATTGACCGGATGGGCCGCGCCGCCGACGGAAATACCGTCTGCGACTATGATCCCGAAGAGGTCAAGCGCCAGATTTCCCTCTCTGCCTCCGTGGCGCCTCTGGACTACAAGGGCTGCCGCATCAATCTGATGGACACCCCCGGCGCGTTCGACTTCGCCGGCGAGGCCATGGCCGCCCTCCGTGCCGCCGATGCCGCCATCATCGTCTGCTCCGCCAAGGACGGCGTGTCCGTGGGCCTGGAGAAGGCATGGAAATACTGCGAGGAGCGGAACATGCCCCGCTTCATCTACATCTCCAAAACCGACGAGGACAACAGCGACTACAACGCCACCTTTGACGCACTGCGGGCGCGCTTCGGCAAGAAGATTGCCCCGGTGGTGGTGCCCATCTGGGACGCCGGCAAAAAGGTCACCGGCATCATTGATGTGCTGAACAAGCGGGCCTATGAGATGCAGAAGCTCAAGAGAGTGGAAATCGAGCTGCCCGCCGACAAAGTGGACGTCATCACCGAATTCAACGACGCGCTGAAGGAATCCGTGGCGGAGACCAGCGAGGAGCTGATGGAAAAATTCTTCGGCGGCGAGGACTTCACCTACGCCGAGATGATCCAGGGCCTGCGGCAGGGCGTCCGGGAGCTGAGCCTGTTCCCCGTTCTCTGCGGCTCCGCCATCAACTGCCTGGGCTCCCTGATGCTGATGGACAACATCGTGGACCTGCTGCCCAACCCCGTGGAAGGCAACTATCACAAGGCCACCAAGGCCGACGGCGAGACCGAGGAGTTCGTGGTTTCCCCCGGCGGCGTGCCCACTGCCTTTGTTTTCAAAACCATCTCCGACCAGTACGGAAAGTACTCCTTTGTCAAGGTGCTCTCCGGCGCCATTACGCCGGACATGCCCATGGTCAACGCCCGCACCGGCGACAAGGTGAAGCTGGGCCGGCTCTACACCATCCGGGGCAAGAAGAACACCGAGGTCAAGGAGCTGGTCTGCGGCGACATCGGCGCCATTGCCAAAATGGACATCAAGACCGGGGACACCCTCTGCGACGAGCGGAAGGTCGTCACCCTCAAGCCCATTCCCTTTGCCGAGCCCTGCTACTCCGTGGCCATTGTCCCCAAAACCCGGGGCCAGGAGGACAAGATCGCCCAGGGCCTCTCCCGCCTCAACGAGGAGGACCCCACCTTTACCGTGACCAACAACGCCGAAACCCGTCAGATGGTGATTTCCGGCGCCGGCGACATGCAGATGGACGTGCTGGTGAGCAAGCTGAAAAGCCGCTTCAACGTGGAGTCCGAGCTGAAGCCCACCCGTGTCCCCTACCGTGAGAAAATCCGCAAGACCGTCCAGAAGCAGGGCCGCCACAAGAAGCAGACCGGCGGCAGCGGCCAGTTCGGCGACGTGTGGGTCCGCTTCGAGTACAACGCCGAGCAGGAGGAAATGGTCTTTGCCGAAGAGGTCTTCGGCGGCTCCGTGCCCCGGAACTTCTTCCCCGCCGTGGAAAAGGGCCTGCGGGAGGCCTGTCTCCACGGTCCTCTGGCCGGCTATCCTCTGGTGAATCTCAAGGCCGTGCTCTACGACGGGTCCTATCACCCGGTGGACTCCTCCGAAATCGCCTTCAAGACCGCCGCCCAGCTGGCCTACAAGGCCGCCATGCCCGAGGCCAATCCCGTGCTGCTGGAGCCCATCGGCGAGCTGAAGGTCACCGTGCCCGAGAGCTATGCCGGCGCGGTGATGGGCGACGTCTCCAAGCGCCGGGGCACCCCCATGGGCATGGACCCCCTGGGAGACGGCAGCCAGCTGATTACCGCCGAGGTCCCCATGGCCGAAATGGGCAGCTACGCCATTGACCTGCGGGCCATGACCCAGAGCCGGGGGTCCTTCACCTTCCACTTTGTCCGCTATCAGGACTGCCCCCCCGACGCCCAGGCGAAGGCCATTGCCGAGGCCAAGGCCATGGCGGAGCAGTAAGCGTCCTCAGGGGTTCTTTCCCCGGACGCCGCAGGCCCTTCGAAAAGGACTTGAGCCCAAACTCGTGCAATAAACCGTTTTGTCGGGTTATGCCACTCAGCTAAACATACAGATGCCTCTGAAAAAGCCCACCACTTTTAATTGTGGTGGGCTTTTTATTATGCAAGGCGCAAATCCCAGATACTACCAATCATACTCCATAAATTTTATAATATATGTCATCCCTGGAGTAATATCATAAATCATAATTGAAGAATCTTTAAATTTGTCTCCTGCACTTAAAGAACTGAGGTATACATTGCCGGAGTCAACCATATAATCGTCGCTGTCATACAATTTGTAGCTAATAATATCATAACCGGCACCATTGGTGCCATATGTTTTTTCGCCGGAAATTGTGATTTCCAACTGAGGAAGATAGTCTTTGTCAAAATTGTATGTGACATCATTTATCTGTATAGTCGATTCTGTATTTCCGAAATAGTCTTTCATGTTTAGTTCAACCGGAAGAGAATCACATGATAATTGGATGTCTTTAATCGGAAGGCAGTACAAAGCTTCACAGCTTACCTCATCAAAGCGTATACTATTATCCTTATAGACAGTTAAGTATACCTTCCCGCTTGAGGATATTCCTGGCGCAATATTAGATGCAGGAATCCTAATTTCTGCAAGGTATTCCTCCCCCAAAGCTTTACTTGTATAGTAACCAAAATTTTTTTCTGAAATTGATGTTGTCCCGTTATAAACTTCCTCATCAGCCTCATTTACAATTCGGATATCAACATCGACATTGGCTGAAATGCTTTCCTCATTTTGACTAAGGAGTCCAAAAAACAAACTATAATCATTAGTTCCCTCGTTAAATTGGAAAGACCAGCCCCTTAGTGTTTCGACCCGGTCCAATTGCGCTGTTGAACAGCCGCACAACATAATAGTCACCAAAAGTGACAATACAAGATGCGTTTTTTTCATAGCAGCCCTCAATTACTACAAAATATTCTATACTTTTCGATCTAATTTCCCTCCTATTATCAATAAAATTTCCGACGAACGGGACCCCGGCCAGGCGGTGGAGGGAACAGCTCAGGGGGCAAAAGCTCCCCGCCCGGCCGGCGTCCGCCGGAAACACAAAAGCGGCGCCGAGTTTTGTAACCCAGCGCCGCTTAAAATCCATGCGAACGCACGGCCTTAAAACCCATCCCCCACTTGCACTTGCAAAAATCCGGCGGAATGGATATAATAGGCCCGTGGTGCAATTCATCATTGCTGTGCTGAGTGCCTGTTCACTCGTACAGGGCCGCGGGGTGTTGCTACCACCCTGCGGCCTGCCGCATTTTATGTTTCCGTTTCCTATTTTACCCGATACATCCAGAAAATGCAAGCGCTTTTCCGAAAGTTTGAACAAACGGTGAAATCTCGCGTATTTTTTCAAATTGTCGCATTTGCAACTAGCAGTTTCCCGGACTTCCTGTTATACTGATGACAGTTCAGCAAACAGGGAAAAAATCCCAAAATCCGATGAGTCGGTTTTTTAAATTTTAAGGAGGATCATCTATATGAAAAAGTGGGTTTGCCAGGTATGCGGTTATGTGTTCGAGGGCGAGAATCCCCCCGAAAAGTGCCCCCAGTGCGGTGTTCCCGCCTCTAAGTTCACCGAGCAGAAGAGCGGCGAGCTGACCTGGGCCGCCGAGCACGTGGTGGGCGTGGCCAAGGGCGTGGACCAGGAGATTCTGGACGGCCTGCGCGCCAATTTCGAAGGCGAGTGCTCCGAGGTGGGCATGTATCTGGCTATGGCCCGGGTCGCTTTCCGGGAGGGCTATCCCGAAATCGGCATGTACTGGGAGAAGGCCGCCTATGAGGAGGCCGAGCACGCCGCCAAGTTCGCAGAGCTGCTGGGTGAGGTTGTGACCGACTCCACCAAGAAGAACCTGGAGATGCGGGTCGAGGCCGAGAACGGCGCCACCGCCGGCAAGATGGCCATTGCCAAGAAGGCCAAGGAGCTGGGCCTTGATGCGATCCATGACACCGTCCACGAGATGGCCCGGGACGAGGCCCGCCACGGCAAGGCCTTCAAGGGTCTGCTGGAGCGCTATTTCAAATAATTTTCCAATTTGGAGGATTTACCGATGGACAAGTATGTATGCCCCTGCGGCTACGTTTATGACCCCGCGGTGGGCGACCCCGACAACGGCGTCGCCCCCGGCACTCCCTGGGACCAGGTTCCCGAGAGCTGGGTCTGCCCCATCTGCGAGATGGGCAAGGACGTATTTGAAAAGGAATAAGTCCAACTGTCAAAAGAAGCCAAAGGTACAAAAAGCACGAAAGCGCCCGGAGCCAAAGCCCCGGGCGCTTTTTCCGTCCACGCCGTCTGTTCTTTTCGCCGTCTGTTCTTTTCGCCGTCTGTTCTTTTCCGGCCCGTGTGGGCGGCAGCTGTGACAATCACCGTGCTGGGAATCAGACTCCGCCGGCATGCCCTGCGGCGCTGCCTCACCGGTCCCGGGGCTTCCTGCCGGACTCCGGCGGGGCGTTCCGCCCTTTGGGCAACGGGCCATTGGCAGGGCTCCGGATCCTCACTCTCCGCAGGGCCGGTATTCCGACGTCAGCACCCGTTCCAGCACCGGCGCGTCCGGCTTCTCGATGCGGCGGAGAATCTGTTCCCCCGCCGTCCGGCCCAGCTCCTCCACGGGCTGGATAATGCGGTCCACCTGGTCATAATAAAGATCGTAAGATTGGATATTATAATCTACGAAGCTGACCAGAGACAGGTCCCGCCCCGGCAGCAGGCCCTTTTTCCGCAGATAGGACAGGGACACCGACGCCATCAGCCCCTGACAGATGACAATGCCGTCGCAGTTCTGCTCCAGCAGGGCGTCCAGACAGCGGGGGGCCCCGGCTTCCATGGAATCCCCGTACTGAATCAGACCAGGATCCATGGTCAGCCCGCAGTCCGCCGCCGCCTCTCTGTAGGCGGAAATCCGCTCCCTGGTGGTGGACAGCCGGGGTATGCCGCCGATGATGCCCACCCTTCGGCAGCCCCTGGCTGCCAGACGGCAGACGCTGCGGTAAATGGGCTGGAAATTGGAGACGCAGACGGACGCATACTTTTTTTCCTCAAAGGTCCGGTCTACCAGCACCACCGGGAACCCGGCGGGCACCAGCCCGTCCAGCCGCTCAAAGCTCTCCATGGTGCTGGCCACCAGCAGCCCGTCCACCAGACCCGCCGTGAGGATGCGGATGCTGCTCTCCTCCCGCTCCATGCTCTCTTTGGTGTTGGCAATAATCAAGTGGTAGCCCTGGGCGGAAAGGCAGGTCTCCACGGACTCAATCATGGTGGCGAAAAACTTGTTGGAGATGTCCGGCACAATGAAACCGATGGTTTTCTTCTTGCCGGTGCGGAAGCTCCGGGCGGAGGCGTCCGGCGTATAGCCCAGTTCCGCAATGGCGCGGTAAACCCGGTCCTTGGTTTCGGCGGAGACATACCGTGTATTGTTGATGGTGTGGGAAACGGTGGCAGTGGAAACTCCCGCCAGCCGGGCCACGTCGCTGATGGTTACTTTCATGCTGTCTGCCCTTTGCGTAACTATAAATTTGTTGCGTAATTCGAGTGTCTTTACAAGTATAAGACAGCATGGGACATCCGTCAAGGTCTTTTCCGGCCTTTTCCCCTTCGCGGCGGAGAAAACCACGCAAATTTTTAAGGATTTATTATAAATTTTTCACAATCGGGGCCACTGATTGTTATTTGAAATGACAATTGCCAAAAACTTCACAGCGTGGTACGATATCCCATGAAAACAGCAGAGAAACGCTTACGCAATCGTTTATACGGCACGCTCACGTGCCCGAGTATTGAAAGGAGTAAATTATCATGAAAGCGAAAATCGGTATCAATGGATTTGGCCGCATTGGCCGCGTTGTCTTCCGCGCCGCTCTGGGCCGTGACGATGTCGAGGTTGTTGCCGTCAACGACCCCTTTATGAATCCTGAGTATATGGCCTATATGCTGAAGTATGACAGCGTACACGGCCGCTTCAACGGCGAGATTTCCTATACCGCCGACAGCCTGGTTGTCAATGGCAAGGAGTTCAAGGTCCTGACCGCGATGAACGTTGCCGAGATTCCCTGGGCCTCCGTGGGCGCTGAGTATATCTGCGAGTGCACCGGCAAGCACCTGAGCAAGGACCTTTGCCAGGGCCATATCGACGCCGGCGCGAAGCACGTTGTCATGGGCGCCCCCTCCAAGGACGACACCCCGATGTTCGTTATGGGCGTCAACAATCAGAAGTACACCTCTGATATGACCTTCGTGTCCAACGCATCCTGCACCACCAACTGCCTCTCCCCCATCGCCAAGGTTCTGAACGAGAAGTTCGGCATCATTGAGGGCCTGATGACCACCGTCCACTCTGTCACTCCCACCCAGAAGCTGCTGGACGGCCCCTCCATGAAGGACTGGCGCGGCGGCCGTGCCGCCACCGGCAACATCATCCCCTCCTCCACCGGCGCTGCCAAGGCCGTGGGCAAGGTCATTCCCGAGCTGAACGGCAAGCTGACCGGCATCTCCATGCGCGTCCCCACTCTGGACGTGTCCGTGGTGGATCTGACCGTCCGTCTGGAGAAGCCCGCTTCCTATGAGGACATCTGCAAGGCCATGAAGGAAGCCAGCGAGGGCGAGCTGAAGGGCGTTCTGGGCTATACCGACGAGGATGTTGTTTCCTCCGACTTCCTGGGCGATCCCCGCACCTCTATCTTCGACAAGAAGGCCGGCCTGTCTCTGACCGACAACTTCGTGAAGGTCGTTTCCTGGTACGACAACGAGTGGGGCTATGCCAACAAGATGGTGGAGCTCATTGCTTATATGTTCTCTGTGGACAGCAAGCAGTAATTCACAAGCCAACCCGCCCGCCGGAGCTCCGGCGGGCGGGTTTTTGATTTCCGGCGGCGTGGACTTTCGCAGTCTGATTGCTATTTGACACCGCCCTCTCCCCATCCCGTCATTTCCTCGATGCGTCCCGGCGGAATGAACATGCTGCGGATTTGGAGATTTTTCAGCCTCACCAATCATGCTGCGCTGTTCCAAGTCCTCTGGATTCAAATTCGGTTACAATCCGCTCGATCCGCCAGAAACAGTTCGGGTCCTCCGCCGTATCATCATCTAAAACCCGGCGTATTTCCTCCAACGCCTGCACGGCCTCCGATTCCGCTGTCTGGAAAAGCGCCTCCAGACGCCCCTCCTCTTTTAAGAACTTGATTACTTCATACCCAATCGCCTGAGCCATCAGACGTTCCAGAACAGACCATTCCACATTGATCACCTCCTCCCGCATTATACCCGATATCTCGGGTATATTCAATATAAATCAGGGAAAATATAATAGAAATCACAAGGAGGTGCTTCTTGTGATTTCATACCGTCCCCTTTGGGAGACCATGCGAAAGAAGAATGTGACCACCTACACGCTGATTAAGGACTATCATTTCAGCAAGGGGACGTTGGACGCATTGAAGCACGAGCGGAACATCTCCACCGCCACATTGGATGATATCTGCCGGATTCTGGATTGCAGGGTAGAGGAGGTATTGGTCTATCTGCCGGATGGGTCTCGGAAGGCATGAAGGGAAGAATTGCAAAAGAGTTTATCCCGGAGTGAAATTTCCTGTTGCCATTTGGGAAAGAATATAGTAGAATAACAAAAGCAGTCCTCCGCAGGCAGCTGCGGAGCCGGTCTCGCGCAATGGATGCCCGCGAACCATGTCAGGCGGGGAACCGAGCAGCATTAAGCGGGATGTTTCATGTGCCGTGAGGGCGCCGGCTCCGCAGCTGCGTACGGAGGATTTCTTGCGCCGCGCCTCGCAATCGACCTGTGTTTCAGCCTGTCCCACGCGGACGGAAGCCCGGCCTTTGCAAACGTCTGACCTTATTTTGTGCCGCGTCTCACAATACTCCCCATTCCTAATTCCTGAAGAGGTGATCCGGTGTATCAGGCACTCTATCGAACATGGCGGCCCAAAACCTTTGCCGACGTCATCGGCCAGGAGCACATCACCGAAAATCTCCGCCGTCAGGTGGCCGAGGGCCGAACCTCCCACGCCTATCTCTTCACCGGTACCCGAGGCACCGGCAAGACCACCTGCGCCAAAATTCTGGCCAAGGCTGTGAACTGTGAGCACCCTGTCGACGGGAACCCCTGCTGCCAATGCCCCTCCTGTCTGGGTATTGAGAAAGGGGACTTTCTGGACGTCTGGGAGCTGGACGCCGCCTCCAACAACGGCGTGGACCAGGTCCGGGAGCTGCGGAGCAAAGCCATTTATTCTCCTGCTCAGGTAAAAAAGCGGGTCTATATCATCGACGAGGTCCACATGCTCACCGACGCGGCCTTCAACGCCCTGCTGAAAATTCTGGAGGAGCCGCCGGAGCACCTGATGTTCATTCTGGCTACCACGGAGCTCCACAAGGTCCTGCCCACCGTCCTCTCCCGGTGCCAGCGCTATTCCTTCCGCCGCATTCCGCCTCAGGCCATCGCGCAGAGGCTGCTGTATGTGGCCGGACAGGAGCATATCCAGCTGACCGCCGACGGCGCGGAGCTTCTCAGCCGACTGTCGGACGGAGCTCTCCGGGACGGCCTGAGCCTGCTGGACCAGTGCGCCGCCAGCGAGGGCGTCGTTGACAGCGCCGCCGTGCTGGAGGTGCTGGGCCTGGCGGGGAACCTCCAGACCGCCCAGCTGATGGAGCACATTCTGAACCGGGATCCCCAGTCGGCCCTGCTGCTGCTGGACCAGCTCTACAGCAGCGGAAAGGACATGGGGGCGGTTCTCTCCGAGCTCTCCGCCCTCACCCGGGACCTGCTGCTGCGGAAGACCGCCCCTGAAGGCGGCGGCGCTCTGCTGTCCGGCGGCTATGACGCCGCCGCCCTGGACCGGCTCAGCCGGAAGGCGGCGGGGAACCGCTTCCTTTATATCGCTTCCACCCTCCAGCAGGCAGCGGCGGAGCTCTATAACAGCGCCAGCCGCCGAACGGACACGGAGCTATGCCTGCTCCGCCTGTGCGACGAAAGCCTCTCCGGGGACCTATCGGCCCTGGACGCCCGCATTCAGCGGCTGGAGGACCGCCTTGCCGCCCGGGCACAGCTGGCCCAGGCCGTTTCCTCTCCTTCGGAAGCGCCGCCCCCTGTTCATCACCAGGACGGAGCCCCGACGGAAAAACCGGAAAATCCGAAAAAACCGGCCGCCCCCCCGGCAGACGGTCCCCGGAGGGTCTATGACAGCCCGGACGAGGAGCTCCCCCCCCTGCCGGAGGAGCCCCCGCCGCCCCCCGAGGAGGAGGACCGGAAGATTTATGATATCCCGGAGGCGCCTCCCCCGAAAGCATCCTTCACACCTCCGCCGCCGGATGCCCCGCCGTCTCCCCGGGAGGCGGACCGGAGCATTCAGGACCCGCCGGAGGTGCCCCTTCCGAAGGCGGCCTCAACACCGGAGCCCCCGCCGCCCGGCGGCGGCAAGGCCTCCGCTCCGCCTCCCCAGCTGGAGGCAAACTGGTGGCGGACCCTGACGGATATCTGCAAAAGCCGTCTGCCTCCTATGTACGGCTCTTTCCTGACCATGTGCGGCGGCGTTTTTTCGGACGGCCTGCTGACCGTCTACGCCCCGGACGAGGTAACCCTGGGGCGGCTGGATAACGACCGGGTGCGGAGCATTCTGGGAGAGGAGCTGGAAAAGCTGGCCGCCGCGCCGGAGCGCATCCTTTTTCAGGAGGGCGCGCCCCCCAGTGCCGGCCCGGAGGAAAACCGGAAACGGCTGCTGCAATTCGGCAGTCAATATGAAAATATCCACATTGATTAAAGCGCACAGAAAGGAGAAACGATTATGGGTTACAGCGCACGCCGCGGCTTCAGCAGCGGCAGCATGAAAGCCACCGGCGCACAGCGTCAGGCGGAGGTCCAGCAGAAAATCGCCCAGATGCAGGAGGCGATGAACACCGCTCAGGAGGAGGTGGAGGCCCGCACCTTCACCGCCAGCGTCGGCGGCGGCGCGGTGGAGGCCGTGGCAAACGGCAAAAAAGAGGTGGTCTCCCTCTCCATCAGGCCCGAGGCCGTAGACCCGGAGGACGTGGAAATGCTTCAGGACCTGGTGGTCTCCGCCGTCAACGAGGCTCTGCGCCAGGCCGGGGAGGCCATGGACCAGGCCATTGACGGCGTCACCGGCGGGCTGAATCTGGGCGGCTTCGGCCTTTAATCCCTTCAGGAATTAGGAATGAGGAATTGACTGGTTCAGAATTCCTGGTTCCTAATTCCTTGTTTTTCAGGCCCGATTTTTTGTGTTCCCGCCCGTGCAGGGGCGGGCATCACAAGGGTTTCCCTGATATCAGGAACGCCAATGCAAATCGGTGTATTTTTACAGGACAGAAAGAGGTTTTGATGAAAAAACGTTTTCTTTCGCTGCTTCTGGCTCTTCTGCTCCTCCTGACCCTGACGGGCTGCGGTGCCGTCCGGACGGAGCCATGGCCGGTGGAGAGTGAACCCGTCTCCGGTGAGTCCGCCTCCGGCGAGGCCGTCGCCTATGTGCCTCTGGACGACCGGCCGGACAATGTGGAACGGGTGGTCTACCTGGCGGAGTCCCTGGGCTATGCCCTGACCATGCCGGACCTGGACCTGTACCGCACCGCCCTGGACGGTCAGCCCCTCAACGAGAACGGCACCCAGTACGGCGACCGGGCAAAGCTCTTCCAGTGGGTGCTGGACCAGGAGGCGACGGGCTGCGACCGTTATATTCTCTCCCTGGACCAGCTTCTTTACGGGGGACTGGTCAGCTCCCGGGATTTATCCCCGGAGGCCTGTGTCCTCCCTCTGCCGGAGGGCGGCTCCGTCCACGTCTCCCAGCTGCTGGAAAACCTGCTGGCGGTGCTGGCGGAGGACCCGGACAATGTGGTCTGGCTGCTGGATTCCGTCATGCGGCTGGCCAATGTCACCGTGGGCTATCAGGGGGCCCGTCTGGAGCACTACAACTGGATGCGGGCCTTTGGGGCCCAGCCTCGGGAGACACTGGCGGAGACGGATCTGACCGTCGAAAACGTTCTGGAAACCTACTGGCGGGGCCCCGACGGGGCGGACCCCTACGACGGGGCGGCCCGGCAGATGGAGGCGGCCAGCGCCGACAGCTATTTCCAGCCCCAGCGCTTCGTCTCCCAGTTCATCGAGTCCCGGGAACAGAAGCTCCGCCTTTCCGACGAGGTCCAGCGGATTTTGAGCCAGCCGGGCCACGAGGGATTCCGGCTTCTCATCGGCATCGACGATTCCTCTCTGGAGGACTGCATTCAGAAAAATGAAATTGCCTACCTGCGCAGGGGCCTCCGGACCGGCGCAGACGGGGAAGCCCTGGACTGGCTCCTCTCCGGGGTGGACGACCTGGCCTTTAAGGCGGTGGCCCGGATGTATCTGGACGAGTCCGATTCCCGTGTCCCGTGGAGCGGCACGGCGGCGGTGCGGTACTTCGGCGGCACCGAGGACCGGCCCGCCTGTGACTACGATTTCCAGCCTCTCACCGAAATCATGGCGGAACACTTCGCCTTCTTCCGCCTGACGGACCAGTCCTCTAACCATCTGTCCGCTGGTTTGCAGATTCTGGTGCTGACCCAGCCCGCAGAAGAGGGGCAGAAGAAGGCCTATTACACCGAGCTGATTCAGGCCCTTCAGGACAACCGGGTGAACCGTCGGCCCACCATCCTCATCGACGCCAGCAACGGAACTTACGGCACCGCCTTCCACCAGGCCCTGACGAAGGAATGCGAATTGGGCTGGCTCCTCAGCTATGCGGGGTTTTTGGACATGGCCATTGTCACCGGCACCGCCCTGAGCCACGGCGCGGCCCGGTATGCCGCCTTGGATCACGGAGCCGTGACAGACTCCATGGACCGGGCCTGGGCCCGGACTCTGGCGGACAGCGTGGTCAAGGATTTCTGCTACAAGAACATCGTCCGGAACGATCTGCTGGCTTACATCCGGAACGATCTGGCGGGAGATCCCAACAACTTCTGGGTTCCCGATATCGACCGGGCCGCCATTCAGACCCGGCTGGAGACCGGCATGGACGCCGCCGCCGGGGACGTCCTCCGGAATCTGGAGCGGAGCAACTTCGCCGTCTCTCTGGAGCCCTATGAGGAACGGGGCTGGGGCGGCACGGCGCTGGAGGACTACCGCTTCCCCTGGGACCGGGCCTTTGAGATCGGCATGGATATTCAGCTGGGGGCCTTCACCGAGCCCCATAAAAAGGTGATGGGGCTGTACGTGCAGTGACGGAGGGATGAGATGCTGGAGCTGAGCGCTTACATCGGCCACACCAAACAGCGAAAAAAGCCGGATATCTCCCTGAGCGGGTGGCTGGAGGCCTTTGTGGGCCATTACTATGTGTCCGGCGAGGGGGGCGGCAATCGGGACTTCCACTGGCTGGCCGTCTACTGTGACCCCGCTGTGGACGACCTGACGGAGGCGGTGGAGACAGCGCCGGAGAACCTTGTTGCCTGGGTCTCCTCCGGCTATGAGTGGGCCTTCGTACTGGAGCGGCATTTTTCCATCTTTCAGGCCCATACGGCGGATTACGGCATGGTGCATATCCCCCTGTCTTCTTTTGAACAGGAGCTGCTGCAATGCGCCTGCCCGGAGACTCTGCCGGAGCCCTTTTCCGGGCTCCTCTGGATTGACGACAGCTTTCTGGACGACGAGACCCTTCCCTTCGACTTCCAGCTCTTTTCCCTGATTGACGAGGGGGTTCCCTATCTGAACCCCCGGCATTTCTCCGCCGCCCGGCTGATGGCGCTCACAGGGGGCGCGGGCTCATGGACCGTTCGGCACAGCTGAAACGAAAAGAATAAAGAACCCCCGCCGTCCCGAAGGACAGCGGGGGTTTTTTTGATTGCTTTCGGTCTTACAGCAGCTTCACCGTGTAATATACCGCCAGGGCAAACGCCACCACGCCCAGGCACCACATGGCATAATAGGCGGCGGTTGCGCTGAACAGCGCCACCAGAATGGCCGCGGCGGACAGGCCGCCGGCAATATAGAGGGGAAGGATATCGGCATTGGCGGGCAAGAGCTTCCCCAGCTTGCCCTGCTTAACCAGCCACACCAGAGCCGCTACCGCCAGCAGATAGATCACGGCGATGATGCGGACGGGAATTCCCAGGGCCATGCTGCTGATGAGCTTCCGGCAGACCCAGACCACGATCAGAGAGGCGCACAGCACCGTCAGCGCTACAGAGCATTCCCGGTCATACAGCGCCCAGAGGATGCTGAGGACCATGCCCACCGGAACCACCACGCTGAGAAGGGTCACGGCAGAGCTCTCATACATCCGGATCAAAATGCTGCCCGCGGCAAAAAACGCCCCCAGGGCTCCCAGAGCCCAGCCGAACACGCGCTTTCCGGCGTCCTTCTTCCAAAGCACGCTGAGCGCCACGCCCGCCAGCAGCACCGCGACACCCACTCCGGCAAATACCTTCAGCCGGTCGTGCCAGAGGAGGGCCTCGTCAATATAGCCGTTGATATAATAGCGGCGAACAGCCCAGAGAAAGAACTCCGCAATACATCCGGCAACGAAAAAAATCATTCCGCCGGTCAGGGCATCGTCCCGCTTGATGGATCTGGCTTTGTTTTTGTTATTCGGATTCTTTGCCATTTATCAAGACCTCCAAGGTGATAATTTCTTTAGGAACACAACCGGCGGAAAGACGGACCCGCCGACACGCCTTAATAGTATATCAGACTTTTTTTTCTTTTGCAAGGGCAACATCCCGCATCTTCGTTTTTTTTCGCGGAATACCCCAATTTCCCCGTTGAGATGCGGCGTGAGCCGTGATATACTAAGGGTTAACGACAAAAAAGGAGGCTTTGCCCCGCTGGAGCAGGGCGGAAAAGGATTTTTGCTATGAAAGGTCGCATCTTTTGTCTCTGGACGGCGCTGCTTTTGGCGCTGACCGGCTGTGCCATGACGCCGGCGGACCCGGACACGGCCCGGGAGAGCATCCAGGTCATCGCCATGGACACCGCCATGCTCATCACCACCTACGGCGAACGCTCCCCCGCCGCCGCCTATGCCTGCGAGGACGCTATCCGGGAACTGGAAGCCCTGTTCTCCCGGACGGACCCGGACAGCGCCGTGTCCCGGCTCAACGCCGCCGGCTCTCTGGAGCTGAGCGAGGAGGAAACGGAGCTGGCCGGCATCCTGCGCCAGGCGGGGCAGTACTATGAGGAGACCGGCGGCGCCTTTGACATCACTGTGGCCCCGGTGGTTTCCGCCTGGGGCTTTACCACCGACAGCTTCCAGGTCCCGGCACAATCGGAGCTGGACCGGCTTCTCCCTCTGGTGGACGGCTCCGCCGTGACCGTGGAGGACCGGGCCGCCGCCCTGGGGCCGGGGCAGTCCATCGACCTGGGTGCCATCGCCAAGGGCTACGCCGCCGGACGGCTCTGCACGGTCTTCAACGAGTACGACGTCCCCAGGGCTCTGGCAGATCTGGGCGGCAACGTCCTGGCCTGGGGAGACCGGCCCGACGGAACCCCCTGGCGGGTGGGCATTCAGGACCCGGCCCATCCCGATGACAAGGAGGCCCTGGTGGGCGTGCTGGAGCTGGTGGACGCCTTTGCCGTCACCTCCGGCAGCTATCAGCGTTATTTTGAGCAGGACGGGAAGCGGTATCACCACATCATCGACCCCGCCACAGGAAAGCCGGCGGACAGCGGGCTCACCTCCGTCACGGTGGTAGCGGGCACGGGGGCCGGAAACGGCGCCATGTGCGACGCCTATTCCACCGCCCTCTTCACCATGGGGGAGGCGAAGGCCCTGGAGTTCTGGAGGAGCCGGCAGAACGGGGCGCTGTTCAGCCTGGTGCTGGTGACGGAGGACGGGCGGGTCGTGGTGGCCGACCAGACCGGCCGGTTTGCCTTTGTCCCCAGCGAAGAGAGCGGCTATGTCTATGAGACGGCCTCCTGAGCTCCGGCCCACGGTCTGGGACGGTCTCACGGCGCTGGTGGTGCTCCTGCTGGCTCTGGGGCTGGCCTTCTTCCAGTGGCAGGGCGGCGGAGAGAACGGGGAGCTGACAGCGGTGGTCATCATCGACGGGGAGGAGGCGGACCGCTTCGCCCCGGCGGACCTGCTGGAAGCGCCCCGGACCTACCACGGAAACGGCTATACTCTGACTGTAGTTCTTGGGATTGATTACGAGGGTCCGCCGCTCAATGCTCCGCCCCCCGGCGGAACGACGGGAATCCGCGTAGCTCTGTCCGACTGCCCCACTCAGGACTGCGTACACACCGGAATTATTGACCGGTCGGGCCAGAGCATCGTCTGTCTCCCGGCTCGCGTTATCATCCGTCTGGAGGGCGGTCAGAGGGACCCGGACGCTTTGGACGCGGTCCTGGGATAATCAGGAATGGGGGGTTCGGAATGAGGAATTTTCCGCCGCCTCAGTATTCCTGATTTCTCATTCCTGGTTTTAAGGAGGGAATCATGCGGCTGACTACCAAGCAGTTAACAACCTGTGCCCTGCTGACGGCCCTGGCCCTGGCCCTGAGCTATCTGGAAAACCTCTTTCCCCTCTCCCTGGCCATTCCGCTGCCGGGGGTAAAGCTGGGGCTTGCCAACATTGTGACCCTCTTTGCCCTCTATGTGCTGGGGCCTGTTCAGGCGCTGATGATCTTATTTTCCCGGTGCTTTCTGGGGGCCCTCTTTGCCGGAAACATGAACGCCGTGCTCTATTCCCTTCTGGGCGGGTTCTCGGCTATGGCGGCGATGATCGCCTTGTCCCACAGCCGGCGGCTGTCCATCTACGGGGTATCCATCGGCGGGGCGGCGGCCCACAGCTGCGGCCAGATCGCCGCCGCTGTGCTGACGCTGGGGAATGGGGCTCCCCTCTATTATCTGCCGGTCCTGCTGGGGGTATCCCTGTTTAGCGGCACGTTGACCGGATTGGCGGCAGCCTGCCTCTTTCAGGGGCTGGCCCGTACCGATTTGCTGAAAGGATAAAGATATGGACAAACGGGACAAAAAAGACGAAATCATCCTCCAGCAGCTGGAGGTCATCCAGACCCTGACGGAACACAATCTCCGCCGGATGGGGTCCGACTTCTGGGGTGCGCCTTTGACGGAGCAGGGCTCCTCCGGCGGGGTCCCGGTCTCCGGGCCCCCGGCTGAACCGGAGCGCCGGCCCGAGGCCCCGGCGGAAACCCCGGCGGCTTCGGAGACCATCGATCCCCCTGAGAAGCTGGAGGACCTGCAAAAGGAGCTGGACAGCTACATCGGATTGGCGTCGGTGAAGCAGGAGGTCCGGAACCTCATCAATCTGGTGACCATCCACCAGCTCCGGAAGGACAACGGCCTGCCGGTGACGGAACTGTCCTTGCACATGGTGTTCTCCGGCAATCCCGGCACCGGCAAAACCACCATCGCACGGCTGATGGCACGGATCTACCACAGCCTGGGCATTCTCTCCAAGGGACAGCTGGTGGAGGTGGACCGCAGCGGACTGGTGGCGGGGTATGTGGGCCAGACCGCCCTGAAAACCGGCAAGGTCATCGAAAAGGCTCTGGGGGGCGTGCTGTTCATCGACGAGGCTTACGCCCTCAACGGCCGGTCGGACAACGACTTCGGTCAGGAGGCCATTGACACGCTGTTGAAGGCCATGGAGGACCACCGGGACGATCTGGTGGTCATCACCGCCGGGTACGACGGGCTGATGGACGACTTCGTCCACTCCAACCCGGGTCTGGAATCCCGGTTCAACCGCTTCCTCCACTTCGACGACTACAGCCCGGAGGAATTGCTGGATATTTTCCGGATGCAATGCAAAAAGGGCTGCTATGAGCTGGAGGAGGACGCCGCCGGGGCACTGAAGCAGCTTCTGGAGCGGGAGAGCAGGGAGCATTCCGTCTCCTTCGGCAACGCCCGGGGGGTGCGGAACATCTTTGAAAAGCTGCTGGTGGCCCAGGCGGGCCGTCTGGCGGCGCTGGAGACCGTCACCCGGGAGGATCTGACACGCCTCACCGCCGCGGACGTGGCGGCGGCAGCGGGAGAGACCGAACAGGAGGAAGCGCCGTGAAGGTAATGGTCATTACACCCAAATTCCGCTATGACACCTTCGCGCCGGACACGCCGGCCTTCCGGGCGGCGGAGCTGATTTTCTGCGACCGCCGGGGCACCGAGGCGGACTGGCTGGCGGCGGCGGGAGACGCGGAGGTTATTTTGGTTTCCCCCATCACTCCCATTCGGGAAAGTCTCATTTCTCGGATGCCAAACCTGAGGCTGATCCACAGCGAAGGCGTGGGCTTTGACCTGATTGATCTGGAAACCGCTCGGAAGCGGGGGATTTACGTCTGCAACAACGCCGGGTGCAACGCCGGGCCGGTGGCAGAGCAGGCCGTCATGATGATGACCATGCTCCTCCGCCGGACGCTCTGGGGCCACCGCATGGTATTGGAGGGCCGTCAGGGCGAGGTGGTGCCCATTTTGGAGCGGAACGTTCCGGAGGACCTGGCCAGCTCCACGGTTGGTCTGGTGGGCTTCGGGGCCATTGGCCGGGCGGCGGCGGAGCGTCTGCGGGCCAACGGCAGCAAACTCTGCTATTGGTCCCGCCATCGTCGGGATGCGGCTACGGAGGCGGCTTTTGACATGGAATACCTGCCCCTCTATGAGCTGGCGGAGCGCAGCCACATCGTCAGCCTCCATATTCCCGCCAACCGGGAGACGGAGGGACTCATCGGCCGGGACTTTTTCAGCCACATGCGGCCCGGCTCCTATCTGGTGAACACCGCCCGGGGCGGCCTCATCGACAACGACGCCCTGGGGGAGGCTCTGCGCTCCGGCTGTCTGGCGGGAGCGGCCTTTGACAACTACGTCCCCGAGCCGGTGCCGGCGGATCATCCTCTGGTTCTGCTGGCCCGGGAGTTTCCGGATCGGATTCTCCTCTGCCCGCACCAGGCGGGCATCACCCAGACCGCCTTCCGGAACGTCTACCGGATGCTGTTTGAAAATCTGGGGGAGCTGATGGCGGGGCGGCGGCCCCAGCGGATCGTCAACGGACTCTGACCGGCGGGCAGACCCATGCGCAAGGAGGTCCTTTTATGAAATCGGCCAAATGTTTTCTCGCTGGCATGTATCTGCACCTGGCCCTCAGCGTCGCCGTCCCTATCGGCGTCCCCCTTCTGGCGGGCCGGGAGGACGGCTGGAGCGGTCTGTGCACCGGGCTGCTGCTCTATCTGGCGGTAATGCTGCTGGTGCAGCTGGCAGGCTGGGCCTGCGCTGTCTCCGCATGGCGGGCGGCGCGGCGGGGAGAGGCCGGCCTCCTGCGGACCTGGTGGCTCTTTCTGAAGCTGTGCTCCATCCCCTTTTACATTCTGAATTTTCTCTGGAGCGTCTTTGTCTGGGGCCTGTTTATCATGGCCTCCCGGGGCATCCTCTTTGCGCTCCTGCCCATTCCTGTCGGCTTCACCTGCCTGACGGTGGTCCAGACCGGGCTGGTAGGCCTCTTCTATCTCCGGACCGTGAGGCGGCAGGGGGTCCCAGTCTCCGGCGTTCATGCCCTCTGCCAGTTTCTGCCGGTGCTGGATATTCTCAGCACACTTCGGCTGGCCCGCCGCCTGCGGTGAGTTCTTCCCCTTTATCCACCCGTTTTTCCACCCGATTTAAGGAGTATGCTATGCGAACCATTTCCAGATTTCTGATCGTTCTGGCACTGCTGCCGGCCCTGCTGGCGCCGGCCCTGGCGGCGGACAGCCGTTATCCGGAGAAGGAACACCTGCCGGTGGACTACGCCGACATGGACGCCTCCGGCTTTGACGAAACGAAGCTCCAGGCAGCCCTGACGGCCCTGGAAGATCTGTGCGCCTCCCCCCAGGGCCAGAGGGAAGATCCCCAGGCCCGGACCCGGGTCCAGTCCCTCTACGGCGAAATTCTGGCGGAGCTGAATATTCTCTCCACCCAAAGCTCCCTGATCGGAATTGCCTATGACGCCCAGGCCGCAGGCCCCGACGCGGAGGCGGCAGCTCAGGCGGCGGAGAACATCGCCGCCCAGAGCGACCGGCTCTTTGACCGCGTCTATTCCGCCCTGGCCCTGCTGGCGGATACCCCCTATTGGGACATCATCGACGCCGAGGCCGGCGAGGGCGCCGCGGAGGCCCTCCGGGACTACGAGCCCCTGACAGAGGAGGAAGCCGCCCTGTTTCAGGAGGAAACCCGGCTGACCCTGGAATACGATCAGATCATGGCCCGGCCCGGCCTCTCGGAGGAGGAGCGGGCCCGGCAGGCCGGGGAGCTCTACCGCCGGTTGGTTCAGCTGCGGACGCGGATCGCCGTGATGAACGGCTATGAAAACTACGCCGAGTACTCCTATGAGGTGGAATACAGCCGGGATTACAGCGTACAGCGGGCCCAGTCCCTGCAAAAGGCCGTCAAGGCATACATCGTGCCCCTCAGTGAAAAGGTTCTGGACCACGTGGGCAGCCGGGAGCTTCGGGAGCTGTCCCGCCGGGGCCGGGCCGACGGGGAACAGATTCTGGACGGCATCCAGCCCTTCATCCGCCGCCTGGACCCGGAGCTTGGCCGTACCTTCGACTTTATGCGGGACCATCACCTCTACGATATCGAGGCCAGCGACTCCAAGCTCCCCACCGGCTACACCATCGGCCTGCCGGCCTATGGTTCCGCCTTCATCTTCAACAGTCCCTACGGAACCTGTCAGGATTACAGCGACACTGTCCACGAATTCGGCCATTTCAACGAGACCTTCCACTCGGCCACCCACGAGCTTTGGGCGGGCTTCAACATCGACGTGGGAGAAATTCATTCCCAGACGCTGGAGCTGTTATTTACCTCCTGCGCAGACCAGGTGTTTGGGGAGGAATACGGCGGCACCTACACGACGGTCATTCTCTCCAACATCCTGAATTCCGTCCTGGAGGGCTGCATGTACGACGAGTTCCAGACGGCTGTCTATCAGGACCCGGACATGAGTCTGGAGGATATCAACCGCCTTTTCAAGCAGGTTTCAGAGCAGTACGGCTACGTCTATGCAGAGGAACAGGAGGAAAGCGACTCTTGGGTGGAGGTCTCCCACAATTTCCAAAGCCCCCTGTACTACATCAGCTATGCCACTTCCGCCCTCTCCTCTCTGGACCTGTGGCTCCGGGCTCAAGAGGACTGGGACGAGGCGGTGGATCTCTACATGGACCTGACCGCCCTCTCCCTGGATGTTCCCTACCGGGCGGCTATCCGGTATGTGGGTCTGACGGACATCTTCCGCCGCGGGGCGGTGAAGGAACTGGCGGAACGGCTGGAGGCCCATCTGGACCGGCCTGAGTCCCACTCCTTTCTGCTGTTCATTGCGACGGCGGCCGTTCTGGCAGTCTTCGTCCTCCTCCTCTGGGCCCTGATTATGCTGGTCAGCACGGTGGTTCTCCGTGTCATCATCAGCCGTCACTGCCAGAGGGTTCTGGAGGACTGCCGGGCCGCCGCCCGGGGAAACGATGCGCCTCACGGTCCCGGCGGCTGAGTCCAAAAGCGCGTACAGCAGGTCCCGGAGAATCCTCCGGGGCCCGCTTTTTTTCGGAACGGTTGAAGAATTTCCGCCGGTTCCGCCGTATAAAAAAAGGGGCTTGACTTTTCAGCTCTTCGGTTGTACTATTGTATTATTCGATTAGCAAAGGAGAGGAATCATCATGAAGCACACTCTGTTCCGGCGGGTCCTGGGGCTCTGCCTGGCGGCGCTGCTGATTATTCCGGCTATGGCGGCGGAGCCGCCGAAGGCCGGACAGCGGCAGGAGGACCTGGACTTTCTCTATGAAAAGGTCCTGCTGGAGGCCCACCCGGACGCCTTTGCCAACACGCCGGAATCCGAATTCCTGGCCCTGAAGGCGGAGATTGAAGCCCGGCTGGAAACCGAAAGCGACACGGAATTTCTGCTGGATCTCATGCGCCTGACGGCCCTGACAGGGGACTCCCACACCTCGGTCTCCATCGGCGGCGCGGCGGACCTCCGGGCCTATCCCTTCGCCCTGCTCCGGCGGGGCTAGAGCTGGTATCTCTCCGCCGTGCCCCCGGAGGAGAAGGACCTGCTGTGTCAGGAGGTCGCGTCTCTCGCCGGAAAGCCGGTGGAGGAAATCACAGAGGCCTACGGGACCCTCTTCGACTCCGACAATCCGATACACCTCCGGCGGCAGTTCCGGCAGGCCTGCAATGTGGCGGACATCTATGAGTATCTGGGGCTGGTGGAGGCCGGGGAGCCCCTGACCGTCACCCTGAAGAACGGCAAAACCCTTCGTCTGGAGCCCATGAGCATGGAGGAAATGAGCAAAGTGGAGATCGCCAGGATTTCCGGCCTCATCAAGGGCCAGCCGGAGACGGCGGCGGCGGACGCCGATTACCTGGCCAAACCCCTGACGGAAGCGGTCTACTATATTCAGTACAACGTCTGCCGGGAGGCGGAGGATCTTCCTATGGAGGACTTCGCCGCCGCCGTGGCCAAGGACCTGGCAGCAGGGAACTATGACCGGATTCTGCTGGACCTGCGGAACAACGGCGGCGGGTCTGACGGGGTGATCTGGCCCCTGTTCGGAGTCCTGCGGAACGCCATGGACAACGGGGCCAGGCTGGTGGGGCTCATCGGCGAGGCCACCTTCTCCTCCGCCCTTATCAACGCCGTGGAAATTCAGGAAATGGGCGGCGTCCTGGCGGGAGAGCACGCCGGAGGCAGCGTCTGCCACTTCGGCGCCGTCAAGACCTTCACCCTGCCTAATTCCAAGGTCCGGGGCCAGGTTTCCAGCAAGTATCTGGACCTGAACACCCTGCTGGACGCGGCGGCGGGCCGGGGTGTGGAGGCTTTGCAGCCGGATATTCTGGTGTATCAGACCCTGGCGGACACCCTGTCCGGAAAGGACACCCTTGTGGAAGCCTGCATCTCCGCTCCGGACCAGCAGCTGGTCCCCGCCAACCACTATGACGCCCCTCTGACCCGGGGCCGCTTCCTCGGCCTGCTCTATGAGGCGGCGGGAAGCCCCGGTGTAGAGATCAGGGAGGAGCTTCCCTTCGCCGACAGCTTCGGCATCGAGTGGTATCTCCCCGCCCTGGCCTGGGCCAAGGAAGCGAAAATTACCCTGGGCGGTGCGGACGGAGCCTTCTCCGCCGCCCGGCCCATCACCTGGAAAGAGGCAGCGGTGTTCCTGGGTCGTACGGCGGAGGCGCTGAACCTGAAACCGGACCCGGCAGAAAAGCACGCGGGCCCTGTCCCGGCGGCGCTGGCTCAGGGCGGCAGCCAGGAGGCTGTGACCCGGGCCTGGGACCTGGGACTGCTTCCGGCGGACGCGGATTTTGCCCAGGGCCTCACCCGAAGCCAGGGGGAGGAGCTGGCTGCCGGACTGAAAACCCTGCTTGATTGAATGGCCGGCACTGAGGGAATGGCCTGACCAAGGGGTCAGGCCACAGGCTGTCGAAAAAGTATTTTCGACAGCCTGTGCAAGTTTTCAGAACCCGTGAGAAGTTCTGAAAACTTTTGATTGAAAACGAAAGGAACCCCTGATGGGTTCCTTTCGTAGCTATCTTCCTTTCCGACACTTTTACAAATACTGTTTTTTGACAAGCTGTGGCCTGACCAAGGGGTCAGGCCCTACAACGAAAATACTCCGGCCTGCCGGTCATCTGAAGAATTTCGCTCCAGCTTCCAATTATTCTTTCACACAAAAGAGGACCACGGGCAATGCCCGTGGTCCTCTCTTTCATTCAGAAGCCTTCCGCGCTCCGGCCTTCGCCGCCCGCAGGGGTGAAACTGTTCACGGGAAACGGAGCGGACTTTGCAGCGCCTCAGTCGGCGTACAGCTCCTTGAGCTTCAGCAGGTGCTGATAGCGGTCCATAGCCGCCTTCTCGTTGCGCTGGAACAGCTCGCTGGCCCGGTCGGGGAACTCGCGGGTCAGGCGGCTGTAGCGGGCCTCGTTCATCAGGAACTCCTGATATCCGCCGGCAGGCTCCTTGGAGTCCAGGGTGAACTTGGAGCCCTCGGCAGCCGGGTTGAAGCGGAACAGGTTCCAGTAGCCGCATTCCACGGCCTTCTTCATTTCGGCCTGGCAGTTCATCATGCCGCCCTTGATGCTGTGCATCTCGCAGGGGGAGTAGGCGATAATCAGGGACGGGCCGGGATAGGCCTCGGCCTCCTGAATGGCCTTGAGGGTCTGGGCGGGATTGGCGCCCATGGCGATCTGAGCGACGTACACATAGCCGTAGCTCATGGCGATTTCCGCCAGGGACTTCTTCTTGATCTCCTTGCCGGCGGCGGCAAACTGCGCCACCTGGCCGATGTTGGAGGACTTGGAGGCCTGGCCGCCGGTGTTGGAATAGACCTCGGTGTCGAACACGAAGATGTTCACATCATTGCCGGAGGCAAGGACATGGTCCACGCCGCCGAAGCCGATGTCATAGGCCCAGCCGTCGCCGCCGAAGATCCACAGGGACTTCTTGGACAGGTATTCCTTATCCTTCAAAATCTCCAGGCAGAGCTTGCAGGCGTCGCAGTCGCAGTACTTCGCGCCACTGTCCTTCAGCTCCTTGGCGTGAGCCTGGAACTTGGGCAGCTGGTCACCGAAGACCTTGGCGGCCTCGGGGCTGCCGGTGAAGGCAACGATATCGTCCACGGTCATGACGCACTCTTCCAGGAGCTTCACATACTCCGTGGTGTCTTCGGCGTTGGCCTTGCCGTCTTCCATGGTATCCAGCCACTTCTGAGCGGCGTCCTTCAGGCCCTGATAGGTGTGAGGCACCGCAATGAGCTGCTTCGTCAGGTCCGCCAGACGGTCCCGGATGGCCTTCTGACCCAGATACATACCCAGGCCGTGCTCGGCATTGTCCTCGAACAGAGAGTTGGACCAGGCGGGGCCGTGTCCTTCCGCGTTGGTGCAGTAGGGAGAGGTGGCCGCGGGACCGCCCCAGATGGAGGAGCAGCCGGTGGCGTTGGAAATATACATCCGGTCGCCGAAGAGCTGGGTGACGAGACGGGCATAGCTGGTCTCGGCGCAGCCGGCGCAGGAGCCGGAGAATTCCAGCAGAGGCTTGTGGAACTGGCTGCCGGGCACCGTGTTGTCCTGGAGATCCTTCTTCTCGGTGACCTCGGCCACACAGTAGTTGAAGACCTCCTGCTGAGCGGCCTCCTGCTCCTGGGGAGCCATCTTCAGGGCCTTTTCGCCCTTCTTGCCCGGGCAGACACCCACGCAGACGCCGCAGCCCATGCAGTCCAGAGGAGACACGGCGATGGTGAACTTATAGCCCTTGCCCTTGCCGGTCTTGTCGACGACCTTGGCGGCGGCGGGAAGCTTGGCGGCTTCCTCCTCCGTCATGGCGTAGGGACGGATGGTGGCATGGGGGCAGACATAGGCGCACTGGTTGCACTGGATGCAGTTCTCGGGCATCCAGGTGGGAACGCTGACAGCCACGCCGCGCTTCTCATAGGCGGCAGCGCCCAGCTGGAACTGGCCGTCCACGTGCTTGACGAAGGCGGAGACGGGGAGGCTGTCGCCGTCCATCTTACCCACGGGATTCAGAATGGTCTTCACCTGCTCCACCAGCTCGGGACGGCCGGTGAGGACGGTGTTGTCGGGGACATCCTGAGCGTCGGCCCAGTCGGCGGGAACCTCAAACTTTTTGTAGGCGGTGGCGCCGGCGTCAATGGCCTTGTGGTTCATATCCACCACGTCCTGTCCCTTTTTCAGGTAGGAGTGGGTGGCGGCGTCCTTCATATACTGAATGGCCTCGGACTCGGGCATCACCTTGGCCAGGGAGAAGAACGCGGACTGGAGAATGGTGTTGGTCCGCTTGCCCATGCCGATTTCCCGGGCCAGGTCGATGGCGTTGATGGTATAGACCTGGATATTGTGGGCGGCAATATAGCGTTTCGCCACGGCGGGCATGTGCTTGTTGACCTCTTCATCGGTCCACTGGCAGTTGATGAGGAAGGTGCCGCCGTCCTTCACGTCCCGGACCATGGGGAATGCCTTGACGATATAGGCGGGCACATGGCAGGCCACGAAGTCGGCCTTGTTGATATAATAGGGGGACCGGATGGCCTTGTCGCCGAAGCGCAGGTGGCTGACGGTGACGCCGCCGGTCTTCTTGGAGTCGTACTGGAAGTACGCCTGGACATATTTGTCGGTGTGGTCGCCGATGATCTTGATGGAGTTCTTATTGGCGCCCACGGTACCGTCGCCGCCCAGACCCCAGAATTTGCACTCGATGGTGCCCTCTGCGGCGGTGTTGGGGGCGGGCTTCTCCTCAAGAGACAGGTGGGTGACATCGTCCACGATGCCGATGGTGAACTGGCGCTTGGGCTCGGCCTTGGTGAGCTCCTCATAGACAGCGAAGACGCTGGCGGGCGGGGTATCCTTGCTGCCCAGACCGTAGCGGCCGCCGATCACCTTGACGTCGGTTCTGCCGGCGTTGGCCAGAGAGCTGACCACGTCCATATACAGAGGCTCGCCCAGGGAGCCGGGCTCCTTGGTGCGGTCCAGAACGGCAATGCTCTTGCAGGACGTGGGGATGGCAGCCAGAAGCTTCTCAGCCTTCCAGGGGCGGTACAGGCGGACCTTGATCAGGCCCACCTTCTCGCCGTGAGCATTCATATAGTCGATGACTTCCTCGGCCACGTCGCAGATGGAGCCCATGGCGATGATGACCCGGTCCGCATCGGCAGCGCCGTAATAATTGAAGAGCTGATAGTCGGTGCCCAGCTTGGCGTTGATTTTGGCCATGTATTTCTCCACCACGTCAGGCAGCGCATCGTAGTAGGGGTTGCAGGCCTCGCGGTGCTGGAAGAAGATGTCGCCGTTCTCGTGAGAGCCCCGCATGTTGGGCCGCTCGGGATTCAGGGCGTGCTTGCGGAAGGCGTCCACGGCCTCCATGTCGCACATCTCTTTCAGATCGTCATAGTCCCACACGGCCACCTTCTGAATCTCGTGAGAGGTCCGGAAGCCGTCGAAGAAGTTCACGAAGGGAACACGGCCCTCGATGGCGGCCAGATGGGCCACGGGGGAGAGGTCCATAACCTCCTGCACATTGCCCTCCGCCAGCATGGCGAAGCCGGTCTGACGGCAGGCCATGACGTCGGAGTGGTCGCCAAAGATGTTCAGCGCGTGGCTGGACACGGTCCGGGCGGACACGTGAAACACGCAGGGCAACAGCTCGCCGGCGATTTTGTACATGTTGGGGATCATCAGCAGCAGGCCCTGAGAAGCGGTGTAGGTGGTGGTCATCGCGCCGGCGGCCAGAGAGCCGTGAACGGTACCGGAGGCACCCGCCTCAGACTGCATCTCCACCACCTTCACGGTGGTGCCGAAAATGTTTTTCTGACCGGCGGCAGACCACTGGTCCACCAGGTCCGCCATGGGGGAAGACGGGGTGATGGGATAAATCCCCGCCACCTCGGTAAACGCATAGCTGACATATGCCGCCGCGTTGTTGCCGTCCATGGACTTGAACTTTCTTGCCATAAACTTACCTCCTGTAAATTCGCCGCCTGAGGCGGCCTCTCTCCAAGACAGGAAATCCGGTCTCTCTCCCCAGCCGAATTTCCGTGCTCTGTCATTATATCACGAGTTCTTTTTGCTGTAAACCGCCACTTTGTTATTTTTTGCACAAATTTTCCCAGGGATTCTTGACGGCCCCGGCGTCAGGGAAAGTCCGGCACATAAAATCCCCAGACGCAGCTGCTGAACTCCCCGGCGGCAAAACAGCGCTTCTCTCCGCCGATCCGGACGGTATAGACGCGGAATGTGAATACCTGATGATGCAGGGGGTCCCGGACTTCTATGGAGCGGCGGGCGCTCTCCCACTCATAGTCAAATATACGGACGCCGAACAGGGTCACACCTCCCTCCGTGCCGGAGGCCGCGTACTGCCAGTCCTCTTCCTTCCGGTCCCTCATGGGCACCCTCCTTTCCCTCAGCCGTATCCGCAGGTGAGAGGCTCCCATGCGCCGCCTGCGTTCCGCCCCAGGCCCCAGCCCCAATCCCGACAGGTGTAATTCGGATTCAGGGCCCCGTCCCCGCCGGAGCTGCCCACGTCAAAGGCGGAGAGGAGCACGACGGCCTCGTCTACCTGGTACGGCTCTTCCCGCCTCGCGAACTGTCCGGCGGCCCCGTCCCCGGCGCAGCGCAGCCCCGTCAGGGTGCAGCCGTCAAACCCCTTTTTAAAATACCCGAGCACAGCGTCGGCCGCGTCTTGGATGTCCTCCTCCGTGTAAAGCTCGGACTCCACGGAGACCAGGACGGTCTGATCCACGTTCCCGCCGCCCCGGGGATAGAAAAACGCCGCCAGCAGGACGATGCACAGCAGGGTGCCCGTCAGGACAATCCTCCAAGCTCTTTTCACAGGACCGCGTCTCCATAGCCAGATATCGTGTGCCCATCATAGCACAGGCGCCGCTTTCCCGCAAGGCCGCGAATTTCTCCACTTTCCATTTTCCGCTCTTTGTAGTATAATGCTCCATACAGAAAAGAGCGGCCCCGGGCCGCAGGCGGGAGGTAAGTCTTATGGTGGTCACGGTGCGTTCCCTTGGCTTAAACGGCGTGGCAGGCTACGCCGTCAGCGCCGAGTGCTTTCTCTCTGGAGGCCTGCCGGCCTTCGACGTTGTGGGCCTGCCCGACGCCGCCGTCCGGGAGGCCCGGGAGCGGGTCCGGGCGGCGGTAAAGAACGCCGGGGCCAAGTTCCCCGTCAGCCGCATCACCGTAAACCTGGCTCCGGCGGGACAGAAGAAGGCCGGCACCCTCTATGACCTTCCGATCTTCGTGGGCCTGCTTGCCGCCGCCGGGGACCTGCCCGTCCCGGAGGAGGACGCGGCCTTTATCGGGGAGCTGTCTCTGACCGGGGCCCTGCGCCGTGTAAACGGAGCTCTGCCCATGGCCCTGGCGGCGGAGCGGGTGGGCATTCGGACCCTCTTCGTCCCGGCGGAGAACGCCGCCGAAGCCAGTCTGGCCCAGGGGCTGACGGTCTACGGCGTGCCGGATGTCGTCTCTCTGTCCGCCCATCTTCGGGGCGAACAGCGTCTGACCCCCGCGCCGGTGTGGACGCCGGAGGAGGACGAGGCGGGACTTTTGGACCTGCGGGACGTCATGGGGCAGGAGAATGTGAAACGGGCATTGGAAATCGCCGCCGCCGGGGGACACAATCTGCTGATGATCGGCTCTCCCGGCGCAGGCAAATCCATGCTGGCCAAGCGCCTGCCCTCCATCCTGCCGGCCCTCAGCCGGGAGGAGGCCCTGGCCGTCTCCGGCGTGTGGTCCGTGGCAGGTCTGACGGACCCCGGACACCCGCTGCTGACCCGCCGGCCCTTCCGCAGTCCCCATCACTCCACTTCCGCCTCCGCCCTGGCGGGAGGCGGTCCCGCCATGCGGCCCGGCGAGATCTCCCTGGCCCACAACGGCGTCCTGTTCCTGGACGAGCTACCGGAGTTCCGCCGGGACGTGCTGGAGGTCCTCCGCCAGCCCCTGGAGGACGGAGAGGTAACCGTGGCCCGGGCCGGGGGCACCCTGCGCCTCCCCGCCCGGTTCCAGCTGGTCTGCGCCATGAATCCCTGCCGCTGCGGCTGGCGGGGCCACCCGGACCGCCGGTGCACCTGCTCCGACCGGGACCGGGCCCGGTATGTGGAGAAGATCTCCGGTCCTCTGCTGGACCGCATTGATCTTCATGTCACCGTTCCCTCTGTGGAATACGAGGCCATGCGCCGGCGGGAAACTCCGGAGTCCTCGGCGGAGGTCAAGACCAGGGTGGACGCCGCCCGTGCCATACAGGCAAAGCGGCTGGCCGGGACGGAGATGAGCTGCAACGCCCAGATCGTTCCGGCCCGGATGGGGGAGTTCTGCCGTCTGGACGCGGCGGGAGAGGCCCTGATGAAGAACGCCTTTCAGCGCATGGGCCTGACGGCAAGGTCCCATGACCGCATCCTCCGGGTGGCCCGGACCATCGCAGACCTGGAGGGGGAGGCGGACATCGGCGCCGCCCACCTGGCCGAGGCCATCCAGTACCGGAACACGGATATTCTCAGGGGATAACCCCAGAGACCCCGCCGTCTGCGGCGGGCAGGAAGAGATGGACCGGGGGACGTTCCCTTCACACGAGGAAAGGAAGCGGAATTTCTTCCGGCAGGGTCCCCAGTCCAAGTCCGCAAAAAAACAGAGGTTCCCTTTCGGAACCTCTGTTTTCGGTTTTACTGGGCCAGTGCAGGGAGTTCCTCCTCCCCGGCGGGGGCGTCCGCAGTCTCGGGAATCAATTCCTCGGCGGCATTGTGGTAAGCCTGAAGGCCCGTGCCTGCGGGAATCAGCTTGCCGATGATGACATTCTCCTTCAGACCCGTCAGGCGGTCGCTCTTGCCCTTGATGGCGGCCTCCGTCAGAACCTTGGTGGTCTCCTGGAAGGAGGCGGCGGAGAGGAAGGAGTCCGTGGCCAGAGAGGCCTTGGTAATGCCCATCAGCAGCTGCGTGCCCGAAGCGGGACGGAGGGGCTCGCCGTTCTCCTGCCGTTCGCCGTTGGCGCTGCGGCGGGCGATGTCCTCGTTGGCGGCGTCCAGCTCCAGAACATCCACCATGGAGCCGTCCAGCAGGTTGGTGTCTCCCGCGTCCTCCAGGCGGACCTTCCGCATCATCTGGCGGACGATGACCTCAATGTGCTTGTCGTTGATGTCCACGCCCTGCTGGCGGTACACCCGCAGGACCTCCTGAATCAGGTAGTTATACACCGCATCGGCGCCCCGGATACGGAGCACGTCATGGGGGTTCAGCGCGCCGTAGGTCAGCTGGCGGCCGGCCTCGATGACGTCGCCGTCCTTCACCTGGAGACCCGTGTGGGGCACGGCATAGGTCCGGGTATCCCCGTCGGAGGCGGTGACAATGATGTTGAGCAGACTGCCCTTGGCGGCCTCCTCGAATTTCACTGTGCCGCTGATCTCGGACAGGGTGGCCATACGCTTGGGCTTCCGGGCCTCGAACAGCTCCTCGACACGGGGAAGACCCTGGGTGATGTCGCCGCCGGCAATGCCGCCCGTGTGGAAGGTACGCATGGTCAGCTGGGTGCCGGGCTCACCGATGGACTGCGCCGCGATGATGCCCACGGCCTCGCCGGGCCCCACGGGCTGCTGGGTGGCCAGGTTCATGCCGTAGCACCTGGCGCACACGCCGCTGGGGGCCTTGCAGGTCAGAACCGTACGGATCATGACGGTGGGTTTCTTGTCTGCATCGGGGCTGTTGGGGTCAAATTCGCAACGGTCATTGGGATTTTCCTGAACCCACTTGCGGCTCTCCAGAATTCTGACTTCGTCGTCTCCCTTCATCATCACTGTGCTGTCAATCAGCACCTCGCCGGTGTCGGCGTCCACCACGTCGCTGACCAGGAAGCGGCCCCGGAGCCGGTCGGCCAGCCGTTCAATGACCTGGCCGTTTTCGCTGATCTCGGAGACTTTGATGCCGTGAGTCACGCCGCAGTCGTCATAACGGATGATGACCTCCTGAGAGACGTCCACCATGCGGCGGGTCAGGTAGCCGGAGTCCGCGGTCCGCAGAGCGGTATCGGCCAGGCCCTTTCGGGCGCCGCGGCTGGAAATGAAATACTCCAGAGCCGTCAGGCCCTCCCGGTAGTTGGCCTTGATGGGAATTTCGATGGTCCGGCCGGCAGTATTGGCAATACAGCCGCGCATACCGGCCAGCTGGCGGATCTGCTTCATGGAGCCGCGGGCGCCGGAGTCCGCCATCATGAAGATGGGGTTGTATTTGTCCAGGTTCTTCTGGAGGGCCTTGGAGACCTCCTCTGTGGTCTGCTCCCAGGTCTCGACAACCTGCTTGTAGCGCTCACGCTCTGTCATGAAGCCCATCTTATACTGGTTTTCAATGTCCAGGACCACCTGCTCCGTGGCGGCAACCATCTCGTACTTTTGAGGCGGAATGGTCATATCCGCGATAGAGACGGTGATAGCGGCCTGGGTGGAGTATTTGTAGCCGGTGGCCTTGATGGCGTCCAGCACCTCGGCGGCCATGGTGAAACCATGCTTATTGATGGTCCTGTCGACGATTCTGCCCAGCTCCTTCTTGCCGCAGGTCTCCGTGATCTCATAGTCGCAGACGTGAGCGGGGTCCGTGCGGTCCACGAAGCCCAGGTCCTGGGGGATGTTGTGATTGAAAATGATGCGGCCCGGGGTGATCTCCACCACGCGTGTGTGGGACACGCCCTCCAGCTCCAGGGTCCGGCGGACCAGGATGGGGCAGTGGGGGCCGATGACGCCCTCGTTATAGGCCATGAGGGCCTCGTCCTCGTTGGTGTAGACGCGCAGCGGCCTGTAGACCGCCTTTTTCTTTTCCCTTTCGGCCAGGGCTTCCATGGGAGCGAAGGACCCGGTGTAGGGGGCGGCGGTGGACTCCTTGCCCTTGTTCTCCTTCTCGAAGTCCTCCATATCCTTGATGGCCTGCTCCAGCACCGCGTTGGCGGCTTTCAGCTGCTCCGACAGGGAGCCGCTCTCCGCCTCCTTGGCCCGGAGGGCCGCGTCAAGGGCCTCGCGGGCCATGGCGGTAAACTTCCCGGCCCTGTCGGCCGCTTCGCCGGCGGCCTGGAGCTTGCGATTCAGCGCCTCTTCCTTGGTCCTGCCGTCCTCCTTGGCCCTCTTCGCCTCTTCGATGGCCTGATTGGCTTTCATGACGGCGTCGTTGGCCTTGCCGGTGAGCTCATTCGCTCTGTCGATGTTCTCATTGGCCTCCAGGAAGTCGTCGGCGTTCACCACGCTCCGGGCGTCCAGGTCCGTGTCCCCGGCATCCTCGCACCAGATCTCCTCCGCACCCTTCTCAGCCACGCCCATACGGTCCATGGTCAGGTAATAGCTGCCCAGCACCATGTCCTGCGTGGGGACGGTAACGGGGCCGCCGTCCTGGGGACGGAGCAGGTTGTTGGCGGAGAGCATCAGGATGCGGGCTTCGGCCTGGGCCTCGGCGGAGAGGGGCACATGAATGGCCATCTGGTCGCCGTCGAAGTCGGCGTTGAAGGCCGTGCAGTTCAGGGGATGGAGCTTCAGGGCCCGGCCGTCCACCAGCACCGGCTCGAAGGCCTGGATGCCCAGGCGGTGCAGGGTGGGGGCACGGTTCAGCATGACGGGGTGGTCCTTGATGATGACGTCCAGAGCGTCCCAGACCTCCGTCTCGCCCTTATCCACTTTTTTCTTGGCGGATTTGATGTTGTTGGCGGTGCCGTCCTCCACCAGCTTTTTCATGATAAAGGGACGGAACAGCTCCACGGCCATTTCCTTGGGCACGCCGCACTGATAAATTTTCAGCTCGGGGCCTACCACGATAACAGACCGGCCGGAGTAGTCCACCCGCTTGCCCAGAAGGTTCTGGCGGAACCGGCCCTGCTTGCCCTTCAGAAGGTCGGACAGGGATTTCAGCGCACGGTTATTGGCGCCGGTGACGGCCCGGCCACGGCGGCCGTTGTCAATCAGCGCGTCCACGGCCTCCTGAAGCATCCGCTTTTCGTTGCGGACAATGATATCCGGGGCATTGAGCTGAATGAGCCGCTTCAGGCGGTTGTTCCGGTTGATGACCCGGCGGTAGAGATCATTGAGGTCGGAGGTGGCGAACCGGCCGCCGTCCAGCTGGACCATGGGCCGCAGCTCCGGCGGAATCACGGGCAGCACGTCAATAATCATCCACTCCGGCTTGTTGCCGGAGAGGCGGAAGGCGTCCACCACCTCCAGCCGCTTGACAATGCGGGCCTTCTTCTGGCCGGAGGAACCCTTGAGCTCGGCGTGGAGCTGGGCGGAAAGGGCGTCCAGGTCCACATCCATCAGCAGCTGCTTCACGGCCTCGGCTCCCATGCCGGCCTGGAAATCGTCCTCGTACTTCTCCCGATAGTCCCTGTATTCCTTTTCGGAGAGAATCTGATTGCGGCTCAGGGGCGTCTCGCCGGGGTCGGTGACAATATAGTTGGCAAAATACAGCACCTTTTCCAGAATCCGGGGGCTGATGTCCAGCAGCAGGCCCATCCGGGAGGGGATGCCCTTGAAATACCAGATGTGGCTGACGGGGGTGGCCAGCTCGATGTGGCCCATCCGCTCCCGGCGGACCTTGGCCCGGGTGACCTCCACGCCGCAGCGGTCGCAGATTTTGCCCTTGTAGCGGATTTTCTTATATTTTCCGCAGTGGCATTCCCAGTCCTTTGTGGGTCCGAAAATGCGTTCGCAGAACAGCCCGTCCCGCTCAGGCTTCAGAGTGCGGTAGTTGATGGTTTCCGGCTTCTTCACCTCGCCATAGGACCAGGCGCGGATCTGCTCCGGAGAGGCCATGCCAATTTTGATGGCGTCGAAGGCAATGTTATTGCCGGTATTGTTGTCGCCCATAGTGCGCGTTCCTCCTTCAATGCTCCGGATTCTGTCGTTGGGACTCTGGCTTGCCGCCTGCCGCCCCGGCCTTCGCCGGGGCGGAGGGGCGCTCACTCATTGTCTTCTTCGTCATCGCTGAAATCGGCGCCGATATCCGCGCCGGCATCCTCAGGGGCGTCTTCAATGTCAAAGCCGGATTCCTGGAGTTCCGCCTCCATCTCCTCGGTTACAGACCGCTGGCGGCCGTCCTCCGCGTCCATCCGGGCCAGGTTGAAGGTGTCCATGGCGTCCTCGTCCTCCCGGAGCTCAATGGCGTTGCCCTCGGCGTCCAGGACCTGGATGTCCAGGCAGAGGGACTGCAGCTCCTTCACCAGCACCTTGAAGGACTCCGGCACGCCGGGCTGAGGCACGTTGTGTCCCTTGACAATGGCCTCGTAGGTGCGGACACGGCCTGTCACGTCGTCGGACTTCACCGTCAGGATTTCCTGGAGGGTGTAAGCCGCGCCGTAAGCCTCCAGAGCCCACACTTCCATTTCGCCGAAACGCTGGCCGCCGAACTGGGCCTTGCCGCCCAGAGGCTGCTGGGTCACCAGGGAGTAGGGGCCGGTGGAACGGGCGTGAATCTTGTCGTCCACCAGGTGGTGGAGCTTGAGGAAGTAGACATAGCCCACGGTGACGGGGTTGTCGAAGCGCTCGCCGGTGCGCCCGTCGTACAGGACGCTCTTGCCGTCGGCGATCTGAAGAATCCCCTCGCTCTGCCATTTCACCAGCTGAGCGGTATCCGCCAGCTCCTCTTCCGTCAGGGGGCGGATGCCGCCCTCCTCCAGAAGGCTGAACCGCTTGCTCTTTCCGCCGATGCTCAGGGGCTCGCCCATCTCCACCGTGCGGAACATGCCGCCCTCGGCCAGCATGGCGGTGATATCCTCTTCCCGGGCCCCGTCGAAAATGGGGGTGGCCACCTTGCAGCCCAGGGCGTGTGCGGCACAGCCCAGGTGAACCTCCAGCACCTGTCCGATGTTCATACGGGAGGGCACGCCCAGGGGGTTCAGAACGATATCAAGGGGCGTGCCGTCGGGGAGGAAGGGCATATCCTCCTGGGGCAGCACCCGGGAGACCACGCCCTTGTTGCCGTGGCGTCCGGCCATCTTGTCGCCCACCTGAATTTTCCGCCGCTGGGCGATGTAGACCCGGACCACCATGTTCACGCCGGGGCCCAGCTCGTCGCCGCCCTCACGGGTGAAGACCTTGGTGTCCAGCACAATGCCGCTCTCGCCGTGGGGAACCTTCAGAGAGGTGTCCCGGACCTCCCGGGCCTTCTCACCGAAAATGGCCCGAAGGAGGCGCTCCTCGGCTGTGAGGTCGGTCTCGCCCTTGGGCGTGACCTTGCCCACCAGAATGTCCCCGGCCTTGACCTCGGCGCCTACCCGGATGATGCCGTTTTCGTCCAGGTCCTTCATGGCGTCCTCGCCCACGTTGGGGATATCCCGTGTGATCTCCTCGGGACCCAGCTTGGTGTCCCGGGCGTCAATCTCGAACTCCTCGATGTGAATGGAGGTATAGAGGTCTTCCCGGACCAGGCGCTCGTTCAGAAGCACGGCGTCCTCGTAGTTATAGCCCTCCCAGGTCATGAAGCCCACCAGGATGTTCCGGCCCAGGGCAATCTCGCCCTGTTCGGTGGCGGGGCCGTCCGCCAGAACCGTGGGATCAACAGGCTGGCCGTCGGGGCCCACGCCCCGGCCATGGACCCGCTCGCCCACCTCCACAATGGGCCGCTGGTTGATGCAGGTGGTGTGGTTGGAGCGGAGGAACTTGATGAGCTTGTAGCTCTTCTTTTCGCCCCGGATGGAGGCGGGATTGGACTCGCTGCTGTCATACTGCACCGTGACGTGACGGGCGTCCAGGTCGGTGACCACGCCGTCGCCCTCTGCCAGGACCACGATCTCGGAGTCCACGCAGATCTTGTGCTCCATGCCGGTACCCACGATAGGCGCCTCGGGCCGGAGCAGGGGCACGGCCTGACGCTGCATGTTGGCGCCCATCAGGGCCCGGTTGGCGTCGTCGTTGGGGAGGAAGGGAATCATGGCGGTGGCGATGGAGACCATCATCCGGGGGCTGACGTCAATGAAGTCAATCTGCTCCCGGTCCACGTCCACAATCTCGTCCCGGTGCCGTCCGGTGATACGGGCGTTGACGAGGCAGCCGTTTTCGTCCACAGGCTCCGCCGCCTGGCCGACAATGAAGTTATCCTCTTCGTCGGCGGTCATATAGGTGATGGTGTCCGCCACCCTTCCGGTGGCCTTGTCCACCGCCCGGTAGGGCGCTTCGATGAAGCCGTATTCATTGATGCGGGCATAGGTGGCCAGATAGGAAATCAGGCCGATGTTGGGACCTTCCGGGGTCTCAATGGGGCACATGCGGCCATAGTGGCTGTAGTGCACGTCCCGGACCTCCATGTTGGCCCGCTCCCGGGAGAGGCCGCCGGGGCCCAGGGCGGAGAGCCGGCGCTTGTGGGTCAGCTCCGCCAGGGGGTTGGTCTGGTCCATGAACTGGCTCAGGGGGCTGGAGCCGAAGAACTCCTTGATGGCCGCAGTGACGGGGCGGATGTTGATGAGGCTCTGGGGGGTGACAATGTCCATATCCTGGATGGTCATGCGCTCCCGAATCACCCGCTCCATCCGGGAGAAGCCGATGCGGAACTGGTTTTGCAGCAGCTCGCCCACGCAGCGCAGGCGGCGGTTGCCCAGGTGGTCGATGTCGTCCTTGACGGAAATGCCCCGGGCCAGGCCGTTCATATAGTTGATGGAGGTGAGAATGTCGTCCACCAGAATGTGTTTTGGCACCAGGGCGTCCTTGTGGAGCCTGATCTGGTCAATCAGCTCCTCGCCGCTGTACTGGCCCAGCAGCTCCTGGAGCACGGCGTAGCGCACCCGCTCCTTGATACCGCAGGTCTCCAGGGGATCGAAGTCCACATAGCGGCTCATGTCGCACATGCCGTTGGAGGTCACACGCAGGGGCGTGCCGTCCACATCGACGGTGACGTCGCAGACGCCCGCAGCGTCCAGCAGCCGGGCGTCCTCCTTGCTCAGCAGATGGCCCTCCTCAAAGAGAATCTCGCCGGTGGCAGGATCCGCCGCCGGATAGACCAGCTTCCGGCCGGTGACACGCTGCCACAGGGACAGCTTTTTGTTGAACTTGTACCGGCCCACCACGGACAGGTCATACCGCCGGGGGTCGAAGAAAAGGTTATTCACCAGGGTCTCGCTGGCCTCCACCGTGGGGGGCTCGCCGGGACGCAGCCGCCGGTAAATCTCCAGCATGGCGTCCTCATAGCTCTTGCAGGGGTCCTTTTCCAGGGTGGCCGCGACACGGGGATCGTCTCCGAAGCGGTCCAGAATCTCCTGGTCCGTCTTCAGGCCCACAGCCCGGAGCAGGCAGGTGACGGGGAGCTTGCGGTTTTTGTCGATGCGGACCCAGAACAGCTCGTTGGCGTCGGTCTCGTACTCCAGCCACGCGCCCCGCTGGGGGATAACCTGGGAGGTAAGGATGGGCATGTCGGTCTTGATATCGGTCTCATAGCCGTAATACACGCCGGGGGACCGGACAATCTGGGAAACCACGACACGCTCCGCGCCGTTGATGACGAAGGTGCCGGAGTGGGTCATCAGCGGGAAGTCCCCCATGAAGATGTCCTGCTCCTTGATTTCCTCGGTCTCCTTGTTCCGCAGGCGGACCTTGACCTTCAGAGGAGCGGCATAGGTGGCGTCCCGGGCCTTGCACTCCTCCACGTCATACTTGGGATCGTCGTCCATCCGGTAGTCGATAAAGGTCAGCTCCAGGTTGCCCTGATAGTCCGCGATTGCCCCTACGTCGGCGAATACCTCCCGCAGGCCGGTGTCCAGAAACTCCTGATAGGAAGTTTTCTGAATCTCCAGCAGGTTCGGCATGGGAACGACTTCCTCGTACCGGGCAAAGTTTTTCCGGGGGGTCTTTCCGTAATATTTTTCTTTGGCCATCGTCACATTCACCTTTCTTCCGCCCCGTCCCGACAGGCGGGGGGCAAAGCTGGCCGCCGGCCGGCGGCGAAAAAGTGGGGGTCCGCAATCAGGATACGCCAGGCGCCGTTGTTAAAAATGCCCTTTCATGCTCTTGCATTCTTCTGGGAAATGTGCTATTCTGTTTTCAGGATAAAAAATGGAAGGGTACCTCTCCAGACTGTATAAGCAGTTCATTTTACCATGACATTCCAAGAATGTCAAGGCTTTTTGCTCATATTTCTGCCTGTATTTTCGTCCAAAAATAGGCTTTTCCGGCGGACCTGCGGCCGGGAAGGCCGCTTTTTTGTTTCCGGACAGCTCGATTCATGACGAAAAGCCCCTGTCCTGACGGACAGGGGCTTTCTCGCTCACGCCGCTTCAGGCATACAGCTCCTCGTCGGCGTAATCGTCATATTCAGAGCTGAATCTCTGGCGCAGACGGTTTCTCATGCCGCAGCAGCCCACGCTCAGGTCGTGCCATCCGCCGATCAGCAGGCAGACAACAGCGGCGAAGGCCAGGCTGGCGCCGATGATCTTCATAACCATACTCGCGGTTTTGCTCATAGCAAGATCCTCCTGTTTTTCATATTTGAGCTTATGCAGAGATTATGATACACCATTTTGAAGAATTTTACAAGGGTTTTCTTGGCACATCCCTTTTAAGGAAAGTACCGCCGAATATAAATACCGCCGGCTTCACTCATCTGATACAGCAACAGGGAACAGGCCAAGGGCAATTCCGGCTTATTTCTTATCCTTGCATCCTTGCAGCAGGCAGAAAAATTTATATTTCATAGCAAAAAGGGGGATGTTCCCAGATTGCTCCAGCATTGCAACTGCTCGTTGCGCATGTGCTCAGCGGACTATATAGAAGTCAATCGGGTGTTTCAGTATCATTTACCTATCATAAATAAGGAGGAAAGAAACCTATGATATTTTCAGAAAAACTTCTGACGCTGCGAAAGGCAAAAGGCATCACACAAGAACAATTAGCCGAGAAGCTTGATGTCTCCAGACAGTCTGTTTCTAAATGGGAAAGCGGCCAATCTGTGCCTGAATTGGAAAAGATTGCGGCATTGAGTGCATTTTTTGACGTTTCTACCGACTACCTGTTGAAATCATCGGAAATTGATGATTTATCTGTGAAAACCGAAATGCTGGAAAAGCAGCAACAGCAGATGCTTATTCGCGAACAACGGCAGCAGCAGATTGGGACTTGTATTCTGTACACGGTTGCTGTGTATCTGGTATTCTTTGCAATATGCTTTGTTGAGCATGACCTTCGTTTTTCCTTGGAGGCAGATGTGTTTGGAAAACCGGTTATATTGGCGGAATTTTTTATCGCAGCTGCTGTCGTTATCGTTATATGGGTCCGAAAACTTGGGAAAAGACAATAGCATAAAGGGGAAATATGGTGGTCTTCAGTTTGAAGGCCACTATATTTATATACGCTGTTCCGTTATTTCGGCGAAGGACTGGAAAAATTGAGCATTCGCAGCACCAACCTGAAAAGGGACCTGGCATATCCCCTTGTGCATTCTATCAGGCGGGGGAGGCGCAGGGGACCTCCGCATCCGCCTGTCTCCCAGTTATGACTGTCTTCCGGAGACGGGCCGGGGCAGAGCCCGGCCCCGGCAGGCTACGAAAAGCCGATTCTTCCCGATGCGCCTGCGTCCGCCCGGTCTTCCGGCTGGCGGAGGACCGCATAGCGGTCATGGGGCATGTCGATGCCCCGATAGTGCTTGACCCAGCTGTCCCGGACCGTCATGCCCAGCCGGACAGCCACTTTTTGGGAGGCGGTATTTGTATCTCGGATGATGGAGCAGACCTCCCCGGCGTCCAGAGTCTCAAAGGCGTACCGCTTGCAGGCCAGGGCAGCCTCCAGGGCGAAGCCCCGATGCCAACAGGCCCGCTGAAACAGGTAGCCGATTTCCAGCACCTCCCGGCCCTTCCAGGGCTGCATCGTCAGTCCGCACTGGCCAATCATCTCCCCGGTCTCCTTCAGGTCCGCCGCCCACAGGCCGAAGCCCCACTTCCGATAGCGGGACGTCTGCCGCTCCAGCCATTCCCTGGCTTCCATGCCGCTGAACGCCCCTCCGTAGGCGTACATGGCTTTTTCGTCCTGCAAAATCCTGCACAGTGCCGGATAGTCAGCCGGCGTCAGCTCCCGGAGAATCAGCCGTTCTGTCTCCAGAATCACAGGGGCCTCCCTCCGCCGTCCGCCTGAAACATCTCCAGGAAGGATTCTATGTAATAATCCGACAGCCGCCGGACCTCCTCCTGTTCCGGCTCCGAGGGGTCATACACCGCCGCCACCCGGAAGCCCGCCGCCTTGGCGGTGCGGATGGCGTGAATGGCGTCCTCGAACACCACGGTATCCTTCTTGTTGGACCGCAGCCGCCGCAGAGCCCGCTCGTAAATCTCCGGGCCCTCCCGCTTGCTCTGGCCCGCCTCCCGGCTGGTAATCATGCCCCGGAAATAGTCCTCGATGCCGGCGCAGCGCAGGGCGGCCTCCGCCAGGGGCCTGTCCGTGGCGGTGGCTATATACATCCAGACCCCTTCCATTTTCAGCAGGGAGAGGAATTCCACCACGCCGGGCTTGGGCCGCACCTCATGACGGTAAAAATGCTCAATCTGGTCCCAGACCTCCGCCACCAGCTCCTCCACCGTGCCGGGAAGGCCGCAGACCTCCTTACAGTAGGCGGTGCCCTCCCACAGGCCCAGGGCCGCCACCCTCAAATCCAGCTCCGGCGGGGGCTCCGCCCCGTGGCTCCGGGCCAGCCTGCCTCCCAGACTCCGCCACATGCCCATGGAGTCCAGCAGAGTGCCGTCCATATCAAAAATCGCGCTTTGCAGTCTCATAGCCCTTCGCTTCCTTTCCTCACGTTGCTGAATGATGATTCTACCATACTTCCTCTGAAATAACAAGGCGCTTACGTCCGCCACTCCGTCACGGACTCTACGGACTTCCGGGGCCGGGGCGGCGGGTCCTCTGCGGCATAGCCCACCGCCAGAGCCGCGGATACTTCACCCTCCGCGCCCAGCCAGTCCCTCAGCTCCTGATATGCAAAAAAGTGATCTCCAATCCACAGACTGCCCAGGCCCAGCTCCACGGCGGCCAGCGACATATTTTCCACCGCCGCGCCGATAGACTGGACATTGCACAGCTCAAAAATACGCTCCTCCGGCGTCAGCGAGGCGTAGAGGTCCAGCCCCAGGGCATTGACCACAAAAATCACCGCCGGGGCCTCTCCCATGATCTCCCAGGTCCGTTCCGCCCCGGCCAGATGCTGCCGGCTGTCCGACAGAAGCGGCGCGGTCTTCTCCCGCTCCAGTCCCGCCTTCATCACCGCCAGCATTTCCGCCTTCGCCTGCCCTGTGACCACCACGAAGCGCCAGGGCTGCCGGTTTTTGGAGGATGGGGCCAGGGTCCCCGCTCTCAGAATTTCCTCCAGCAGCTCCCGGGACACCGGCCTGTCCTCATATGCCCGGATGCTCCGTCTCTGCTCCATTGCCTCTATCATCTCTTCATCCTCCCGTTTTCTGCCGGACTGCATAGAAGAAAAAAACCGCCGCCAGCCCTAGCGCCGCCAGCAGGCACCACAGCAGGTCCCGTTTCAGATACTCGTCCCGGCGTGAGGGCGGAGCCAGGCAGAGAATCAGCACCTGAAGGACCAGAAACGCCGCCGTGTCCAGACAGGCCAGGCCGTTGAGGACCTCCATCAGCGCCGAACGGGGGGCGGCCTTCGGCAGGGAATTATAGGGATAGGCGATGATCCCCAGCAGGAGAAAAATTCCCAAAAACCACTTCCAGCTCCTCCGGCTGAACCCGCTCAGCCGGTCATAGAGGCGGCGGTTCCGCCACTGGCGGTCCCGCTCTGCCGCCCGGGCTTTCCGCTGCGCCTCCAGCAGCGCCGTCAGGGCCTCCCGCTCCGGCGGCAAAAGAGGGCGCTTTTTAATCAGGGTCCCGGCGGTGCCGAAGTCGCCCCGGAGAATCAGGCCCTCTATCTTTTCGTAATCCAGACCCTTCTTCACCCTGTTTCCTCCCTTTGGGTCCATGGGACCCGTTTCCTCCACCCCCGCCGGACGGGGAAAGCGGGGGAATCCCGCCGGACTCCCCCGCTCTTTTTCATGAAACGCCGGTTCTCAGCCCTTGCACACAGGCACGGTCCAGCCCTTGGTGTCGGCAATCTTGCCCCACTGGATGCCGGTCATGGTGTCATAGAGCTTCTGGGTGATGGGCCCGATCTTTCCGTCGCTGATAAAGACCTTTTCGCCCTTCCAGTCCAGCTCCTTGACGGGGGAGACCACGGCGGCGGTGCCGGTGCCGAAGACCTCCTCCAGCCGGCCTTCCCGGCCGGCCTTCATCACATCGGCAATGTCCAGGGGGCCCTCCACGACCTCATAGCCCCAGTCCTTCAGCAGCTCGATGCAGCTGCGGCGGGTGACGCCGGGGAGCACAGTGCCGGTGCAGGCCGCCGTGTAGATTTTCCCGTCAATCTTGAACATGATGTTCATGCTGCCGACTTCCTCGACGTATTTCTTCTCAACGCCGTCCAGCCATAGCACCTGAGCAAAGCCCTTCTGCTCCGCCAGCTCGCCGGCCTTGATGGACGCGGCGTAGTTGCCGCCGCACTTGGTGAAGCCCGTCAGGCCCGGGGCGGCCCGGATGTACTCGTCTTCCACGTAGATGCGGACGGGGTTGATGCCCTCGGCGTAATAAGCTCCGGAGGGGGCGCAGATGATGGCGAACAGATAGTGCTTGCTGGCGTGAACGCCCAGTCCCACGTCGGTGGCGAAGACGAAGGGCCGGATGTACAGGGAAGCGCCGTCAATATGAGGCACCCAGTCCTTTTCCAGCTCCACCAGCGCCTTCACGGCCTGGACAAAATCATCCACGGGAATGGTGGGAATGCACATCCGGTCGGAGGAGTCCTGCATCCGCTGGCCGTTGCACTCCGGGCGGAAGAGCTGGATGTCGTTGCCGGCGGTGCGGTAGGCCTTCATGCCCTCAAACAGCTCCTGGGCATAGTGAAACACCACCGTGGCGGGGTCCATGGGGAAGGGGCCGTAGGGGACGATGCGGGGGTCGTGCCAGCCCTGACCCTCCGCGTAGTCCATCAGGAACATATGGTCTGTAAAAATCTTGCCAAAGCCCAGCTTTGTTTCGTCGGCGGGTTTCGCCTTGGGGGCGCTGGTCCTGGTGATTTTGATATCCAACATGATGAATCTCTCCTCTTCCATAAATATCTATAGGCGTCTCAGCCCCGCCGGGCAGGGCAGGGAACCGCCCGGTTTTTTGCTTTAAATGATTATATGCCCCCGTCCCGGCAAAGTCAATGTTTTTCTCCGCCGGGGGAATTGCCGGGAAAACGGGCGGAATTGCAAGGTCTTTTTGGTGGTGCTTCCGCCCCGGGTGTGTTATGCTGTCAGCAGAACTGAACGAAGGAGGCATGTCCCATGAATTTAGGCGAAAGTCTGTTTAACGCCAGGAAGAGCAGGGGGCTGACCCAGGAGGAGGCCGCCGGGAGCTGGGCGTCAGCCAGCAGACCGTTTCCAAGTGGGAGACGGGGGAGACCCTGCCGGATATCCGGCAGGCGAAGCGTCTGGCGGTGCTGTACGGCGTTTCCCTGGACGAGCTGATTGACTTCGACGTCAGCGTGCGGGAGATTCAGGACGTCATCGACCGGACCACGGAGGAGGTCTCCGCCAAAATCGACTGGACCAAGGCGTGGAGCCGGCAGTATCCCATTCTCGGGCGCTACCGGGACGAGGTGGACGTCTCCCGGTATGAGACGCCCCTGCTCCGCCTGCTGGACGAGCTGGAAGCGGACTGCCGTTACAGCGCGCTGGACGCCTTCCTGGTCCTCAAGGACATTCTGGGCGGGCTCTGGAATCAGAAGAACAGCCGGTGAAAGCAGGCAGGGGAGGGCCGCGGAAGTCCCTCCCCTGTCTGTTTACTTTGCGTCTCAGGCGGGCTTCCCGCACTCCATGCCTCTGCGCAGAGCCTCCAGATTCAGGGGGACCAGCTTGGCCTTCTTGCCGGTGAACATCTCGGCAATCATGGTCTCGATGGTCTCCTGCTTCAGCGCTCCGGTGGCAGCCACGTAGGCCCCCAGCATGACCATGTTGGCAACCTTGGCGTTGCCCAGCTCCGCAGCGATCTCGTCACAGGGGACGTAAACCGCCTGGACGTCCTCCCGGCGCACCTTGTCGGGAATGATGCTGCTGTTGACAAACACCGTGCCCCCGGGGGCGGCGGAGGACTCAAATTTCGCCAGGGCCGCCCGGTTCATGGCGATGACCTCGCTGGGTCGCTCCACCAACGGCGCACCGATCCGCTCGTCGCTGATGATGACCGTGCAGTTGGCGGTGCCGCCCCGCATCTCCGGGCCGTAGGAGGGGACCCAGGACGCTTCCAGGTCTTCCGCCACGGCGGCTTCCACCAGGTTCTTCCCGATGGACATGACGCCCTGACCGCCGAAGCCGGAGAGAATCACTTCCTTTTTCATCTTATTTCGCCTCCGTATCCTTGATGACGCCCAGGGGATAGTAAGCGGCCATATTCTCCATCAGCCAGCGGTTGGACTCGTCAATCTCCATGCCCCAGTTGGTGGGGCAGGCCGCCAGCACCTCGATAAAGGTAAACCCGTCCCCGGCCATCTGCCTTTCAAAGGCCTTTTTCAGGGCCTTTTTGGTCTTGTTCAGGTGGGGGATATCTGTGACGCAGACCCGCTCGGCGTAGACGCACCCGTCCAGCGTGGAGAGCATCTCGGCCACCCGGATGGGCATGCCCGCCTGTTCCCTGGTGCGGCCCAGGGGGGCGGTGGTGGCCTTCTGGCCGATGAGGGTGGTGGGGGCCATCTGGCCGCCGGTCATGCCGTAAATAGCGTTATTGATAAAGATGGTGGTAAATTTCTCCCCCCGCATGGCGGCGTGGACAATCTCCGCTGCGCCGATGGAGGCCAGGTCTCCATCTCCCTGGTAGGTAAAGACGGGCTGGTCCGGGTGAGTCCGCTTCACGGCGGTGGCCACGGCGGGCGCCCGGCCATGGGCGGCCTCGATGGTGTCGAAGGAGAAATAATTGCCCGCGAAGACGGCGCAGCCCACCGGGCAGATGCCGATGGCGGTGTCCAGGGCGTCCATCTCCTCCAGCACCTCGCCAATGAGCTTATGTACGATGCCGTGGGCGCAGCCGGGGCAGTAGTGGAGTTCCGTGTCCTGGAGACCCTTGGTTTTCTGATAAATCGTCGTCATGTCACTTGACCTCCTTCCAGGCTTCCAGAGCCGCCTGCTCCACCTCGGACACGTGAGGAATCATGCCGCCGCTGCGGCCGTAGAACTTCACAGGCTTCTGCCCGGCCACGGCCAGGTTCACGTCGTCCAGCATCTGGCCCAGGCTCATCTCCACCGTCAGAAAGGTCTTCACCCGGTCCAGGCCGGCAATCTCCCGCAGGCGCGCATAGGGATAGGGCCACAGGGTGATGGGGCGGAACACGCCGGCCTTCACGCCCTGTCTGCGCAGGTTCTCCGCCGCCGTCTGGGCTACCCGGGAGGGGGTGCCGTAGGCCACAAGGACCAGCTCAGCGTCGTCCAGCATGATTTCCTCCCAGCGGCACTCGTTCCGCTCCATCTCGGCGGTCTTTTTCGCCAGCTCCAGGTTATGGGCCTCGCAGGCGGGGGCGTCGATCAGCAGGGAGGTCACGAAATTGCTGTGGTCCCGCCCCCTCCGTCCGGAGGCGGCCCAGGTCTTCTTGGGCAGCTCTCTGGGGGTGCGCTCCTTCCAGACAATGGGCTCCATCATCTGTCCGATGAGGCCGTCCGCCAGCAGAATCACGGGGTTGCGGTACTGGTCGGCAATGTCAAAGGCCTCCTGGGTCAGGTCCACGGCCTCCTGAATGTTGGCGGGGGCCAGGACCACTGTGCGGTAGTCGCCGTTGCCGCCGCCCCGGGTGGCCTGGAAGTAGTCCCCCTGAGCAGGCTGGATGGACCCCAGACCGGGGCCGCCCCGCATGACGTTCACCACCACGGCGGGCAGCTGGCAGGCGGCCATATAGCTGATGCCCTCCTGCTTCAGGCTGACGCCGGGAGAGGAGGAGGAGGTCATGGCCCGGACGCCGGAGGCCGCCGCGCCGTAGACCATGTTGACGGCGGCCAGCTCGGATTCGGCCTGGACAAACACGCCGCCGCTCTGGGGCATATGGAGGGACATGTACTCGGGAATCTCATTCTGCGGGGTGATGGGATAGCCGAAGAAGCAGCGGCAGCCAGCCCGGATAGCGGCCTCGGCTATGGCCTCGCTGCCCTTCCAGATTTCTCTTTTCATGGGACGCGGCTCCTTTCAGTCTTTTTGGATGGTGATGATGGAATCGGGGCACATCTTCGCGCAGCTGGCACAGCCGATGCAGGCGGCCTCGTCCGTGCAGGTCACGGGGCGGTAGCCCTTCACGTTGGTGCCGCCGTCCAGGGCCAGAATATGCTTGGGGCAGACGCTGACGCAGAGTCCGCAGCCCTTGCAGCGGTCCTGGCGGAAGGTGAGATGGATCGCCATGGTCTGATTTCTCCTTTCTTAGAACCTGTATTCATAGCCGGGGGATGCCGGATGGACGGGAATTTCTCCTGTCAGGCAAGAAGAGCTTTCCCGGCCTCCGGCACTCCTGACGGATTGCCGGGGAAACCGGCGCAGTATGACGGGAAAAAGGCCGTTCAGCCGGCGTTCAGCGGTTGTGCATACAGGTTCTTATTCCCAGGGTTTTTTCATGCGGATGGCAATGGCAAAAACAGGTTCTTTCAAATCAGTAAGCTCCGGAACAAAACGCGCCTCTGCCACATGGCAGAGGAGGGGAATCCCCGTCTCCCGCGAGACGGCCCCGCCCAGCTCCGCCCCTGCGCGGATCTCCTCTGCGTCGGTCTCCCCGCAGAGGTGGGTATTGTTCACAAGGCCGGTGCAGGCAAGGCCGGTCATCGCCTCAATGCCCCGGAGACAGGCAATGGCCCGCTCCGCCGTCCGGACCTCGTGCCGGTTGGCGTTGAGAACATACAGCAGCTGATGGTCCTCTTTCAGCAGCCTGGGCCGGAACCGGGCCAGCACCCGGGCCCCGGAGGGGTCGCCCCCCACGTCCAGCACGCCCCGGACGCTGCGGTCCTCCAGCACGGTGTGGAGCTCCGCCGGAAGGGCGGGCACATCCGCGTCGGCCAGGGCACGGGGCGTGGCCACCAGCCGGACTCCCGCCTCCTCCAGCAGTTCCCGGCGCTCACGGCTCCGGAAATAGGGGTTCACAATGTCCAGGTCCGCCAGCATCACCCGTTCCCCCCCGGCAGCCAGAGCCAGGGCCAGGTTCACGGCGAATTCCGTCTTTCCCGTTCCATAGTGGCCGGTGACAATGGTCACCCGGTGGGAACAGCACTCCGCGGCAGTCAAGTCAGACGCCTCCTTCTCCTCCGGCTCCCCTCCGCGCCCCCCGGATCAGGAGCGCTCCGAAAATCCCGCAGGGCCCGAAAAAATATGTTGTCTTATTTCATCTTTTATTGTATGATGTCATTGTACACTGCGGAACATATGATGTCAAGGGCTTCTTGTTTTTTTCTCAAGATGGGTATATGATATCGTCAGCACAGTTGATAACCGGCACATACCGATTATCAAACAGCGGCAAAGCCGCTGCCCGGCGCCCCCTGTGCCGATTATGAAGACCACCGCAAGGCTGTTTTGCGGCCTGTGCGGTGACTGTAGGGGACGTCTGTCCCGGCGGCTCTGCCGGGGGAGGACCGGCCCCGCCGGAGGATGGAGGAGCATCATGATGGAGAACAGACGTGCGAAACTGTCGGAGCAGACCTCCGACCGCCTGTATGAATGGATTGTGGAGGAAAAGCGCTATCCCCCCGGCAGCAAGCTGCCCAATGAAAACGAGCTCAGCGAGGCCCTGTCCGTCAGCCGCACCACCCTGCGGGAGGCCATTTCCTTCCTGGTGGCCCAGGGCGTGCTGGAAATCCGCCGGGGAAAGGGCACCTTTGTGTCGGAGGACCTGCCCGACCCGGGGATGGACCTCTCCGCCCTGGCGGGCATCCGCTCCCGGGTCCGGGCCAAGGACCTTTTTGAAATGCGGCTGATTTTTGAGCCCGCCACCGTGGCCCTGGCCTGCCAGCGGGCCAGCGACGAGGAGCTGGAGCAGATTCTGAACAAGGCCCGCCGGGTGGAGCAGGCCGCCGCTCAGGGGGGAGACTGGCCCCTGGCGGACCAGGAATTTCACTGGGCCATCATCCGGGCCTCTCACAACGAGTATATGCGCCGCCTCTATCCCATCATCAACGGAGCCGTAGACGAAATCATGCAGATTGCCCAAAACCGCCAGCACATGCAGGACATCGCCCTCAGCGACAATCTCATGATTCTGGACTTCCTGCTCCAGCGGGACGAGGCCGGCGCCCGCCACGCCATGAGCATCCATATCAAGCACCTGATTAACACCCTGCGTGATTGAACTTTCTGTAAGGCCGCTGAAATTTTTGCTTTTTTGCACAAATTTCAGCGGCGTTTTTCGTTTATATCGTCAACCACTTCTGCGTCAACCCCCGGTTTTCTTTGCCGAATCCCACAAAACAGCGGGTTTATTCACAAATTGTACACAAATTTCCTCAGACCCTCTTAACAAACCGTTTTTGAAGGTGTATAATGCAGACGCATCCAAAAGCCTGCGGCGGCGCGCCCCGAAGCGGGGAACGCCCTTCTGCCGGGGCAGAAAGGCGGACCTTATGGAGGAGCTCACCCCGCAGTCTTGTCTGGAAACCCTGCTGAACGCCTATTCCCACCAATACGATATCACCCGCGGTGTAACGGCGGAGGGATGCAGCTTCCCCGCCATGGCCCATTTCTTCCTGCGGGATGAGCATTACCTTGTCCGCCGGGATAAGCAGTTTTACGCCACCGAGCAGCACGACTACACCTATTTTTACACTGCGGACCACCTGGACGCCGGGGAGGCCCGGGCCCTGGCGGACCTGACTCTGAAAACAGGCCTGTCCCAGATCAGGCCCCACAAGGAGCATATGAGCTCCTATGTGACCCTGGTCATCCTGGCGGGGACCGTTGACCCGGAGGCGAAGAAGCTGCTGAAACGGACCCGCTTCCACAAGAATTTCAGGCTGTCGCTCCATGGCTGGATGGAGTATCACATAGCCGCAATGGAATGTTCCACAAGAACGTTCTTCTCCAATCCAGCCGGGAGGGGAGCCCGCAAAACCCTGGAGGCGAATTTCGCCCCCAAATGACCCTGGAGGCGGACCGCCTCCGAAATCAAGACTCATAAAAGAGGGAGAGTGTTTTCATGAACGGATTGGTACTTCTGATTATCAGCGTCGCTGTGCTGGTCTGCGGCTATATCTTCTATGGCCGCTGGCTGTGCAAGCAGTGGGGCGTCGGCGAGCTTGACAAGCCCACCCCGGCCCACGCCCTGGAGGACGGCATCGACTATGTCCCCGCCAAGGCTCCCATTCTGATGGGACATCACTTCTCGTCCATCGCCGGCGCGGGCCCCATCACAGGCCCCATCGGCGCAGCCGGCTTCGGCTGGCTGGCCTGCACCCTGTGGATTCTCGTCGGCGGCATTTTCTTCGGCGGCGTCCATGACTTCGGCGCCCTGTTCGCCTCTGTCCGCCACGACGGCAAATCCATTGGCGAAATTATTTCCACCAACATGAGCAAGCGGGCCAAGATGCTGTTTCTGATCTTCGCCTACCTGACTCTGATCCTGGTGGTGGCGGCCTTCGCCTCCATCGTGGCCGGCACCTTCGGCGCAACCTTCACCGAGGCCGGCACCGTGGACCTGGCGGCCTCTCAGGCCAACGCCCGGGTGGCTATGGTCTCCCTGCTGTTCATCCTGATCGCCATTGTCTTCGGCTTCCTGGTGTACCGCCGGAACGCCCCCATGAGCGTGGCCAGCGTCATCGGTGTCATTGCCATTGTGGCGATCATCGCCATCGGCATGAACTTCCACCCCATTTATCTGAGCAAGGACGCCTGGATGTGGATCTGCGGCGCTTACATCGCCGTGGCTTCCGTCACCCCTGTGTGGATTCTGCTCCAGCCCCGTGACTATCTGTCCAGCTTCCTGCTGTACGCCATGCTGGCTCTGGCCGTGGTGGGCGTGGTCCTGGCCCGGCCCGACATGGGCAGCATGGCCACCGTCAACACCTTCGTGGTGACCAACCCCGACACCGGCGCAGGCAACCCCATCTTCCCCGTGCTGTTCACCACCATCGCCTGCGGCGCAATCTCCGGCTTCCACTCCCTGGTCTCCTCCGGCACCACCTCCAAGCAGCTGGATAAGGAGTCCGATGCGAAGCCCATCGCCTACGGCGGCATGCTTCTGGAGTGCGTCCTGGCGATCCTGACCCTGTGCGCCGTGGCCTATGCCTACAGCTGGAACGCCGCCAACCCCGACGCCACCCTCAGCGGCGCCACCGCTATCTTCGGCGGCGGCCTGGCCCACATGATTGACGACTCCATCCCCGGCACCTACAATATCCTGTACACCCTGCTGGTGCTGACCTACTCCGCCTTCTGCCTGACCTCTCTGGATACCGCCACCCGTCTGGCCCGGTTCATGTTCCAGGAATTCTGGCTGGACTCCAGCAAGGGCGAGACCCCGGAGAACGTCACCGGCTACAAGAAAATTCTCTCCAACATGTATGTCTCCACCGCCATCACCGTGGTGCTGGGCGTGGTGCTGGGCCTGAACGGCTATGAGAAGATCTGGGCTCTGTTCGGCTCCGCCAACCAGCTGCTGGCGGGCCTGGGCCTGCTGGCCGTGGCCACCTGGCTGGGCAACATCGGCAAGAACAACAAGATGTTCCTGATTCCCATGGTCTTCATGATCGTCGTCACCATCTGCTCTCTGCTGATCAACACCAAAAACCAGATGGCTCTGATCTCCGCCGGCGGCGCGGACTGGGGCCCCTATGTCCAGGCCATTCTGGGCGTGCTGCTGGTGGTCCTGGCGGTCATCCTGGCTATTGAGGGCGTCGCCACCATTGCCCATCCCAAGCAGAACCAGAAGGCGTAACCCGCAGGAGCCGGTTTTCCGGTCTTCCGCAGACATCCCATAGAGAAGGCCCGGCGCGAAGCTCGCGCCGGGCCTTCTCTTATCAGATACCCCGGAGTTCGGGGACGCCGGGCCGTCAATCCCGCCATGTCCATCTCGTCAGAGTGGCACAGGCCGGAAGAGCGGCGGGCCAAACGGCTTCCATCATATCCACATCAGGGCTTAAAAATGAACGTAGACGGTCCCCTGCGGCAGTGGTATACTTTTCCCATAGCCATTCAGCAAAAGGAGAACCTGCCATGAAAAAGCTGTTTACCATGATTCGCCGGGGCAATCTGGAGGAGGTCGCGGCCATTCTGGACAGAAAACCCGACCTGATCTCCTGCCTTGCCAAAGCCCCGCCCAAGAAGGACGACGGCCAATCCCCCCTGATGGTAGCCATCAAGAGCGACAACCTGGAGGTAGCCCACCTGCTCCTGGAACGGGGGGCGGACGTGAATTTTGCCGACGCCGTCAACCCCTACGGCAGCAATTTCGGCGCTCCTATATGGTACGACGCCATTGGCCAGTGCTTTATGCGGGCGGGGCATACGGTGGGCCCCAGCCCGGAGCGCAGTAAGGGCTACTTCCTGCTTCTCCGCCGCCTGCTGGACATGGGCATGGACCCCAACCAGCAGACCTCCCACGGTCTTACCGCCTGGCAGCACGCCCTGGAGGAGTACGACCAGTTTGCCCGCAAGTCCTATCCCAGCTACTACGTGGAGGAGAGCAAGCAGGGGAACCGCCAGCTGCGGGAGATGCTCAAGGCGGTGCTGGACGAGCTTCTGAAACACGGGGCGGACATCCACGATTTCAGACCGCCCAACAAGGACGGCCTGCCCAGCAGTTCGGTGATCCTGCGCAACCTGGAGGAGGACCGGGAGCTGCTGGACGGCCTGTACGGTCTGGACCCGGATTCCGCCGCCTTAAAACCCTACACTGAGACATACCGGGGAAAGGAACGGCTCGTTGAACCCTACTACACCGTAGAGGACTACCGCCAGCAGTATGAGATCAAATGGCGGGAGCTGGAGCCGGCGCTTCGGGCCTACTACAAAAAGGCGCCCTGATTTTCAATTTTGGGGAATTTCATCTTTTGGACGCAATTCCCCCTGACAACTGTTCCCAGTCAGCAGTCCTCCCTCCTTCTTCTCACAGAAGGGATGCCTGTACCGGGGGTGTCTTTGCAGGTCCTCCCGCCTCTCCGAACACGCCCTGTCCCCTATTTCCGGTCTCCGACAGATTTCCTATGGATTTTCGCCGGACATCCTGTAGAATAGGACAAATTGGAAGGAGGCGGTCCCATGGGGGCACAGGAAGAAAAGCGGGTGCTGCGGCTGGATGTGTCATCCATCCGCCCCAATCCCCGTCAGCCCCGGCGCATGTTCGACGAGGCGGGCCTGCGGGAGCTGGCGGCATCCATCCGCCGCCACGGCATCTTACAGCCCCTGACGGTCCGCCGGCAGGCAGGCGGCTGGGAGCTGGTGGCAGGAGAACGGCGGCTGCGGGCCGCCCGGCTGGCGGGACTGGATACGGTCCCCTGCATCGAGGCGGAGGTGGACAGCCGGGAATCCGCCCTGCTGGCGCTGGTGGAAAATTTACAGCGGCAGGACCTCCATTATTTTGAGGAGGCTGCCGCCATTGCCGACTACCTCCGCCGCTCCGGAGCCACCCAGGAGGAAGCGGCGGCCCAGCTGGGCCGGTCCTCCTCCGCCGTGGCCAACAAGCTGCGGCTTCTGCGGCTCTCTCCCGCCTGTCAGGCCCTGCTGCTGGAGTCGGGCCTGACCGAGCGCCATGCCCGGGCCCTTCTGCGGCTGGAGGACAACGAGGAGCGTCTTGCCGCCGCCCGGCACGCCGCCCGGCACCATCTCAATGTGGCCCAGACGGAGCAGTACATCGAGCGCCGCTTGGCGGAGCTCCAGTCCACCCCCTCCAGCCGGCGGCGGACCTACATCATCAAGGACGTTCGCCTGTTCCTCAACTCCGTGGACCGGGGCCTCCGCATCATGCAGGAAGCGGGGGTCTGCGCCTCCTGCCGCCGGGAGGACACGGAGGAGGACATTCTGCTGACCATCCGCATTCCCCGCCGGGGCGCTTCCGCGCCGGAAAAAACATAGGCGGAGCCCTGCGCGTCCCCGGTGCTCTATTGCAAAATTCCCTCCCCTTACCCGCTTTCCCCCGCGAAGGAGCCGGCGGCTTCCATTGACGCCGCCGGCCGGCGCGGGGCGGCGCCGGATCGCGCCCTCCGGCGCGGAAACAAAAAAACCTTGTTACTGGATTGTAACCGATTTTTTGACGAAACTGTGCTAGAATATAGTTTCAGGACCGCGGCCCCTTGTGTGTGGCGGCCGCGCCGAGAACCAAACGGCAGCAGGAGGGACTTCTTCGTGACAACCAATGAAGTCAAAGCATCCAACGCAGGCGGGACGCGCCTGCGGAAGGGCGGCGGCGGAAGCGCCGTGTTTGCAGCCCTGGGACTGACGGCGGCCATTCTGGCCGGGGCCTACGGCGGCGTCAGCGCCTATGCCCATACCCTGGACACATTTTATCCCCATCACACCATTAACGACGTGGACGTCGGGGGCCTTACGGTGGATGAGGCCGGCGCAGTTCTGGCGGAGCAGCTCCCCCGGCAGCAGCTGGAAATCACCGTGAGCCGCCCGGTGGACAGCGCCTGGCCTGAGGGAGCGGACGCCCCCGTCTCCGTCACCCTGGAGGAACTGGGCTACACCGCGGAGCGCTGCCCCGACATCGCCCGGCGGTGCTATGACCAGCAGCGCCAGGGCAGCGTCCTGGGGGCGGGACTGCGCTTTCTCAGCGCCGCCACCTCCTTTTCTCAGGACCGGCTGACTCTGGAGGACCGGGACGAGGCCGTTTTCAGTGAGACGGCGGAGCGTCTGGAAAAGGAACTGAGTATGGAGCCCCTGGACGGCTCCTATGAGGTGGACGGCGCTTCTCTCAACATCACCAAGGCCGCCGACGGCCGGGACGTGAAGGCGGAGGACATCCGGGAGGCTCTGGAGCAGAAAATCCAGCTGGCCCGCCCTCTGCTCGAGGGTTCGGCCCTGGTGAACTGCGCCCGGCGGAACGCCAAGGCCATCACTGCCCAGGCCGTTCATGACGCGGTTTCCGGCGAGGTAAAAAACGCCGGCTATGACGCCGCCACCGGGACCATCATCCCCGAGCAGGTGGGCGCGGATTTCAACGTGTCCGCCGCCCAGAAGGCTCTGAACAACGCCGCCCCCGGGGAAACCATCTCGGTTCAGGCGGACATTCAATACCCCGCTGTCACGGCGGAGGTTCTGAAGGACGTGCTGTTCCGGGATCTTCTGGGAGAGTGCACCACCCATGTCGGCGGCAGCGCCGCCCGAATCAGCAACGTGCGCCTGGCCTCCTCCGCCTTTAACGGGACGGTGATGAACAGCGGCGACGTCTTTTCCTATAACGAAACCGTGGGCCAGCGGACGGCGGCCAAGGGCTACAAGCCCGCTCCCGCCTATGTGCAGGGGGAGACGGTGGACGAAATCGGCGGCGGCGTCTGCCAGCCTTCTTCCACGCTGTATTATGCCTGTCTTCTGTCCAATATGGAGATTACCGAGCGCTATGCCCACCGCTATATTCCCGCCTACATCACCCGGGGCATGGACGCCACGGTCTCCTGGGGCGGACCGGACTACAAGTTTACCAACAATACGGATTATCCCATTAAAATTGTAGCCACCTACTCCAAGAACTACCTCACCGTCCAGCTCTGGGGAACCAAGACCAGTGATACCACCGTGAAAATGACCTATGAAACCCTGTCCACCACGCCCTTTGAGGAGGTGGAGCAGGTGGATCCCACCCTCGCCCCCGGCGCACGGACGGTGAAGGTCACCCCATACACCGGCTATAAGGTCCGGACCTACCGGAATGTCTACGCCGGGGACGGCACTCTGATTTCCAGCAAGTTTGAGGCCACCAGCGACTATAAGTCCCGGAACCGGGTGGTCCTGGTGGGACCCGAGGCGGAGGAGACCGGAGGCGGCGCCGTCATTCCCGGCACGCCTGCCGACACGACGCCGGTCACACCCCCGACGCCCGCCAATCCCTCCGTCACCACGCCCACGGAGCCCCCGGTTACGGAGCCGGACACCGAGGTAACCGGCCCGGCGGAGATTCCCGCCACACCTCCCGCGGAGCCGGAGGCGCCGGTGGAGGAGCCCTTCGCGCCGGTGATTGTGGTGCCGGAGGCGGGAGCATAATCCCCCAGACCACACAGACAAACAGGGACCTGCGCCTTTCAGGACGCGGGTCCCTGTTTTGGTTTTGTACGCCGCTTCATTTCTTTTTGCCTTGATCGAAGCCTGCCAGCTTGGAAAAGGCCCGATGCGCCCTCTTCACAAAATCCTCCGGCAGGTCCTTCTGCTCACAGCGCCAGCGCTCAGGGACATAGTCAAAGGGCAGGAAATAGTGGAAGCGGTAGAAGCAGACCCCCAGAACAGGGCGCTCCTCATTACTGTAATCCGGGGATTTGTTGAACGCCTCAAAGCGGATCGCCGCCCCACAGCCCCGGGCCTCGTCCACCACATGGAAGGAGAGCACATAATAGCCGTTGTTCTCGTTCCCCTTCCGCAGGCGCTGTCCGGCGGCGGAGGCCATCAAATGCTTCTGGCCCAGGACGGCTCCCTCGAAAATCGAAAAATCCAGGTTCTCCCGCCGGCCGCCGCTCTCCTCCTCCCGCCGGTCCGCACCCCGGTCCAGACGCTCCAAAAGCTCCTGACAGTGTCTGCACAGCCTTTTTCGCTTGTGGGCCGTCTGCAAAAAGGTTCTGTCCTCGTATCCCATAAACAGATACATGAAATCCAGCCATTCAAAATGTTGATAAGGGTCATAGCCCCGGCTGAAATACCGGTCATAGTCTCTGCCCTCCATCAGGGCCAGCGCCGTATCCCTGTCCGCCTCTACAGCTTCCGCCACAGCATCGGGAGACAGTACCAGCCTGCTGATATCGTGGCGGTTTTCCAGAAACGCAGCCATCACATCCCCCGCCGTCCAGCCCAGCGTCCTGAGCAGCCGGACGCTCTCTGTCTGGGGAATGTTCAAAAACTGTTCCCGGGAGCACACAAACCGGAGCAGGGCGGAATACCGGCCCTTCGGCGTCTGGATATGGGGATAGATGGAATCCCAGTAAGCCCCCACGCTGGGACTCACGTCATACAGCGCATCCCAGGCGTGGGCCTTCTGGTCATAGGCGAAGCTGTACTGATTGCCTGCCCGCATGTCCTGCTCCTGCATTTTGTAGTGCTTTTTCAGCTGCCATTCGATTTGAGAAACCGCTTCTGAAACATCCTCGCCCCGCCGCAGCGCCCCGCATATTTCCTCTGATTTCAGATACATTCCAGCGCCTCCTGCTTCAAGTCTATCTCAGCGCCGCTCCCGCAGCTTTTTCAGCTTTCGAATATCCTCCCCAAAGAAGGGCAGGACCTGATACTCCCCTTCCAGCCGGGAGGCTATCTGAGGAGAATACCGCCGGGCAATCTCCGGAATTTTCAGGTTGGTGCTGACAATCGTGGCGCGCTTTTCCAGCAGGCGGGTGTTGAGGACGGTATACAGGGCGCTGGAGACAAAGGGGGTCGCCGTCTCCGTGCCCAGGTCGTCCAGAATCAGCAGATCGCACTCCAGCACCCGCCGGACGTCGGCCTCCACCGCCTCCCCCCTGTCCCGGCCAAACTTCCGGTCCTCAAACCGCTCGAAAATACGGCCGGCGGTATCGTAGACCACGGACCAGCCGTCCCCGCTGACCTCCCGGGCAATGGCGGCGGAGAGAAAGGTCTTCCCCAGGCCGGGGTCCCCCGTCAGCAGCAGGCTGCCGCTGCCGGGGCCGAACCCGGCGGCGTAACGGCGGCAGGCCCGGCCTACCCAGTCCATATTCTCCCGGGGTGAGATGCCCAGCTCCGGGTTTTCCTCCTGGTCGTACCAGTCCAGGGAAAAGGTCTCGAAGCTCTGGCCCCCCAGGTCCAGCATCCGGCTCAGCTCCTTTTGCTGCTCCCGGGCGCAGTAGCGCTTCAGGCAGCGGCACATCACGCCGCCCCGGTAGCCCGTATCGCCGCAGAGGGGACAGGCGGGAACCTCCTCCAGGCAGTCCGCCGGCAGGCCCATCCGCTCCAGCAGCGAGGTCCGCTCCGCCTGGAGCCCCAGATTCTCCCGCCGCAGCGACTCCACCGCCGGACGGGGGTTTTGCCCCTTCCGCAGGGCCTGGGCAATCAGACGGCCCATGGTGCTGTGGAGCTCCGCGTCAATCTCCCGCAGGCGGGGCTGGCGGCGGTAAATATGTTCCCGCCGGTCCTGAAAGCGCTCCTGCCGCTGCCGCCGGTCCTCCTCAAAATGCCGGAGCGCCCGGCGCAGTATCTTTCCATCGTAGGCCATTTGGCGTTACACCCCTTCGTCCCGGCGCTGTATGTACTCCCGCATCCAGCCCATATCGCGGCCGACGGAGGATTTCTGCTGCTGCGGGACAGGCCGGTCCCGTTCCTCAATCTCTCTCAGCGTATGAAGGCCGGCCTCGTGCCAGCGCTTCAAGATGCCGTTGCAGTAGGGCCACTTCAGCTCGTGGCACTTCAGCACCGTCTTGTCATAGGCCAGGGCCACCGCCTCCGGCGGAAAGCCCATTTCCTGCCAGGCGGTCAGATATCTCTCCTCAGACGCCGCCGGGGGCCTGTCTCCCAGCCCCAGAACCCGCATATACTGGGGCAGCATCCCCTGCCGCTCCGCGTACTTCCGGAGATATTCCGACGCCGCCGCCTGATTGTCAATCCCCCGGCGGGCCCAGGCGTAGCCCTCCTTCTCAATCTGGCGGAGGGTGGGCCGGCGGCCCTCTCCGTAGCGCCGGGCCACCCGCTCGGCGCAGTGGCAAACCAGCAGATAAATCACATCGGCGGGCAGACCCAGGTAGTCATACAGTCCCAGCAGGGTGCCGGTCTCCGGGGTGGTCAGCTTCTTCCCCAGCCGCCGTTCCACCTCGGCGGTGAGTCCGGCAAATTCCGCCTCCTGGGTCAGCCGCTGGATAATGTCGGCGCTCTGATACTCCGGTTTCTGCTCGGCGGGCTCCAGAACCGCCTCCGGGGCCACCAGTCCCAGCTCCCGCAGGGTGTTTTCCGCCGCCTCAATCCGGGGCCTGTCCCAGCGAAGCTCTCCCGCCAGGGACCGGGGCGGCACAGTCCCGTGCCGCCGCAGAAGGGCCAGGTACAGCAGAGCGGCGTCCCCGTCCCCCCGGTCCAGAAGACGCCCCAGCGCCTGGGCGGTGAGGGTGACGCTCTCATTGGCCGTGTGAACCAGAATATTCGCCATAGGCCCTCCCTTTCTGTAATTTATATCTCAAATTCTACAGTTCGTACTCAAAAGCTCCTTGGTTCGGATATGCCTATTCTACACGAATTTTTCGGAAAGGGCAAGAGGCGAATCCCGGCAGGACCTCTCTCTCATGTGTTTTATCAGGCAGTGGGGACGGGACGAACCGTCCGCCAGACCTCAAATGAACCCTAAAGATGTAAATTTTCTCAAAACCCGCAAATTTTTCTGGCACTGCCCCGACGGGTGTGTTATACTGTCCACAGTTATCATAGGCGGGTTGCGCCCGCCGGGGTCAAAGGAGGGGTTTTTCATGGCAAACCGTGTGGTCATCACAATCTGCGAAGAGGAGTACACCTTTATAGCCGAGGAATCCGCCGCCTATATGCAGAAGGTGGGCTCTTATGTAAGTGAGAAAATGGACGAAGTCCTGAACAGCACCCGGGTGGGCCGGGCCGACGCCGCTGTCCTGACCGCCGTCAATATTGCCGACGAGCTCTTTAAGGCCCAGGTTTCCGCAGAACAGCTGCGGAGCCAGATCAAAGGCTATCTGGATGAGGCCGGCAAGGCGCAGAGCCAGGTCAGCGAGCTGAAGCGGGAAATCCTCCGCCTTCAGCAGCGGCTGGACAGCCGGAAATCCTCATGAAGCCGGAGCTGCTGGCCCCCGCCGGCTCTCCCGAGGCCCTTCGGGCCGCGGTGGACCAGGGCGCCGGGGCGGTCTATCTGGGCTGGGGCGCTTTCAACGCCCGCCGGGGCGCCGCCAACTTCAGCGAGGAGGAATTTGCCGGGGCCCTGGCGGACTGCCACGCCCGGGGGACCCGGGTATTTCTGACGCTGAACATCCTGCTCAGCGACCGGGAACTGCCCCAGGCCCTGGAAACCGCCCGCACCGCCGCCCGGCTGGGCGTGGACGCGGTGCTGGTGCAGGACTGGGGTCTTTTTGACCTGCTGCGCCGGACTCTGCCGGACCTGCCCCTCCATGCCAGCACCCAAATGAGCATTTTCACCGCCGGAGGGGCCAATGAGCTGGCTGCTGATGGCTGTGAGCGGATTGTACTGGCCAGGGAGTGCTCCAGGGAGGATGTCGCCGCCATATGCGCAGGCTGTCCGGCGGAGATTGAGGTCTTTGTTCATGGGGCGCTGTGCATGTGCTATTCCGGCCAGTGCGCCATGAGCGCCCTGGTGGGAGGCCGCTCCGGAAACCGGGGCCGCTGCGCCCAGCCCTGCCGCCTGCCTTACGGCGTCAATCAGCCGGCAGGCGGCAAGCGGCCCCTGAGCCTGAAGGATTCCTGTATGGCGGACCATCTCCAGGATCTGGCCGGTCTGGGCGTGGCCTGCCTGAAAATCGAGGGACGAATGCGCCGCCCCGGCTACGTGGCCGCCGTAACGGATATTTACCGCCGTCTTCTGGACGAGGAACGGGGGCCCACTTTGGAGGAGCGGGAGATTTTGGAACGGGCCTTTTCCCGCTCCGGCTTTACAGACGCCTACTGGTACGGGAAAAAGGGCCCTCAGATGCTGGGCTTTCGCCCTGAGAATGCCGCCGGGGCCCCGGCATACAGCCCGCCCCGGCAGACCGGAGGCCGGATCCCCGTCCGCTTCACCTGCCGGGTGGCGGCAGGAAGCCCCTGCCTGCTGACGGCGGAGGACGAGGCAGGACACAGCGTCACCGTCTCCGGCCCCGTGCCGGAGCCCGCCCGGACCCGCCCCCTGACGGAGGCGGATCTGGCCGCCCGGCTGGCCAAGACCGGCGGAACCCCCTACCGTCTTATCGGGACGGAGATTTCTCTGGACCCGGGCCTCTCCCTCTCCGCCGGAGCGGTCAACGCCCTGCGGCGGGACAGCCTGACGGCTCTGACCGCTGCGTGGACCGCTCCTCCCCCAAGGCGGGAACTGCCTGTGCCGCCTTTGCCGGACGGGGACCACACATCGGATGTCCCCGGACTCACCGTCTCCGTCACCAGCGCCGCCCAGCTCACCGGCGGGCTGCTGGACCTGGGGCCCAGCCGGGTCTGCGTGCCTCTGGAGCTGCTGGCGGACTGGTCCTCTCTGCCGACGGGAGACACGGAGTGGTGCGCCGTACTCCCCCGTGTCTGGCGGGACCGGGACGAATCCATGCTCCGGCGCTGGCTGGACAAGGCCCGCGCCTTAGGCGTCACCCGCCTCCTTCTGGGAAATCTGGGCCACCTGTCCCTGATCCGGGGCGGAGGATGGGAGCGCATTGACGCCGACTACGGTCTCAACGTCTTCAACAGCCGTTCTCTGGACTACCTCCGGGGCAAGGGCTTTGCCTCCGCCTGTCTCTCCTTTGAGCTGCGCTTTGCCCAGATTCGGGATATGCGGAAAATTCTGCCCGCCGAGGCCATTGTCTATGGCCGCCTGCCTCTGATGATTACGGAAAACTGTCTGATTCAAAACAGCGTGGGCTGCCGCTGCGACCGGCCCAATTTCCTCAATGACCGCACCGGAGCCTCCTTCCCCCTGCTTCCCGCCTTCGGGCACCGGACAGAAATCCAGAACAGCCGGACCCTCTGGCTGGCAGACCTGCCGGACTGGCGGCGGCTGGGACTCCGCCATGCCCGCCTCCGCTTCACCACAGAGACCCCGGAGGAATGCACCAGGGTCTTCCGGGCCTATCTGGGTCAGGGGGACGTTACCCCGCCGGAGGGCTTTACGCGGGGCCTGTATCAGCGGGGCGTGGAGTGATTGTAAATCGTAGTTTTTGAATCGAAAAATACAAAAAGGAGATGCCAGTCATGAGCTTTGCCGATAATCTGCGTGGGATGGCCGCTCAAAAAAGACAAGCCGACCAGTCTGCCGAAGCTGCCCGTCTTGCTCAAATTGAAAAAAGCTGGCCCCTTGTCACAGAATATTTTTATAAAAACATTAAATGCTGGTGCGTCATACATGCAAAGAATGGAGATACCGGCCTCAGTTATTCCTTTTCTAAGTTTATTCGCCAATTTCACGATGACTCATCTTCGTTTGATACTTATAATCGCTTTGTCGAGGAAACTGATTGGAAGCTAACATGGGAAAACTTCCTTCTTCTTCAAAACTTTAATAAAGTCTATCACGGGCTTCTCCCCGAACGGTATGCAGAGGATTGCGTCCATCAAATTACCGCACTTATTCAGGCAGAGGGGCTGCATGTAAGAGCTTGGACGGTTGGTGTGAAGGACAGCTACTATTTTGATGTAGGCCTTGATATCTCGTGGTAAAATCAACCCTGTCAGGAGAATACAAATGGAAATCAAAGTCAAATACTTTACAGATGGTATCGAAGAACTGGCCTGCGTCCCCGGCTCCGACTGGGTGGATCTGCGCTGTGCCGAGGAAACCGTTCTGAAGGCCGGGGAATACCGGCTCATCCCTCTGGGCATTGCCGTGGCCCTGCCGGAGGGATACGAGGCCCACGTGGTGCCCCGGAGCTCCACCTTCCGAAACTATGGCATTTTACAGACCAATTCCATGGGTGTGGTGGACGGCTCCTACTGCGGAGACGGGGACCAATGGCGATGGCCGGTCTACGCAACCCGGGATACGGTCATTCCCAAAAACACCCGGATCTGTCAGTTCCGCGTTGTGGAGAACCAGCCGCCCCTGACCTTCCTCCGCGTGGAGCGGCTGGAGAACCCGGACCGGGGGGGCTTCGGCTCCACCGGACGCTGAAAAGGAGGCCCTTAAAGATGCCGCAGATTGTTTTGGCCTCCGGCTCCCCCCGCCGGCGGGAGCTGCTGGAGCGCATCGGCGTCACGGATTTCATCGTCCGGGTGCCTGACGTGGAGGAATCCGTCCCCGAGGGGCTGACCCCGGAGAAAACGGTGGCCTGTATCTCCCGGGAAAAGGCGGAGGCCGCCGCCCGGCTCTGCGGGCCGGAGGATATCATTATCACCGCCGACACCATGGTATTCCTGGAGCACCGCCGTCTGGGCAAGCCCCACAGCGAGGCGGAGGCTCTGGAGATGCTGACGGCCCTCCAGGGACGGCGGCATACCGTCTGCACCGGCGTCACCGTGCGGCAGGGAGACCGTTCCTTCACCGAATCGGAGACCACCGATGTCTATTTCCGTCCCGCCTCTCAGGGGGAGCTGCTGGCCTACATCGCCACCGGCGAGCCCATGGATAAGGCCGGGTCCTACGGCGTCCAGGGCAAGGGGGCGCTGCTGGTGGAGCGGCTGGACGGAGACTTTTTCAACGTCATGGGTCTGCCGGTGCTTCGTCTCAGCCGGATGCTTCAGCGCTTCGGCGTCTGCTTGCTGCCGCCTCCGGCGGACCGCGCCTGACGGGCCGATTTCTAAGAACCTGCATTCACAACCCCTGAACACTGTCTGACCGGTCTTTTTCCCGCCATACCGCGCCGGTTTCCCCTGTAATCCTGCCGGATTACAGGGGTGGCAAACGGTCTCCCTGTCCGGCAGGAAACATCCTCGCCCACCTGGCATCCCCCGGCTATGAATACAGGTTCTGATTTCTCATTCCTCTTTTAAGGAACGGTGTTTCATTTGAAAAATTTCCTCAAACGCCACGGCCTCTGGATTCTCTTTGCTGCCGCGGTAATCTCCGTGGCTCTGGCGGCTCTGTCGGTTCTCAGCGCCAACGCCTCCCCCCTGGCCAACATCGCCAATACGCTGACCTCCCCTCTCCGGGCGGGCTATACCGCCGTGGCACAGTGGTTCAACAACATGCAGAACTATTACCAGGATGTCACCGCCCTGGAGGCGGAAATCGCCGCCCTCCGGCAGCGCATCGCCGACATGGAGGAGGAGGTCCGTCTGGCCGAGGCGGACCGGGAGGAAAACCGGCTCTTCCGGAAGCATCAGGGTTTTCGGGAGCAGCGCCGGGATCTGAGCGACTATGAGACCGCCATGGTAACGGAGCACGCCGTCAGCAACTGGACCTCCTCCCTGACTCTGAACAAGGGCACCGCCCTGGGCATTGAGGAGGGGGACTGCGTTCTTGATGAGACCGGCAACCTGGTGGGAATTATCAGCCAGGCGGGAACCAACTGGTCCACGGTGCTGACCCTGGTGGACACGGACACCTCTCTGGGGGCCCGTGTATTCCGGACCAAGGATCTCTGCGTCGCCCAGGGGGATTTCTCTTTGATGGAGGACAACCGCCTGCGGCTGGACTATCTTCCGGCGGACTGCAAGCTGCTCACCGGAGATCTGGTGGTCACCTCCGGCCTGGGGGACTACTACCCTTCGGGGCTGGTCATCGGCTCCATTGAGGATGTTCTCATGGACGACTCCGGCGCGGCCTCCTATGCCATTGTGGCCCCCGCCGCCAACTTTGCCGGCCTGACGGAGGTTTTCGTGCTGAAATCCTTTGAAATCGTCACCTGAGAAACGGTCCGCCCGCTCCGGCCCGCGGGAGAAGGCGGGTCTTTCTCCTCGCTCCCGCATCTTCTCTCCGTGCTTCCCGGACCGTCTCCGGGTTCCGCCTTTTGTACGTCTCCCCGCTGTCTCCTGCCGGCAGACGGGCCAAAACAGTGAGAAAGGACTTCTCTATGCTCGCCAGAAACGAGACCATATTCAAATGGTTTTTATACGCCGCCGCCGCCTTTGCCTGCTTCCTGGTTCAGGGGGGGCTTTTGCAGCGGCTGAGCTTCTGGGGCGTCATCCCCTTCGTCTATCCTCTGGCGGCCATTGTGCCCGCCACCTATGAGGGGCCGACGGCAGGCACGGTGTTCGCAACAGCGGTGGGCGTAGTCTGCGACCTGCTGCTGCCGGGGCCCATCCCCTGTCTCTACACCCTGATTTTCCCCCTGGCGGGGCTCTGCGCCGGGCTGCTGTCTCAGAGCTGGCTTCCCGCCGGCATCCTCTGTTCCCTGACGGCGTCCGCCGCCGCCTTTTTGTTGCTGGACGGCTTCCACTGCTTCCTGCTCTGGAGCCGGGGCGCCGCCGCCTGGTCCGCAGGGGCCTCGGTCATGCTGCGGGAATTCTGCGTCACCGCGCCCCTGGTGATTCCGGTGACGCTGCTCTATCGGGCGGTCTTCCGCCGGACCCGCTTTGACAGCTGACCCTGTCCGTCAGCCCGCTTCGGACCCGCTTGTCATCCCGTCGTCTGTGCCGCCTGAATGGCGGCTTTCACAGAAGCCCATATGGATTTATAGCAGGCATCAAAAATATTCCCGGCAAACGGACCTGCTCTTACAGGGATGCGCAGGGGCCGCCGGCGGCAATTATGAAGGCTGCTGTAGAATACCCCGGCATCTGCCGGGTTTTCCTGAAAATTCGTATGACTTCCTCCGAAGAAAGGAACCCTTATGGACCGCAAGGAAATGCAGAATGCCCGGCTCTATCTGCTGGCGCTGTTTTTGATCCTCGTCCTCCTGTGCTATCTGGGCATTCTATATGACACCCAGGTGGTCCATCATGAGGATTATATCGCCCGCTCCGTCCGCTCCATCGTCCGGGAGGAAAAGGTGGAGGCCTCCCGGGGCATCATCACGGACCGGAACGGTCAGGTGCTGGTGTCCAACCGCGCCACCTACGATCTGACCTTTGACTCTGCTCTTCTCACCCCGAAGGACGACATAAACACCGCCGTTCTGCGCCTGGTGGAGCTGTGCCGGAGTCAGGGCGTCGGCTGGACAGACAATCTTCCCGTCTCGCAGCAGGCCCCCTTTGTCTACACCCTGGATACCACGGACAACATTCAGAAGGGCCGCTTTCTCACCTATCTGAAAAGCCTGAAGCCCATCCGGGAGGCCCTGGGGGCCTATCTGCTCCGCCACCCGGAGCTGATTCAGGCGCAGGAGGAGCCGGCTGCTGTGAACGCCAGCCCGGACGGAGAAGAGGCGGAAGCCGCTCCCTCCCTGTCGGAGCAGACAGACGCTCTCCTCAATGCTCTCACCTCCGACCAACTGACCACGGAGCTGCTGACCGGCGCCGGCATTACTCCGGCGCAGCTGCTTGCCGCCATGCGGACGGATTTCGACATCCCCGCCGGTTACTCTCAAAGCGACGCCCGGCTGACGCTGGGAGTGCGCTATGAGCTGAATCTTCGGAAGCTCGGCAACTACGACGCCTATGTACTGGCCCAGGACATTGACACCGTCTTCATCTCCATCCTCAGCGACGGAAACTATGCCGGGGCCAGGGTCTCCAACGCCTTTGTCCGGGAATACCAGACGGACTGCGCCGCCCATATCCTGGGCTATGTGGGTAAAATCGACAAATACACCGACGAGCTGAAGGAACAGGGCTACCGGCGGGACGACTGGATTGGCCGGGAGGGCACAGAGCTGGCCTTTGAGCAATATCTGAAGGGCACCGACGGATATCGTATGGTCTCCTCCAATACGGAGGGAAAAATCACTGGAGAATATTACTCAAAGGAGCCGGAACCAGGGGATATTGTGGAGCTGACCATCGACATTGACTTTCAGCAGCAGGTGGAAAGCATTCTGGCGGAGACGGTTGAGAAGATGAACGCCAAAGACCACGACGAAAAACGGGGCGCAGGCGCCGCCGTTATCAAGGTGGGCACCGGTGAGGTGCTGGCCCTGGCCTCCTACCCCACCTATGATCTGGCCACCTTCCGCCAGAGCAACGAGGCCTACAGCCAGCTTTTGAACGACCCCGCCACGCCTATGTTCAACCGGGCCACTCAGGGCACCTATGCCCCCGGCTCCACCCTGAAGCCCTTCACCGCCATCGCCGCCCTGGAAGGCGGATATGTGACCCTGAAGGAGAAAATCCGGGACGACGGACATTGGGAATACCCCAACGACAGAACCGGCTTTGGCTTCTGGTGCTGGAAGCACTCGGGCCACGGACTGCTGAACGTCTCCCAGGCCGTTACCCATTCCTGCAACTTCTTTTTCGGTGAAATGGGCTACCGCATGGGCATGACCGCCTTCCGGGAATGGCTGCAAAAATTCGGTCTGGGCGTGAAAACCGGCATCGAGATTGAGGAAAGAGCCGGGCTGCTGCCGGAGAACCCCCAGGGACAGGATCAGGCCCCCTGGGCGGGCTTCGGCCAAGCCACCCAGGTATACAGCCCCCTCCAGCTGGCGAATTACATCGCCACCCTGGTTTCCGGCGGGAAGCACTGTCAGGCCCATCTGCTGAAGGCAGCCAAGGCCTATGACAACAGCTCTGTCATCGCCCTGGGCAATACGGAGCCCGTCAATACCATTCCCATCAGCGACGCCAATCTCCAGGCGGTGAAGGAGGGTATGCACGGCCTTGTCCACGGCACCCTCTGGCCCTATTTCTCTTCCTGCGTGGTGGACGCCGGCGCAAAAACCGGCACCGCCCAGGTGTTCAGCAACCAGAAAAACAACGGCGTTTTCGTCTGTTTCGCCCCTTACGACGACCCGGAAATTGCCGTGGCTATTGCCATTGAGCGGGGCGACGCCGGCGCGAATCTGGCCTCTGCCGCCGTAGGCATCCTCAACGCCTACTTTACCACCGACGAGACCGCCGCCGGTATTACCGGCGAATATGAGCTGCTTCCGTAAATCTCCGAAGCCGCGCCGCTCCCTGGGCGTCTGAATTTTTTCCCGCCGCTTCTGCGTTCCCCCGCCGCTTCCGCGGCTCATTCCATACCAACCAAAAAAGGAGTGCTCACAGTATGAGCGAGCCCCATGTGTTCGACCCCCGTTCCCCTCTCTACAAGACCCCTTTCGGCGCGGTGCTCCGGGGACAGTCCGTCACTCTGACCTGCCGCCCTCTGGCCCGGGACGCCTTTACCCACTGCGCCGTCCTTCTCCACCATGAATTTGCCGGTATCACCCAGGAAACCGAGCTTTTCTATACCGGCGGCAGCGATGGCCGGGCCTGCTTCTCCGCCACCTTTGCCGCTCCGCCGGAACCGGAGCTTATATGGTATCACTTCCGCCTCTGGCGGGACGACGGCAGCGGCTGTCTGCTGGACAAAAGCGGCTACCGCAGCGAAGGAGCTCCGGAGCCCTGGCAGCTGACCGTCTATCAGGAAAACCATACGCCGGAGTGGTTCGGCGCCGGCGTCACCTATCAGATCTTCCCGGACCGGTACTGCCGTCTCTCCCTGCCGAACCCCGCCGGTCTGGTTGGGGACCGCTGGGTTCACAAGGACTGGTCCGAGGGTCCCGCCTGGATGATGGAGGACGGAGAGATTAAAAACCGGGATTTCTTCGGCGGCTCCCTCCAGGGCATCACCGCCCATCTGGAGGATCTGGAGGCCATGGGCGTTTCCACTCTCTATCTCTGCCCCATTTTTGAGTCCGCTTCCAACCACCGCTACAACACGGCGGACTACACCAAAATCGACCCCATGCTGGGCACGGAGGAGGATTTCCGCCAGCTCTGCGCCCAGGCCAGGGAGCGGGGCATCCGGGTCATCCTGGACGGCGTATTTAACCATACCGGCTCACAGAGCATCTACTTCAACGCCGACGGATTTTATGACACCCTGGGGGCGGCACAGAGCCAGGCAAGTCCCTGGTATGAATGGTTCTCCTTTATTCAGTGGCCCCAGACCTATGAAAGCTGGTGGGGCATTCACACCCTTCCCAATGTCCGGGAGGATTGCCCCGATTATCTGGATTATATCATCAGGAACGAGGATTCCGTGGTGCGTCGCTGGCTTCGGGCCGGAGCCAGCGGCTGGCGGCTGGATGTGGCGGACGAACTTCCCGATGCGTTTATTGAACAGCTCCGCGCCGCCGTGGAGGAAACGGACCCCGACGGTCTGGTGCTGGGCGAGGTCTGGGAGGACGCCAGCAATAAAATCTCCTACTCTCTCCGCCGGAAATACCTTTTGGGCAGGGAGCTCCACAGCGTCATGAATTACCCCTTCCGCACAACTCTCATCGCCTATCTCCAGGGCGGCGGTGCGGAGCACTTCCAGGACGCCATGGAGACCATCCGGGAGAACTACCCCCCTGACGCCTTCCTCTCAAACCTGAACTTTCTGGGCACCCACGACACGCCCCGCATCCTGAATCTCCTCAGCGGCGAGCCCCTGCCGGAGGGCCGGGAGGCCCAGGCCGCTTTCCGTCTCTCCCCTGTGGGCCGGGAGCGGGGTCTTGCCCTGGTCCGTCTGGCGGCGGCGGTGCTCTTCGCCTTCCCCGGCTCCCCCATGGTCTACTATGGCGACGAGGCCGGTATGGAGGGCGGCGGAGATCCCTTCAACCGGGGCACGTATCCCTGGGGCCAGGAGGACAAAACCCTGGTGGAGTGGTTCACCCGCCTGGGCGCTTTCCGCCAGCAGCGGCCCTCCCTCCAGCGGGGAACGCTCACATGGCTGGCGGCGGAGGGGTCCCTGCTGGCCTTCTCTCGGGAGTATGATGGTGAGATCACCATTCTGGTGGTCAACGCCGGAACCGAGACCCGGGCCCTGACGCTGCCCAGGCTCTCCGGCATGGTGGATCTGCTCCGTTCTCAGGAGCTGCCTGCCGGCGAAAACGGCTTGAACCTTGCTCTGCTGGGCTACAGCGTTCGTTTGCTGGGCAACTGAGGCAGGCGGCCTCCAGCGCCGGCATTGTTTCACGTGAAACATTCCCTATGCAATTGCTTCCGGGCTGTACGGCCGGAGGAAATAGATACCAGCTCCGGAAAAGGCAGGATGCCCTTTCCGGAGCTTTTTATGATTTCAGCTGTTTCACTCGCTGCCACAAACGGCGGCAACCGCAAAATATGGCACATGTTACCTCCGGTCTTTCGGCGCGGAAGTAATATGTGGTCCGGGCGCCCCCCCCCTTTTGTCCGGTCCCGCCGGTGCAGCCTTCCGGACCTGCGGGTCTCTTGACTGTTTCACGTGAAACATTTCCAGAAAAATCATAAAAGGCTGTGAATTTTTCTCAATTATACTTGCAAGGCCCCCTCTGCCTTGATATAATGTAACACACAACGGCCCCGGACCGGTCTCCGGCGCCGGGTTTGTGACCCGGCGGGCCGGAACACCCGGAAAGTAGGTGCTTTTGTGGCAAGAACAATTGCAGTAGTCAACCAAAAAGGCGGCGTCGGAAAGACAACCACCTGTGTCAACCTCACCGCCGCCCTGACAGAGACGGGGGCGAAGGTCCTCCTCTGTGACTTTGATCCCCAGGCCAATTCCACCTCCGGCATGGGGGTGGACAAAACTGTTTCCAAGGGCATTTATTCCGCTTTGATTGGCGAAATTCCCGCTGTGGAGGCCATTGCCCACACCCGCTATGGGGACGTGCTTCCCTCCAACAAGGCGCTTGCCGGCGCGGGAGTGGAGCTCATCGGCATGGAGCGGCGGGAGTATCTCCTGCGGGATGCTCTGGAGCCGGTGAAGGAGCTCTATGACTTCATTCTGATCGACTGTCCTCCCTCTCTGGAGCTGCTGACCCTGGACGCCCTCTGCGCCGCCGACGCCATTCTGGTGCCGGTACAGTGCGAGTACTTCGCACTGGAGGGGCTCAGCGACCTGATGAATACCGTGCGGCTGGTACGGCGTTCTCTCAATCCGGCTTTGGAGCTGGAGGGAGTCCTGCTGACCATGTACGACGGGCGGACCAATCTTGCCATGCAGGTGGCGGAGGAGGTCAAGCACTACTTCCCCGGCAAGGTCTACGCCGCCGTCATTCCCCGTAACATCCGCCTGTCCGAGGCCCCCAGCCACGGCAAGCCCATTTCGGCCTATGACCGGACCTCACGGGGAGCCGAGTCCTATTCCGCTTTCGCCGCGGAATTCTTAAAGCGGCAGGGCGCATGAGTCCTGTCCGAACAGCGGCGAAAGGCCCGGCGGCTGAAACCCTTTCAGAAATCGAGGCGCATGCCGGAGGACGGCGGAACGCGCCCCTCCAACGGTCCGCCGCCCCTCAGGCGTGATTTTCATTCTGTCGAAACAAATGATAAAAAAGGAGTGCTACATGGCAAATAAAAAGCCCTCCGGTCTGGGCCGGGGTCTGGGCGCCCTGCTGGGCGACGACGTATTAAAACCCGAGGCTGCGGGAAATCTGTATTTACCAATTTCCCAGGTGGAGAGCTATTCCAACCAGCCCCGGAAAATCTTTGACGAGGAGGCTCTGGCAGAGCTGGCGGACTCCATTCGGGAGCACGGCATCATTCAGCCTCTGACGGTGCGGAAACTGGCCTCCGGCTACTATCAGATCATTGCCGGAGAACGGCGCTGGCGGGCTGCCCGGCTGGCGGGCCTCAGCGAGGTGCCCGCCGTGGTGGTGGACGCTGACGACAAAAAGGCGGCGGAGCTGGCCCTGGTTGAAAATCTCCAGCGGGAGGACCTGAATCCCATGGAGGAGGCCGCCGGTTTTCAGGCCCTGATGCAGACCTATCATATGACCCAGGAGGAGGCCGCCCAGCGGGTGGGCAAGTCCCGCAGCGCCGTGGCCAACGCCCTGCGGCTGCTGGGCCTTCATCCCCCCGTCCGGGCTCTGGTGGAGGAGGGCAAACTCTCCGCCGGACATGCTCGGGCCCTCCTCCCTCTCCAGCCCGCCCTGCAGGAGCAGGCGGCTCAGGCCATCATCGCCGGCGGGCTGTCCGTCCGGCAGACAGAGGCCCTGGTAAAGCGCATGACGGCAGACCTGGAGGCGGACAAGACGCCGGACGAGCTGCCGCCCCCCAGGGATGTGGACTACACCGCCGAAGCTCAGCGGGAGCTGGCCGGCAAGCTGGGCCGGGGAGTGCGCATCGTCACCGGCAAGAAAAAGGGCCGTGTGGAACTGGAATACTACGATCTTGACGACCTCAACGACCTGCTGGAGGCCCTGGCGCTTCTGCGAACCCACCGTCAAGAGAAAGGATCGGCCCTATGAAACTGGAAAGACGGAGTGCCCCCGTCTCCGGGGAGCCCGTTGAACAGCCGGAAAAACAGGAGAGCAAGGGAAAAAAGCCCGTTATTGTCTATATTATGATACTCTTCAGCGCCGCTTTTCTGATGATGGCCTGGTCCTTCGCCTCCCACCAGCGGAGCAACACCGAGGCCCTGGGGCGGCTGCAAAGCTCCGTGGGGGCCATACAGGAGGTTCAGGCGCTGCAGGAGCAGATTATTCAGCTGCAAAAGGAGCTGTCGGAGGCGGAAAAACAGGTCAAAGAGCTCCAGAACGACGCGGAGTATCAGCAAAGCGTTCAGGAGACCAGAGACCGGGAGCTGGAGGCCATGAACCTTCTGTACTCCCTCCAGCAGCGCTACTCCGCCCAGAATTACGAGGCCTGTCGGGAAATCATCGACCGCCTGGAGACGGATTCCCTGTGGAGCGCTCTCAATGACAATCAGGGCAGTCCGGACGCCGTGACCTCTCCGGCGGAGCGTTACCGGCAGCTGAAGGAGGCCGCGGAAGCCCGGCTGGCAGAGGCGGCAGAACAGGACAAATAACACCGCGGAAAAGCCGCGGAGGGGCCCGGGTGCCCGGTAACTCCGGGAGAACAGGAGGAATGCGATGAGCTGGCTGAAATCTCACTGGAAGCCTCTGGCTGTGGTCCTGGCTCTGGCGCTGGGAATTGCATGGTACGCCCGGCCTGTGGACGTCTACGGCCTGTCGCCGGAGGTAAAGGACATCGGCCACATTTCCCTTTATGTAAGGGCCCTGGGTACAGGCGGCCAGGATTTCCCCATCATGGAGCTGACCCGGTCGGACCCGGAATGGGACACGGTGAAGGAAGCGGCGGAGGCCCTGCGGTTCCGCCGTCCTCCCTGGAACCTCCTCCTGCAATTCCTGGACCAGAAGGTCGTTACGGGACGCCGGACCGAGGATGGAGACTTTCACGTTATGCTGACCCTTGCGGACCAGAACCACGGCTACGTTCAAATCCAGTTTTTTGTGGATAAATGGACCTGCTCCTCCCCTCACTCCATCCGAAATCTTGCCCTTTGGGTGAAGGACGCCAGGGAAACCGGCAGCGCCCTGGCGGAATCCCTGCTGCCCCTGATGAAGGAATCATGATCCCTCTGTTTCACGTGAAACACTCCATATACGACTCATAACTCAAGAAACAGGAAAGAAGGAAACCGCCATGCTTGATATTCGCTTTATCCGTGAGAACCCCGAGGCTGTCAAGGAGAACATCAAAAAGAAATTCCAGGACGGCAAGCTCCCTCTGGTGGACGAGGTCATCGACCTGGACGCCAAACGCCGGGCCGCCATTGCAGAGGCGGACCAGCTCCGTTCCAACCGCAACACCCTTTCCAAGCAGATTGGCATGCTGATGGGCCAGGCCAAAAAGGACCCGTCCAAGGCTCAGGAGGCCGAGGCCGTCAAGGCCCAGGTGAAGGAACAGGCGGACCGTCTGGCGGAGCTGGAGAAGCTGGAAACCGAACTGGAAAGCGAGCTCCACAAACGGATGCTGCTGATTCCCCAGATCATTGACCCCTCCGTCCCCATCGGAAAGGACGACAGCGAAAACGTAGAGGTCCAGCGCTTCGGTGAGGCCAAAACCCCGGATTTCCCCGTTCCCTACCACACGGAAATCATGGAGTCCTTCAACGGCATCGACCTGGACGCCGCGGGCCGGGTCTCCGGCAACGGGTTCTATTACCTGCTGGGGGACATTGCCCGGCTCCATGAGGCGGTTCTGGCCTATGGCCGGGACTTCATGATCGGCAAGGGCTTTACCTACTGCATTCCTCCCTTTATGATTCACGGAAATGTGGTGGAAGGCGTCATGAGCCAGACGGACATGGACGGCATGATGTACAAAATTGAGGGCGAAGACCTGTATCTGATCGGCACCAGCGAGCATTCCATGATTGGCCGGTTTATTGACCAGATTCTCCCCGTCGAGAAGCTGCCCCAGACCCTGACCTCCTATTCCCCCTGCTTCCGGAAGGAGAAGGGCGCTCACGGCATCGAGGAGCGGGGCGTCTACCGCATCCATCAGTTTGAGAAGCAGGAGATGATCGTGGTCTGCAAGCCCGAGGAGAGCAGGGATTGGTATGAAAAGCTCTGGCAGTACTCCGTGGAGCTGTTCCGCTCCCTGGACATCCCTGTGCGGCAGCTGGAGTGCTGTTCCGGCGATTTGGCGGACCTGAAGGTGAAGAGCTGCGACATTGAGGCCTGGTCCCCCCGGCAGCAGAAATATTTCGAGGTTTGCTCCTGCTCCAACCTGGGAGACGCCCAGGCCCGGCGGCTCCGCATCCGGTACAAGGACGAGAGCGGCAAGATGCAGCTGTGCCATACCTTGAACAATACCTGTGTGGCCCCGCCCCGGATGCTCATCGCCTTCCTGGAAAACAATCTCCAGGCCGATGGAACCGTGACCATCCCCGAAGTCCTGCGTCCCTACATGGGCGGCACGGAAAAGCTGGTCCCCAAGGCCAAATAAAATCTCCGCTCCATATCTAGCAGAAAATCGGATAATTTCGCTGGAATGGCCGCTTTCAGGAACTTTTTTGCCGCCTTAAAACCAAAAAAGCGTTTCCAGCCGATAGAAAGGATAAAAATGAACCGGAGTACGTTCAGCGGGATTCTAACGGCTGTATTCCTGTCTGTCCTCTGTATCCCTTGTGCCGCAGGGGTTTCGGCGGAGGCGAAAACCGGATTTTCCGACGTGGACAAAGAAAATCCCTTTTATGAGGAGATTCGCCTCTGTTGTGAGGCCGGTCTGATGGAGCCTCTGGAGGCCGGCCGGTTCGGACCGGAGGAGCCCCTGAACAAGGGGGACCTGGTCCGCCTGGTGGCCCGGCTGTACAGCCTCAGCATCGGCGGAGACGGCGGCATTCCCGCCATCCCGGAGGACCTGGACGGCTACGTTCGTTTTCTGGACCCGGAGGGGAACCTGGTCCACGACCTGTCCTCCGCCTACTGTCCCGACTTCTACGCTGAGGACGCCCGGAGCATGAAAGTCATCTTCTGGAACGAGGACCTTTCCCAGGAGCGGCTGGATTTACAGGTGGGCTTCACCGGCGGCGAGGGCTTTTTGTGCGCCGCCTCCGGCCGGCTGCTGGAGCGGGGCGAGGACCGCACCAGCTACCTCTTCCAGTTCCCCGACGGTGTGGACGCCCAGGAGGTCACGGCGCTGCTGACAAATTACAGTCAGGACCGGATTGCCTGGCGGTCCGCATGGAAGACCGCCCAGCAGGAGGGCTATGAGGATCCCACCCCCTATGACGCCGTGCTCTTTCTGCGATACTGGATGAAGGCCCGGCTCCCCTTCTGCTTCCGCACCATGTTCCTGGATTCCATGCCCGATATATCTGTCTGGCGGATGGAGCTGGCTATTCCCCTGGCGGAGCTCTGTAAGGACCTGCCGGAGATCAGGACTGTAGACAGCATCCCGGACCTGCCGGACAACTACCGTTTTCAAAACTCCTAGACGGAGGCTGTCCTCTCCCTGTACCGCCGGGGCATTCTCAACGGCTTCGACGGGGCGGGGACCTTCGGCGGGGCGGAGTGGCTCACCCGGGGACAGGCCGCCGCCATGGCCGCCCGGTTTCTGGAAGCTTCATTACGCGCCGCCTGATGCATGCGGCATAAAGGAGAACAATCCATGAAACGACCTTCCTGCCTTCTGCTCAGCGCCCTGCTGGCGCTGACCCTGGTCCTCCCCGCCTCCGCTCTGGATTGGAAAAAGGTCCGGGGCTATCAGGGCTTTGACGATATCCCTTCCACGGAAAGTCCCTATTATAATGCGGTAAAAGCATGCTATGAAGCAGGGCTTCTCAACGGCAGCACCGAAACCTCATTCGGTGTCAACGATTCTCTTTCCGCCGCTCAGCTGACGGTAATCTGCGCCCGGCTGTACAATCTGCAAACCGGCGGCAAGGGGGAAATTCCCGCCCTGCCTGCCGGGGCCATGATGAAGACCTCCTGCCTGCGGTTCTATGATGAGAACGGAACGCTGTTCAAGTCGTATTGCCCCGGCGACGCGGTAACCTTCAACGCCCTGGGCGGCAGTCTCTTCCTCTCCCTCAGCGAAACACCGGAGGACCCCGCCCTGCCGGAGACCTGCACCCTGGAGGTGGGACTGGAGGGCTACGGCAATCCCCGCCGCTATCAGGGGGCCCGGGAGAGCTACCAGCCCCTGCCGGGTGTCATGACCCAGGGGTTCAGCGGCACCGGCTACCGTATTCTCAGCGATGAGGCTGTCGTATCCGTCCTGTTCCTTCTGGGACTCGAAGAAAACGCCGGCGAAGGGGTCACTAGCGCCTGGTGGTACCCCGCCGCCTTCTATCTGGCCAGTGAGGGACAGATTCCCTTCAGCGGCCTGAGCAGCCGCGTTCGGCCTGCTGAGGCCGGACCGGAGGACGGCGGCCTCCTGTCTGCCTTCGGCGCTCCGGCCAGCAGGGCCCTCTTCGCCTGGATGGTGGACGCCGCGGCCGGAGAACTGCCGGTTCTGAATGAAACCGTCAGCGTCCCCGATGTGACGGAGGAGGCCCCGGACGCGGAGGCCATCCTGCGGCTCTATCACGCGGGAATTCTCACCGGCGTGGACGCCGCCGGGAATTTCAGGGGCAGTGCGCCTCTGACACGGGGACAGGCCGCCATTCTTCTGGACCGGGTGCTGAACCCGGACGCCCGGATAGGCGCGGCATAGGACAGGCCCATTCCAAAACGTATCTATTCACCGAATCAATACAAGGGGGAATTGCTTTATGGACAAAAAAGCCTCCGGCTTCCTGTCGGAGTTCAAGACCTTCATTGCCCGGGGAAACGTGATGGACATGGCAGTGGGCGTCATCATCGGCGGTGCGTTCTCCAGCATCACCACCTCCCTGATTAACGACATCATCATGCCCGTCCTGGGGATCTTCACCGACAGCATTTCCTTTGCGGAACTGTCGGTAAAAGCAGGCCCCGCCGTCATCACCTACGGCAATTTCATCCAGGCGGTGCTGAATTTCCTGATTATGGCCTTTGTCGTGTTCTGTCTGGTGAAGGCCCTCAACTCTTTCCACCGGAAAAAGGAAGCGCCGCCGCCTGCCCCAAAAGTCTCCGCTGAAGAAAAGCTTCTGACGGAGATCCGGGACCTGCTGAGGGAACGGAAATGATTCTTCCCCTTCTGGAAAGCGGGCTGGAAGCCATGGGCCTGGGAGAAAGCGTCCCGGCGGAGGCTGCGGCCCAACTGGACCGGTACGCCCGGCTGCTGCTGGAGAAAAATCAGGTGATGAACCTCACCGCCATCAAAGAGCCGGAGCAGGTGGCCCGGCTTCACATGCTGGACTGCGCCGCCCTGTTGAACCACCTGGATTTCGCAGGAAAACAGCTGGTGGATGTGGGCACTGGGGCAGGCTTCCCCGGCATGGTGCTGAAAATCCTGGTTCCCTCTCTGGAGGTGACACTGCTGGACAGCCTGAACAAGCGGCTGGACTGGCTCAATGAAGTCCGGGAGGAGCTGGGTCTGACGGGAATCCGCACCCTCCACTGCCGGGCTGAGGAGGCCGGGGGCAATCCGGCTCTTCGGGAGCGGTTTGACTTTGCCGCCGCCCGGGCGGTGGCGGAGCTGCGTGTCCTCAGCGAGCTCTGTCTGCCCCTGGTGAAGGTGGGCGGAAGCTTCCTGGCCATGAAATCCATTGAGTCAGATGAAGAGCTGTCCGGAGCCGGACAGGCCGTGAAGCTTCTGGGCGGCACGGCAGAAACGCCGCGGGACTACCCCATTCCGGGAACAGATATCCAACACAGGCTGATTGTTGTTAAAAAAATTTGTAAAACTCCCCAAAAATACCCCAGAGCATTTGCAAAAATCAAAAAGAATCCGCTATAATAGACATCAGCCGAAAGGAGGCGCTTCCATGGCGGGACAATGTGTGGCAGTGGTCTCCGGAAAAGGCGGTACCGGCAAGACCTCTTTCACCGCCGGCGTGGGCAGCGCCCTGGCCCTGGCAGGCCGGCGGGTTCTCTGTCTGGACTGTGATATCAGCCTGAGAAATCTGGATTTGGCCCTTGGCCTGACCGACAGGGCTCTCATGGATTTCACCGATGTGGCCCAGGGGCGCTGCACCCTGGAAGACGCAGCGGTGGAGCACCCCAAGCTCCCCGGCCTCTTTCTGCTGACCGCCCCTGTCCGGATACGGGGCCGTCCGGTGTCAGAAAAGCAGATGTCCGCCCTGCTTCAGGATATCCGGGAGCGCTATGATTTCTGTTTTCTGGATGCTCCGGCGGGTCTGGGCAGCGGCTTCCAGCTGGCGGCCTGCGCCGCGGACCGGGCGGTGGTGGTCACCACGACGGACGCCTCTTCCCTGCGGGACGCCCAGCACACCGTTATGGAGCTCCAGCGCTTTCCCTCCGGCGCACTCCACCTGGTGGTCAACCGGGTGCGGCGAAAGATGCTCCGCCAGCTTCACGCCACCATTGACGACGCCATTGACCGGGCGGGCCTTCCGCTGCTTGGCGTGGTGCCGGAGGACGACGCCCTTACCCTGAGCCTGAATCAGGGCATTCCCCTGCCGCTGACGGGAAACCAGGGCGCGGCGGCGGCATACCGCAATATCGCGAAACGCCTTCAGGGGCAGAAAGCGTCCCTGATGCGTATCAGATAACCAAAACAAATACAGAGACCAACAGGCTGTCGAGCAGAAACCGGCCGGTTTCCCGCCTTCGGCAGGCTGAGAAAGGATGCGACCCATTATGAACATTGCACTGATGGCCCACGACAACAAAAAGGAACTGATGGTCCAGTTCTGCACCGCCTACGCCGGCATCCTCTCCCGGCATCATCTCTATGCCACCAATACCACAGGTCATATGGTGGCAGACGCCAGCGGCCTGCCAGTTCACTGCTTTCTGACCTATGCCCACGGCGGCAGCCAGCAGATCGGCGCACGGATCGCCTATAACGAGTTTGACATGGTCCTGTTCTTCAACGACCCCAACAGCGAGAGCATGGCCGGAGACATTTCCTACATCTCCCGGCTCTGCGACCAGAACAATGTCCCCTTTGCCAGCAACATCGCCACGGCGGAAATGCTGGTGCTGGGTCTGTCCAGGGGCGATCTGGACTGGCGGCTGATTGTCAATCCCTCCACCCGGCCCCTGGCCTGACCGCGTTCCCCGGCCGCCTCAGCGCCTGCTGATGTTTTTCGGGTTTCGGGTTTTTGGCCTTGGGCTTTTTGGCCTTGGGCTTCGGCTGCGCCGCCTGTCTCGCCTGAACCTGGGAAAGGACCTGGTATGGAGAATTTCACCGATATTGATTATGAGTGGCCTGCTTCCTTCTGGAATGCGTGGAGCAAAAACGGTATACCTGGACCTATGCCGAAGTGGCGGAGGTTCTTTCAGAGCGCCTGAACCGCCCGGTCAACGCCCACTTTCATCTAAACCACCCCCTTGGAAAGGTTGTGTATCTCTGTTTTGATCTGGAGCTCCCATTTCTCTCCGCCATTGTGCGGCACGGCGGCATCAACCGCCGGACGATTGGGAGCGGCTTCTATGAGCTGGCCCGGGAGCTGAGGCCCCAGTACAAAGCCATGGAGCCCTACAGGGCCTGGCAGCAGGAATTGGCGCTGGTCAGAAGCTGCCGGGACTGGTCCCCCCTCCGGAGGGCTCTGTATCCCGGTGCCTGAGACAGCATCCTCTGTTCACGGTTTCCTGTGGGGAGCGCCGCCCTCCGGCGCTTCACTCCCCGGAGCCGCCGGGACCCCGCAGGACGGGCCCGCCTTCTGATAAAGTGGGTGAAAAGGCGCTTTCATGGGGAATATCCGCCTTGACATTTCGCCAAAAAGCGCATATAATCACAGCAATTTCACCGCAATGACGCCGCAGCAGTACTCCGGAACGCCGTTCCGCAGAGAGGGGCCCTCGCTGGAAAAGCCCCGTTCGGCCCGGAGGAAGGACAGCGGCGGAGCGGGGGCGGAAACGCCCACGGCCCCCTCCCCGTACCAGGAGGTTCAAAGGAGACTTTTCAGCGGACAACCGCCGTCCCTCTGCCTTTCAGCACTACCCTCTGAGTGATACCATGGGCGGCGGCATCCAGGGCAGCACAACGCAAAAGGTCTCGAATTTGGGTGGCACCACGAAGCGGAAGAGCGCTATCGTCCCAAAACCACTTTGGGATGATACCGCTCTTTTTTAAAGCCCATCCCCAATTTTATGAAAAGGAGCATCACCATGGCAAAACAGACCCCCCGGACGCTGTCCGGCTTTATGGAGCTTCTCCCCGCCCCGCAGCAGCAGATGGAGCGGATTATGGAAACCCTGCGGAAAACCTATGCCCTCTACGGCTTCACGCCCCTGGACACCCCTGTCATCGAGTCCAGCGACGTTTTGCTTGCCAAGGGCGGCGGCGAAACGGAAAAGCAAATCTACCGCTTCCAGAAGGGAGACGCGGACCTCTCCCTCCGCTTCGATCTGACGGTACCCCTGGCCAAGTACGTGGCCCTGCACTACAATGAACTGACCTTCCCCTTCCGCCGCTTCCAGATTGGCAAGGTCTACCGGGGAGAGCGGGCCCAGCGGGGCCGGTTCCGGGAGTTCTATCAGGCGGACATCGACGTGATTGGGGACGGAAAGCTGGATATCTCCAACGAGGCGGAGATACCCGCCATTATCTATAAGACCTTTTCCACCCTGGGCCTGAAGCGCTTCCGCATCTGCGTCAACAACCGGAAGATTCTCAACGGTTTTTACGCCATGCTGAACCTGACGGAGCGGGCCCAGGACATTATGCGCACAGTGGACAAGCTGGACAAGATCGGCTTTGAGAAGGTGGAGGCAATTCTCACCGGGGACCTGGGCGTCTCCCGGGAGCAGGCCCTGGAAATCCTGTCCTTCATCTCCATAAACGGAGACAATGAGACGGTCCTCTCCCGGCTGGAGGAGTACCGGGACCGGGACTCCCTCTTTGACCAGGGTTTGGAGGAGCTGAACGCCGTGGTGAAGCACCTGGGAGCCTTCGGAGTTCCGGCAGAGAATTTTGCCGTGGACCTGACCATTGCCCGGGGCCTGGACTACTACACCGGCACCGTCTATGAAACCACCCTGCTGGACCATCCCGAGATTGGTTCCGTGTGCTCCGGCGGCCGGTATGATAACTTAGCGGAATATTACACCGATAAACAACTCCCCGGCGTGGGCATTTCCATCGGCCTGACCCGCCTGTTCTATGTCCTGGGGGAACAGGGCATGCTGAATCCGGATCTGAACACCGCCCCGGCGGACGTGCTGATTCTGCCCATGACCGAGGACCTGTCCCCCGCCATTGCCCTGGCCACCCACCTCCGGGAGAACGGCATCCGGACCCAGCTCCACTGTGAGCAGAAGAAGTTCAAGCAGAAAATCGGCTATGCCGACAAGCTGGGCATTCCCTATGTGATCTTCCTGGGAGAGGACGAAATCAGCGCCGGCGTTGTGGCCTGCAAGGACATGGTCACCGGTGAACAGACCAGGCTGGACGCCAAAGCCACCATTTACCGCATCAAGGCCGGACTGGATATCCGGAATCAGGGCAGCATCATCCGGGAATAAGCGGTCCCGTCGGGGCCTGGGATGAACGAAAGGAGCGTGTCCATGAAAGCACTCTGGAACCAGCATAAAAAGGCTCTTCTCTGTGGCCTGGCGGGGCTGCTGGCGGTCTGGTGCCTGTGGTACAGCCGGCCGGTGGACGTCCGGTTTTTGCTGAACCGGCAGACGCCGGACTGCGTCTCCGGCATGGTCATGGCAGGCATCGGCTCCCCCTGGAGGACCCCCAAGACCCGGACCTTCACGGTAGAAGGCCAGGACCTGGAGACCCTGATGGGACAGCTGGAAGACCTCCGGTTCCGCCGTTCCCCCCTGGAGCCCCTGCTGAAGGTGCTGCCGCCCCTGGGCGGCCGCAGCGCCCGAACGGAGGCCGGGGAAACCTGTTACAAAATCGGGTTTGCCTTTTACTCCACGGAAAACGAGGAACAATGGGACACTCTTCTGAACCTGGAATTTTGGATTGACCGATGGACACATGGAACCTACACCTCCCTGCCCCTTTCCGTCCCTGATGGAAAGGAACAGGGACAGGCGCTGGGGGCCTGGCTCTGGGACTGGGCGGAAGAATTTGATTCCGCATCGTAATATCCGGACGCTGTACATCTGTTTGTATTTGATTGGAGGCACTTATGAGGAAAAAAACCCGATGGTTCTCCCTGCTGCTGGCGGTATTGCTGGCCCTCCCCTTCCCTGCCGCCGCCGCAGAGCCGGACGCAGACTGGCTCATCCCCAAGGTCAGGGATTACGGCACATTCACCGACACCGCCGGAACCATCTGCGAAACGGCGGCCCGCATCTGCTGTGAAACGGGACTGATGGACGGAATTGACGGAAAACACTTCATGCCGGAAATCGGTCTGACCTGCGCTCAGGCCATGGTCATCTGCGCCCGGCTTCACCGGCTTTTAGGCGGCGAGACCCTGGACTATTTCGAGCCCATCTCTTTGAAGGGGCCGGACTGGTGGAAACCCTATGACCAATATCTGCGGGAACAGGCGCCGGCCTTAGAGGAAGCTGAGTTTTACACCGGTCTCCGCGCCTATCCCCAGTCCCCCTGTTATCGGGGAGCGTTTCTCAAGCTGTTGTCCGCCGTGCTGACGGCCCAAAATGTCAGTCTGCCGGAACTGAATCAGGTATCCGCCGTTCCTGACTGCAAGGACCCGGACCTTCTCATGCTCTACCGGGCCGGTATCCTGACGGGCAAGGACCGCTATGGCACCCTGAAGGAAAGGGCCTCCCTCTCCCGGGCCGCCGCCGCGGCCATGCTGGCCCGGGTCATCGACCCGGCCCAGCGGGTCTCTGCCACGTTTGATACCCTGGAGCTGTGCCGGGACGCACTGGAGGTGGAGCCGGACACGGTGCTAGCCACTGTCAACGGCAGGGACATTACCGCCGAGCTCCTGGCCCCGGCTCTGGCAAGCTATCTGGATATCTATAATCACTCCCACCTGGCTCACCGCAACACCCCCTGGGATAAGGCTCAGTCCATTCTGGACGACCTGACCACCGCCGCAGCCCTGGAGGTCCTGGCAGCGCAAAAAGGCCTGATCCTGCCGGAGATGGATGCCGCCCTGTATCCCGACGGCTACCAGGGCTATACCTCCCGCAGTCAGGTCTGGGAGGCGGAACACGAGGCCCTGTGGACGGCCCTTGCCGCCCTCTATCCCACCCGGGAGGAACTGGAAGCGGCTCTTTCCGAAACCGGCGTTCAGGCGGAGCCCACCCAGGCATGGAAGGACCTGAACCTGCCTGACGCCTCCATCCGCCTGGGAAATCTCCCAGGCTGGGAGTGGAATCGTTGACAGAACAGGAGGAAATCCCATGCTTCCCACTTATGACAGCTTATACATGCCCCTGCTGCGGGCGCTGGCAGACGGAGAGGTCCGCACCAACCGGGAAATCGGGGCCCGGATTGCCTCAGAACTGGACCTCAGTCCGGACCAGCTTCAGGAAACCCTGACCAGCGGCCGTTCCATCTTCACGGACCGGGTCAGCTGGGCCTGCACCTATCTGAAAAAGGCCGGGCTGGTGGAAAGCGTGAAGCGGGGCCACCACCGGCTGACGCAGGAGGGGCAGGCGGTCCTGACCGCCCCGCCTCCGGTGCTGGACAACCGCTTCCTCAGCCAATATCCCTCTTTCCAGGAATTCCGGACCCGAAGCGAGAAGGACGAGCCCGATGCCGCACCCCCTGTGGAATCCAGCGAAACGCCGGAGGATATGATGGAGCAGGCAGCCGCCGCCCTCAACCAAAGTCTGGCGGACGATCTGCTGGCGGAGATTATGGAGAAGGACTCGGATTTCTTTGAGTCTCTGGTGGTCAAACTGCTTGTGAAAATGGGCTATGGCGGTTCGGTCTCCGACGCCGGCGTGGTCACCAAACGGAGCCATGACGGCGGCATCGACGGCATCATCCGGGAAGACAAGCTGGGCTTTGACCAGATTTATATCCAGGCAAAGCGCTGGGACCCCCAGAGCACCGTCAGCCGTCCGGAGCTGCAAAAGTTCTCCGGGGCCCTTCGGGACGAGGGGGCGTCCAAGGGCCTGTTTATCACCACCGCCAGATTTTCCGAGGGGGCCCAGGCCTCGGCGGAAAAGCAGCACATCGTCCTGGTGGACGGCCAGCGGCTGACCAAGCTGATGATTGAATACAACCTGGGCGTTTCCCCGGTGGCCAGGTACGAAATCAAGTCCATTGACTCCGACTTTTTCAGCGGAGACAACGAATAAATATTCAGATAAACAGAAAACTTGAAATAAGGAGATGGTTCACATGCAGAATCGCACGCATACCTGCGGAGAGCTCCGCATTGGAGACGCCGGGAAAGAAGTCCAGCTCTGCGGCTGGCTGGAAAACGTCCGGGTGGTCAGCGCCGCCCTGGCCTTCGCCGTCCTGCGGGACTTCTACGGCTCCACTCAGATCGTGGCGGAAACGGAGGAGATGGTCAGCACCTTCAAGGGCATCAACAAGGAATCTACCCTTTCCGTCCAGGGCTCCGTCCGGGAGCGGGCCAGCAAAAACCCCAAGCTCCCCACCGGCGAGATTGAAATTCTCCCCACAAGGGTGGAGGTCCTGGGCCGCTGCCGCCACAACGAGCTCCCCTTCCAGATCAACCGCAGCCGGGAGGCCGATGAGAGCCAGCGGCTGAAATACCGCTATCTGGATCTGCGGAACCCGGCGGTCAAAAGCAACATCGTCCTGCGCTGCCAGGTGGTCTCCGCTCTGCGGCGGGCCATGACGGACCACGGCTTTCTGGAAATCACCACCCCCATTCTCACCGCCTCCTCCCCCGAAGGGGCCCGGGACTATCTGGTGCCCGCCCGGAATCACCCCGGCAAGTTCTACGCCCTGCCCCAGGCCCCTCAGCAGTTCAAGCAGCTGCTGATGACCTCCGGCTTTGACCGCTATTTCCAGATTGCCCCCTGCTTCCGGGACGAGGACGCCCGGGCGGACCGCTCCCCCGGCGAGTTCTACCAGCTGGATATGGAAATGGCCTTCGCCTCCGAGGAGGACGTATTCGCCGTTATCGAAGACGTGCTGCCCCCCATCTTTGCCAGGTACGGAACGTATAACCGGGCCAGCTCCGCTCCCTTCCAGCGCATTACCTATCTGGATGCCATGGAGAACTTCGGCACCGACAAGCCGGATCTGCGCATTGACCTGCGGGTGAAGGACGCTCCCGCCGCCCTCTATGACTGCGGCTTCGGGCCCTTCGACACCAGGGAACGGCAGGCCTCCGAGGGCGTTCTTACCATCAAGGCCGTGGTGGTCAGCGATTTCCACGAGACTCGGAAGTTCATTGACAAGACCCTGGCGGAGGTGGAAGTGGTCTCCGGCGGAAAGCCCTACTGGTTCCGCCTGGACGAAAACGGCGAGATCGTGGGCGGCATCGCCAAGTTCGTCCAGCCCATCAGGGATGAAGTGATCTCCGCCCTGAACCTGAAGCCCAACGACTTCGTGGCCCTGGCCGCCGGGAAGCAGACCGCCGCCTGGAAGACCGCGGGCGTGCTGGTAAAGACCCTGGGGACGGCGGTGCCGGGACACATGGACCGTGAACAGTACGCCTTCTGCTGGATTGTGGATTTCCCCATGTACGAGATCGGCGAAGAATCCGGGGAGCTGGAGTTCTGCCACAATCCGTTCTCCATGCCCAATGGCGGACTGGAACCCCTGCTGCTGGCGGAGCAGGGCAAGCTGGACCCCCTGGACATTCGGGCAGACCAGTACGACCTGGTGTGCAACGGCGTGGAACTGAGCTCCGGCGCGGTGCGGAACCATGACCCGGAGATCATGGTGAAGGCCTTTGAGCTGGTGCGGCTGGGCGAGGAGGATGTAAAGGCCAAATTTCCCGCCATGTACAATGCCTTCACCTACGGTGCGCCGCCTCATGCCGGCATCGCCCCCGGCGTGGACCGGATGGTCATGCTGCTGGCGGGCGAGGACTCCATTCGGGAGATCATCCCCTTCCCCATGAACAAGAACGCCCAGGACGTCATGATGGACGCCCCCAGCGAAGTGACTCAGAAGCAGCTGGACGAGCTCCACATCGCCCTGGTTCCGGAAGAGAAGAATTAATCCCGTCCATCATCCGATGCCCCCGCAAAATCCGCAGATTTTGTGGGGAAAGGAGGAAGAGCGGAATGAGCGAGTCCTGCCTCTGCGGCAGGACGAGAGATATGGAGCATCTTCCGACGCAGACGCCCCCGGCGAAGTGACTCAGAAGCAGCTGGACGAGCTCCATATCGCCCTGGTTCCGGAAGAGAAGAATTAATCCCGTCCATCATCCGATGCCCCCGCAAAATCCGCAGATTTTGTGGGGAAAGGAGGAAGAGCGGAATGAGCGAGTCCTGCCGCAGGCGGCAGGACGAGAGATCAGGAGCTTGTTCCGGCGCGGAGGTTTCCAGCCAGGTCACTCAGAAGCAGCCGGACGGGCTCCACATCATCTTGATGAAATCAGTAAAAATAACGCAGAAAGAGGAGGGCAGCGGCCCTCCTCTTTCCATTCTCTCACCGGCCCTGCCCAATGGCTCCGACATAGGCCACCGACTGATTTGCGACGGACACAAGGCCATGATGCTCGTGCCTGTCAAACAGCTCATTCAGCGCATCAATATAGTCATCATAGTCTTTGTCTCCTTTTCTCAGTGAATAGGAGCTCGAAAGGCACCTTGCAACAAAGCGGTCCCGATCAAACGTCAACGGATGATCGAAGGACATGGACACATACTGACCGTCAAAAAAGCTTCTGATTTTCGGGTCATCCTGTTTGGTCCCGCCGCTGAAGCCCTTGAAGCCGGGACAGTAAGCCGTATGGAGGCGGAACAACTCCTGATTCAGCAAATCCGAACCGTCCCGGGCATTCCATATCAAAAATACGGTCCCGCCGTCCTTGAGAATCCGCAGACATTCCTCTTTGAACCGCTTTCCATCAAACCAATGAAAGGCCTGGGCAGCTGTAACAAAATCCGCGGTGCCGTCCGCAAGGGACGTATGCTCGGCGGTCCCTGTGACGGAGTGGAATTTTTCATATCCCCGCAGCTCCTCTTCCGCCGTACGGCGCATGTCGTCGTTGGGCTCCACACAGCATACCACGCTGCCCCGGTCAAGCAAATGTCTGGCAAATTTTCCGGTTCCAGACCCGATATCCGCAATCACAGAGGCGTCTGACACCCCATACTCACGATACATGCAGTCAATCAGAGCCGCGGCGTAATCCGGCCTACCCGCCGTATAATCCTCCGCCCGGCCGTCAAATTTTCTGATAACAGGTTTCAAATCAGTCCTCCCGCTGCTGTCATTTCCGCCGGAACAAGCCGGACCTGGTGAGCAAAGTATACCACCGGCACGGACATCTTTCAATCCCCCGCTGAAACGAGCGGGTGTCCGGTCTCTCATTCTATAATAGGACCGTGATGCAGGGGCCGCCGCTCCCTTCTTTTTCAGGGTTCAATCCTTTCAGCCCTCAGCCGATCCCGGATCTCCTTCTCTAAAGCCCTCAAATCCTCATCACACAGCACCGGCAGAAAGTCCGCCAGCTCCTCAGCGGAAATGTCCCACCAGCGAAGCTCCAGCAGCAGCGCCGTCAGCTCCGGAGAAAACCGGTGCCTGATAAACCGGGCCGGGTTGCCGCCCACCAGGGTATAGGGCTCCACATCTCTTGTCACTACGGAATAAGCCGCCACGATGGCCCCGTCCCCGATGTGAACCCCCGGCATGACAACGCTCTCCCGGCCCAGCCACACATCGTTTCCAACCACCGTATCCCCCTTGAAGGGGAGCTGAGACAGGTGGGGCGGCGTCCGCTCCTCCCACAGTCCACCAAAGACGTTGAAGGGGTAGACCGTGGCGCTGCCCAAGCGGTGATTGGCACTGCCCATGATAAACTTCACGCCGCTGGCAATGGAACAGAATTTGCCAATCATCAGATGGTCGCCGAATTCCGGCCAGTTGAACAGTACGTTGTTCTGCTCGAAGCCCTCAGGGTCCACAGGGTCGTCGTAATAGGTGTAATCCCCCACGGAGATATTGGGGGCGGTGATGACATTTTTCAAAAAGCATGACGTGTGATATTCATTGGGAAACACCACGTCAGGGCTGGGAATTTGATACATACTCGTTCCTCCTTACAATGTTCAGCAATTCACCTCCTTCAAGGGGCCCTTCACAGTGGCCACGGCCTTCTTTTTCCGCAATTCGCGCATATTCATCATCCTTTTCCGGCTTTTCCAATCTTTTTGGCTCTTTTGGCTTTTTTCCTTTTTAGAGATACCGGGTGATTGCTCACAGTCTGCCGTCCGCACAGCTTTTTACCGGACAGCAGCTTTGCCAGCGTTCAACTGTGCTGACTATAACATGCCAAAGAGGGAAAAGCAAGCCTTCCCCTGGTCAGGAAGCTGTGTTATAATGCTTTTATCCACCAAAAAACCTCATGGAGGAATTCAGAGAATGAAACGAACGCTGGCCCTGCTCCTGATACTGGCGCTGCTCTCCGGCTGCGGAGGCGGAACCATTCCGCCCCCGCCGGAGAACAGCGTGTCCGACCCCGGTTCCCTCTCCGCTCCGCCGGACGATGAAGCAGGCAAACCGGAGGAACCGAAGGAACCGGAAAAACCCGCCGACCCTGTGGAGGTTCTTTTGAAGGAACTGTCCCTGGAGGAAAAGGTGGGACAGCTCTTTTTCGCCCGCTGTCCGGCGGAAAACGCTGTGAAGGACCTCACCGATTACCATCTGGGCGGTTTCCTCCTCTTCAGCCAGGACACCAGAGACAAAACCGCCAGCGATCTGATTCAAACCATTGCCGGTTATCAGCAGGCGGCGGCAGAGGACACGGGCATCCCCCTGCTGATTGGCGTGGACGAGGAGGGGAAAACCGTCGTCCGCATCAGCTCCAATCCCCATCTGCGGGACAAAAAATTCTCCAATCCCAAAAAACTCTGGGAGGCGGGGATGGAGGCCATCGACAGCGAGACCCGGGAAAAGTCCCTGCTTCTAAAAGCCTTGGGCATCAACGTCAATCTCGCCCCGGTGGCGGACGTGTCCACCAATCCCAGCGACTTCATGTATGACCGGACCACCGGCAGAGACGCGGAGACCGCCGGGCTCTATGTCGCCCGGGTGGTGGACATGCATTCCCGCTATGGCCTGGGCAGCGTTTTAAAGCACTTCCCCGGCTACGGGAACAACAAGGACACCCACACCGGCATCGCCGTGGACGAGCGGCCCCTGGAGACCTTCCGGACCCAGGACTTTCTCCCCTTCCAGGCGGGCATGGAGGCCGGGATTCAGGCCGGCCTGCCCCCTGCCGTGCTGGTGAGCCACAACATCGTCAGCTGCATGGACGCGGCGCTGCCCGCCTCCCTGTCCCCGGAGGTCCACCGGATTCTCCGGGAGGATCTGGGCTTTGAGGGCGTGGTCATGACCGACGATCTGGCTATGGACGCGGTGGAAACCTATGCCGAAGACGGCTCCGCGGCAGTCATGGCCCTGGTGGCGGGAAACGACCTTCTGATTACCTCCGATTACAAGTCCCAGATTCCCAGCGTCATCGACGCGGTGGGCCTTGGGACTCTGGACGAGGCGGTCATCGACGCCGCCTGCGCCCGGGTCCTTCGCTGGAAGCTGGAGCTGGGCCTGCTGGCGCCAGAGGAACCCCTCTCCCCCAGCCTTTCTGCCGCGCCTTATTAAGAACCTGTTTACAACGATTGAACACCGTCTAAGCGGTCTTTTTCCCTCCGTACCGTGTCGGTTTCCCTTGCTATCCATCAGGATTGCCGCAAAAATGTTCCTTGTTCGGCAGGAAGAATTTTCTCTCTTCCAGCATGTCCCGGCTATGAATACAGGTTCTAAGCCGCATCTGAGGCCCTTCAGCCATTATTAAAACGGGTGACCGCCGCAGAGGCCGGACTCTTTTCCGATCAGTTTGACGTCTGCCGTGAATCAAATCTGCAACCAGGCGGCTGTACCTCCTTCGTCATCATCAAATGTATTTTGTAAAGGGTGAGATGCTGCATATCACCTATGTCGATGCTATACTTTACCCATATTAATTTGACAACTCAGGAGCTATGAAGAAAGCATTATGGGCAAAAAAGATATGTATGAAAATATATTGTTTGGATATTCTTTGTTACCAGCATATGGGCGGTACGGAGAAGATGACGGCGGTTTTTCGATTTCAGTATACACAGATGGAAGATTCATCTATAAAACCTATATTTTTGACCAAATCGATCAGACAGAAACCGAATATAAACTATCAAGCGCTTCAGTTTCTGCGTTGAAAGCACTCATGGCAAAGCATAGGAAGGTCATTGATGCTTTTGACAGCCACCTTAGTAATGGCTCACGTGATGGATATGGCAATTTCTTCGTTTTTAATGGAAAACAGGTCACTACATGGAATATTTGTTATACAAATCCTATTCTTTCCCTTTTCAGCAAAGAATTTCGTCCTGTTGTGAAACAAGAGAATAAAATACTCTCGATTTTCTATGCAGCATCGAAAATCCTGAAAAATGACAATATAGACCTGAAACTCAACGAGGTATGTTTTCGCGCAGAAGACGGCTTTTGAAAGACTGTAATAGGAACGATTCCAGCCTGTCTGGGAAATTTCTTTTTAAGAAATTCTCTCTTGATAAATGGTCTTTTTCAGAGGAAACAGAAAGGGGTCATCATATGAAGCGAATCTGTATGAAGCGACTGCGCACATGCTCCCTGCTCCTGCTGGCGGTGCTGCTACTGACGCTTACCGTCTTCGCTGACTCCGGCCCCAAGCCCATGATCTATGTCTGGGTGGAAAACGGACCGGAAGAACCCTATTACATGGACCTGCTGGAGGAAGACCCTTATAACGCCTATTTTTTTGACCCGGGCCGTCGCGTCTGGGGCTACTCGGAAGAATATGAAGCCGGTCTGGATCAGGACCTGATGGACGGCCTGCTGGCTGCTGTCCCGGAAGGCTGGCATTCCTGTTCGCTTCAGGGGACCCGCGGTGGGCTCATGTACGCTGACCTGGATGGGAGCCGCTCCCGGGAGGAAGGTCTGCACCGTTTTGTCTCTCACGGCGTGCCGGAGACCTTCCGGGTCCTGGCCGTTACACAGTCCGGTAAAATCTTCTGCTCGGAGCCCCTCACCCGCCATGCCTTCCAGTCCTCCGTCACCCTGGACTGGTCCGCCGGAACCGTCTCCATGGCCCCGGTCTGGCAGCGCTATGTATTGCAGTTCCTGGCCACCTTTGTTCCCACCATTCTCATTGAGGGCGTTTTTCTATGGCTGCTGGGCCTCTGGTCCCGGCGGAATGTTCTGGTCTTCCTGCTGGTGAACCTGCTGACACAGGGGGGCCTGTCCCTGTGGTTCAGCATCGAGGCCACCCGCTACGCCATTGGCTATTGGTACTTCTGGACGCTGATTCCGGCGGAAATTGCCGTTCTGGCGGTGGAAATCATCCTCTACCGCCGCTTCTTACAGGAACCCTCCAACGGGCGGGCCGTCACCTACGCCGTTACGGCCAACCTGGCCTCGGCCATTCTGGGCTTTTTCCTGGCGGAACCGGTGTGGGAATTCATGGTGGTTCATTTTTAACAGATCGAAAGGATGATTTTATGGAATACTCAGGAGATTTCCGCACTGCAATCCGGGGCCCGGCGCTGACGATCCAGCGGCTGCCGGGGCTGCCGAAAAAATGGTTTGCCTCTCTGCCGAAGGAACAGCAGACCCCAAGAGCCAAACGGGAGCGGAACGTGTTGATCGACGGCATGAAGGACGCCGCGGACATCTGCGGCCGCTGGTGGGGGACGGCAAAAACAAGCTGGTGGGATATTACCACCATTCCCCTGGTCTACCTGGACTATCTGGAATATATGGCGAAAGCCTTCCCGAAACTGGAAATCGCGGTAGTTGTCAGCGTCAAAGACCGAAGCACCGGCCAAACCCACGAACGCTCCTACTACTCCCGGCCCGGCGAAACGACCCTGTATCCGGACCAGCTGGAGGAAATACCCCCCATCAACAAAGTCCCCGGCCATCCGTTCTGGGATTTTCCACCGGAGGCTATGGAATGGATTCGCTTTCGATAAATCCGGAAAGGACATAGATTGACCATGAAGAAAACCGAAAAACTCTATGATCAGGACCCCTTCCTAAAGGAGTTCACCGCTCAGATTTTGTCCTGCGAAGTGATTATAGACGCGTGGCGGGTGACGCTGGACCGGACCGCCTTCTACCCCGAGGGCGGCGGCCAGCCTGCGGACCATGGAATTTTAGGCGGCGCGAAGGTTCTGGACGTCCGCGAACAGGACGGCGTCATTTTCCACATCTGTGACAAACCTGTGGAAATCGGAGAGACGGTGACCGGCTCCGTCGACTGGGCCCGGCGCTTCGACCACATGCAGCAGCACTCCGGCGAACACATCATCAGCGGCATTCTCTGCCGCCTGTATCACTGTGACAATGTAGGCTTCCATCTGGGGGCGGAGACCGTCACCATCGACTATAACGCGGACCTCACCTGGGAGCAGGTCCTGAAGGCGGAGCGGCTGGCCAACGAGGCGGTCTGGGCGGACCGGGCGGTCCTCATCACCTTCCCCTCCCCGGCAGAGCTGGCGGAACTGGACTACCGGAGCAAGAAGGAGCTGACCGGACAGGTCCGCATTGTGGAATTTCCGGAGGCGGACCGCTGCGCCTGCTGCGGCACCCATGTGGCCCGGGCGGGTCAGGTGGGCCTGGTCAAGGTCCTGTCCTGCCAGAAATTCCGGGAGGGGGTCCGGCTGGAAATCCTCTGCGGAGACCGGGCCCTGCGCTTCCTCTCTGGGACCTTTGAGCAGGCGAAGGCCATTGGCCAGCGGCTCAGCGTAAAGCCTCTGGAGGCCCTGGACGCCGTGGAGCGGCTGGAATCGGAGCTGGCCGCCGCCAAGGCCCGCATGGCGGACCTGGAACAGACCGCCTATGCCGCCCTGGCGGAGGGCCAGGCGGGCAAGGGGGACGTGGTGCTCTTCCAGCCCCCCGCCCGGCCCGACAGCGTCCGGCGTCTGGCGGACCTGACGGCCAAATCCTGCGGCGGTCTGGCGGCGGTATTCGCCGGAGAGGGAACCGTCTGGAACTACGCCCTGGTCCGCGCCGGAGGCAGGGACATCTCCGCCCTGGTAAAGACCCTGAATCAGACCCTCCATGGCCGGGGCGGCGGGCGGAACGGCTTTGCCCAGGGCAGCGTCCAGGCGGCGCAGAGCGACATTGAGGCCTTTTTCGCTTTTTTCGCTGCCAGCAATTTGTGAGGAGGACAAACCATGCAGTATGTTTTAGTGGAATGGGACCATGATTTAGACGACGAGCCCTACCGCATTTATTCCGAGCTGGACGACAGCCGCTGTGAGGTCCGCAAGGTGGAGTTTTTCCGCAACGGCATCTGTTTTTCCTACGGCGCGGAGCGGGGCTGTCCGGAGGCCCTGGCGGACGTGCCCTTTCCGGAGGACCTGCGGGAGATCGAAAACGCGGATCTTCAGGGGGAATCCTTCACCGCCGCCTATATCTCCCCCCAGCTGTTCTATGAGGTCTGGAACCAGGCCCAGGAACGGCCCGACGGCTTTATGGGCATGTTCTTTTAGATCGTCTTCCGGTATTCTGAAAAATTTAGGAAACAACGGACTCCGCAAACGCCTCCCGCCGGACACACCCCAGGGGGCGCGCCGCCGGGTTTCACCATCTTTTACAGCCTTTACAGGAGGGACTTATGGAAAACCAGATGTATATGATGATGATTAAAAAAAGCAAAACCTATAACAAACTCACCAAACAAAAAGTGACCGAGCATGTCGAGCATATCAGAAAGCTGGACGATGAGGGAAAACTGGAAATCTGCGGCGTATTCAAGGGCTTTCCGGGCATGGCGGGCATGTATATCCTCAAAACGGAGAGCCGGGAGGAAGCGGAGGATATCTGTGAGAGAGAGCCCCTGGTCGCAGGGGGTTACGCCACTTATCAATTGGTGGATTTGCTGATTGCAAACCGGGAAAATAATTATCTGTTATAGTTCTGCGAAAAACAGGAGCGGCCGCATTTGCGGCCGCTCCTGCCTGGTTTATATGGATGCCCGGGAGCTCCCGGAGGTCTTCCCCGCATATCAGACAATCAGGAAGAATTTCAGCAGGAACAGGGCGGAAATGACATAAGTAAGCAGGGACACGTCCTTGGCTTTGCCGCTGAACACCTTGATGACCGTATAGGAAATCAGGCCCAGTCCAATGGCGTGGCCAATGGAGCTGGACACCGGCATGCCAATCAGCATCAGCGCCACAGGAACCATCTGGTCCAGGTCGTCGAAGTCCACATTCCGCAGGCCCATCAGCATCAGCACGCCCACATAGATCAGGGCGGCCGAGGTGGCGGCGGCGGGAATGATGGCAGCGATGGGGGCAATGAAGATGCAGGCCAGGAACAGCACGCCGGTGGTCAGGGCAGTGAGACCCGTACGGCCTCCGGCCTCCACGCCGGAAGCGGACTCCACGAAGGTAGTCACAGTGGAGGTGCCGGTGCAGGCGCCGGCCACGGTGCCGATGGCGTCGGACAGAAGGGCTTCCTTCATGTTGGGCATGCTGCCGTCTTTATCCACCATGCCGGCCCGGGAGGCGGTGCCCACCAGGGTTCCGATGGTGTCGAACATGTCGATCATGCAGAAGGTAATCACCAGCGTAATGGCGGTAAACAGTCCGATATCCAGGAAGCCCTGGAAATTGAACTTGAAGAAGGTGGTGCTCATCATGTCGCCAAAGGGCGGCACAAAGGACGCTGTGCTCAGGGCGGCAAAGGGATTCGTCCCCAGGAACAGGGCGGAGCCCGCCCAGTAGATGACGGAAGCCGCCAGCATGCCCAGCAGCACCGCCGCCTTCACGCCCTTTTTGGCCAGAATGACAATCACGAACAGGCCGATGAACATGGTCACCACCTGGAGGACCATGGCATTGTAGCCGGAGCCCATGGTGGTCTGCGCCACGCTGGGAGTCAGCGTGCCGAAGAAATCCCGCATGACGAAGAAGGGACCGCCGGTTTCAGAGTACACGCCGGCGTTGGAGCCCAGGCCGATATTCATCAGCATCAGGCCGATGGCCGGGGCGATGCCCAGACGGACGCCCAGAGGAATGGCCTCTACAATCTTCTCCCGGATGTTCAGCAGAGAGAGGGCGATAAACACGATGCCCTCAATCAGGATAATCACCAGGGCCGCCTGGAAGCTGGCTACATAGCTCATGCCGGTAATCACGGCGATATTGGACGCCACCACGGCAAAGAAGCTGTTCAGTCCCATGCCGGGGGCCAGGGCGAAGGGCTTGTTGGCAAGAAACGCCATGCAGAACATGGCCAGGGCGGAGGCAAGGCAGGTGGCCATAAACACGCCGTTCCAGAGGGCGGACCCTACATCGAAGTTGGTCAGCAGGTTGGGGTTCAGGGCGATGATGTAGGCCATCGTCATGAACGTGGTCAGGCCCGCCAGTACCTCCGTGCGGACCGAGGTGCCATTCTCCTTCAGATGAAACAGGTTTTCCATAGCTCTCCTCTCTTTCCGCATCCCAAACAGACGCCCCCCTTCAAAACCTCTGTTCAAGATGCACTAAACTGATAGGAGTATTATAACAGAAACTGGTTCATTTGGCAAGTGAAAGAGAAAAAAGGTCGACCTTATTTCAGAGACTCCGGGAAACGCCTGCCAGCCGGCGGTTACAGGGGATTCCCCCTTCACGGAAAACGCAAACGGGGAAAGCGCCCATAAGAAATCTCAATTTATGGCGTCCCAAAAAATTCGGCTATGATGGCCCCAGGACCTTCCACCGCGCCCTCCTGTTCCGTGAGAACCAGAAAAGACCGCTCATCCCCCTGCTCCATAGGGAACATGAACGCGTCCAGTTTTTTTGAAAAAAAGACCTCATTGCAGGTTGACCCGTACATGGAAACAGGCCCCGGTTCCGGAGGTCCCCCGGACAAAAGAGCCCGATACCACCCGGAATCCTCCAGCGAGTCATTTGCAAGGGTTATAAAGCGGCAGTCCAGCCCGGCGCCTGTCAAGTCTCCCTGCAATCTCACGCCGCTTCTCAAATGATAGGAAGCGCTTCCTGATATGGAAAAGGTCTCAGGCTCCGCCTGCGTCAGCTGATTCCCGTCTGACCCGCAGAGTACCCCATGATATTCCCGGGTAAAGTCTTTTTCATATGTGAATTCATACGCAATCAGCACGCAGAACAAAACCAGAAAACCGGCCAGGAGTAAACTGGTTGTTTTTTTATTTCTTAACATTTGACGCACCACTCATATCACAGGAGTAAACCCGGCCAACGCTTTTTCCCGGGATTTACGATTTTTGTCGAGGTATCTTATTCGTCGATCACGGTGCAATATATAATATTGTGCCGTCCTCAAAAACCACAGGCTCTTTCGAATCTTCATCCATCAACCACGGAATAGGCTCAATTGTGACGGTTGTTCCGTCGCCAAAGTCATATTTTCCATCGCCTTTTACCACAACCACACCCAAAGTCTCCGATTTAATGATATCTTCCGAATTGGAATCCCCTGCATCATCTTTCGCAGCGGCGGCGGCGGAAATGCACAGCAAACTCAGACACATTGCAGCCGCAAGCAAAATCGTATAAGCTTTTTTCATTTTCATAGTAAGTTCCTTCCATAAACTCAATAAATCACAAACGCTTTCAAAGATTCTTACTGCCCGCCGGCGTTCCAATCGGCCTCTATGACCGTACCGAATCTGTCCTCATAACGATAGGTGCCGTCTTCAAGCAGTTCCCCCTCTAAAAATTCTTCTCTGGGGGGAGACTCCATTGCATAGAAAATTCCAGCCAGCCCCACGATGCTGAGGATTATACATACTAATACAATCCATTTTTTCTTCATATGCGACCCTCACATTCCAATTTAGATTGAGTAGGTATAATAATACCCCTCATACGAACAGGTTTTAGGGCCCATATTTTTTATCGCCATTGTAAAGCTCATACTGCCAGTAATCGTAAGCCTGGTGTGAAATCCCGAATTAGACGGCGGTGTAATCCAATCATATTCATTATATCTGGCCGTATAGTAACCGAGGTAAGATTCATACTCAGGAGAAAAATCAATGGAAACGTAGATGCCTGTTCCTCCGTTTGTATCAAAATAGTAGTTACCATGTTTATACCCCAAGGATTGAATGTCCCAGTGAACTTGTTCCCCATTAGACGCGTATGGAATCGCATGATCCTCAGCGGTAATATTTTCCCAAACCGCGACAACCTTTCCAGATTCGTCCCGATAGAAGTATGTGTTTTCGTCCACCTGCTCAGGGGTCAGAAAAACTTCTGTTGGTGACAGTTCATCCTCATAATAAGCATAAGCCTGGACACTAACCATACCGGCCAGCAAAACAGTTACGAATAACAGGCATACCAAACGTTTAATTCTCACGGGTAACTCCTTTCATATCGTATCAATAAACCACAAATCCAGACACGGATACATCGACATCAGAATTGTTTCTTACTGTCAGCGTATAGTAACCACGCTCTTTCACTCGAATGGACCTGTTTATGCTCCCATTCGTCCCATTCACGAAATAAAACAATCCATCAGGAGCAATGAGGCCAAAATCAACACTTGCCGTTAACGGAGAATACGTTGCATTGATGGTAACGGTCTCACCTGCCTCCAGCGGAAAACTTGTATTCGCAGAAACGACCTCATGGGCATAGACATCCATACTGAAACGCCCGGACGCACGCTCAATTACCATGCTTACTTCCCGGTCCGGCAGCTGAATCGCCCCCGCATTGACTCCCAGGCAGCCTGCCGACATCACAAACGCGCACAGAATGCAAAGAAATTTTTTTATCTGCACAGCTATCACCTCCTTTCCGATCTTACCACTCGATATCAAAGTTTCTATTCGGTTCCACCTCCTCTCTTTGGATTTCATCTACCACAAGAGGCTCCTCTGTGCTTTTATTCGCAAAAATCACCCCCATCAGAGCCGCCAGCAAGAGGATATCCAGCACAATGGCGATCCACATGATAAGCGCCTTCTTTTTACCCTCATGAACCGGCTCCGGTCGACCCTCCGCCTCCTTTTCAGGCGCATGACCGCCTTCATACGAGGGCTCTTCCTCATTCAGCAGGTAGTCCACGGGCACCCCATACAGCCCGCTCAGGGCCCTTAAATTTTCCGTGGAAGGCAGCGAGCCGCCCGACTCCCATTTGGAGACAGCCTGCCGGGACACCTGTACGTTCTCCGCCAGCTCCGCCTGGGTGATTCCCTTCTTCTTCCGCAGGGAAACCAGTTTTTCATCCAGCTTCATATCTCTCACTCCTGACTCTACTCCGTATTTCCCCAAATGTAAACCGCAAGGGCCTTGCATCTGGGCAACCTGGGGTTGCACAGGGCTTTTTCCTCACAATTTTCAGAAGCCGCTTCCGCCGCCTCCGGTCTTCAGCCATGCCCTGACGGCCGGTTCATGGCGGCGGTGATATACTGCTGCCCATAAATGGCGTCATAGATCACCGCGTCCCGCAGCTCCAGCAACTCCCGGGCCTCCGGCGTCAGCGCCGCCGTCTCCCGGCCAGCGCTGGGACGTCCCCCGCCGTCCACGAAATAGAGATCCGTATGGACCAGACACTCCCGGCTGACCTGTTCCAGCAGAGCCCAATAGCGGGAGACGGTTCCCCCTGTGAGCTCCAGCAGCTGGGGACCCAGGGAGGTCACTCCGCTGTCCCGCCGGGTCCCGGCCAGGCCCTGAAGCAGGGCGGCGTCGTTGGCCCAGATGAGATAATCGGTGGAGTAAAGCTCATTCACCTGCTCCGTGGTCCAGTTCTGCGTATCGTTTTCCGGACAGAGACCCAACTTGGTGTAAACCGTGTCGCCGCCGCTCAAAAACAGGTTGGGCCGGTGGTCGCCGTAAAACACCACGATGGTGGGCTCCTCACTCTCCCGCAGGGCGTCGGTGAGATACCCCAACGCCTGGTCCGCCCGGGTAATCCCCTCCAGCATCACCCGGATGACGTCCCGGTCCGCCGCCTCAAAACGGTCTGTGGTCAGGGAGAGCTGACATTCATAGTTGAACTTCTCCGGGTCAAAGGGCTGGTGGTTCTCCATGGATATGCCGTAGAGAAAGGCCCGCTTTCCCTGCCGGTTGATGTCCTCCATCCGCTCCAGCATTCCCTGATAGAGATAGCTGTCCTTCATATAGTAGCCGCCGTAAACGCCTCCCTCCCAGTCAAAGCCCAGGGACTGGACATCCTCGGAGAACAGAAGGCTGTCAAAGCCCAGCAGAGGATAGGTCACCGTCCGGTTATAGAGACTGTTGTCAAAGGCGTGGAGCATTTCCGCGGTATACCCGCGGGATTTCGTATACTGCTCCGCCAGGGCATCAAAGCGCTCATAGACGCCGTCGTCCATGAAGCAGATATTGGTCCCCGGCGGCAGGTCCATATGGTCGACGCCGTAGAGCATGGCCATTTCGATATATCCGGTGCCGTAGCCCAGATAGTGGCTGTGGAAGGTCCCGCTGATGCTCTCTTTCTCCAGGGCGTGGAAGTTCTCCAGAGGGTCCCCGCCATAGCGGAGTTCCGGCAGACGGTTCAGGTCATAAAAGGACTCGGAGAGGATAAACAGGATATTGGGCCGGGTCTCCGGCCGGGGCTGTTCCTCTGCCAGAAGCCGGTCAATCCGGTCCAGCACCTCCTGCATATAGGCCTCGCTGTAGCCCTCCGGCGGTGTCTTGGGCTGCGGGAAGGCATCCCGCCAGAGGCTGAGGGTCAGACCGTGGACATTGCGGTTTTCTGCGGCGGGCATCCGGGTATAAAAATCCACGCCCAGCCAGCTCCCCACCGTCCGGGTCCCCGGACCTGTGCAGAGGATGACAGCCGCCGTAACGGAAAACACCAGGGACAGAGCCCGTGTCCGGCCCTCCAGGCGGGTAAGCCGCCGGGTCATGAAGAGGACCGCTGTGCAGAGCCCCAGCGCCGCCAGTGCCAGGAAAAAATCCTCCGGCGGCGTCAGGTCCCCCGCCAGTCCCGCCACGTTCCCCGCCTGGGCGGCCAGACCGAAATCCGCCAGCTCCAGGGGCGTGCCGTTGACGGCGTTTTTGAAGTAGTCCACCAGGGCCAGAATCATCCCCAGCAGTCCCACGGGAACGGCCCCCAGCCACAGCCGCCCCGTCAGCGCCCCCAGAAGGAACACCGGCACGGCATAGAGCAGGGCTGTCATGACCAGATGAGCGGGATAGGTCCGGACCCATTCCCAGACCAGCGTCAGCGTCCCCAGACCGGTCCACTGCATGGCAACGGCCACCGCCAGTCCCATGCAGAGGGAGGCGGCGGCAGACATCAGCCAACGGAACCATTGGGGACCAATGGGTAATTTTTTCTTGAACAAAGCAGTTGCCTCGCTTTCTAATGAAGAGTGAAGAGTGGAGATGTACACAGAAGCAAAACTCTCCACTCTTCACTCTTTAAAAATCAGTATGCCAGCTTTTCAGTCAGGTACGCCTTCAGCTCGCTGATGGGAATGCGGACCTGTGCCATGGAATCCCGTTCCCGGACGGTAACGCAGTTGTCGGCAGGCTTTTTGTCGTCGCCCACGGTCTCAAAGTCCACGGTGACGCAGTAGGGGGTGCCGATCTCGTCCTCCCGGCGGTAGCGCTTGCCGATGGAGCCGGTTTCGTCGAAGTCCACCATCCACTCCCTGGAAAGCTCCTGCTGAATCTCCCGGGCCTTGTCGCTGAGTTTCTTGCTCAGGGGCAGGACGGCCACCTTGAAGGGGGCGATGGCGGGATGGAAGCGCATGACGGTGCGCACATCGTTCTTTTCCGCGTCCACAACCTCCTCGTCATAGGCTTCCACCAGCAGGGCCAGGGTCATCCGGTCCGCGCCCAGGGAGGGCTCAATGACGTAGGGCACATAGTGCTGATTGGTTTCCGGGTCGAAATAGGTCAGGTCCTGGCCGGAGTGCTTCTGGTGCTGGCTCAGGTCGTAGTCGGTGCGGTCTGCCACGCCCCACAGCTCGCCCCAGCCGAAGGGGAACAGATACTCAAAGTCGGTGGTGGCCTTGGAATAGAAAGCCAGTTCCTCGGGCTCATGGTCCCGGAGGCGGAGATTTTCCTCCTTCACGTTCAGGCCGATGAGCCAGTCGTGGCAGTAGGTCCGCCAGTACTGGAACCACTCCAGGTCCGTGTCCGGCTTGCAGAAGAATTCCAGCTCCATCTGTTCAAACTCCCGAATACGGAAAATGAAGTTGCCGGGGGTGATTTCGTTGCGGAAGCTCTTGCCCACCTGGCACACGCCAAAGGGGAGCTTCCGGCGGGTGGTCCGCTGAATGGCGGGGAAGTTCACGAAAATGCCCTGAGCGGTCTCCGGCCGGAGATAGACCTCGTTGGCAGAGTCCTCGGTGACGCCCTGGTGGGTCTTGAACATCAGGTTGAATTTCCGGATGTCGGTGAAGTCGCTCTTGCCGCAGCCGGGGCAGGGTACGTTGTTGTCCCGGATGAAGGCCACCAGATCCTCCTGGGTCATGGCCTCCACGTTGACGTCCATGCTGTTTTCCTGGACGAAGCTTTCCACCAGCTTGTCGGCCCGGTGGCGCATTTTGCAGGCCTTGCAGTCAATCAGGGGATCGTTGAAGGTGGAGACATGGCCGGAGGCTACCCAGACCTGGGGATTCATGAGGATGGCGGCATCCAGACCCACGTTGTAGGGATTTTCCTGAACAAACTTTTTCCACCAGGCCCGCTTGACGTTGTTTTTCAGCTCCACGCCCAGAGGGCCGTAGTCCCAGCTGTTGGCAAGGCCTCCGTAGATTTCGCTGCCGGGGAACACAAAGCCCCGGTTTTTGCAAAGAGCTACCACTTTTTCCATGGTTTTCTGTCTGTTGTCCATAACAATATCTCCTTCATTCCAAAAAATTGTTTCAATCAAAATTCTGGGACTGTCCGCCCAGATAGTCAAAACCGATTTTATACAGAGCGTTGTTGAAATCCCCCGCTGAGCCTGTCTCATAGACGATGCAGGACCCGGCCAAAATATCCAGAAATGCCCCGCCGCCCCATGCGCTTTCAAAGCGGTACAGGCGCAGACCGTCCGGCAAAGACATTTCCGTGCAACGGCCCATATCCGGTCCCACACATTGGCGCGCCTGGATTTCCTTGACATTCTCGTACAGAAGAACGAGAGCCCGGCCGTGCCACGTATGAAAGGATACTTTGACCTGACTGACGCCAATGATCAGGCTTTCAATGTGACCATCCTCGACGGGGAATGGCTTTTTCACCGTTAACGCCCTTTGGAGCAGGCTTCAGCCGCCTCCTCTCCATTTTTCGGTTACATGGGGTCGATGGTGCGGAATACACACTTCAACCCGCTGTCCTGATAGAGGAATTCCAATTGCAGAACCAGGTCCGTCAGATCCCCGCCGGAGGTCAGCTCGTAGTCCACAGCGAAGCCGCTGCCGTCCTTGTACTCGAAAAACATCACCTCATGGCGGTACTCATACCGGGGCTTGAAGTTACAGGGCACGCCATATTCATCAAAAACGTCAAAATCGTTCATTTCCAGGGTGCCCTGGATGCACTCCCGGATCTGCTCCGTGTCGCTCCACTCCATTTCATCCACACATTGGGGCAGGTCCTCATAGCGCATTTCATGAAGGACATGGAGGATATTTTTCACCACCTGAATGGCCTGTTCTCTGTGCTGTTCGGTCATAAAATCACTCCCTTTTGCTCATGGAAAGAAGCAAACTGCAAAACCGCTCTTTTTCATACCGGATGCGGTTTCTGGTCCGCTGCCAGCTGTCAGCCCTCCATTCCGGCAAAGTCGGGCCCGCCGGTCAGAGTGCCGGCCACATGGAGGGAGTGACCGCCCAGGGAAAGGCAGTCCTCAAACCAGAAGTCAAAGCCGCCCTTGTGGTCTACCTGAACGGCGTCCAGGCCCATATCCTGAATCAGAGAAACAGATTCCATCAACTCGGCGGCAGCATACGCCCGCACTCGCCGGTCCCAGTCTGCCGCCGCAGCCAGCAAAGCCCGGGCTGTCTCCTGAGCGGCTTCCCGTTTCTTGGGGCCACCCCGGTCAAAAGTAAGCTGTACCGGGCGCCCCAGCCAGTCGATCCTTCCCTGGAACCAGTCGTTCTTCCGGTCCAGAGTAAAGGTCCCCAAACCCTCCACATTCAGGACCACCGGCTTGTTCCGCCGTTTTAAAATTGCCTCCAGCTTTGGGTGCGCAGCCGGTTCCGGGGCGTCTGCCAGCAGAAAGCGTCTGGTCCCCGTTTCATCCGCCAGAGGACGGACCCGACACTTGAGAATGGAATTTTCAGGGGTCCGCCGGGTGTACAGATTCAGCATTTTCCGGGTGGCCAAGGCATTCAGCCAGAACTCCTCCCGGTGAATCTTCGGGTTTCCCTCCTCCGTCCAGGCGTTCAGCAGAATCATACCCAGTTGGAGACCGGTCCGGCCGTAGTTGGCCCCGCCGAAGACGTCTTGATTCGTAAGAACCAGAATGGTCATCTCCTCTGGGCTGTACTTCACGGCGTAGTCCTCAAACTCCTGCTTCTGGCTCTCGTTCTCCCACGGATCAAGTCGTTTTTCCGTCACCGGCTCCCTCCTTACAAACAAGTCCCAATTTCCCTTTGCGTTGGTCCCACACAAGTATGAATCAATATAGTACTTCCAGGCCGAAAGGACGGTAGTAATCTGTTCCATGTTTTGCGGCTGCAATCAAACGCATGATTTCCGAATTTTAAATTCCAGACATAACCGTTGAATGAACACACAGCTTCAACCGCCCAAACTCTCGCGAAACAAATGATATTCCGCGTGGAAACTGACAGAAGCACTTATAAGCATAAAAGGAAACTGGGACAAACAAAAAAGCGCCCCGAGCCTCTCCGGCTCAGGGCGAACTTTTCATCAAGTCCGTGGTTCCACCTGAATTCGTATCTGGCTGATACGCACTCTTGCCCGGTAACGGCGGGGACCGGCGGGGCATTGCCTCCCCGCGGCTTCAGGATGCCTTCTCTTCCCTTCCGGAAGGGCTTGCACCAGCCGCCCTCTCTCTTCACCGGACTTTTTACCTTGTATGCCTTTTTACCTTGCGGAAGATACTCTTTCCTGTCATGGCCTTTCGCTTATTCCGATATGGCACTCACTTTAGCATGTTTTTTTCAGGTTGTCAAGGGGGAACACCTTCAGTCCCTTTTAAGAAATGTGTTGCTGGAATATAACTTCGGCGGTTTCCACAAAAGCATATTGAAATGGCAGGAGTCCAGTGCTATAATAGGCTCAACAAATCGGTATTTATGGAGGAATGCTTATGGAGCGTTTTAAAAAAATTTATAAGCAAGGCACTATTGATGTAATTGAAATTTGGATTGATACTCAAACTGGCGTAAACTATATTTTTCATAGAAATGGAAATGCAGCAGGTTTTACACCACTCCTTGATAAAGATGGAAAACCAGTGATAAGTCAATAGTGTTGTAACTTCCAATTCATTGGGCAGCCATCCATTAACGGGTGGTTGCCCGTTTTAGATATTTTGACAAGTAGTTTGACGAAGCGGCCTTCAGCAACACTAATCTGAAAAGGGAGCACCTTCACATTTCCTGTCTTTTTGCACGTCCTGACGCCGGTATTCCCATGGACTGTCCATAAACCACATGCTCCCTGTGCCACCGGATAAACTCCTCACCTGAAAAATCCGGCAGCCGTCCATATTCCTCCAGCATCAGTCTGATGATGGAAACCGCTCCGGCCTGCGTGTTGACGCTTTTCGACGGATTGAATTCGATATCCGTGAAATAGTTGTATTCACCGATCAGTCCGATTTCATCCTCAGATAAGGACTGCCTCACAGCGGAAATATAGAGATAATCGTAGAAAGCCGTCCGGGAAATCAGCGGAAAGTCTCTGTCCTGAAAGCGAAACCCGGTCAAAGGGCCGGAATTTCTCAGTCTCTCATCCCGCTTCGCCTCCTTCGGCGGGACCTCCAGCAAATCGGGATAAGGTCCGCCCTTCTCAAAAACCTTGGCGCTCTGAAAGACATTTTCAAGGGTGTGTCTATTCAATCTGAGGCGGAACGCGCTGAGCATTTCTCCGATCGGCTCCCTGCTCTTCGTACTGACCTCCAGCGGTCTGGCCTCCCTGTCCGCCGCCAAGATAGCGCGGTGAAGACTCTTGACGGACTTTTGCTTCTGAGACACAGAAAAGCCGGGGAACCACTCAAATGAATACAGTCTGCTGTCCGCCTTCCCCTGACGGACATAAAACGCCGGCCGCTCCGCCATTCAGATCCTCCTTTTCCATCCGAAACCGCCTCATCGCAAAAAACGGCGGTTCTCTTCTCATTCCAGCGCCTCCGCCTCCGCCAGCCACAGTTCTGCCTGGGCGTCGCTGGGCATCCGCCAGTCTCCCCGGGGAGACAGGGCCACGGTGCCGATCTTGGGTCCGTCGGGAAGACAGTTCCGCTTGAACTGCTGGGAGAAAAACCGCCGGTAGAAGCTCTTCAGCCACTTCAAAATCACATCCCGGCTGTACTTCCCGCCCAGGGCGTACCGGGCCAGCCGGTAAACCTTTTCCGGGCCGAAGCCCCAACGAATCACATAGTACAAAAAGAAGTCGTGGAGCTCATAGGGTCCCACCAGGTCCTCCGTCCGCTGGCTGATTTCCCCCTGGACGGCGGGCAGCAGCTCCGGGGAAACCGGCGTGTCCAGAATATCCTCCAGAACATCGTGCAGCTCCTGTTCCTCTCCATCCTGAGAGAGGTAGCCCACCAGATGCCGCACCAGCGTCTTGGGAATGGAGGCGTTGACTCCGTACATGCTCATATGATCCCCGTTATAGGTGCACCAGCCCAAGGCTAGCTCGCTGAGGTCCCCGGTGCCGATGACCAGACCCCCGTTGGCGTTGGCAATGTCCATCAGCACCTGGGTCCGCTCCCGGGCCTGGGCGTTCTCATAGGTGACGGAGTGATCCTCCGGGTCGTGGCCGATATCCCGGAAATGGCTCCGGACCGACCGGGAAATATCCACGGTGCGCAGATGGGTCCCCATCCTCTCCGCCAGAATGCACGCGTTGTTTTTCGTCCGGTCTGTGGTGCCGAAACAGGGCATGGTGACGGCGATGATATCCGTCATGGGCCGGCCCAGCAGCTTCATGGCAAGGCCCGTAATGAGCACCGCCAGAGTGGAGTCCAGCCCGCCGGAGAGCCCCACCACGGCGCATTTGGCCCGGGTGTGCTCCAGCCGCTGCTTGAGGCCCAGGGAGGCAATCAGCAGAATTTCCCGGCACCGGGCATCCCGGTCCTCCCTCCCCTCCGGGACAAAGGGCATGGGAGAGACATAGCGGGTAAGCTTGGTTTTGCTCTCCGTCAGGGAAAAAACGCTGTGATCCCTCCGGTCAAATTCCGCTTCCGGAAGTGCCTGAGTCCGGCGGCGCTCATAGCTGAGGCGCTGGACGTCGATTTCAGAGATCAGCAGTCCGCCCTCAAAGCGCTTTTCCGCCAGCATGGTCCCGTTTTCCGCAATAAGCTGATGGGACCCGAACACCAGGTCGGAGGTAGACTCCCCCGCCCCGGCACTGGCATACACATAGCCGCAGAGGAGCTTGGCGCTCTGCATGGACACCAGCTGACGGCGGTAGGAATCCTTTCCAATCACCTCGTTGCTGGCGGAGAGATTGCCAATCACCGTTGCACCATTTCGGGCCATCTTCACAGAGGGAGAATCCGGGGACCACAGGTCTTCACAAATCTCGAAGCCCAATGTCAGCTCCGGGTTGTTTTCACAGGAAAAGATCTGCCCCGCCCCAAAGGGAACGGTCAATTGTCCGCACAGGTCAATCCGGTCCACTTCCTTGGGAGCCGGGGCAAACCAGCGCTTTTCATAGAATTCGCCGTAATTGGGCAGATGGGTCTTGGGGACCACACCCAGAATACATCCCCTTTGTATGATGACTGCACAGTTATACAGTTTATGATGGACCTGCAGAGGCATTCCCACGGCAGTGACCACCTCCAGATTCCGCGTGGCCGCCAGCACGGTGGCAAGGGCCTCCTCCGCCCCCCGCAGCAGGGTTTCCTGATAAAACAGGTCCCCGCAGGTATAGCCCGTCAGGCCCAGCTCCGGCAGCACCAGCACCTTCACCCCCGCCTGTTCGGCGGAGCGCATCATCTGAAAGGTCTGTTCCGCGTTGAACACACAGTCCGCCAGCCTCAGCTTGGGCGCGCCGCAGGCAACAGAAATAAATCCGTCTTTCATAGAAAAACCTCCTCCATGGAATTTTTAACAGATTTATTTTATACCGTTCCTTCCCATTTTACAAGGTCCCCATTTTGATAAAACCTGAGTATTCTTCCACCCGCATCAGGGACAGGTTCAGCTGCAATCAAACAACCTGCGGCCCTCAGAGTGCTTTTCCATTCTTTTGACGCAAGACACAGATAATGAAAAACAGGAAACGGACCGCTGTCTCGGCGGTCCGTTTCCTGTGTGTGTTTATTTTAGGAGGGAGAAAACGCATCGGGCTGGGAGGACCCTTTGCAAGTATTAAGATACCCCATAATTTTTGCAAAATTATGTGTTTCCTGTAAACAGTTTGTGAACCCTTCCCAAAAATCAGTCCACTGTGAAGCCCGAGGCCCGCAGCTCCTCCGCCAGTTCTTTCAGATAGATTGAATTGGCGCCCCTGATGCGCTCACAGACCCTGGCCGCATACCCCATTTCCGCCAGCAGCCGAGCCCAGGTGAGACTGATTTTTACATACAGGTCTCAATCTGGGGCCAGCACGGCGTCTATGACGCTCTCCCGGTCAGGATATTTCTCAAATTCCTCCAGTGCCTGCAGAACGGCAGAGCGGACGCTTTTCAACAGGGCTTCCTGATCTGTGGAGGCCTCCAGCACCCACCAATGTTCCCCGTTTTCCGGATAGACCCGACTTCGGAGGGCACATTCATATTCCTTGAATTTCAGATGTTCAATTCGGGTATTTTTCTCGAAATAGGAGCCGGTATTGATGACAAATTCCAGATGGTCCTTGCTGTTCCACTTGTTTCTTTGGAAATTGATAATCCGGCAAAGACCGTCCTCTCCATAAAGCCGGAAATTCGCTCCATCCTTTCGATATCCCAGTGGCTTTAAAATCCCATGAATCTCTTTCAGCAGAACTTTGAATCTCTGTTCCATATTTCCTCACTTATATTTCCGGCTCTCCGCCACCGCCATCTCGTCGCAGCGGTTGTTGAACTCGTTTTCCGCGTGGCCCTTCACCCAGTGGTAATGAAGCTCATGGACCGCCGTCAGCTCCAGGAGCTGTTCCCAGAGATCCGGATTCAGGGCGGGCTTTTTGTCGGACTTGACCCAGCCCCGTTTCCGCCAGCCCACGGCCCAGCCCTTTTCCAGGGCGTCGATGACATATTTGGAGTCGGACCACAGTTCTACCCGGCAGGGCTGCTTTAAACAGGACAGCGCCTCGATGACGGCGGTGAGCTCCATGCGGTTGTTGGTGGTATCCGGCGCGCCGCCGGAGAGTTCTTTCATATGCTCCCCATACATCAGGACAGCTCCCCAGCCGCCGGGACCTGGATTGCCGGAACAGGCCCCGTCGGTATAAATGGTAACAGTTTTCATAAATTCCCCTGACCCTCCCGCGCAAAATCGACGTCCGGAAATCAATCAAATTTGTAATCCTGCTGGTGTAACCGTACCGGGCATAAACATAAATCGGGAGTCGAACCCAACGAATGGCCCTGCTCGTTTCCATGACAGCGTGCCCATTGGCCCCGGCACATTGGGGCTTGACGTCCGCCTCTTGCGCAACCATTTTTTGTTTCCCGCCCTCCGGGCTTTTTTGCTTCCCCGCCCTCCGGGCGGGTTTTTCTTTTCCGCAGTGCGCGCCTTTCAAAAAGCCCGCGTCTATTCGTTTGACAACAGCTCTGTGGTCCAGTTCTTCTCCTGGACGGTCTCCTCCAGCTGCCGCAGCTCCTTGGACAGGCCATCCACCTGCTTTTGCAGCTCCCGCACATTGACAGAGCTCTTCACCTTGATCTCACCGGCGGTGCGGCGGCGGACCAGTGCGCTGGCATTATCCAGGAAATTCCGCAGAATCCCCAGCTTCCCCCTCAGACAGTCCCGCCTGGCCAGCAGGTCGGACAGGGTGGCCCCGTCCTCAGTCCGGGCGGCATTGTTGGTGCGGTTGATGGCGGAAATCAGCGCCTCCAGCCGGACGTAATCCTCTTCCAGCTCCCGGAGCAGCTCCCGGGGGTCCTCGGCGGGCTGTTCCCCCTCCTGGACCTGGGCGTTGTTGTACAGACGGGCCTCCAGCTGATGGATGCGGGTCTGGAGCTCCGCCCGCTGAGACAGGGCGTTTGCCAGCTTCATGCTCTCACGGCTCCTTTCGTCATTCCTCTTCCTGTCCGGGGGTCTCAGCCGGGATTCCGGCGTCCTCGGGCAGGGGCGTTTCCTCTGTCTCGTCCCGGTCTGCCAGCGCCAGGGAAATTACCTGATCCCCCTCTTCCTTGAAGCGCATGACAATGACGCCCTGGGTGGCCCGGCCTGCCATGCGGATGTTTTCCACAGCGGTGCGGATCAGGATGCCGCTCTGGGTCACCAGCAGTAAATCCTCGGACCCGTCTACCACCTTGATGCCCACAATGGGTCCGGTCTTCTCGGTAATCATATAGTTCTTGATGCCGGAGGCCCCCCGGTTGGTAATGCGGTATTCCTCCACCGGGGTTCTCTTGCCAAAGCCCTTTTCCGTGATGGACAGGACCGATTTTCCAGGGGTCGCCCGGGCGGCGCCTACCACATAGTCCCCTTCCCGGAGACGGATGCCCCGGACGCCCACGGCCTGCCGGCCCATGGGCCGGACGTCGTTCTCATCAAAGCAGACCGCCATGCCGTCATGTGTGGCAATGAGGATTCTCTGGTTTCCGTCGGTCTCCCGGACGGTAATCAGCCGGTCGCCCTCGTCCATAGTCAGAGCCCGGATGCCGTTGTTCCGCAGATTCTTCAGGCTGCTGCCCGGCAGGCGCTTCACCGTGCCGTTTCGTGTGACCATGAAGAGGAACCGGCCGTCGTCCTCAATGGAGCGGGTATGAATCATGGTCTGCACCCGCTCGCCCTGCTCCACCTGGAGAATGTTGATGATATTGCTGCCCTTGGCTGTTTTTCCGGAGACGGGAATCTGATAGCCCTTTTTCCGGTAGACCTTGCCTGTATCGGTGAAGAAGAGGATATAGTCGTGGGTGGAGGCGGTGAAGACGTCGGCCACCGCGTCCTCTTCCCGGGTGGTGATGCCCTTGCGTCCCTGCCCGCCCTTGCCCTGAGCGGTGTATTCGCTGACCGGGGTCCGCTTGATATAGCCCGCCTGGGTCAGCGTAAACACACACTGCTCTTCCTCAATCAGGTCCTCAATATCAATCTCGTCCTCCACATCCTGAATTTCCGTTACACGCTCATCGCCGTATTTTTCGGAAATGGCGGTCAGCTCCTCCTTCAGTATCTGACGGACCAGACCCTCGTCGGCCAGGACCTTCTGGAACCAGATGATTTTCTCCTCCAGCTCCTTGTATTCGTTTTCCAGCTTCTGCCGGTTCAGGCCCTGGAGGGCGATCAGACGCATATCACAGATGGCCTGAGCCTGGACGTCGTCCAGACCAAAGCGGGACATCAGATTGTCTTTGGCGTTGTCATAGCTGGTCCGGATGATTTTGATGACCTCGTCAATGTGGTCCTGGGCAGTCAGCAGACCTTCCAGCAGGTGGGCCCGCTCCTGAGCCTTCCGCAGGTCATATTTCGTCCGCCGGACAATCACGGACTCCTGGTGAGCGATGTACTCATCCAGAATATGGCGCAGGGACAGAATTTTCGGCTGGAGCTTCCCGTTGACCTCCACCAGGGCCAGCATGTTGATGGCGAAGCTGGTCTGAAGCTGGGTTTGAGCAAAAAGACGGTTCAGCACCACCTGGGGATTGGCGTCCCGCTTCAGCTCAATGACAATGCGCATGCCGTTCCGGTCGGACTCGTCCTGAATCATGCTGATTCCTTCCAGACGCTTGTCCTCCACCTGGTCCGCCATATTTTTGATGAGCTGCCGTTTATTCACCTGATAAGGGATTTCAGTGATGATGATGCGGGTACGGTCCTTGCCGAACTCCTCGAACTCATGCCGGGCCCGAATCAGAACCCGGCCACGGCCGGTGGCATAGGCCGCCCGGATGCCGCTGCGTCCCATGATGATGCCCTTGGTGGGAAAATCAGGGCCCTGGATATGCTGCATCAGGTCGGAGAGGTCCGCCTCCGGGTCATCCAGCACGCAGATCACAGCGCCGATGACCTCCCGCATGTTATGAGGCGGAATATTGGTGGCCATGCCCACGGCGATGCCGGAAGAGCCGTTGACCAGCAGGTTGGGGAACCGGGAGGGCAGCACCTTGGGCTCCTGACGGGTCTCGTCAAAGTTGGGGTCCCAGTCCACCGTCTCCTTGTCGATATCCCGAAGCATCTCTTCGGATATCCTGGCAAGTCTTGCCTCGGTGTACCGGTAGGCCGCCGGGGGGTCGCCGTCTACGGAACCGAAGTTGCCGTGGCCGTCCACCAGCATATAGCGCATGGAGAAATCCTGAGCCAGGCGGACCAGGGCGTCATAGACGCTGGCGTCGCCGTGGGGGTGATACCGGCCCAGCACGTCGCCCACGGCGGTGGCGCACTTGCGGAAGGCGTGGTCATAGGTCAGATTGTCCTCGTACATAGCGTAGAGGATGCGGCGGTGGACCGGCTTCAGACCGTCCCGGACGTCGGGAAGGGCCCGGCCCACAATGACGCTCATGGCGTATTCAATATAGGATTTTTCCATCTCCGGAACCAGAGAGGATTCCACAATCTTCTGGTCCGGGTAACGGATTTCCTCGGGGTCGTATTGGGGTTTTTTAGCCATTTACAATTTTTCCTCCTTATTTGAGAGGTTGATTTAAAGATTTCCAAGTCTAGCAAAAACAGAAAAACTCCTCAAAAAGTATACTTTGGAAAGAACGTTCCTACTCTGTGGATATTGGGGCACTTTCCAGTCTGAAGTATTTCGTCATATCCAGCTTACGCTGATATTCCTGATTCTCATGTTCAGCCTTCTTCTTCATATGACGGTAATCCGGCATAGAAATCTCCCTTCTGAAACTCTACCAGGTTTCTTTCAGCCACTCCATTCCCGGATAGGGCTCCAGGGTGTGGGCATACCACTCCACACATTTTGCCGCCAGCTCCCGGTCCTGCATGGTGCACTTCATGGGAAACACGGACTGCCCGTCGCTGGGCTCTATGGGTGCCTCCTCATCGGAGTCCAGAAGCTCCGGGTTGAAACAGGCCCAGGCAGTTTCCGTTTCCGCGTCCCAGATTTGCAGGAAAATCAAATCCGGAGAGGACTCCAGAGTCAAATAGCCCTCCTCTCCACATTCGTCCGGACTCATCATGAGGCTGGAATACTTGCCGGTGCGGACCTTTTTCACAATGTCACGAATTCCAGCTTCGGAAATATCGTCCAATTCCAGACCGGGAAGCGCTCCCCTGCCGGCACTTTGAATTTTCACGCCCTTCGGCATCGGCGGCACTTCCCGTTTCGCAATGATTTCTTCTCTCATCAATTCCTAATTCCTCATTCCTCATTCCTAATGGAATCAGTAATCCAGGTTCACCACATATTTGGCGTTCTTCTCGATGAACTCCTTCCGGGGCTCTACCTTTTCCCCCATGAGGATGGTAAAGGTCTCGTCGGCCTTCACCGCGTCGTCCAGGGTGATTCTCCGCAGGGTCCGCTTCTCCGGGTCCATGGTGGTCTCCCACAGCTCCTGGGGGTTCATCTCGCCCAGACCCTTGAACCGGCTGATGTCCACCTTGGCGTTGGGGTTTCCCGCCCGGAGCTCGGCGGAAATGGCGTCCCGCTCCTCCGCGGAGAAGGCCAGCCGGGTGGTCTTGCCCCGGGTCAGCTTGAACAGAGGCGGCACGGCAGAATAGACATATCCCCGCTCAATGAGGGGCCGCATGAAGCGGAAAAAGAAGGTCAGCAGCAGAGTCCGGATATGGGACCCGTCCACATCGGCATCCGCCATGATAATCACCTTGTGATAGCGGAGCCGGTTGTGGTCGAATTCCTCACCGATGCCCGCCCCCAGGGCGGTGATGACAGGCTGGAGCTTGTCATTGCCATAGACCTTGTCCGCCCGGGCCTTCTCCACGTTCAGCATCTTGCCCCACAGAGGCAGGATGGCCTGAAACCGGGAGTCCCGGCCCTGGGTGGCGGAGCCGCCTGCGGAGTCACCCTCGACGATATAAATTTCGGTGAGCTCGGGGTTGTTCTCATTGCAGTCCCGGAGCTTGTCGGGCATGGCCGCGCCTCCCAGGACGGTTTTCCGGCGGATGGATTCTCGGGCTTTCTTGGCGGCTTCCCTGGCACGGCTGGCGGTGAGGGCCTTGTCCAGAATCATCCGCCCTACCTGAGGATTCTCCTCCAGGAAGGTGTCCAGCTTGTTCATGACCATGTTGTTCACCAGAGTCCGTATCTCGCTGTTGCCCAGCTTGGCCTTGGTCTGGCCCTCAAACTGGGCGTCGGTGAGCTTCACGGAAATGACGCAGGTCAATCCCTCCCGGCAGTCCTCGCCGGAAACCTTTTCATCGTCCTTCAGCATCTTGATTTTCCGGCCATAGGCGTTCAGCACCGTGGTCAGGGCCCGCTTAAAGCCCTCCTCATGCATGCCGCCCTCCGGAGTATGGACATTGTTGGCAAAGGACAGAATGGTTTCGTTATACCCATCGTTGTACTGAAGGGCCACCTCCGCCACAGAATCATCCTTCTGCCCGGACATATAGATGACTTCCGGATGAAGGGAGTCCTTGCTCTTGTTCAGCCAGGTGACAAACTCCCGTATGCCGCCGGCATAGCACATGGAGTCCTCCTGCTCCTTTCCGGGGCGGAGATCCACGGTGCGGATGCGGAGCCCGGCATTCAGAAAAGCCTCTTCTCTCATGCGGGTGTGCAGGGTCTCGTAATTGTAAACCGTATCCTCGAACATATCCGGGTCCGGCTTGAAGGTGACGGCGGTGCCGGTATGGTCGGTAGTTCCCACCACGGTCATCTCCTGGGTGATCTCGCCACGGGCGAATTTCATCTCATAAATCTGGCCGTTCTTGTGGACCTGCACCTCCAGCCACTCCGAAAGGGCGTTGACCACCGAGGCGCCCACGCCGTGAAGGCCGCCGGATACCTTATATCCGCCGCCGCCGAACTTGCCGCCAGCGTGGAGCACGGTATAGACCACCTCTAAGGCGGGCTTGCCGGTCTGGGCCTGGATGTCTACAGGGATGCCCCGGCCGTTGTCCACCACGGTGATGGTGTCCCCCTCGTTGATCTGCACCAGGATATCTGTGCAGTAGCCCGCCAGAGCCTCGTCAATGGCGTTGTCCACAATCTCATAGACCAGGTGATGAAGGCCCGAGGTGGAGGTGGACCCGATATACATGCCGGGCCGCTTCCGGACGGCCTCCAGTCCCTCCAGCACCTGGATTTCCGAGGCGTCATATTCGTTCCCGGCGTCCACCGCCGTGGAGTGCAGAATTTCGTTTTCCATTTCCATGTTGTCAGCCATATACTTCTCCTTAACTTTGAATCTCAGGGCAGAAAAAGCCACGCCGGATTTCTAATCTCTGATTCCGGCCCGCCTTTTCCCGCCCCGCGCACAATTGATAAAATCTCAGTGTTCCGTCATATCCGGAACCGGGGCCGCATAGGATGTCATGTCACAAGGCCTTTTTCCTTCTCACCAGCCGGAACCCCGCCCAGCCCGCCAGCACCCCCAGCAGGGCCCAGGCCGCAAGAACGCTGAAGGCAATCACATAGAGTCCCAAATTGCTGTGAATCAGCGGATTGTCATGAATCAGGGAGATATAGACCTCTCTTGAGTCGATGAGTCTGTCCAGTATATCCGACAGATAAAGCAGAACAAAGGGAACCCCCGCCGCCAGAGCGCACAGCACCGGAAACCGGGCGGCCTTTTTCCGCCTGTAGAGCAGAATGCCCTGTACAACCGCCCCCGACAGGAAACAGCCCGCCGCCAGCGCCGCGGCCATGGGGCTGATGTCAAAGCAGAGGATGGGATAGAGGTAGAAGGACCCCAGTCTGACCAGACTGTGTATAAAAGCATTCATCATCAACAGCTCCTTTCTCACTCCAGCTTCCCGCTCTCCGCCCGCCTTTGCAGGGCGGCGGGGCTCAGCTGGCTCAAATAAACAATCTGACTATGATAGGGGTGGTCGCAGACCACGAAGGACCGGGGCAGGTCCCCGGAGACGTCCAGGACGACCCCCTCCTTCTCGGCGGCGGCCAGGTAATCCCGGGTTCGCTTCTCATAGCTGCACTTGTCCAGATCGAAAATGCCTATAACACTGCGCTGAGGAATGATCTCGTTTTGTCCCAAATGCAGATACACCGCAAAAACCTCCTAACGGTCCGGCGGGCGGAACAGATGTTGGATGAAAAAGACAAGCCCTTTTTTAACCTTCTGAAAGGCGGAAGGGGCCAGCAGAGCTGGCAGCAGCAAAACGCCGGGACAGAACAGCAGGAAAACCATAACCACCGCCCAGAAGGAGGACCAACCCCCGGCGCCGAACAGTATGAGGAACACAAACAGAAACGCTCCCACAATCGCAGGCATCCGCTCCCACCTCCTGTCAAGGATTCAAAATCCAGGAAAACCACCAGTGATGAACCAGCATCTGCCGGGTTCGTTCATTGTCCCATTTCTCATAAAAGGACCGTGTACCCAGAAAACTGTTCCGGCCACATACTTTTATAAATTCCGGCGTTTTCCCGTTACGAGCATTTCCATCGCAGTGATTTCCCCCGCATCCCCGACCCAGTTCAAAAAACAGTCTGGGACAAGACGCCCACGCCTGCGCTTTTCAGTGTCTGTTCTCCAAAATGGCGCTCCACCACCGCCAGTAAAGCCAGGGTCAAACGCAAAATCCATTTCCTCATCCTTCCCACCGGCTCTTCCTGTTTCACGTGAAACAGATGTTTCAAAAGCGTGGTTTCCCTTACCGGATGATCCCGTCTTCCACATACAGCACCTTTCCGCCCAGAAGGCTGGGCAGACGGTCCTCCTCACAGCAGGTGATGCGCCGCTCAGCGGCGCGGCGATTTAAAACGCGCTGTCGCACGGCTCCTTCGCCTCCGCTCAGTCGCGGTGTTCATCACCCGATAACCCCGTCTTCCACATACAGCACCTTTCCGCCCAGAAGGCTGGGCAGACGGTCCTCCTCACAGCAGGTGATGCGCCGCTGAGCGGCGCGGCGATTTAAAACGCACTGTCGTGCGGCTCCTTCGCCTCCGCTCAGTCGCGGTGTTCATCACCCGATAACCCCGTCTTCCACATACAGCACCTTTCCACCCAGAAGGCTGGGCAGACGGTCCTCCTCACAGCAGGTGATGAACACCTGCCCCCCGGCAATGCGGTTCAATACAAATTCCTGCCGCCGGGGGTCCAGCTCGCTGAGCACGTCGTCCAGCAACAGAATGGGATACTCCCCCAGCACATTTTTATAAATCTCACGCTCCGCCAGCTTCAAAGCCAGAGCAGCCGTCCGGGTCTGTCCCTGAGAGGCGTACTGCTTCGCCTCCCGCCCGTTGATGGAAACCAGCAGATCATCCTTGTGGGGCCCGGACAGGCACAGCCGGGAGGTCCGTTCCGCCGTCTGGTGCTCCTCCATGTGCCGGCGGAGCCAGTCGGTCAAAACAGAGAGATCCGCCCCCGGGTCCTCCACCGTGGATACGGTCTGATAGGCTGCCGTCAGAGTCTCCCGCCCGCCGGAGCACTCCCGGTGATGCAGAGCGGCATACTCCTCCAGCCGCCGGGCGAACTGATACCGGTAATGAATCAGCACCGCCCCATGCCGGATCATCTGCTCATTGAATTCAGGAAGCGTCTCCAGCAGTCCGGGGCGTTCCTCAGAATCCCGGAGTATCCGGATTTTCTGCTCCTGGGCCCTGGTATAGCCGGAGAGGGCCGCGGCATATCGGGGACGGAGCTGGCACAGGGCGTTATCCAGGAACCGCCGCCGGGCGGCGGCGCCCTCCCGTATCAAAAACAGGTCTTCAGGCCGGAATAAAACGGTGCTGTAAACAGCGCTGAGGGCAGCGCCGGTCTTTGCCGGCACCTGATTCACCCAAAGCCTCCGCCTCTGCCCCTGCCGGAGCTCCGCCCGAATCTGAAAGTCCCGGTCTCTGGAGAAGATGCCCGCCTCCAGCCGGGCCCCCGTACTGTGAAAGCCAATCAGCTCCCGGTCTGTCCGGGCCCTGGGAGACCGGCCGCAGGAGAGATAGACCACAGCTTCCAGCAGATTGGTCTTGCCCTGGGCGTTCTCCCCGCAGATAACATTGCACCGGGGGTCGAAGTCCGCCCGCTGGCAGACGGCGTAATTCCGGAAGCCCTCCAGCTCCAGCCGGTCAAGACGCATACGCCGCGCCGATCCTCCGGCCGGCAAACTCCACCACATCGCCGGGCCGGATTTTCTTCCCTCTCTGGACGCAGGTCTCGCCGTTCACTCTGGCCTCACCGGCCTGGATGCGCTCCTTGGCTTCGCCGCCGGTTTCCACCAGACCCGCCAGCTTCAATAAATCCTGGAGCTTTACGAACTCCGTAGTGATGACAATTTTCCTCATGGCTCAGGCCTCGTTTTTCAGCCGCACCGGCAGCACCATGTAGAGGAATTTTTCCTCCCCCTCCACAGGCACGATGACGGCGGGAGAGATGCCGGTGTTCAGCTCAATCCGTACGGTATCGGCGGGAGCGTAGCGCAGGGCCTCCATCAGATAACGGTTATTGAAACCGATTTCCAGGCCGCCGCCGTCCCCGGACACCCGGCAGATGTCCTTTGCCTCTCCGTTTCCGGTTTTGGCGGAGAGGTAAACCTTGTCGTGATCGAAGCGGCAGCGCACCGGGCTTTTCAGCTTGTCGGAGATCATGACGCTGACCCGGTCGATGCTCTCCGTCAGGGATTTTGCTTCCACCACCACGGAAATGGGGTTTTTCCTGGGTATGGCATTCCGGTAATCCAGGAAATCCCCCTCCAGACGGCGGCAGATCAGCTCGGTGTCTCCCACTGTAAAAAGAATGTGACGCTTGCCCAGGGTAATCTCCGCTCCGTCCTCTGCGTCAGAGCAGATTTTTTTCACCTCGTTCAGGGCACTGCCGGGAGCCACAAAGGAAAACGCGCCCCCCTCCACCTTTTCCAGGGGCTCCCGGCGCACCGCCAGGCGGAAGCCGTCCACCGCCGCCATGGTCAGTCCGTCGCTGCCCACCTCGAAGAGGGCTCCGGTGTGGATGGGGCGGCTCTCGTTGGTTGACACGGCAAAGGCTGTTTCCTCAATCATGGAGCGGAGTACCTTCTGCTGAATGGAAACGGAATAAACGTCCTCTACCTCCGGAAGATCCGGATAATCCGCGGCGGAGATGCCCAGAATGTCAAAATCCGACTCGCCGCAGCTGAGGTGCACCATCAGCCGGTCGTCTGCGGTGAAAGTCACCATGTCGTCCGGCAGGCTCCGGACAATGTCGCTGAACAGCCGGGTGTCCAGAACCACCTCGCCCTCCTGGGCCACGGAGGCGGAGACATGGGTGCGGATGCCGGTCTGCATGTCAAAACCAGAAATTGTCAATTCCTGGGAATTAGCCTGAATCAGGAGTCCCGCCAGGGCGGGGATGGAGCTTTTGGCTGCCACTGCCGGGCTGGCGATGCTGATGGCGTTTTTAAGAAGTGTTTTTTCACAGCTGAATTGGATGACAGACATAATGTAGAGCCTCCATGCCGCGGCCGGCGGGTTCAGGTCCGGTTTTCAACCGGGAAGGTGGAACACGCTGACGCGGATGCCGCAGAAAAGGCCGGCGGCGGGCCGATTTTCCGGCGGCAGAGCCGCCGATTGCAGTCAGTCCTTGAAGGGGTGGGAGCGGGAAGCCTGCTGCTGAAAAAGAAAGAAAATATCTTTTTTAGTAATAGCAGCAGTAGAGCGAAAAATTGTGGAAAAAAAGAGAAACCGCAGGAATGGCAAGACTTTGGGTCTCCACAGCCCTGCTGTGGGAAAAAGAACCCTTTTCCACGCCATTTGTCGAAGGGAGGATTTTCCACAGGAAGGTTTTCCTTTTCCACAGAAGAAAGTGGAAAAAAAGGCGGCGAAAAGGCCGCGGAATCACCGCGGAAAATGGGACGTCCCCGTCAGTGTCGGGATGTGATATTGGTTTTCAGCTCTTTCACTGTCTCGGCAAAGGCGGGATCTTTTTTCATTTTCTTCTCCACCTGGTTGATGGAATACATTACCGTGGTATGGTCCCGGTTGTTGAAGAGCCGTCCGATGTTGTCCTGAGAGAGATTCGTCATGCTCCGGATCAGATACATGGCAATCTGCCGGGCGGTCACTGCGTCCCGGATGCGCTGCTGTCCCCTGATGACAGATTCCTCCAGGTTGTAGTAACGGCAGACCGAGGCGAGAATGGCCTCCGGCGTGGGGATGTACTCATTGCTGGTTTTCAGGATGTCCTTCATGGCCCGGGTGACGGTTTCCTCGTCGGTCTCGCTGCCCAGCAGGTCCTTATAGGCCAGAACCTTGTTGACGGTGCCCTCCAGCTGCCGGACGTTGGCGGTGACCTTCTGGGCGATCATGACGGCGATTTTGTCCGGCAGCTCCATGCCCAGCAGAGCCGCCTTATTCTTCACGATGGCCAGCCGGGTTTCAAAGTCCGGGGGCTTCACGTCCGCCAGAAGGCCCCACTCGAAGCGGGTCCGGAGCCGGTCGTCCAGCAGGGTCATTTCAGAGGGAGGACGGTCCGAGGTCAGAACAATCTGCCGGCCGGATTCATAGAGGGTGTTGAAGGTATGGAAGAACTCGTCCTGCACCTGGTCCTTTCCGGCCACAAACTGCACGTCGTCTACAAGGAGCAGATCCGCTTCCCGGTACTTGGCCCGGAACTCGCTGCCCCGTCCGGCCCGGATCAGGCCGATGAATTCATTGATGAAATCGTCGCCCTTGACATAGACGATTTTCGCGTCCGGGTCGTTTCTCCGGATGACATTGGCGATGGCGTTGAGCAGATGGGTCTTGCCCAGGCCGGAATCCCCATAGATCAGCAGAGGATTGTAGTTCTGGGCCGGGTGTTCCGCCACTGCCATGGACGCGGCGTGGGCCAGCTTGTTGGAGGGGCCCACCACGAAGGTCTCAAAGGTGAATTCCGCGGAGGTAAAGCGGTCCGGCTTTTTGGCCGGCGCGTTCCCCTGGAATTCCCGGAGGGCGGCATCGTCCAGCAGCTTCACCTCAAAGTCCATGGAAAAGATGTCCCGCAGGGAGTTCTTGATATTGCCCAGAAACAGAGACTCGATGTAGCCTTTTTTGAAGTCGTTGGCACAGTGCAGAAAACAGGTGCTGCCCCGAATGTCCACAATGGTCAGCTCGTCAAACCATGTTGCGATGGTGGTTTCAGAAAGCGTACCCCGCAGCTGCCGCAAAACGTTTTCCCAAATGTCGGTGACTGAATTCAAAAGGAACCACCTCTCTCGTTGAAAATAACAAAAGTACCTCACATATTATAGCAAAAAAAACAACGGCAGGCAATAGGAAATTATACATATTCTAATAATAAGCGCCGCTTTTTTAGCGGTCTCCAAATGGAAAAAAACCACCACATATAGAAAAGATCCTGCGGCTTGAGCACTACATTTTGAGCCGGTCCCATAAACAGCCGGAAACGGGCCGGAAAATTTCCAGATCTGCCGGTTTTTTTCCGTTCTTTCAAGTTCTTATTGACACCTTTTGTTTGGATATGCTATACTAATCCATACGCCGAGAGGCGTGTTGAACCGTCAGCCGCGCCGCCCGTTTCAGGGCGGTGTTGGGAAAGTGCCGCCGGGACTCCAGGGGAGCAGGCGGCGGAACATTTGACAGGAGGTGTCTCAGAGATGGCTACAAAGCGTACCTATCAGCCCAAGAAGCTGCATGGTCAAAAGGTCCACGGCTTCCGCAAGAGAATGGCGACCGCCAACGGCCGTAAGGTCCTGGCCCGCCGCCGCGCCAAAGGCCGTGCGCGTCTCTCCTATTGAGGAGACACTTGAAAACAGGTCCTGACAGGGGCGGCTGGAATTTCTATGTCAAATTCCTCCGTCCCTTGAATCTGTTTGAAACCCCGCCGATTTACGGTGGGTGGTTCCAGAATCCGGCGTTTTCCAAAGATGAAGCAGAGTCCTGTACCGGTTTGGAGGAAAGAGCGTATGAAGCCGTCGGTGACGTTAAAAGAAAACTATGAATTCCGCCGGCTGTATCAAAAGGGGGCCTCGGCGGTGGGCGGCTGCATGGTGATTTACTGCCGCCGGAACCGCCTGGGGCGGAACCGCCTGGGCATTACGGTGTCTGTCAAGATCGGCAACGCCGTGAAGCGGAACCGGGCCCGCCGCCGTCTGCGGGAGGTCTGCCGTCTGAACAGTCCCTGCCTTTGTCAGGGCTGGGACATGGTTCTGGTGGCCCGGGGCCGGACGCTGACGGCGCCCTGGAAGGAGCTGAATGACACCTTCCTCCGCCTGTGCCGGAAGCTGGAGCTTTTGCAGGACCAGCAGGGTTCGCAAAACGCCCAGGCGAAGCAGAACAGGCAAGCGAAGCATGAGCGGCAGAAAAAGCAGGAAAATCGGGGAACAAAAAAACAGCAGCCAGATGAGAAGAAATTTTCTGTCAAGGGGGACAGGTCCCATGCCCCGGAAAAAGCGCCCGGGACTTCGGAGGACAAGCCTTGAAATCCGTGCTGCTTCTGATGATCCGGTTTTACCGAAGGGCCGTCTCTCCCTGCTTTCCCCCCTGCTGCCGCTATACCCCCACCTGTTCCCAGTATGCCCTGGAGGCCATTGAGAAGTACGGAGCCCTGAAAGGCGGATGGCTGGCGCTGCGCCGGATTTTAAGATGCCACCCCTTTCACAAGGGAGGCTATGACCCGGTGCCGTAACGGAAGGGGTATCGGAAGTATCGGATATCCTGACTGACGGCGGCTGTATGCCCGATGTGATGCGGCGGCATGAAACAATTTCCCGATCTCATCAAAGAAGCCGGGAGAGACGCTCTCCCTCAGTAAAAAAACGAGAGGAAGAATCTATGTTTTCAACCATTGGATACATCATCTGTATCCCCTTTGCCTGGCTGGTCCGGCTGTTTTACAACCTGACCGGCTCCTATGGCCTGGCGATCATTCTGTTTACGCTGATGGTCAAGCTCATTATGCTCCCCTTCCAGATGAAGTCCAAAAAAAGCATGATGCGCATGACCCGTATGAACGGCAAAATGCAGGAGATCCAGAAAAAATACGCCAATAACCAGATGAAAATGAACGAGGAGATGCAGAAGCTCTATGCCGACGAAGGGGTCAACCCCATGTCCGGGTGCCTCTGGAGCTTCCTGCCCTTCCCGGTCCTGCTGGCCCTGTACTCCATCATCCGCCAGCCCATCACCCACTTCATGATGCTGAGTCAGGACGTGGTGCAGAAGATGGTGGAAGCGGTGACGGCCACCGGCGCGGATATGAGCGCCATTGTCCAGATGAAGGACGGCGCCGCCGTTGTTCGGGACGGCGTCACCCAGCTGGGCCCCTACGGTCAGATCAATCTGGTCAAGATCATCGCGTCCGAAATGCCCGAGGTGGGCAATGCCGTGGAGGGCTGGATTAACGTCAACTATGATTTCATCGGCCTGGACATGGCCGCCAATCCCTGGGAGTTCGTGAAAAGCTTTTCCTTCTCCTGGGTGTGCATCGGCATGATCCTGATTCCCATTCTGGCCGGCGGATCTCAGATTCTGTTCACCAAAATCACCGCCAGGCAGCAGCCTCAAAACGACGCGGCGGCGGCCACCAACCGCATGCTGATGTTCATGCCTCTTTTCTCCGTCTATATTGCCTTCATGATGCCCGCCGCTCTGGGTATTTACTGGATTGCGCAGAGTGCCTTCTCCGCCGTTCAGGAGTTCTTTATGGGCAAGTTCTTCAACAAGAAGCTGGAGGAAGAGGAAAACGCCCGCTATGAGGCCCGGCAGGCCGAGCGGAAAAGGAAAATGGAAGAGGCCAAAGCGCTTCAGGAGCAGCAGCGCCAGCAGGCGTCCCAGAAGCAGACCCTGAAGGAAAAGCAGAAGGCCGCCAGAGATGCAAAGGCCGCCAAGGCGGCCAAGGCCGGAACAGCCACTACGGAAGCCGGCCGGATAGGCGAACGTCCCTATGCCCGGGGCCGGGCATACCGTCCGGACCGGTATGACGATGTGAAGTAAGAGGTGAAGAGCTGTTATGCGAGAGTATATTGATGTCACCGGAAAAAATGAGGACGAGGCCATTTCCAAGGCTCTGAGCCAGCTGGGACTGGACCGGGACGACGTGTCCGTGGAGGTTCTGGAGCGGGCAAAATCCGGTTTTCTGGGTCTGGGCGCCTGCCCGGCTAAAATCCGGGTTTTCTACGGCCCTGAGGAGGAGCCTGTTGTGAAGGAGGGCCCCCCTGTTCCGGCGGAGCGTCCTGAAACGGTCCGGAAAGCGGAGCGCAGAGAGAGAACGGAGCGGCCCGTGAAAAAGACGGAACGCACGGAGAGACCGGAAAAAGCGGAAAGGTCCGAGAAGGCCGAAAGGGTCGAAAAGGTCGAAAAAAAGCCCCAGCGTCAGGAGCGCACGCAGCCCCAGACGCAGAAACCCCAGCGTCAAGAACCGGAAGAGCCTCTTCCCGTCCAGAACCTGGGTGAGGAAGTGGATGATGAGAAGGCCCAGGCCATCAAGACCTTCCTCAGCGGTCTTCTGAACCAGATGGAGAGTCAGGCCGAGATCAAGGTCTACCTCCCTGAGAAGGGACGCTACAAGGTGATTCTGGAGGGGCAGGGTCTGGGGGCGCTGATCGGACGCCGGGGAGAGACTCTGGACGCCATTCAGCAGCTCACAAGCTACGCTGTGAACCGCACGGGGAACCGGGTTCGTATACAGCTGGACGCCGAGGGCTACCGGGCCAAGCGGGAGCAGAGTCTTCAGCACCTGGCGCGGAAAGTGGCGGGCAAGGTTCTGCGTTATCGCCGCAGCATCTCCCTGGAGCCCATGAATGCCTATGAGCGCCATGTGATTCATACCGCCCTTCAGGACTATGAGGGCGTCACCACCTACTCCACCGGCGTGGACCCCAACCGGCACGTGGTTGTGGCTGTGGACCGGGGTGAACGGAAGTAAACACAAAAATCGCTGAAAAATACCCGCCTCGTTTCAAGAGGCGGGTATTTTTCTATGGCTTCTTTGAAAGGAACCGTCAGCCGTGATTCCCTTTGATGGCGTCAAAAAGCTGTTTTTGGAGGGCCGCCCGTTCCTCCGGGTTCCGGAGACAGAACACGCCATTGCAATGGTCCCTGAACAGGCATGTCTCGCAGATCATCTGGTCCACCGCCTGGAGAATCAGGTCGTCGTCGCTGGGCAACGCATAGGCGTCTATTTTCCGGACGTTCTCCGGATTTCTCAGGGAATAGTCAATCCGCTTTCCGCTTCCGGTTTTCAGATACCGGTAGACTTCCGCAAAAAACTCAGCGCAGTCGCCGGTCCGAAAGGACTCAAAGCCGGACAGGTCCATCCAGACATGATCCTCTTTTCCCTTAAAGGTTAGTCCGTCCGGATACATGCCGCTGACATAGATCCTCTTGAAGCAGACATGTTTTTTCGTTATCTTTTCAATCTGCCCTCTGAATTGAATGGGGGTATTGAGATAGCAGGACTCAAAGCTGGAGCGGTAGGTTCCAAGGGAATGAATCTGTATGTCCAGATATTCGTCATAGCTCAGATGCTCCGCCCCGGCAACCTCTTTCAGGGAATCAGGACTGAAAAAGAGCACGCCCCCTTCCACAAGAATGCAGGCATTTTCACCGTAGCAGGTTTTTACCAGGTCCTCAAAGTCTTTCATATACCTCAGCCTCCGTTTCATAAGTGCCGCCCGGCGGCGGCCTGACATATGACTTCAGGACAGGCTGAGTTATCCCCTGCATCTTTCGTGCTGATAAATCTGGGATTGGCAATTTCACTAATTACAGATAGTAACAAAATATTGGCTGTGATATAATGAAAACGATCATTAGGGTATGTCGGGAGGATAAAAATGGTTATTTTGATAGGCGGAGCATCTCACACAGGTAAAACCACCCTGGCACAGCAGCTGCTAGACAAATACAAGTACCCGTATTTGTCTATAGATCACCTGAAAATGGGACTGATTAGAAGCGGGAATACAGAATTAACTCCCAAGAGCGATGATACGGCGTTAACAGAATATCTATGGCCGATTGTGAGAGAAATGGTTGCAACTGTTGTTGAAAATGAGCAAAATCTGATTGTTGAAGGGTGTTTTATACCTTTTGATTGGTATGCGGATTTTAATAAAAACTACCTGCCTCAAATCCAATATATATGCTTGATAATGAGTGAACGATATATTCGGTCCCATTTTGAGGATATAAAAAGATATGCATGTATAATTGAGCAAAGAATGGATGATTCGAAGTACACAATGGAAACCGCATTGCAGGACAACGCCCGAGCACTTGATATGTGCAAAAAATTTGAAGCAAATTACCTGCTTATTGATAACGATTATCATATTGATACAGTTATCCATAATGGACGATTGATCTTCCAGTCAAATTGACAAAGAATTTGGAAAACTGGCTTTCGTCAAAACGAAAGGTAAAAGGGAAGCTGATTTGGGAACCTGCATGAATTCTATCATAAATTTATAAGAGATTCAAAACGCGGGGAATTTTACGAGGTCGTATCCGTTTACGCAGTTTATCAGGAGGAAAAGGTGTTTGGGGACAGGCTCTGCGCCCGTCCATTCTCCCAATTGTGCCGGGCATCCGGCAGACGGGCCGGGATAAAGATCCTGCGCAGAGGCAGGGGAAGAAATCCGCGGGCGGAGGACTCCCCTGTCGGACCGTCCGTCCCGCAGCTCTGTTCAATACGGCGGAACCGCCGGTTGGCTCCCCTTCCGGCGGAAAAATTGTGGAAATTCCGTGGTTCATGGTCCATGAGGCACGGCGCTTTCAATATGCGCACCGTCTGAAGGCAAAAAGGCAAAACACAACCCCCCACCCGCTCCAGCGGCGAATGGGGGGCTTCAAACATTGATCGGACTATCCATTGGCTGATACCTCGTGCCTCTCTTCAGGATTCCGTTCGCGGGAAATAGAAGGGGGTAACTGTGATCCTGGAATTCTGCCAATCCATAAAACAGTTTTGGGAGGGCGCCTGCCCCACCCGGCTCAGGATGTGAGCGGAGTTTCGTCTTTGGGAATATCCTGATATCACAAAACAATGCTGGGAATGCGAACGGTGCGCAGAGTTGTGGGAACCGCTGAGCTTGCTAGCCCATTGGACTCACCCCTTTCTGTAGTTACAATATACAATAGAAACTCGGTTTTGTCAAGTATCTTTATGTAGTTTTACGTTTTTCACAAATGTCATTCGATTACGTCCGGCGAATCGCACAAGAAACCGCTGGTTCCGCTCTTGCGGAGGGTTTCAAAGAGTGATATAGTAAGCACAGCTGAAAAACGGCCATGACACTGTTTTCAGCTGCGCAGGCCCGCTGCGGCGTGATGTGCGGGCAGGTTTATGATTCTGATGAAGGAGGAACCAGACCATGAAAAAAATGCTGCTGATTCTGCTGGCTCTGTGCTGCCTGCCCTTTTCGGCCCTGGCGGCGGAAAACGGCGGATTTTCCGATGTGCCGGCGGACCACTGGGCCGCGGAGGAAATTGCCCAGGCGGCGGATGCCGGGGTGATTGCCGGGTATGCCGGCGGAACCTTTCGGCCCCAGGCGGATGTGACCGCCGCCCATTTCTGCGCCTTTTTGGCCCGTTCCTTCCTGAGCGACGCCTATTGGGCGCCGGTGGAGGTGGAAAAACGGGCCTTTGACTACCCAGAGCAGCCGGAGACTGCGGCGGATCGCCGGATCCGGGCTCTGAATGCCTGCCTGCCGGTTCTGGAGGGCACGGAGGTTCTGACTGCCTGGGAGGCCGCCGGACAGCAGTGGGGTGATTTCGCGGACCGGCCCCTCAGCCGGTATGATATGGCTCAGATGGTGTACAATGTTCTCCGGGAAAAGGATGCGGTTCCCAGCGCGGGGACCTTTGACACGGACCAGGTTTCCGACTGGGCAGATATCCCCAGGGACTGCCGCGCCGCCGTCTCCGCCTGCTGGGGCCTGGGAATTCTGAGAGGACAGAGCGACGGGAGCTTCGGCGGGGAAAACACTCTGAACCGGGCTCAGGCCGCCGTCGTCTGGCGCCGGATGGCGGACCACCTTGAAGCGCTCCAGAAGCAGGCTCAGGAGAAAGAGGATGCTTCCACCGAGGTCTCCGAGGGTGATCTTTCCGCCGCCGAGGCGGCAGAGCTGCTAAAAATGCCCGTGTTTGGGCTCCAGGAGGGGGAGACGGTCCAGCAGATGATGGACCGGATCAACGCCAAGACCCCCCGCTGCCAGGAGGGCTGTCTTCCCAACGGAGCGCCCCGGACGGAGGAAAACGTGCAGGCGCTGCTGGAAAAGGTGAAAGAGGGCTGCCCAGACGGGACGGTCTGGAATTCCAATCTGAAATTTAACTATATGTCTCCCTCCATGGGCGGGGGAAAAGGTGTTCTTGCCTTCGGCATGGCGGTCAGCGACTATGTATACGGCGAGGAGACCTCCCTCACCCAGCACCGGGAGTTCCGGACGCTGGCGGCAGGAGATGTGGTTTATATCAAAAACAGCACTGTGGAACGGGTGCTGGTGATTACTGCCGTTGACCGGGAGAAGGAGCGCTACAAGGCCTGTGAGCTGGTGGAGGGACAGAATGTTTACTGGTCCGGCTGGGGGCCCATGTGGGAATTCATGGACAATTCCACCACGGTTGTATACAGCCGGGGAAATAGGCAGCACAGCTGAAAATCGGCAGATACTGATTTTCAAACAGCGGCAAAGCCGCTGAAGGGGAACCCCCTGTGCCGGCTATGAAGTCCACTGCAAGGCCGTTTTGCGGCCTGCGCAGCGAATTACCGCCGCATTTGCTGAAAAGAAGCAGATGATTCTTTTCAGCTGCGGCAACTATATGATGCGTCAGCCATTTTGAGAAGTGAGGGGTGAAGGAGCTATGGCGATTATCGGAATTGATCTGGGCACTACCAACAGCCTGGCCGCCGTCTGGCGGAACGGAACAAGCGAGCTGATCCCCAATGCCGGAGGGGACTATCTGACGCCCAGTGTGGTCAGCGTGGATGAGGACGGAACCGTTCTGGTGGGCCAGGCGGCAAAGGACCGCCTGATCTCCCACCCGGACCGGACCGCCGCCCGCTTCAAACGGCACATGGGCACGGATAAGCGCTATACGCTGGGAGACCGGAGCTTTTCACCGGAAGAGCTGTCCGCTCTGGTGCTGCGCCGTCTGAAGGAGGACGCGGAAGCCTGGCTGGGGGAGCCGGTGGAGGAGGCGGTGGTCAGCGTCCCCGCTTACTTTGCCGAGGCCCAGCGCTCCGCCACGAAGCGGGCGGCGGCTCTGGCGGGGCTGAAGGCGGAGCGGCTGGTCAACGAGCCTTCCGCCGCCGCTGTGGCGGGCCACATCGGTGAGGAGGACGCCCTCTGCCTGGTCTTCGACTTCGGCGGCGGCACCTTGGACGTGTCCCTGGTGGAGCGCTTTGAAAATGTGGTCAGCGTCACGGCGGTCAGCGGGGACAACCAGCTGGGAGGTCAGGACTTCGATCTGGCCATAGCCCGGGGCTTCTGCCAGGACTGCGGCCTGGACTATGAGACCCTGAGCCGCCGGCAGCAGGAAATGATTCTGCGGCAGGCGGAGACCTGCAAAATGGCCCTGACCCGTCAGGAGCTGGTCATCATGGCGGTGGACGACGGCGAGATTTCCGCCTCCCTGACCCTCAGCAACGAGTGGCTGATTCGCAAAAGCGGACTCCTCTTCCGGCGGATGACCGCCCCCATTCAGCGGGTGTTTCTGGATGCGGGCATCACGCCCCGGGAGCTGGACGACCTGGTGATGGTAGGGGGCTCCAGCCGTATGCCGGCGGTGCGGCGCTATATTGCCCGGTTTCTCCACAGGGAACCGGCGGAGGACAGCCGTCCTGATACCGCCGTGGCCCTGGGGACGGGTATCTGCGCCGCCATGAAGGTCCGGGCGCTTCAGGAACTGGTACTGACCGATGTGTGTCCCTTCACCCTGGGAGTGGCCCGGTATAACGAGAGCGACCCCCAGCAGCATCTGATGTCTCCTATCATCGAGCGGAACAGCGTCCTGCCCACCAGCAAGGTGGGGGTCTATACCACCGTCCGGGACGGACAGGAACGGGTGGAGATTCAGGTCTATCAGGGGGAAAACCGCTATTGCAGCGACAATACCCTGCTGGGACAGCTGACGCTGCGGGTGCCCCCCGCCCCCCGGGGGACACAGGGGGTCCGCGTCCGCTTCACCTATGACATCAACGGTCTTCTGGAGGTGGAAGCCATGAACGACGCCGGCGGGCTGGAACGGCTTGTGCTTCAGGGCCAGGGCATGACCGAGGCCGAGACCGCCCGGAGACTGAAGGAGCTGGCCGCTCTGAAGCTCCACCCCAGAGAACAGGAGATTCCCTGCCGCCTGATTGCCCGGGGCAAGCGGCTGTATGCCGTCACCGTGGGAGAGCTGCGGGAGCAGGTGGGGGAGCTGCTGGACTGGTATCAGCAGCAGCTGAACAGCCAGGAGCCCTTGAAAATCGCCAAGGCCACCCGGCGGGCGGAGCACTTTTTCGACCAGGCAGAGGCTTATCTGGGAGACGCCGCCCTCCAGCTGCCGGAGGACTTTGAAGAGGCGTATGAGGAGGACACGGAGGACGGCGGGGAGGATGAGGAATGAGCTGGCCCTGGAGTGAGCTGGGACTGCCCGGCCCGGCAGATTTGCGGTCTATCCGTCAGGCTTACGCCCAGCGCCTGAAAACCACCCGCCCGGAGGATGACCCGGCGGGCTTCCAGCGGCTCCATGAGGCCTATCAGCAGGCGTGCCGCATGGTTCGTCAAAAGCAGCGGGGTCAGGAAGAATCCGAGGGGGACCGCCGTCCGGCTGAGCCCGGCGGAAAAGAGGTACGGCCGGAGATCCGGGAAATCCTATGGCCCCCGAGGGAACAGAGCGCCCCTGAACCCGGCGCGGAGGAGCCGGAAGAATCGGAGAAACCGGTAGAACCGAAAAATCCGGAGCAGTCAGAGAGACTGGAAAACCAGGAGGAACCGAAAAAATCGGAGAGACCGGAAAAAAGGGATGCGCCAGAAAAAGCAGATGCGCAAGAAAAAGCGGATGCGCAGAAACAAGAAAGTGCGCAAAAACAAGCGGATGCGCAAAAAAATCCGGAGGAGACGGAGCATCCTCAGTGGGACTATGAGCGGCTTTTTGCCGAGGGAGAGGCGGAGGAGCAGGAGATTCGCCGCCGGAGAATCCAGGAGCTCCGGGAGAAAAACCGGGCCCGGGTCGCCGCCCGGGAGCAGGAGCAGCGCCGTCGGGCGGCGGATGAGGAGGAGAGCTGGGCCGCCGTCATGGCCGCCGCCCACGCCCTGGAGCTGCTGATGGCCTCCAACGCCCCCCTTCCGGAGTGGCGGCGCTTTCTGGAGAGCTCCGTGTTCTGGAATGTCCGGTCCAACCTGGATTTCGTCTTTGCCCTGGAGGATTTTCTGGAGCAGAATCCGGACCTGCCCCAGGCGGTCCGGCAGGCCGTCTTTGCCGCCTATGAGCTTGAGAAGGGAGTGAGGCCGGAGTACTACCGGCTGAACCGCCTGCTGAATGTCAGCCGCCGGGAAAAGCAGGCAATCCGCCGCAGGACCAGCCTGTGGCGGCGGCAGTGGCAGAGCTTCCCCTGGCGGCGGCGCTTTGCCACGGTGTTCGGCGTCGTCTTTTTGGGACTGATGGGGCTGATTGCCTTCTGGGACCTGACCGGGGGAATCAGAGCGTCGCTGGGCAGTCTGCTTGCCCCGGAATCCGCCTGGGAGGAACACGCCCTGGAATGGCTGGAGGAGGATTTTGGGGAATCCTTCATTCGGGACGGGGAGTTGTTTGCCCCGGCGTCAGACCCCGAGCGGCTTTTTCACGCCGCTCCATACGGGGAGCGGGAGGAGGGCTGCCCCGGCTACGAGACCAACTATCCCCATGTTCTGGTCAGGAAGGCCCTGGAGGAATTCGCCGGGGAACGGGAGCTGCCCCTGAGTCTCAGGGCCTACAGCGGAAAGCCCGGGGACGCGCCGGGCTCCTACCTGCTGGGCCTGCCTCTGACCGGGGCGGAGGAGGACATCGCCGCCCTTGGGGAGCTGGTGGAGGAGCTGGAGGAACAGGCCTGGTATCAGGTGCCGGAGCGGTCGGAACCTGCCGCCTCGGCTCCGGTGAAATACCAGCTGTTCCTGTGTCATGAGGAACTGGCTTTTTACGATGTCCAGTCCTCGGACGGCTTTGACCCGGAGGAGGCCCTGACCCTCTACGCCCAGGCGGGCCCGGCCTATTGCAGCTATATTCTGGAGCACAGCGGCCTGGCGGACCGGCACATGGGGGAAACGCCGTATATGTTTCTGGACCAGGGCCGGGTGGAGATCGACGGCGGGGAATTCTTCTGGGTCTCCGCAGCAGATCAGGAGCGGGGCCTGTCTCAGGTCCACTATTTCCTTTCCGTCTCCGGGAACACCCTGTTCTGCCTGCCTCAGGAGCGGCTGGACGGACTGACGGCGGCGGAGCTCTACGAGGGAGCTTCCACGCAGATTCAGCTGGAGGGCGCCGGCAGCGTGCTGGTGTGGGATCTGATGGAAGCGGAATAAAGAAAAAGGCCCGAAGGACCGGGAGATTCTCCCGCCTTTGGGTCTTTTCTGCGCTCCGGCTGGGAGAATTCCAGCAAAATAGACAAAGGAGACCGGAAAAAAATGGATGCCTGAGCAGAGATTTTTACTAGAAAATCCACTAAAATGTGATATAATAACCGCGAAGCGATAAGGAAGGCTTAGAACCTGTATTCACAACCGCAGAACGCTGTCTGAACGGTCTTTTTTCCGCCATACAGTGCGGTTTCCCCGGCAATCCGTCAGGATTGCCGCGGGCCGCGAAGGATCTTCCTGTCTGACAGGAAAAATTCCCGCTCATCCGGCATCCCCAGGCAGCGAATACAGCTTCTTAATTTCAGCACCTCTGGTGCCCGGCTGTGCCGGGAGCCGGAAAGGCGCCGTATAACGGAACAGTTGCCCCGGGGTTTACGGGATCACAGCCCCCATGATTCCACAGCTGCCGCGAGATGGCCCGCATTCCTTTGCGCCGCTCTGCCGGCAGGGCCGGGACCCGTTCAGAAAGGGAGGACAAGATGGAAGAGAGCTATGTATTGCACCTGCAAAAGCAATATCAGAAATTCAGCGACTTTTATCTCTGCTACTGCGGCCACGCCCGGTGCGAGCCCCTGCACAGCTATGGACCGGCAGTTCGCCCCAATTACCTCCTGCATTATATTCTGGACGGACGGGGCACCTATCAGGTGGAGGGTAGAGAGTATTCCCTGGGCAAGGGAGACGGCTTTCTGATTGAACCCAACAAGCAGACCTTTTACCAGGCCAGCCAGGAGGACCCCTGGGTGTATCTGTGGGTCGGCATAGACGGGGCCAACTGTGAGCGCTGTCTGCGCTCCATCGGCTTGGGGGGACCCCGGCTGGTGTTCCACTGTGAGGACGACGGCCAGCTGCTGGAGCTGGTGGAAGCCATGCTGACCTATAACAAGCCGGACAACGAGGCGGATTTTATGCTCCAGTCCCTTCTGTGCCGGTTTTTCGGCAGTCTCGCCAGAAGCGTTTCCAGAGACGTGGAAAAGCAGCTGAGCAAAACGGAGCGGGAAAATCTCTATGTTCACCAGGCGCTGGAATATATCCGCAACAACTACGCCAACGGCATCACCGTGGGAGACGTGGCAAACTATGTGGTTTTGAACCGGAGCTATCTCTTCACCCTGTTTCAGAGGGTGCTGGGCATCTCGCCCCGGGATTATCTGGCCCAGTTCCGCCTGACCCGGGCCAAGGAACAGCTGACGCTGACGGAGGCCTCGGTGGCCAACATCGCCATGAGCTGCGGATATCAGGACCCCCAGGTTTTTTCCAAGGCCTTCAAGCAGCAATTCGGCGTCACGCCGCTGAAGTACCGCAGGCAGGACCGGGAACAGGCCCGGTGCAATCTGGAATCCCACCTGGCCGGAACGGCGGAGCGGGTATTCCGCAAGCCGGAGGAATAAGAGGCATTCCCTGTTCCGGTCTTCTCCCGGTCCGGGCAAAAACAGCCGGACAGAGGAACAGCCCTCCCCCGCGAAAAACAGGTGGAGAAAGACTGCGAAAAGAGGAGCAATGCAAATCGGAAGAAAGGTAGAACCCCCGTCAGGGGGTTCTTTTTTGCGGCATAGGCCCGGTTCCCGGACGAACCGCAAACATCACATCCTGTCCGTCTCCCATGTGGGGAGGCTGAAAGGCTGAAAAAAAGCAAAGCAGGGCCGTCTGTAGGGACGGCCCCGCTTTGCAGAGAGGGGGAAAAGTCAAGCGGACGGAAGAACGGAAGAGAGTAAGGGAAAGGAAGAAACAGAATTTTTCCGCCGCTTTCCAAACATATTTTTAGAGAAAGCCTATGCTTTCAAAACGAAGATACGGGAATCAAAGTCGCAGATGGGCCGCTCGCCGGGCTGCCGCTCGCCTGCGCCGCTGTCGGTGGTAATCAGGCCCAGATTCATCAGCTCGTCGCCGTAGTGGGCCTCGCCGCCGTCCACCGTGTAGCTGAGATCCGGGTCCAGTCCCCGGAGCCTCACCCGGCGGCAGGGGCCGTTTACCTCGCTGAGGAAGCGGTACCAGCCCACCAGCGCCGTCTTTTTGTCGGGGCTCACCGCCATCCAGGCGGCAAAATTCCCGTCGAAGGGAGAGCGGAGCCGGTAGAAGTCGCCGAACTGGATGATCTCCCGATACTCCTTCATAAAGGCAATCTGGGCCCGGACCTGCTCCCGCTCCTCATCCGTGAGCTTGTTCAGGTCCAGCTCATATCCAAAGGTGCCGAAGTGAGCCACATTGGCCCGGGTGGCCAGAGGCGTGGAGCGGTTGACCTGGTGATTGGGCACGGCGGAGACGTGAGCGCCGATGGAGCTGATGGGATAGCAGAAGGATGTGCCATACTGAATTTTCAGCCGTTCCGCCGCGTCGGAATCGTCGGAGGCCCAGCACTGAGGGGCATAGTAGAGCATACCGGGGTCGAAGCGGCCGCCGCCGGAGGCGCAGGACTCAAAGAGCACATGGGGGAAATTCGCGGTCAGACGCTCATAGAGGCTGTAGACCCCCAGGATATAGCGGTGGAACAGCTCTCCCTGCCGGTCCGCCGGCAGAGCCTCGGAACAGGGCTCGGTGATGCTGCGGTTCATGTCCCACTTGATGTAGGAAATCCGGGCCTCGCTGAGGAGCCTGGCCATCTGCTCATAGATGCAGTCCACTACCTCGGGCCGGGAGAAGTCCAGAACATACTGGTTCCGCCCGTGGGAGTCCCGGCGGCCCGGCACGTGGATGATCCAGTCCGGATGAGCCCGGTAGAGATCGGAATCCTTGTTGACCATCTCCGGCTCGAACCACAGGCCGAACTTCATGCCCAGATCGTTGATCCGCCGGGCCAGACTGGCCAGGCCGTCCGGCAGGCGTTCCGGGTTGGGGGTCCAGTCTCCCAGACCCGCGAAGTCGTTGCACCGTGCGCCGAACCATCCGTCATCCAGGACGAAGAGCTCCACGCCGTCCTTATGAGCGGCCTCGGCGATGGAAACCAGCTTGTCTTCGGTGAAATCGAAATAGGTGGCTTCCCAGTTGTTAATCAGGATGGGCCTGGCCCGGTCCCGCCACCGGCCCCGGGCCAGGCGGCTCCGATAGAGCTGGTGGAAGGTCCGGCTCATGTCCCCCATGCCCTCATGGGAGTAGACCATCACAGCCTCGGGCGTCTGGAAGGCCTCGCCGGGAGCCAGCTTCCAGTCAAAGCCGAAGGGGTTGATGCCCAGAGTCACCCGCGTGGTATCCCAGCTGTCCACTTCCGCCTGGGCCAGGAAATTGCCGGAATAAATCAGAGAGAAGCCGATGACCTCCCCCTGCTCCTCGTCCGTTCCGGGACGGCGGAGCATGATAAAGGGGTTGTGGTTGTGGGAGGAATGGCCCCGGGCGGATTCCACGGACTGGATGCCCTGCTCCAGCTTCCGGGTTTTCACCCAGCGCTCACGGGACCAGGCGCCGGAGAAGTGAACAAACTCATAATTGCTGTCCGGCAGATCCAGGCAGAGGCTCATGGCGTGGGTGAGATGAAGGTCCTGGCTGCCGCCGTTGACGATTTTGACGGACCGGGCAATGGCGGCCCGGCCGGCGAAGAGGGTGTAATTCAAATCTACATAGAGGTCCAGCAGCTCGTCCCGCAGGTGGACGGTCAGGGTCTCGGCCTCGTTGGGGGACTCGCAGTAGGTGGCGGGCAGGCCCTTCAGAGGGGGCTTGCCGGAGGCGACGGAGTGGGAGCAGTAGACCAGGTTCGTAATCCGGCTGCCGCTGGGCTGGAGGACCTGAACGGCGGGATGGCGGAAGTCCGTGGAGCCGTAGGAGGGGTATTCCTGTCTGGTGTGCTCCAGAGAGAAGAGCTTGTTGCCCTCGAAGACCCAGGAGCTCATGGGACGGTGCTTCTGCTCCAGAAGGTGGTCAAAGCTCTCCCGGTCTCGGATGGCCCGGCCGAAATACAGCTGTCCCAGGGCCCCGTTGGGCAGCACCTTTATCAGGTAGCTGACGAGGCCGTTGGTCAGGTGCAGGGTTTGGGTGCTCTCATGATAGATAATGCTCATAAACAGCCTCCTTGACGGATGTGGGTCCGGCGGCCGGACCCCGGCCGCCGGAAAACGGTTTTATTTCTGCTTGGCGTGAAGGGCGTTGACGTCCCGGGTCAGCTGGTCCAGACGCTGGCCCTTCAGCTTATACTGGGTCTTGTAGATCAGGAAGCTGATGATAGCCAGGGCGATGGGCACCGCGAACATCAGAACCCGGATGCCCATGATGGTGCCGGCACTCTGAGCGCCGGAGGCCTCGGGATTGTAGCCGATGATGTCCAGGCCCACGCCGGTGAGGGTGGCGGCCACGGCAGAGGCGGCCTTCATCAGGAAGGTCTGGGCGGAGCAGGTGACGGACTCGTTCCGCTTGCCGAATTTCAGCTCGCCGTAGTCGATGACGTCAGCGATGCAGCAGGTAGTCGTGCCCAGAGAGAGGCCGGAGCCGAAGAAGATGAAGGCGCAGGAGGCGATGACGCCCACGGTGCTGGAGGGAGCGACATAGCCCAGGGCGAACAGCAGCACCAGGCCCACAACGGGCAGGCCGCAGGCCAGGAGGTATACCTTCTCACGGTCCATGTTCTTGGCAATCTTGGGGAAGAGGAACAGGCCGATCATCTCTGCGATGATTGCGTAACCGAAAATGGAATACAGGTAGGCGTTGCCGCAGGCCTCCTTGAAGTAGTAGACGGCGAAGGCCTTGAGAATCTGGGTGCAGAGGTTGAAGGTCAGCAGCAGGCCGATGAAGGCCACCAGCTGGTCATTCTTGATGATGATGGCAAAGGCTTCCTTCAGGCTGGTCTTTTCGGCCTTGCCCTCACCGATGGTGGGCTTTTCCTTGACCACGGCGCAGGTGATGCCGATGCACACGATGAACAGCACCACGATGGCCACGGCCACATATGTAAAGCCGGTGACGGAGATATTCAGCACCTCGCCGTTCTCCTGGGTCTGGGTGACGGTGTGGTCTCCCGCCAGCTCATTGAAATAGTTGATGAACTTCAGGCCGAAGGTGCAGACAATGAAGCCGCCGATAGAGGCGAAAATGCGGGGAATGACAGAGATGGACTCCCGCTCTCTGGGGTCGTTGGAGAGGTTGGGCAGCCAGGACCAGTAGGGAACGTCCATGATGGTGTAGGTCATGCCGTAGAGAATGTACATAACGGACACATAGACCATCAGGGTGCCCTTGTCGGTGATGCCGCAGGTGGTGAACAGCAGAATGAAGAACACCGAGTTAACCAGGGTGCCGATAATCAGCCAGATCCGGAATTTGCCGTATTTGGTGTGGGTGTTGTCTACGATCATACCCATCATGGGGTCGTTGACGGCGTCCCAGATTCTGGCCGCGCCCAGCAGAATGCCGGCGAACGCCGCACTGAGGCCCAGGGTATCCGTCATGTAGAGCATCAGAAAGGCGCCGACCAGGTTGCAGATGGCGTCCTTGCCCACGGCGCCGATGCCGAAGGCATATTTTTGGCTTGCGGGAAGCCGTCTTGTCTGGGTATCCGGGGTTGTCATTGTGGGTTCCTCCTTTTTTTCACACAGATGTTCGGTGGCGGCGGGTCCTCCGCTTATCTGAGGCGATTATACTGTATCTGAAAGAGGAGGGTAAGGGAAAAATGTTATAATAAACAGTCCAAATGTTGCGCCTTCACGAGAGATGTCAAATGAAATGGCCGGTTTTTATGCACAGTGACGGATTTTGCATAACAATATCCATAGAGAAATCTTCTTTTGGAGCGGAAAGGACGGTTTTTTGCTCTGATATAAGAGGAGAAGAAAAAGGAAGAATGTTATTCTCCGGACCTCTCAAAACAGTCGAAATGTTAAATAGATTCTTTTTTCCGGGCCATTGTGGAAATGCACATCGTTTACGGAAGGGTTTTGGTTATAATAACCGAAAAATCATCCATTTTTTGTGCGTGATGTACAGAAAGGCCCTGGAAGCAGTGTTAAATTTGCCCAGTTTTACTCTTGCGCGTCGAAGGGGAAACCGCTATACTGACCTCAGCTTCCGGGGAACAGACCTGGAAGAGTCCAATCCACGAGGAACGGGAGTTCAGACTCCCCCCGATGACTGAATAGGAGGTCACAATTATGATGATGCACAAACTGTTTGATGAAGCCGGCGCCCTTTGCTATGGCAGCCTGATGCTCACCACCAATATGAATAAAGCCAAGGAAGAGCAGAGCTTCGAGGGCCTGCGGGAAACCATGTCCGCCCGGAAGAAGCGGACCGTTCTCAGCGGCGGCATGTTCAACCACAACAGCCGCGCCTACCGCCACGCCTGAGCGAAAACAGCGCACACAGAACGGACGCCCCAGGGCGTCCGTTCTGTTTTCCGGAGGAAGGGGCGGCGCATATGCTTTTTTGCGTGTCCCTGTTTTTTTGCGTGTCCCTGTTTTTTCGCGCGCCCCTGTCTTCCCGCGCGCCCCAGCTTTCTTGCGTTCCCCTACTTTTTTGCATTCCCCGGCAGCCTTTTCGACACGCCGGAATAAAAAAGTTGAACCTATACCGCCGTATTTGTCTATTCCGCTCTTGCAACTCTCCTTTGGAATGGGGTATACTGTTGCCGTAGAGAACGGACGAATCATGAAAGGATGGATGTATGATGAAACCTTATGCCCAGTTGTCCCCGGAAGAGCGCAGAGGGGAATACGCCCGTCTGCGGACAGAGTTTGACGCCCTGAAGGCTCGGGGCCTCTCCCTGAACATGGCCCGGGGCAAGCCCAGCAAGGTGCAGGTGGATTTAATCAACGATATGTTCCAGCTGATGCAGGACCCTCAGGATTATATTTCTGACGGCATCGACGTGCGGAACTACGGTGAGCTGGCCGGGCTGCCCGCCGCCAAGGCGCTGTTTGCCGATATTCTGGGATGCAGGCCGGAGCAGGTTTTTGTAGGCGGAAATTCCAGCCTTCAGCTGATGTACGATACCGTTTCCAAGGGATACACCCACGGACTCGCCCACAGCCCCCGGCCCTGGTGCAGGGAGGAAACCGTCAGGTGGCTCTGCCCTTCTCCCGGCTATGACCGGCATTTCCGCATCACCGAGTCCTTCGGCTTTGAGCTGATCACCATTCCCATGACGGAGGACGGCCCTGATATGGACGCCGTGGAGGAGGCGGTGAAGGACCCCGCCGTCAAGGGCATCTGGTGCGTGCCCAAATATTCCAACCCCGACGGCGTGATTTACTCCGACGAGACCATCCGGCGCTTTGCCAATCTGAAGCCCGCCGCCCCAGATTTCACCATTATGTGGGATAACGCCTACTGCATCCACGAGTTCGAGGGGGACTATGTGGAATTTCCCGACATCCTCTCTCTCTGCGAGGCGGCGGGGAATCCGGACATGGTCTTTGAGTTTGCCTCCACCTCCAAGGTGACCCTGCCCGGCTCAGGCGTGGCCTGCTTCGCCTGCTCCAAAACCAACATGGAGCACATGGAAAAGCAGCTGACGGTTCAGGTCATCAGCTTTGACAAGGTGAACCAGCAGCGCCATGTCCTCTATCTCAGGGACAAGGCCCACAGCCTGGAGATTATGAAGCGCCACGCCTCCGTGATGGGACCCAAGTTCCGCTGTGTGGCGGACGCTCTGGACCGGGAGATTGCCCCCCTGGATATTGCCTCCTGGAAGCGGCCCAGGGGCGGCTACTTCGTGTCTGTCAACGCCATGGCCGGCACGGCCAAAAGGACCCTGGCCCTGTGCAGGGAGGCCGGCGTCACCATGACGGATGCCGGCGCCACCTTCCCCTATGGCAAGGACCCCCGGGACAGCAACATCCGGGTGGCCCCCTCCCTGCCCCCGGTGGAGGAGCTGGAGCAGGCCATGGAGATTTTCTGCGTCTGCCTCCGGATGGCGGCGCTGGAACAGCTGGGCTTGTAAGGCCTGAAATCCGGCTGTCCACGACAGGAAGGAGCGTCAAGCGATGAGATACTACGGCAGCGTCTACCGGCCCCCCTCTGAGGCCCGGAGCCTGATCGTTCAGGTGACTTACGGGTGCAGCCACAACACATGCGCCTTTTGCAGCATGTACAAGGAAAAGCGCTTTTCCATCCGGCCTCTGGAGGAGGTTCTGGAGGACTTCCGTATTGCCCGGAGCGTTTACCACCATATTGAAAAGGTATTCCTGGCCGACGGAGACGCCCTGGTGCGGAAGGCAGAGGAGCTCTATGTGATTCTGGACGCCGTCCGGGACCTGTTCCCGGAGTGCCGCCAGGTCACCAGTTACGCCTCTCCCTCCTCCATCCGCATCCGGACGGAGGAAGAACTCCGGACTCTCCGGGAAAAGGGCCTGACCATGGTTTACATGGGACTGGAATCCGGCAGCGACCGGGTGCTGACCCTGATGAACAAGGGACACCCGGCGGCGGAGATTGTGGAGATGGGGAAAAAGGTAAGAGCCTGCGGCATCGCACTCTCCGTCACGGCCATCACCGGTCTGGGCGGGCCGGAGCTGCTGGAGCGCCACGCCCTGGACACCGCCGCTGCCTTCAACGCCATGAACCCGGAGTATATCGGCATGCTGACGCTGATGGTGGAGCCGGAAACGCCGCTGTACGACTGGGTGCACCAGGGGAAATTCCAGCTGCTGACCCGGTCTCAGGTGCTGGAGGAAACCCGGCTGATGGTGGAGGCCCTGGACAGCCCCGGCAGCGTCTTCCGTATGAACCATGCCAGCAATTACCTGGCCCTCCGGGGCACGCTGAACCGGGACCGGGACGCCATGCTGGCGGAAGTCAGACGGGCTGAGGAGGACCTTGGCCGTCTCCGCCCGGAGGCCTGGCGGGGCCTGTGAGTCCGGGACCTGTCTGAAAGACTGTTCCCAGGCCGGCAGTGCCGAAGGGCGCCGCCGGCCTGTCCGCGTTTTGGCCCCGGGAGAATGGAAGCGCGGACAGTCAGGCGGATTACGAAGCGTCGTTTTCCGCATACATAGTTCAGCCGGTGTCCGTGGGTCCGGAAAACCGGGAGATGTTCACAGCACTGCGCAATTGAATACCGGTGCATACCGATGTTCAGACGGCGGCGCTGTACGGATTTCCCCGGATGCCGGCGGAAGCAGAGAGGAAAAAGGAGGGAACCATTCCCATGAAAGAACTGACACCCCAGCTGATAGACTCGATGAGGCACTATTCCCGAAGCGGCTTTGTCAAGGACCTTACCGCCGGAATCATTGTCGCCATCATCGCCCTGCCGCTGTCCATCGCCCTGGCCCTGGCCTCCGGCGTGTCCCCGGAGCAGGGACTGTATACCGCGATTACGGCGGGCTTTCTGATCTCCGCTCTGGGAGGCAGCAGGGTGCAGATTGCCGGACCCACCGCCGCCTTTGCCACCATCGTGGCGGGAATTGTGGCCCGAAGCGGCATGGAGGGCCTGGCTACCGCCACCGTTCTGGCGGGTATCCTCCTGATTCTGATGGGGCTGCTGCGGATGGGAAGCATGATTAAGTTCATCCCCTATACCATCACCACCGGGTTCACGGCGGGAATTGCAGTCACCATTTTGATAGGTCAGCTGAAGGACTTTTTCGGCCTGACCTTTGAGGGGGCCCCGGTGGAGACCATGGAAAAGCTGGGGGAAGCTGTCCGTACCTTCCACACGGTGAACTGGGCCGCGGCGGGGGTGGGCTGTCTGGCTCTGGTCATTCTGATTCTGTGGCCCAGGGTTCTCCCCAGAATCCCCGCCTCCCTGATGGCCGTGATTGTGACGGCGGGCGCGGTGAAGCTGCTGAATCTGCCGGTGAATACCATCGGGGATCTCTATACCATTTCGAGCGCCCTGCCGGCGGTGAGGCTGCCTGCCCTGTCCTATGACACGGTGGCGGCGGTGCTGCCCGACGCGTTTACCATTGCCATTCTGGCGGCCATTGAATCCCTGCTGTCCGCCGTCGTGGCCGACGAGATGATCGGTGCGCGGCACAACTCCAATATGGAGCTGGTGGCTCAGGGGGTGGGCAATGCCGCCTCCGCGCTCTTCGGCGGCATTCCCGCCACCGGCGCCATTGCCCGGACGGCGGCCAACATCAAAAACGGAGGCCGCACCCCTGTGGCCGGCATGGTCCACGCCGTGGTCCTGCTGCTGGTGCTGGTGCTGCTGATGCCCTGGGCCGCCCTGATTCCCATGCCCTGCATCGCCGCGATTCTGTTTCAGGTGGCCTATAATATGAGCGGCTGGCGCACCGTGGTGAAGGTGGTTCAGCATTCACCGAAAAGCGATGCGGCGGTGCTGGCGGTGACCTTTCTGCTCACGGTTGTGTTTGACCTGGTGGTGGCCATTGCCGTGGGTCTGTCTCTGGCCTGCCTGCTGTTCATGAAGCGGATGGCGGATGTGGCCGACGTCAAGGAATGGGAATATGTGGAGGACACCGGAGACGACCAGGGCCGGCTGAAGCCCGTGCCCGCCCATGTCATGGTCTATGAGATCACAGGCCCCATGTTCTTCGGCGCGGCGGACAAAATCCCTCATATTCAGCAGGACGCCGGGCGGAACGTGCTGATTCTGCGGATGCGCGGGGTTCCCGCCATGGACATCACCGCCCTCAACGGACTCCGGCGGCTCTATGAGGAATGCCGCGCCAAGGGAATCCAAGTCATCTTCTCCCACGTCAACGAACAGCCTCTGTCGGTGTTCCGGAAATCCGGCCTGTATGACCAGGTGGGCGCCGGGAGCTTTGCCCCCAATATCGACGAGGCCTTGGTCAGGGCGGGGGACCTGGCGGAGTCACGGCGCTGACCGGCGGCTTCCGGGAACTGCAAACGGCGTCTTCACCGGATACGGTGAAGACGCCGTTTTATATAGTCAGCACAGCTGCAAACCGGTACACACCGTTTTGCAGACAGAGGAAAAGCCGTTGACGGGTAAAACTCCTGTGCCGGCGTTCACCGCAGAGCCGTCTTGCGGCCTGTTTGACGGATCATCGCCGCACCTGCTGAAAAGAAGCAGATGCTTCTTTTCAGCAGCGGTGACGATAAGAACCTGTATTCATAGCCGCTGAGCGGATTGTATTCCGTCCGTTTTTCCGCCACCCGGCGGAGGCCGCCGGTCTCTCAATGCCGCTCTCTGCAAATAAAGGCGAACCAGCCGTTGTCCTCCCGGCGTTCCAGAACCTCCAGCCCCGCCGCGGAAAGAGCCGCCGCCGTCTCCTCCGCCCGGCTGTCGATGATGCCGGAGCATAGGAATCGGCCCTCCGGACTCAGCAGGCCCCGGACGTCCGGAGCGAGGGCAATGATGATGTCCGCCACGATATTGGCCAATACCAGGCTGTAGCCGCTTCCCAGCTGATTCCGCAGGGTTTCGTCTGTCAGAACGTTTCCGATGCGGACCTGGAGCCGCTCCGGCGTGATCCGGTTCAGGGCGGCGTTGGACTCGGCGGCGGTGCGGCATTTGTCGTCGATATCCACCGCCAGAGCCGAGGAGGCCCCCAGCCGCAGCGCCGCCAGGGAGAGGATGCCGCTGCCGCAGCCCAGGTCCAATACCCGCTCCCCGCCTTTTACCAGCTCCTCCAGTGCGGTGAGGCAGAGCCGGGTGGTGGCGTGGGCCCCGGTGCCGAAGGTCAGGCCGGGGTCCAGATACAGCGGGACCCGGTCCCCCGGCTCCGCCGTCTCCCACTGGGGAATGACGATCAACCGCCGGCCGATCTCCATGGGCTTGTAATACTGCTTCCAGTTGTTTTCCCAGTCGGCGTCCCGGATGTTCTCCAGGGTCATCAGAAGGGTGCCGCAGTCCTGCCGTGCCTGCTTCAGCTGCTCCAGAGCCATGCGCACCTCGCCCATTTTGGCAAAGCCCGCCTCTCCGGCCTCCAGGTAGAATGTAATTCGGGAAAGTCCCTCCATCCTTCGGGAGAGGTCCTCGTCCACATAGTCCCAGTATTCGTGATTGTGCTCCAGAAAGTCCTGGAAATCCGTCTCGTCCTCAATGACCACACCGTCGATGTCCAGGGCGGACAGCAGAGCCTGAACCGTCTCCAAGCCCTGGTGATTGGTGTCGATGTGCAGCTCCAGCCAGTTCATCCTATCCCCCGCTTTCTCTTTGTCCCGGGCCCTCAGCGGGGCCCGCCGGTGAAGAACAGGGCCACCACCCCTGCGCCGGTATGGCTGCCGATGACAGGGCCCACATAGTTGATGTATATATCCCGGACGCCGAGGCGGCGGCGGATCTCCTCCGCCACGAATTCCGCGTCCTCCAGGCAGTCGCCGTGGCTGATGAACACCGTCTGCTCCGCCGGGTTGACGGCGGTTTTCTCCATATGGCCCACCAGGGCCAGCAGAGAGGCCTTCCGGCCCCGACATTTCTCCATGGGAATCAGCCGTCCCTCCCTGTCCACATGAAGAATGGGCTTGACAGAGAGCATGGTGCCGAACAGCGCCGACGCGGCGCTGACCCGTCCGCCCCGCTTCAGGTGGTTCAGGTCGTCCACGGTGAACCAGTGGCAGACTGTTTCCTGAATATTCAAGGCATAGTCCATCAGCGCGTCGACGGACAGCCCTTTCTTTTTCTCCCGGGCGCAAAGCCACACCAGCAGACCCTGCCCCATGGAGGCGCAGCGGGAATCCACCGTGTTGATCTTCCGCTCCGGGAACGCTTTCGCCAGCTCCCCCGCCGCGATGCAGGCGGACTGGAAGGTGGTGGACAGGGCGGAGGAAAAGCAGATGCAGAGGATATCCTTCCCCGCCTCCAGGATGGGCCTCATGGCCTCCTCAAACTGGCCCACATTGACGGCGGAGGTGACGGGCATCTCGCCGGAGCGGACCTGACTGTAGAACTCCCGGAATCCAATCTCCCGACCGTCCAGCCAATTCCGGTATTCCAGGCCCTTCATCTCCAGCCGCAGGGGCAAAACCACCAGTCCCAGCTCCTCCGCCATTTCCGCGGTCAGGTCGCAGCAGCTGTCTGTCATCAGTACGTAATCTGCCATGCTCAATCATGCTCCTTATCCTTTTTTGGCTTGCCTTTGGGCTCCGGCTGCTTCTGGCTCCGAAGCATGGCCACACAGTGGCTGCTGGCCACCCCGGCGGCATAGCTCAGCAGAGCGAAGTGGATGGCGTCGTCGGCAAGACTTCCCCCCGTCCGCTCCTCCAGCTCTCCGGCGGTGATGTTCAGGGCCTTGTCGAGACTGGCGCAGAAGGCGGCATAGCCGTCTTCCGCCGTCCGGTCTCCCTGAAGCTCCTCCCGGATCAGCAGGTCCATGTCCCGGGTGGACATCACCCGCTTCAGCACGCAGATCACCGTAAAATAGGCCAGGTGCTCCCGGCTGTACTTCTTTCCCTCGGCCCTGGGGGCCAGTCCGCTTTTGGTGTAGTTGTTCACCATGGCGGCGGTGAGTCCGTCGTCTCCGTCAAAGCGGAGGACCTGCCGCTCCATGTAGGAGAGCACCTGGTCCATGTACAGGGCAAAATCCGGCAGCTGCTCCCAGGGGACGGGTCTCCGTTCCCGGAGACAGTCCTGCAGCTCTGTCAGATCCTTCATGATCGCTCCTTTCCCACAGCGCTGAAAAAGGGGAACTGCGTTCCCCGGTATGTTGATGGAATCTGATTCCAGACGGTCCGGCCAGAAAGCCGGACAGCCTGTCCATGGTAATTGTACCACTCTGACGCGGTTTTGTAAATCATATTTTGGTGGATTCAAAAACATATTTTGCGTTTTCAAAAAAGACACGCTTCCTGCGCTTCTTGCAAAATGTGTCAGATTCTGCTATGATAGGCACGCTGCCCCACACTCCATCCTGACAGCAGGAGGGAGGTGAGCGTCTTGGAACTGATGATTACCTTTTTAGTGTCGGTTGCGGCAGGTGTAGCTGCCTACTACCTCTGCAAATGGCTTGACCGGCACGGCGGGGGACAGTAAGCCTGAAAATGGACTCCCGGAGAGCTGCCACTCTCCGGGAGTCCGCCTTTTGTGAGCATCTTGGGTTCCGACTACCTTTTAGCTGAGGTCATTATACCACAGCCCCCTCAGTATATGCAAGAGGGAACGCATTTATTTTCCCACGCAGAAGCGGGAGAAAATGCGGGAGACGATTTCCTCCCTGGCGGTGCGGCCCGTCAGCTCCCCGATGGCATCCAGAGCCTCTTCCGAGAAAAAATTCCTGCCCTCAGAAGGCAGACGCGCTCTGAGGGCAGGAGTTTACAGCTTTTTTACAAATCCTGTCAGGTTTTGGTATAATGGCCCTGCCGCCCTTCTCCAAACTGGCAGCAGGGAGGAGGTGAATGCTGTGGAAATTTTAATCAGTTTCTTTGTATCGGTTGGAGCAAGTATAGTTGGCAGCTATATAAGCAAGTGGCTTAACCGACACGGCAAGGGCAGGTAAGCACAAATTGGAGACACGGAGGGTGGCAGCCCTCCGTGTCTTCTTTTGCGTGTCTGCCGTGGTCTTAATCAGCTTCTTTGGCTGTGGTCATTATACCACAGCCCCCTCAGTATATGCAAGAGGGAACGCATTTATTTTCCCACACAGAAGCGGGAGAAAATGCGGGAGACGATTTCCTCCCTGGCCGTGCGGCCCGTCAGCTCCCCAATGGCCTCCAGGGCCTCCTCGGCGTCGGTGAGCACCGCGTCGGGGGTCATGCCCTCCTCCAGCGCCGCCCGGGCCCGGCGGACGGCCTCCCGGGCCCGGCCTGCGGCCTCCTCCTGCCGCTGGTCCGTCAGCAGGCTCCCGGCCTCTGCCGGGTCCCCGGCGGGGAAGAGGGCCGCCACCGCCTGCTCCAGCTCCTCCATACCCTCCCCGGTGACGGCGGAGAGGGACACAGAGGCAGCGGGGCCGGCCTTCCCGTCCAGACTGCGCACAGCCGTTTTGAGGATGCCGGAGAGGTCCCGTTTGGAGGCAATATAAATCCAGGGCTTGCCGGTCAGGACCACGGCCTCCTGTAAATCCAGCTCCTCTGCGATATCCTCGTCTATGGCATCCGGCTCCACCGCGCCGTCCTCCACCAGCAAAATCAAATCCGCCGTCTCCATGGCCCGCCGGGACCGCTCCACCCCCAGCCGTTCCACCTGGTCCTCCGTCTCCCGGAGACCCGCCGTGTCGATGAGCCGCAGCAGCACCCCGCCGCAGAGGACGGACTCCTCCACCGTGTCCCGGGTGGTGCCGGGCACGTCGGTGACGATGGCTCGGTCATAGCCTGCCAGGGCGTTGAGCAGAGAGGATTTCCCGGCGTTGGGCAGGCCCACAATGGCCGTCCGGACCCCCCTTTTCAGCACCTGCCCCCGACGGCAGCCGTCCAGCAGGGCGGTGAGGCTCCGGTCCGCCTCCCGGAGGGCGGCGGCGGCCTCCTCCGGCCTCACGTCCTCGATGTCCTCATCGGGGTAATCCACCACGGCGTAAAACCGGGATGTGATGTCCAGCAGCGCTTCCTGCACCGGCTCCAGCCGGCGGCGGAGGCCCCCGTCCAGCTGGGCGGCGGCGTTCCGGGCGGCGGCGGCGGTTTCGGCGTCAATGAGGTCTACCACCGCCTCTGCCTGTGTCAGGTCCAGCCGTCCGTTCAGGAAGGCACGTTTCGTAAACTCCCCCGGTCCCGCCTGCCGTGCGGGAGTCCCGCTGACGGCCCCGGCGGCAAACAGCGCCGCCAGCAGCTCCCGCAGGACCACCGGGGACCCGTGGCAGTGGAACTCGGCGGAGTCCTCGCCGGTGTAGCTCCGGGGACCGGGGAAGCGCACCGCCAGACCCCTGTCCAGCACCCGGCCCTCCCGGTCCAGCATCTCCCCCAGCACCATTTTCCGGGGCTCCAGCTCCTCAAAGGCTTTTCCGTTTCCGGCCCGGAACACCCGGGCGCACACAGAAAAGCACCCCGGCCCCGAGACCCGTACCACGCCGATGGCGGAGGGGCCCCCTCCCCCGGCGGCAACAGCGGCAATGACATCCATGCAATCAGCTCCTTGTATTGGCTTGGGCGGGTTCTTCCGCCTCCAGCAGATAGAGATTTTCCGCCCGCTCCAGTCCGGCCAGAAGAACCCGGCGGGACTCCTGAGCGAGACCGTTTTCCAGCAGAGTCAAAGCGTCGTCCATGGCTCCGCAGAGAATGGCGTACATCCGTCCTTTTATGTTCTCATCCTGTGTCATCATACAACACCCCCTGAGTAAGAATCTATACTACCTGGTAGGATTTGTCAAGATTTTATCTTAATTTTTGCTATCTTTTTCTCAGAGGTGATAGCAGTGGAGTCCTATAAGCCCTTAAAAGTTAAGGTTAGCCTTTCTCTGGATGAGGAAGTGGTCAAAAAGCTCCGTATTCTTGCCGAGGAGGACGACCGGCAGCTTTCCTCTTATGTCAATCTCGTCCTGCGGAACTATCTGCGGAAGCTGGAGACGGAAAAACGGGACGGACCGTAAGGCCCGCCCCGCCTGCCTTCGGCAGGCGGGCAGGTTTTCAGAGCGCCAGAAGACTCTGAAAACCTACCTGGAGATTTCATGCAGGGGCCGGGCTCTGTCCCGGCTCTTTTCCGTTGGCACTTCCGAAAGACAGAACAGAAACACGCCCCTCCCCCTTTCCGAAAAACGAAAACACGGGACGGACCGTAAGGCCCGCCCCGTGTTTGTTTCACCAATCTCTTGCTCTCAACTCTCCACTCTCAACTCTCCACTCTCAACTCTCCACTCTTTCATCGCCTCTGGCTGAACCGGAAGAGAATCACGGCGAACTGGTCCCGGGTCACGGTTCCGTTGGGATTCAGACAGGCGTTGGCGTTGCCGCTGATGATTCCATTGGCCACGGCCCAGCTCATGGCGTTCCGGGCCGAGGCGGACACAAGGCGGCTGTCCTCGTATTTGGCGAGGCTGGCGGTGTTCCCGTTGAGGGAGCCGGAGAGCCGGGCGGTGCGGTACAGGGCCACCACCAGCTGCTGCCGGGTGACGGGAGAGACGGGATTCGTTCCCACCGCAAAGCCGTTTTCCACGGCCCAGATGCGGGCGGCCTCCATATCGGCGGGATAGACCCCCATGAACCGGGCCAGAACCATCCACAGCTGACGGTGACTGATGCTGCCGCTGGGGTTGAACCGTCCGCTTCCGACGCCGCTCATATAGCCGTTCTGAGAGGCCCAGCCGATTTCACCCGACGCCCAGTGGCCGGCGGGCACGTCGGAGAAGCCTGCGGTGTAGCCGCTGGCCTGGGGCGCGGGCTGAATGACCGTCTGAGGCCCGGGGGACGGGGTGGACGTGGATGTCGAGGTGCTGGGCCTCCAGGTACCGGAGGAGCTGGAATGATAGGAGTCGGAAATGCGGGTGAAGTAGGCCCGGACCTCCACGTCGGCGCTGGGCATGGTGAAGGTATAGCGGGTGTCGCTGCTGCTGTACAGCCGGATTTCCCGTCCGTTCCACCGGGTGACCTCAATCCAGTCCAGCTCATAGCCGGAATAGGGGTAGACCCTGATGACCACCGTCTCACCGGCGGCGGCATGGGTGGGCAGGGTCACAGAGCCGTTGGAGGTGCGGATGAGGTCGATGTCATATTCGCGTTCGTCGTCCGGGTCCTCCGGCTTGGAGGAGCCGGTGGCGGGGATTTCCTCGGTCTCCTTGTTCTGGCAGACGGAGCAGGTCCGCTCCCTGCTGCCCGGCACGGTGGCGGTGGCCTCCTTGATGACGGTCCACTCGCCGTAGGTGTGGCCCTTGGCGGGAACCGCGGTGGTTACGCTGTCCACAGGCTCCCCGCAGACTGTGCAGGTAAAGCCGACTTCCGACAGGCCCGGCTCGGTGCAGGTGGCCTCCGTGATGACCTTTTCCACGGTGTCGGCGCCTTTGGTGTGTCCGGCGGCGGGAAGCTCCGTCCGCTCCTCGGGAATAGCGGCGCTGCAGCGGGTGCAGACGGTGGCCTTGATGACCTTCACACCTGCCTCGGTGCAGGTGGGGGCCTTGCTGGCCGCCTCATCCTCCACCGTTTCCTCCCGGTTGTGGCCCAGGGCGGGGATGGTCTCCGCCGTTCCGCTGGCCGGGTCCTGATAGGGCTTGCCGTCGGCTCCCTTCGAGGGGCAGTTTTCCCGCTGGCAGACCCGGATGCCGCTGGTCTGCTGGCCCGCCTCCGTGCAGGTGGCGGGTTTTGTAACCACGGGGTCCGTCAGCGTCTTCCAATCATGGCCCAGGGCTTCCTCGTCCTCCTCCAGGGTGTAGGGGTTTCCGCATTCCTTGCAGGTGGCCGCGGTGGTCTTTTTGCCGGCGTCTGTGCAGGTGGCGGTGGAGGTGACTGTGATTTCCTGATTCTCGTCGGGCTGGTGGGGAAGCATGTCGATGTCTTCCGTCGTCACGGTGGAGGTGTCCATTGTTTCGCAGACGGTGCACTGGGTGCCCGTCTGTTTCTCTCCCTTCGTGGTGCAGGTGGGCTCGGTGATGACCTTGGATACAGGCGTACCCCCCCAGGTGTGATTCCCGGTGGCGGGGATGGTTTCTATGGTGGGGTCGCCCATGTCTGCGCCGCAGTTCTTGCAGACTGTCTGGAGGCTTTTTTCACCGGCCTCGCCGCAGGTGGCGTTTTTGATGATGGTTTCCACCGGAGCATCCGCGGCCACATGAGCAAGGGCGGGGATGGTGGTGGTGGTGCCGGTGGTCAGGGCCTTGCTGCAGCGGTTGCATTTCTGGGCGTAAACATCATAGCCGTCCTCGGTGCAGGTGGCGTCCTTATGATCTACGAGGACGTCTGTGGCTGTAGGCTCATGGCCCAGAGGCTCGATGGTGTCCGGAGAGACGATTTCCAGCTTGCAGACCTGGCACGCGGTCCAGGCGGTCTTTCCCGCCGTGACGCAGTCAGGCAGGGTTTCGGGAATCTCAACGGGCTTATGGGGTTCCTTGGCGATGGGGCGGAGTTCAACAGGCAGGGTCTCCTTGCAGCCCACGACCTTGCAGACAACACGGTCCTCCATGGAGCCCTCTACGGAACAGGTGGAGTTGGTTTTCTTGTCGCTGCTGGCGGCGGCGGGGTGAACCTCCATTCCCTGGGGCACGTCCGCCAGCGTGCCATCGCCGGTGTAGTGAAGAGTTTTGAGATTGGTGCAGCCGGTAACGGCGTCCTTGGGCAGGGTGGTGATTGCTTTGGGGATGCAGAGGGTTTTCAGGTTTGCGCAGCCGAAAAAGGCCTCGGCGCCAAGGCTCGTCACCTTTTCGGGGACCATGGCCACCGTCAGGCCGCAGCCCTTGAAGGCGGCCTCGCCGATGCTGGTGACGCTGTCGGGAATGACGATTTTCGTCAGCTTCCCGCAACTGGAAAACATCTCCTTTCCCACAGAGGTCAGACCGCCTCCCAGGCTGGCGGAGGTGAGATTTTTGCAGTTATGAAATACGCCCTCCCCCATGGTGGTTACGCCGCCGGGAACGGCGGCTGTGGTCAGGCCGCTGCCGAAAAACGCCTCCTTCCCAATAGAGGTCAGGGTGTCAGGAAGGACAGCGGCAGTCAGCTTGGCGCACTCGGAAAAGGCCTCGGCGCCGATGCTGGTAAGGCCGTAGGGCAGGGCGATGGAGTTGAGAAGCCCGCACTTGAAGAAGGCCTTATCCCCAATGGAGGTCAGGCCTCCCGCCGGGATGGTCACCTTGGCCAGCTTAGAACACTCGTTGAAGGCGCCCTTCCCAATGGAGACGACGCCCTTGGGAAGGGAGACGGTGGTGATATTTTTGTTTGCGGAGAAGGCATGATCGCCAATGGCGGTGACGTCATAGCCCTCTACCTGCTTTGGAACCGTCACAGTGGACGAGCTTCCGGTATAGCTCTTCACGGTCCAGCCGCCGCTTTGAAAGATAAATTCAAATCCGCCGGTGGTTGTATGGATCGTCCCATTCACAGGCGGAGCGGGGGTCTCCCCCGCCGCCAGCGCCGCCCCCGGCAGCAGGGAGCAGACCAGCGCCAGGGCCAGCAGCAAAGACCAGATTCGTTTTTTCATATCGGCATCCTCCCGTATCCCCATGCGCCGGGGAAATTGATTTCCTATACAGCATATCACAGCCCGGCGGATTTTTCAACGCCTCTTCCAAAAACAAAAGTGAACTGTTCCAGATTATGCGGACAGCACAAAAAAGGGACCCCCGGAGGGGTCCCTTTCGAGTGCGGATGGCGTTTATTACCGGATGCGCTCGCCCTTGGCCTCCTTGGCCTTGATTTCCCGGACGGCGTCCTTGTGGCTCAGGTTTACCCGGCCCTTTTCGTCGATGTCGGTGACCTTCACCCACATCATGTCCCCGATTTTGCAGGCGTCCTCCACCTTCTCAATGCGGTGGTCCGCCAGCTTGGAGATGTGCACCAGGCCGTCCTTGCCGGGGGCCAGCTCCACGAAGGCGCCGAAGGTCATGAGGCGCACCACGCGGCCATAGTACAGGGCCCCGATTTCGGGCACGAAGACAATGTCGTCGATGCATTTCTTCGCGGCGTCGCAGCTGGTGGCGTCGATGCCGGCAATGAAGATGGAGCCGTCGTCATTGATGTCAATTTTCGCGCCGGTGTCGGCCACAATTTTCTGAATGATGCTGCCGCCTTTGCCGATGACGTCCCGGATTTTGTCCGGGTCGATGTGCATGGTAATCATTTTGGGCGCGTAGCGGCTTACTTCCTTCCGGGGCTCGGCAATGGCCGGAATCATAATCTGGTCCAGAATCTGGCACCGGCCGTCATAGGTGATGTCCAGGGCGTTTTTGATGATTTCCATGGTGAGGCCGTCGTTTTTCAGGTCCATCTGAATGGCGGTGATGCCTTTTTTGGTGCCCGCCACCTTGAAGTCCATTTCCCCGTGGAAGTCCTCCACGCCCTGGATGTCGATAAAGGTGGTAAATCCGCCGTCGTCATCCTGAATCAGGCCGCAGGAGATGCCGGCCACCGGGGCCTTGATGGGCACGCCGGCGTCCATCAGCGCCAGGGTGGAGCCGCAGACGGAGCCCTGGGAGGTGGAACCGTTGGAGCTTACCACCTCGCTGACCACGCGGATGGCGTAGGGGAAGCTCTCCACATCGGGAATGACGGGCAGCAGAGCCCGCTCGGCAAGAGCGCCGTGACCAATCTCCCGCCGGCCCGGGGAACGGGCGGGCTTGGCCTCGCCCACGGAGTAGCCGGGGAAATTGTAGTGGTGCATATAGCGCTTTTCCGTCTCCTCCCAGATGGTGTCCAGCTTCTGGTTGGCGGAAAGGGTGTCCAGGGTGACCACGGAGAGGACCTGGGTCTGTCCCCGGGTGAAGAGGCCGGAGCCGTGGGTCCGGGGCAGCACGCCCACCTCCGCGCTCAGGGGCCGGATCTCGTTCTTCTGGCGGCCGTCCACCCGGTGGCCCTCCAGCAGCCAGGCCTTGACAATCTTCTTCTGGAACTTGTAGGTGATCTCGTCCAGGTACTTGTCCATCTCGGGATAGTCGCTCAGGAACAGCTCGTGCCACTTGTCAATGAGTCCGTTCCACCGGGTTTCCCGGATATTCTTGTCGTCGGTGTCCATGGCGGCCTTGGCGTCCTCCATGGTTGCGGCCACGATTTTGCCGAACAGCTCTTCGTCAAAGTCGGCGTGGGGATAGTCGAATTTGGCCTTGCCGATCTCGGAGACCATTTTGTTAATAAGCTGGACCTGCTTCTGGTTTTCCTCGTGGGCCAGCTGGATGGCCTTGAACATGGTGTCGTTGTCCACCTCGTTGGCTCCGGCCTCAATCATGACCACCTTGCTGGCAGTGGAAACCACGGTCACGTCCAGGTCGGAGACCTTCCGCTCCTCGCTGGTGGGGTTCAGCACCAGCCTGCCGTCCACCAGGCCCACCTTCACCGCGCCCACAGGGCCATTCCAGGGAATGTCGGAGACGGCCAGGGCGGCGGAAGCGCCGATGAGGCCGCAGATTTCGGGAGAGCAGTCATGGTCCACGCTCATAACCGTGGCCATGATGCTGACGTCGTTGCGGAAGTCGTGGGGGAACAGGGGGCGGATGGGCCGGTCGATGACCCGGCTGGTCAGGACGCCCTTTTCGCCGGGGCGGCCCTCCCGGCGGTTGAAGCTGCCGGGGATGCGGCCCACGGAGTAGAGTTTTTCCTCAAAGTCCACGGACAGGGGGAAGAAGTCGATGCCGTCCCGGGGCCGGGCGGAGGCGGTGGCGCAGACCAGCACGCGGGTGTCGCCGTAGCCCACCATGACGGCGGCGTTGGCCAGCTCCGCCAGCTTCCCGATTTCCAGGGTCAGGGGGCGGCCCGCCAGCTCCATTTCGTATTTGCGGTAATGGGGGAATTGCCGCTGGGTGATGATTGTTGACATAAATGTTGCTCCTTTTCTTTTCTGCTGATTCTTTTAGAGCCTGTTTAAAATCCGGCGGAGTGCCGGATGGGGGCAGATTTTTTTGTCGGGCAAGGCGGTTTGACGCAGGAATCCTGGCGGATTTCAAGTCAAACCAACGCAGCATCGGCGGAAAAATCTGCCCTGTGACGGCGTTTCGATGGATTTTAATCAAGCTCTTACACAGGAGCAGTCCTTTTCGTATTTGAAAGCGGGTCCAAGGACCTCAGGAGGTTGGGCGCACTTTCAAACACAAAAAGCGGCGGCTCCCGAACAACTGGGACGGATGGAATGGGGGTCTGCCGGGAAGGGGCGCGCGGAGAAGAGGCGCGAAAAGGTGACGGAGGAGGCCTCCGTCACCCGATTGCTCCTTACTTGCGGATCCCCAGCTTGGCGATCAGGGCACGGTAGCGCTCCACGTCCTTCTTCTGGAGATAGTCCAGCAGGCTCCGGCGCTTGCCGACCATTTTCAGAAGGCCGCGGTTGGAGTGCTTGTCCTGGGGGTTGGCGCGCATGTGCTCCGTCAGGACGTTGATGCGCTCCGTCAGAATGGCGATCTGAACCTCGGGGGAGCCGGTGTCGTTTTCATGGGTACGGTTGGCGTTGATAATGGCTGTCTTTTCTTCCTTGCGCAGCATAAGTGTGTTCCACCTTTCTAAAATTTCCCCCGCGGGACTGTGCTCCGGGCCGGTGAAGCTCCGCGGAACAAAGGGCCGGGGGCGTTGTTCTGCCGCCGTTTGGACGGTCTTTACTACTGTACCACAGCGCTTTGCGCTTGTAAAGAGGGTTTTCAGGCTTTTTCAAAGAAAAGTACAAAAATTTGCCAGGATTTCATTCGTCCTCCTTCTCCAGAACGGCGTAAGCGTAAAAACGGCTGGTGGTAGCGTCATTCACGGTTTTGAGCAGCTTGACCTTCCAGCCCTGCGCCAGATGTTCGTTCACTTCGCCGGTGCTGCTGCCTCTGATCAGGATAATTTTTTCCATATTCCCTGCCTCCCATTCAAATATATTACTTCCGAACTGAAAGATCGGAAGTAAGTGCCATGTTTTGCGGCTGCCGCCTGCGGCGGAAAGCGGCGGAAATTATAACTGCACTTTACCACAGACCGCTCTTTTTTACAAGGGGCTCTTGACAACCGGGTTCCGTCGTGATATCCTATCCGTATTAGTACAGTTAATACAGTTTGCGGGGCCGCCGCCCCGCGGAAGGGAAGGCGCGATGATCAGCCTGAATTATCGGGACTCCCGTCCTATCTATGAGCAGATCAAGGACGGACTGCGGAAGCTGATCGTCACCGGAGCTATCGCCACCGACGAGAAACTCCCGTCGGTCCGGGTTCTGGCGACACAGCTGTCCATCAACCCCAACACCATTCAGCGGGCCTATAACGAGCTGGAGGGAGAGGGTTATATCTATTCCGTCCCCGGCAAGGGGAGCTTTGCCACCGGAGACCCGGACGCCGACGACAGCCGGCGGCGGGACCTGATGGAAAAGGCCAGGGAGCTGCTGGCGGAGCTGCGGTATCTGGGCGTTGGACAGGGAGAATTGCTGTCGCTTCTTGAAGAAGCGACAGCAGGCGGGCCGGCCCGCCTGAGAAAGGAGGACGCGGAATGATTGAGATTAAGGACGCGGTGAAACGCTTCGGCAGCTTTGCCGCATTGGACGGAGTCACTCTGACGGTGCCCCAGGGCAGCGTTTACGGGCTGGTGGGCCCCAACGGTGCGGGAAAGTCCACTCTGATCCGGTGCCTGACAGGCATCTACCGGGCGGACGCAGGCACAATCTCCATTGACGGCGGGAACGTCTGGGAGAACGAGGGCCTGAAGGCCCGGACCGCCGCCATTCCCGACGACTGGTATTATTTCCCCCAGGCCACCATCCGGGATATGTGCAGGTTCATGCGGGGCTTCTATCCGGGCTTCTCCATGGAGCGTTATGAGAAGCTGAAGGAGGTCTTCGAGATTGACGAGAAGCGCGCCCTGCGCCGCCTCTCCAAGGGCATGCAGAAGCAGGCGGCGTTCTGGCTGATGCTGAGCTGCATGCCGGACTATCTGATTCTCGATGAGCCGGTGGACGGCCTGGACCCGGTGATGCGGCGTCAGGTCTGGTCCCTGGTGCTGGGGGACGTGGCCCAGCGGGGAACCACGGTGCTGGTCAGCTCCCACAACCTGCGGGAGCTGGAGGACGTCTGCGACCACGTGGGCATTCTGGACCACGGAAGGGTTCTGCTGGAACGGTCACTGGCCCAGCTCCAGGACAACATGGTAAAGCTCCAGGTTGTGTTCCGGGACGGCGGCGAAGTCCCGGCGGACCTGCCGGTGCTCCACGCATCCCGGGTGGGCCGGGTTCATACCCTGATTATGCGCATGAGCGCCGGAGAGGCGCAGAATCTGCTGTCGGTACACAGTCCCCTGCTGGTGGACGCGGTGCCGCTGACCCTGGAGGAAATTTTCATTTATGAGTTGGGAGGCGCGGACTATGCAGTTAAAGACATCGTACTTTAATCCGACCCTGTTTCGGAAAAACCTCATGCGCTTCTGGCCCCTGTGGGGCGGCGTGTCTGCCTTGGGAGCCCTGGCGCCCCTTTGTGCGCTGGCCGCGCTGATTCACGAGGGCTTCCGCTCCCACAGCATGCAGCCCCTGGAGATGACCGCGATTTACTACGAGGTGCTGCACTACGCCGTGCCGATCATTTCCCTGCTCTACGGGGTTCTCTGCGCCCTGGCGATGTGGAACTATCTCTATAACCACCGCAGCGTCAGCCTGTACCACGCCCTGCCCATCACCCGGAAGGGACTGTTTATCACCAATGTACTCTCGGGCCTGGCCATGATGCTGATTCCCTACGCCGTCACCGGGGGCCTGATGATTCTGATCTCTCTCCTTGGGGGACTCTTTGAGCCGGTGGGGGTGCTGGTGACCGTTCTGGGAGTGCTGGGGCTCAGCTTCTTCTACTTTGCCGCCGCCACCCTCATCGCCTTTGTCACCGGCAATCCCTTTGCCTTTGCCGCCTTCTATTTCATCTTTCACTTCCTGGCCGCGGCGGCAGAGTGGCTGGTGATGGAGCTGATGAGCCAGTTTTATTACGGCGTCAGCTCGACCTATCAGGGCGTTCTTGATTTCCTGTCTCCCACCGTCTTTTTCCTGGACTATAAGGGTCTGAACACCCATACGGAGTTTCAGGACACGGTAAGCCCCGACGGCTGGGTGGAGCGCACCCTTGAGTCCGTCACGCTGGAGAACGGCTGGGTCATCGCCGTCTACGCCCTGGCGGGGGTGGCCCTGCTGGGGTGCGCGTGGCTGCTCTACCGCCGCCGCCGCAGCGAGTGCGCCGGGGACGTGGTGGCCGTGGGCTGGATGAAGCCCGTCTTCCGCTACGGCGTGGCCCTCTGCGCCGCCGTCACCGGGGGGACCCTCCTCTATCACCTCTTCTTCAACAGTTTCCAGAAAGGCAGCACCGTGATGCCTCTCCCCATGGCGGTGTGCATGGCCGCCGCCGGGCTGGTGGGGTACTACATCGCGTCCATGCTGCTGGCCAAGTCCTTCCACGTCTTCCGGGGCAGCTGGAAAGGGGCGCTGGCCTCTGTGGCGGCCGCCGGGGCTGTCTGCGCCGTCATCGCGCTGGACCCGGCGGGGGTGAAATCCTGGAAACCGGAGGCCGGGAATCTGGAGAGCGTCAGCCTCAGCCTATCCAGCGACTATGGCCGGGGCATCAGCGCGGATATCGCCGACCCCGCCGCCATTCAGAAGGTTCTGGACCTCCACGGCGCGATTCTGGAGGAGGAACAGCAGCTGGACAGCGACGGAAACCGGTATGGGCAGGCGTATCTGGGCTATTGGCTCCGGGACAGCGGCCAATATGTGACCCGTCAATACTCTCTCAGATATTCCGACGGTCTTCAGTCCGAGGCCCTTGAGCAGCTGCGGGAGCTGGCCTGTGACCCGGTGGTTCAGGAGGCCAACATCTTCCCCCTGACCCGGGACAGTTCCGTGACCACCCGGGTTACCGGCGGCTATGTGGAAGACGTTTATAACAGCCAGACCCGGGAATTCGAGAACCTGGAGCTGACCCCGGACCAGGCCCGGGAGCTGGAGGCCGCCGTCCTCCGGGACATCCGGGCGGGGCACTTCGGCAAAACCTTCCTGGCGGACAGCTATGAGGAGGAGGTCCAGGTCACCTGCCGGGGCAGCCTGTCCTTCTATTACAGCATCACCCGAAAGGCCACCGGGGAATACGGCAGCGAAACCTACGGCGACAGCGAATCCATAACGATCTCCACCTACTGCACCGAGACCCTGAAGGCCCTGGAAAAGCTGGGAATCACCGATGAGACCCACCGTCTGGTGACCCGGATGGAATACAGCACCATGCAGCACGCCAATGACTACCGGGACGGCGGCTGGGACGATCCCTACGCCGAGGAGTGGTACGGTCCCTATGACGCCGCCAGCCCGGGCGACGGCTATGTGACTCCCGGGGACGACTGCGTCTACCTGGAGAGCGCCTTCTGAGCCATGGACTACAAGCCTTACGAACAGGATGCCCTCCGCCGGTCTGAGCTCCGGCGGAGGGCGGAAGCCCAGGAAAAACCCCGCCGCAGACAGCGCAGGGACCCGGATCTTCGGGTCCTTGCGCTCTGCGCCGTGCTGGCGGTTCTGACACTGGCGGTGGCTCTTGCCGCCCTGGGGAAAATCCGGAGCCATCCGGACCCGGCGGAGGTGTCGAAGAACACGCCGGACTACGTGCGGGAGGATTTTTTGTCCGTCAACCCGTGGTCCCGGCCCGGGGACCCGCTGGAGCAGGTGAACGGCGTGGTGCTCCACTATGTGGGCAACCCCGGCACCACCGCCCAGGCCAACCGGAATTATTTTGAGTCCCTGGCCGACGGGCAGCTCCAGACCTATGCCTCCAGCCATTTCATTGTGGATCTGGAGGGGGAGGTGATTCAGTGCGTGCCGCTGGATGAGATTGCCTACGCCTCCAACAGCCGGAACGGGGACACGGTTTCCATTGAGGTCTGCCACCCCGACGAGGCGGGACAGTACGGTCCCGAAACCTATGACCGGGTGGTGGAGCTGACGGCATGGCTGTGCCGGGAGTTCCGTCTGGACCCGGAGGAGGACGTCATCCGGCACTACGACGTGACGGGAAAGCTGTGCCCCCTGTACTATGTGGAGCATCCCGAGGCCTGGGAGGGCCTTCTGGCCGACATAGCGGTCGAAATAGCCGCCCAGGAGGCGGCGGAACGAAACGAGGCAGACAGAAGGTCCTGAATTTTCTGAAAATTTTTTAAAAAATTTTTGGAACAGGTGAAACAAAACGACCATCTGAATCGTCTTATATAATAGACGCGCATTTCACAAGGAGCGCATAAGGAACGAGGGACGAAAAATTCCGCGAAAGGAGCCTCCCTATGGAGCAAACAAGAACAAGCGAAAACCTGTGGCGGGTCTGGGTCGACACCAGCCGCCGGATCGTGTCCTTCCATGAGGAGGAAAACTGCAAGCTGCTGGAGTTCCGGAACCGGGACCTGTTTTTCAGCTGTATTGAGCAGTATACCGGGATGCAGTACCGGTACCAGTGAATAAGAGGCCGGAGACAGCCGCCCTCAAAGAGAAAGCTCCCCCTGCCGCACAGCGGCAGGGGGAGCTTTTGCGCTGCGAACTTTTCAGCAGACAGCCGGAGCCGGGGGAGTGACAGGGGCGCACTGCGCCTCCTCCCTTCCGCCGCGGGCCCGGGGAGGCGAATCCCGGCGGAAAATATACGATGCCCTGAAGGACAAAAAATCGGAGCAAGCAATTTACAGCTTGCTCCGATGTTGGAGGTGACACCCGGATTTGAACCGGGGAATCAGGGTTTTGCAGACCCTTGCCTTACCACTTGGCTATGTCACCGTCTACACCCTATTATATGCGATCCTTCCGAAAAAGTCCACCCTTTTTTTAAATTTTCTCAAATTTTTTTTGCGCCCGTTTCCGGACTGCGGTGCCCCGCCTCCCCCGGTCCGGGAGACCGGTGGTTGCCTCCCTCCGCCTGCAAACCGGCGGAGGGCCTGCGGAGGGGAAACGAAGAAATTTCCAACACAGCGCAGTTTTCCGTCCGCAGGCGGGAAACGGAGCAGCGTTGGAAATTTCGAAGCTGGAGCGGGCAACGAGGCTCGAACTCGCTACCTCCACCTTGGCAAGGTGGCGCTCTACCAGATGAGCTATGCCCGCATATGGTGCCCAGAGCCGGAATCGAACCAGCGACACGTGGATTTTCAGTCCACTGCTCTACCAACTGAGCTATCTGGGCGGATGCCCCGGAGGGCGGCGAGACAGTGTCCCATCTCGCGGATATGGCGACCCGGAACGGGCTCGAACCGTCGACCTCTAGCGTGACAGGCTAGCGTTCTAACCAACTGAACTACCGGGCCAGGTGAAAGACGTGACTGCCTGAAAGAAAGCTGGTGGGAACAACTGGACTCGAACCAGTGACCCCCTGCTTGTAAGGCAGATGCTCTAACCAGCTGAGCTATGCTCCCGGGTCGCCGCTCACGTCAAACGGCAAGGGTTATTATACAAAAACACTTTCGCTTTGTCAAGCACTATTTTGAAAAAAACCGTTTTTCTGCCAGAATGCCCGAAAGGGCCCCGGCGGGGAGGAGGGCGGTCCGCCCTCCTCCCCTTCCGTTTCCCATCAGGAGGACGCGCCCATGTCCGCCAGCAGGGCTTCCAGCTCCTCCCTGGTAAAGCGCTGGACATTGTCACAGAACCGGCAGGTCAGCTCCGCGCCGCCCTGCTCGTCAATCATGGCCCGGAGCTCCTGGGGGCCCAGGCTGATGAGAGCCCGTTCCATCCGCTCCCGGCTGCAGTCGCAGCGGTATTCAATGGGGCTTTTCTCCAGAATCTCCATATCGAAGCCCTTCAGGGCCCGGCGCATCAGGGATTCCGGGTCCGGGTCCGTCCGCAGCAGCTCCGTCACGGCCCCGGCGGAGCGCAGGGCGGCCTCCACCTGCTCCGCCAGCTCCTCCGGCGCGCCGGGGAGCATCTGCACCAGATAGCCCCCTGCCGCCAGCACGCTCTGATCCCGGTCCACCAGGACCCCCAGACCGCAGGCGGAGGGCACCTGCTCGGACTCCACGAAATAGAGGGCAATGTCCTCGGCAATCTCCCCCCACAGCAGACCCACGCTGCCGATATAGAGTTCCTTCATGCGCAGGTCCCGGATGACCGTCAGAGCGCCCTGGTTGCCCACGGCGGCGCCTACGTCCAGCTTGCCGTCCTCCCGCAGGGGCAGGTCCAGCGCCGGGTTGTCCACCGTGCCCCGGACGTTCCCCAGATTGTCCGACACCGCCAGCAGCGTCCCCAGGGGGCCGCCGCCCTTGACCTGAAGGGTCACGCTGGCGCCGTCCTCCTTCAGGGCGCTGCCCATCATGGACGCCGCCGCCAGCAGACGGCCCAGGGCCGCCGTGGCCACCGGCAGGGTTCGGTGGATTTGCCGGGCCCGCTCCGTCAGACCCCTGGTGGAGACGGCGGAGACCTTCATATAGCCATCCCTGGAGATGGCGCGAATCAGTTGGTCGCTCATGGCTACTCCTTTATTTTCCTGATTTGCCTGAGACAGCGGCGGGCCCCGCCGTCTGCCCGGCAGACGGGCCGGGACCGGCCCCTACCAGCTGCATTGAAACTGCCATCGGTCCTCCCCGGCCTCCGGCGGCCGGTCCGACAAATCGCCGCTCAGGCCGACGGAGGAAAAGCCCGCGTCCGCCAGACAGGCCCGCAGGGTTTCCTCGCTCCAGGCCCGTTCCCGGTGCTCCTCAAAGCTCCGGTCCCAGGTCCCGCCGGGCAGCTGGCGGAACAGGTCCACCTGATAGGTGCAGATTTGGGTCCGCTCCGAAAAAAAGGTCCGCCAGGCGCAGAAGCTGTCCTCTGTCTCATCCAGATAGACCTGGCGGTCCATCCGGCGGAATTTAGCGGGCGTGTTCACATCGAAGAGAAACAGCCCGCCGGGTTTCAGCCACCGCCGGACCCGGCGGAAGGTCTCCCGCAGGTCCCGCTCCCTAGTGAGGTAGTTCAGGGAATCAATGGTGGAGACCACCCCGTCCACCGGTTCCGCCAGACGGAGCCGGGTCATGGACTGCCGGAGGAACAGAGGCCGGCGCTCCAGGCCCTCCGCCTTGACGGAGGCCTGGGCCAACATGTCTTCGGACTCGTCCGCCGCCAGCACCCGAAAGCCCCGTTCCGCCAGCAGGCAGGCGATGGTTCCGGTGCCGCAGCCCAGGTCCAGAACGGTTTCCACCGGAATGGGGCTCCGCCTCAGCCGCCGGACCAGAAACGCCGCCCGGCGGCGGTACTGCCCGCCGGTCATGAGCCCGTCATAGCTGGAGGCCAGGGCCTCGTAATCCCGGGTCATGTATCCTCCTTCATCCGGGCGAAGAGCCGGGCATAGGCCCCGGTGCCGTAGTTCAGAGAGCGGTTCACCCGGCTGATGGTGGCGCTGGAGGCGCCGGTGCGCTCCAGGATGTCGTTGTAAATCATGCCGTCGTCCAGCAGGGACGCCACCTCAAAGCGCTGTTCCATGGACCGCAGCTCCGACACGGTGCACAGGTCCTGGAAAAAATCATAGCATTCTTCTTCGCTCCGCAGCTGCAGAATTGCCCTGTAAAGCTGTCCGCTTTTCTCCTTCTTTCCGATTTTCACGATAACCTCCCCAAAGTGTCCCGTTTTGATTCCATAAGGAAAACCCTGCCCGGAGGCGGGGCATCATTACCCGGTATTTTAACATTTCAGAGTATGAAAGTAAAGAGGGCGCGCAAAAATTTTTATGCCCCGTATGACCCGGCGGAGGAAAACAGAAGGGGAACCTCCGTCCCCGCTCCGGCATAAGCTGAGAGCAGAGCAGGGGGAAAGGAGCGCGGGGCAATATGAGAGACAACGGCAAGGGGGCTCTGTCGGAGCTGAATACGGTGCCCTTCACGGCGGAGCGGGAATGGACGGTGGAGGGGATTCCGGTGCTGACGGCGGCGGTGTCCCTTCCCCAGCCGGAGCCGCTGACGGACAAAGTGTCACGCCGCATCCACCGGTATTATCAGCTGCAATGCCGGGCCTTTCTCCGATACTGCGGGAGCTGGCTGCTGCCCCAGGCGGAAGCGGCCTGCCGGGCGGCACTGGAGGCCAGCGGGCCGCTGCCGGAGTTCCGGGCGGAACTGGGATACCGGGTGACCTGGAACGGGGGCGGGCTCTGGAGCCTGTGCACCCAGTCCCGGGAACAGACGGGAAGCGGACCGGCGCTGCTGACCCGCCGGGGGGACACCTGGGATCTGGCGGCGGGCTATCCCGTGCCCCTGGGGGACTTCTTTCCCGCCGGGAGCCGCTGGAAAAAGAGGCTGCTGGCCCTGGCGGCGGAGGAAATCCAGCGCCGGGAGCGGGCCGGGGCGGCCCGCTGGCGCGAGGGCTGGCGGCGGGCGCTGCGGAAGAGCTTCAATTCCCAGAATTACTGCCTGACGGAGGAGGGCCTGGCCTTCTTCTTCCCCATGTACGCCATTGCGCCTCCGTCGGAGGGAATTCCCACCTTTGTGCTCCCATATGGCGAGGAAGGGGCCCGGCGGCTCCGCGGATGACCCGGGCCTGCGGACAGGGCGGGCGCCGGATTCCCGCCCCCTTGCCGCCGGTTGTGACGGTGATGGGACCGACTGCGGAGGAAAAGGCGGAGCCGCTGGACCGGCGGGCAGACAAAAAGCCCGGAAGCGCTGCTTCCGGGCTTTTGCGCCGGTCTGTGGGCCGCGCTTCATATTGAGAGGCGGAAGCGTCCCGTCTTCGGGGCCGCCGCAGAAAATCTCCCGCCGGATGAGCTGTTAATTCAGACGGTCTTTGTTCCCGAAGTATTTCTTCGTCTCTGCGGCCACTACACCGGAGAGGGCAAAGAGTCCGATGAAGTTGGGAATGGCCATGAGGCCGTTGAAGGTGTCCGCCACATCCCAGACAAAGCTGAGGGGGGACACGCAGCCCACCACGACCACGGCGATGAAAATAACCTGAAAGACCGGAACAGCCTTGCTGCCAAAGAGATACTGAACACAGCGGGTGCCGTACAGGGACCAGCCCAGCACCGTGGAAAAGGCGAACAGCGCCAGGGCAATGGCGATGAACAGCGCAGCGAATTTGCCGCCGAGCACGGTGGCCAGGGCGGCGGTGATGAGCTCACTGCCGGGTTTCGTGCCAAAGCCGATGTCCACGCCGCTGCAAATGATGGTCAGCGCAGTGAGGGAGCAGATAACAATGGTATCCACGAACACCTCGAAAATGCCGTACAGGCCCTGATTCACGGGGCCTCTGGTGTCCGCCGCCGCGTGGGCAATGGCCGCGGAGCCCAGGCCCGCCTCGTTGGAAAAGGCGCTGCGCCGCAGACCCCAGATGACGGTGTTTTTCAGGGTGATGCCCACAGCCGCACCGCCGATGGCCTGGGGGGTGAAGGCGGTGGAGAAGATTTTGCCCAGGGCGTCGGGGATATTGCCGGCGTGGGCCCCGATGACGATAACGGTAAACAGGATGTAGAAAACGCTCATGAAGGGGATCAGCTTCTCCGTCACCGCGCCGATGCGCTTGATGCCGCCCAGCAGGATGATGGCCACCAGCAGGGCCAGGACAACACCCATCAGCCATTTCAGTGCGGATTCCACGCCGGCGCTGACGGTGGTGAAGGCGGAGAACGCGCCGATGACGGAACCGGTGATGCTGTTTACCTGGGACATGTTGCCGATGCCGAAGGAGGCCAGGGTGGCAAAAACGGCGAAGAACACCGCCAGCCACCGCCAGTTTTTGCCCAGGCCCTTGGAAATGTAGTACATGGGGCCGCCGACCCAGTCGCCCTTAGCGTCCCGCTCCCGGTACTTAATGGCCAGGACAATCTCGGAGTATTTTGTGACCATGCCCACCAGGGCCGCCAGCCACAGCCAGAACACCGCGCCGTATCCGCCCATGGCGATGGCCTGGGAGGTGCCCACAATGTTGCCGGTGCCCACAGTGGCGGACAGGGCGGTGGTGACGGCCTGCATGGGGGTCACCGCGCCGTGGCCGGCCTCCTGCTTCTGGAACATCCTGCCTACGGTGTTCTTCATGGCATGGGCGAAGTGGCGAAACTGAACGCCGCCGCAGCGGATGGTCAGAAACAGTCCGCCCAGGATGGCGCAGGGCAAAAAGGTGTACATCCACGCGAAGTCGTTCAGCGGGCCCGACAAAAAGCCCAGGATGCTGTTGATGATTTCCATAAATATCCCTCCGTTGTAGATCAACGGCATCTGATGCTGATTCTCCATAAAAAGATTTTTGAATCTTTTTATCAAGAAAAAGTATGAGTCCCGCACAGAAAAGAATGCGGAAGCCGGCTCCGGCTCCCGCAAAAAGCAACATTCCCCGGCGGACACACTCCGCCGGAAAGCAGTCCTCTCTGTCCTTTTACCTGAGAGATTCGGCGGAGGGATTCCCATTCCCTGCCGTCCGCCTTACACCTTCGGTCCCCGTTTCCGGGCTTCTCCAGAGCCGCGTCCATCCCTGGCTTTCCGCTCCGCGGGGTACACACCGCCCGCCGGAGGCGAAGGATTGCGTCCGGCCTTCCGCGGAAGCGGGAAGCGGAACGGGAAATGCCGGGATGTTCAGCTGCCGTTATGAAATTAGGTAATACTTTATCATGCTGAAGCCCGGCTTGTCAATGGTCGTATTTCACAAAATGTCCGCCATGGAACGACGGATATTCTCCGCCAGAGGACGAAAAGCGGGGACGAAAAAGCGGAAACGAAAAAGCGGAAACGAAAAAGCGGAAACGAAAAAGCGGAAACGAAAAAGCGGAAACGAAAAAGCCGCCGTCCCGGGTTTGAGACAGCGGCTGTCCGTCACAGCTCCCGCACGGAGACCACGCCGGCGGTGGATTTGATGTCCGCCTGAACGTGCTCCACGTCCAGGCCCTTGTGGAGCCGGAGGGTGAAGATGGCGCAGGCGTTGTGGCGCTCGTTGGAATCGGAGTGGATGATGCCCATGTTGAGGATTTTCAGGCCCTGTTCCCGGAAGTCGTGGAGCAGAATGTCCATGGTGTGGTTGGAGCTGTATTCCACATAGAGATTGACCTCCGGGGCGTTTTTCAGCATCCGGTATTCCAGCCGGGAGAAAAACAGCTCCGCAATCATAATCAGGGCCGTGGCGAAGAGGCCGCCCTCATAGAAGCCCCCGCCCAGGGCCAGGCCGATGATGGCCGCCGCCCAGAGGCCCGCCGCTGTGGTCAGACCCTTCACCCGCTGCCGCCGGGTGACGATGATGGTGCCCGCGCCGATGAAGCCGATGCCCGCCACCACCTGGGCCCCCAGCCGGGCCATGTCGGTATACTGGCCCATGACCAGATAGAGATATTGGCTGGTCAGCGTGGTCATGGCGGCGCCCAGGCAGATCAGGATATGGGTCCGGAAGCCCGCCGGGCGGCGCTTGAATTCCCGCTCAATGCCGATGATGCCGCCGCAGACGGCGGCCATGACCATGCGCAGCGCCACAGACGCCGCCGTTACGTCCCGCAGGCCGTCAAATACAGATAACATACGTGTTCCCTCCCAATCAGATGTCCTGCACAAGGTGGACGGTTTTCAGCTCCGAGATGGAGGCCAGGATCTTGGCGCGGCACCCCTTCCGGTTCATCCGCAGGGAAAAAATCGCATTGGGATGCTGGGACAGGGACAGCTTTCCGTGATCCACCTCCACCTCATAGATGGTCACATCATAGGTCTTGATGCGGTTGATAATTTCCGCCACGTTGTCCAGATTCTGAAATTCCACATAGATATTCATATTCCGGGCGTTGACAATGACATACAGCTCCACCGCCGGCAGCAGGTGCACCACCACGAAAATCAGCACGAAGGCCAGGGCCACGCACTCGTAGAACCCCGCGCCCACCGCCAGACCCATGCAGGCCGAGGCCCACAGGCCCGCCGCCGTGGTCAGGCCCTTCACCTTCTGCTGTCCGGTGACCAGAATGGTGCCTGCGCCCAGAAAGCCGATGCCGTTGATGACCTGTGCGCCAAAGCGGCTGACGTCGGTGCGGATGCCCACATCCGCCGCCAGCTCTGCCCAGGGGTGATGCAGCATAAAGTTTTCATACTGGCTCAGCAGCATGGTCAGCGCCGCCCCCATGCACACCAGCATATAGGTCCGGAAGCCCGCCGGACGGTGCTTCCGCGCCCGTTCCAGCCCGATCATGCCGCCGCAGAACATGGCCAGCGTCAGCCGCAGCAGCACCGAGACTGTGTTGAGCTCCCGCAGATAGTCCAATCCCTGGATCACAGTTCCCCGCTCCTTCCCGCTAAACAAAAACGTATTACATAATAGGAAAGGAACCCCGGCCGGGTCCCCTTCGGATACCGAAAACCGCCCGCTTAAAAGCGGACGGAAACACAGCTGCCGGAAGCGGAAACGTTTACGCTTCCGCATCTTCCTCCAGGCGGCTGAGCATTATATAATTTTTATCATCTTACAGAGCAGATGTCAATGTTTTTTCGGGGTAAACAGTATTTTTTGGCTGATTGAACAAATATACAGAAAACTTCTCGACGCTTCGCTGAGGAAAAAATCCCCAGTGAACCCGGCTCCGGGACGCAAACGTTGTCCCTGAAATCTGGGCAGGTCAGCGGATGACGCCGAAATAGAGCCACAGCCCGAAGGGAATCAGAAGCTGCAAGGCAAGAATCAGGGGCACGCCGATTTTAAAGGCGCGGTGAAGGGTCTTGTGATGAAAGACCTTCATCCCCAGCAGGGCCCCTATGCTGCCCCCCGCCGCCGCCAGAAGCAGCAAGTTTTTCTCCGGGATCCGGCGGACGGATTCCTTTTTCTCCTTCCGCCTGGCCTTCCACTTGTCCAGGCCGAAGACGAAGAAGGTGATGAGATTGATGAGGACCAGCCAGCAGGCCGGCAGTCCCCAGGGGGAACCGATGACGGTCCAGAGGAGGTCGTTTTGAACCTCCGGCGCGTAAGAAAATTTTTCAGCGGAAAGAGCGATTATGTGCATAGAAACGCCTCCATAAGAAAAATGCGGGTCCTGGGACTATGGCTGTATGGGCTCAAAGCCGTTTGCCTCCAGAAATTCGTCCAGCAGGGAGAAGAAGGTCTCGACAGCCTCCTTTCCGTCGGGTACGTTTTCCAGAATCGCCAGACACCAGCCCATAGGACCGGGCAGGCCGTACCGCTCCGTCACAAAGCCGTGAAACTCCCCGGGGAGAATGCAAAAGCTGCCGTCCAGGCCGTGGAGGACCAAAGCGCCATGATACCCATCCAGAAAGCTCCGCAGCCGGGGTAGAGAATATTCCCCTATGTACATGCCGGGCCGTTTCCGAATTCCCCTCAGCAGTTCCCGTTCCGGCGGTGAAATGTCCATCATGAGGTCCGGCCTCCTTTTAAAAATCACCGGCTGCGCAGGCGAAGGACAGACTGTATCGGGGGCAAGGCGTTCTGCCTGCACGGGACCGGTGTCCCGTAAAAACCAGCTCCCGGCGCGGCGCAAAAAGAGAGAGGGGAAGCGTGAAGGGCCGGCTTTCGTTCGCGGGGAGCTGTTTCCCCTAAAAACAGGCTCCCGGCGCGGCGCAAAAAGAGAGAGGGGAAGCGTGAAGGGCCGGCTTTCGTTCGCGGGGAGCTGTTTCCCCTAAAAACAGGTTTCCGGCGCGGCGCAAAAAGAGAGAGGGGAAGCGTGAAGGGCTGGCTTTCGTTCGCGGGGAGCTGTTTCCCCTAAAAACAGGCTCCTGGCGCGGCGCAAAAAAGACCGGCTGGAGGTCCCAGCCGGTCCATTTTATCACAGAAATCAGTTCTTGGCAAGGTTCGACAGGGCCGCCGCCGTCTTTGCAGCCAGCCGGGCGTTGTTGAATACCAGCTGGATGTTGCTGGCCAGGGAATCGCCGCCGGTGAGGTCCTTGATTTTAGCCAGAAGGAAGGGCGTGGTCTCCTTGCCGTGAATGCCCAGCTTTTTGGCTTCCTCCACGGCTTCGCCGATGGCCTTGTTAATCGTATCCGCGTCCATGGAGAATTCCTCGGGAATGGGGTTGGTCACCAGCATGCCGCCGCCCAGACCCATGTCCTGCTTCACGAAGAAGGTCCTGGCCAGGTCTTCAGGGGTATCGATGCGGTAATCCACGTTGAAGCCGCTCTTCCGGGTGTAGAAGGCGGGGAGCTCATCGGTGCCGTAGCCAATCACGGGGACGCCGTGGGTCTCCAGGTACTCCAGAGTCAGCCCCAGATCCAGAATGGACTTGGCCCCGGCGCAGATGACCATGACGGGGGTCCGGGCCAGCTCCTCCAGGTCGGCAGAGATGTCCATGGTGGTCTCCGCTCCCCGGTGGACGCCTCCGATGCCTCCGGTGGCGAAGACGGAGATCCCCGCCATGTGGGCGATGATCATGGTGGTGGTGACGGTGGTGGCCCCGTCTTTGCCCTGAGCCACCAGAACCGGCAGATCCCGGCGGCTGGCCTTGGCCACGGCGGTGCCGGTTTTGCCCAGATAGTCGATTTCATCCCGGGAAAGACCGGCCTTCAGCCGCCCGCCCAGAACGGCGATGGTGGCGGGGACGGCCCCGTTCTCCCGGATGATGGACTCCACCTGAAGGGCGGTCTCCACGTTCTGGGGATAGGGCATGCCGTGGGAGATGATGGTGGATTCCAGGGCAACCACAGGCTTTCCGGCAGACAGGGCTTCCTTTACCTCCGGGGCAATGTCCAGGTATTTGTTCAGATTCATAAAAACCTCCAGAAATGAAATAAAATTGACAGACAGAATGTTCGGGACAGCGTTCAGAGCTGAAAGCGGAGCACGGCAGATATTCTGTTCGTATCGGAACGCTTCACTCTCCGCTCTTCACTCTTTCTTTCAGTGCGTTTTCGCTCATGGCCGGGTTGATGGTGCCCTCTCCCTCCATGGCAATGGCGGAAGCGGCCAGGCCCGCCCTGGCGGTGTCCGCCAGGTCCGTGCCCTGGAGATAGGCCCAGACAATGGCGGACATGAACGCATCGCCGCAGCCGGTGGTATTGACGGGGTTCGCCGGCAGGCAGGGCAGATGGCGGCGGCTGTTGTGGTCGGCGGCATAGACGCCGTCGCCGCCCAGGGAGATGAACACCCGGCGCAGCCCGGTGGCCAGCAGGGCGTCCGCCGCCCGGCTCAGGCTGGCTTCGCTGGTGATGGGCACGCCGGACAGCAGTTCCGCCTCCAGCCGGTTGGGCTTCAGGGTGTGGAGACGGCCCAGCACCGGTTTCAGCTTCGCCGCCTTGGCGGTGGAAACCGGGTCGGCGAAGATGGGGACGGAGATGTTTTGCGCCAGCCAGACGATGCTCTCCTCGGGAATATTGGTGTCGATCACCAGCACCTGACTGGCGCTGAACAGCTTCTGCCGCTGGGCCAGCACCCGGGGCGTCAGATGCCGGTAGATTTCCATGTCGCTGACCGCCAGGGCCATGTCGCCCCCCTGGTTGTTGATGAACAGATAAGTGGAGGTCCGGCCCCCGGGAATGACGGGGGACTGGGAGATGTCGATGCCCAGCTCCCCGCAGCTGGCCGCCAGCTTCTGGGCGTTGAGATCGTCTCCGAAGGCCGTCACCAGCCGCACGTCCAGACCCAGCAGGGCCATGTTGTGGGCGATGTTCCGGCCCACACCTCCCAGGGAGGAGTGGACTGCGCCGGGGTTGGAGTCCTGAGACACCAGAGGCCCGAAGGGCCGCCCGCCGATGTCCATGTTGACGCCTCCCACCACCGTGACATAGGGGCTGGTCTGGACGATGTACCCCTTGCCGGTGATGTATCCCTTTTTCATCAGATTGGAGATGTGCACGGCGACGGAGGAACGGGTGATGCCCGCCTTTTCCGCCAGCTCCCTCTGAGAAATCAGGGGGTTCTCTTCAATCCAGTTTAAAAGCTGCCGTTCCCGCTTGGTCATGGCCTCACCTCAATAAGCAAACATTTAATTTCTTAATCTATTGCTTATTATAAGGGTTCGCCGGTATTTGTCAAGGGGCTTTTTGGAATTCAACGGTTTCCACAATCAGATGTTCTTTCCGTTGTTGGTTTTGTCAATATTCTGGAAAGTTCTTGTGCCGGAGGGGGAACCGTGTTAAACTGGAACAAAGGAAAAGGGGGTGCTTCTGGTGAAACAAAAATCATCTGTGCCCAGCTGGGCTCTGCTTCTGCTGGGCGTGGGGCTGTGCCTCTCTCTGGCGGGGAATCTGTACCTGTACACGGAGTTGAACCGCCAGCTGCCCCCACTGCGGGGGACCTACTGCACCGACGCCTCGATAGGCTTGGGGACTTATCTGATTTTCGACGGGGAAGGCCTCTTCTGCCGCTATACCCAGACGGAAGGCGTTCTGGACGACGGGACCTGCGAAGACCTGGGAGAGGGGCGCTATGCCCTCCGGTCCAAAGAGGGCGGGGGTTTCTGCATTTTGCAGGATCGGGAAGGCGTGTATCTGTTCAGTGGAGAGGAAAACAGCATAGCCTTTTTTCCGAAGCTGAAAGAGCTTGGGACCGCCTATCTGCTGGCGGACATCCCCGGCGAGTATCCGGAGTGGCTGAAGCCCCCGGCGTGAATAAGCGGCTCCCCTGCCGGAAGGCGGGGGAGCTTTTTTGAGAAATGACCGCCCGATAAAACGGGATTTATATTTCTATTTTCTATACTTGCCAAATGCTTTTTCTTCGTCTAAGTGTACATCTTTAAAAAATACAATGAACCATATGATAAATGCAACAATCGCTATATACTGTGAGATATAATATGCTAAAATAGCGCCTGTTCCTTGGATGACCGCCCAAATCAATACTATGTTTCTATAGTCTTTGCTTAATTTTTCTTTATCATATAATTCTCTTTTTTCTTTTGGCAGGGTGTTAAAGCCGCTTATCAGCATGACTGACTTCTCTTTTAAAACAGTAAAAATGAAAGCTAACAGCAAAAAAAGCAAACATGCTCCGCCGCACACGATAGAACCTGTATTCATCAATTAACTCCTTTCGTAAACACCGGTTTGCTGACCCGATTATAACACAAGGCTCCTGTCATATCAATGTGCCCCTGCGGAAACCGTCTGTCCCCTTTTTGGACCGACTGTCTCTCCTCCGCTGCCGACGGTCGGAATCCTCTGGACGGCGGGGCCGTCTCCGGGTATACTGACAGACAGAAAGGGGGCGGCGGCTGTGAACATCGAAGTGGAGCTGGACCCGGCGCTGAGGGAGCTGCTGGTGAAAATCCTGGCCCCGGGGGAGACGGAGGAGCTGGCGGCTCTGTTGGCCCGGCTGGAGGGAGAGCCCCCGGCGCTGCTGGGTTTTCGGGAGGGCGGAGCCGTGCCCCTGGACCCGGCAGAGCTCCTCCGCTTTTACGGCGAGGACAAGGAGGTCCGGGCTCAGACCCTGAACGGGGAAATCTACACCGTCCGCCAGCGGCTCTACGAGCTGGAGGAGCGCCTGGACCGGCGGACCTTTCTCCGGCTGTCCCATTCGGAGATCGTCAACTGGAAGCGGGTGACGGCCCTGGACCTGAGTCTGACGGGCACCATTCGGGTGACGCTGGAAGGCGGCGTGACCACCTATGTCTCCCGGCGGTACGTGAAGAAGATCAAGGAGGTGCTGGGGATATGAGCGGAAACGAAATCCGGCGGGAGCTTCTCCGGCGGGCGAAGCAGGGCTTCCCCTGGGGCGTTGTTCTGGTGTATCTGGTGTTCGTGCTGGGAAACGCCTTCACCATTCCCGGGCCGGAGGGCGGAAGGCTGCTGGTGGTGTCCCAGGCCATGGCGGAGGCGTACGGAAGCCCGGTGACGGCGGCCCTGCTCCAGCTGCTGTGGTCCGGTCTGCTGGGAGCAGCGCTGGGTACGGCGGGCGTTCCCTTTCTCCTGGAGCAGGGGACCCTCCTCTGGTCTGGACTCCACTTTCTGGGGACGGCGGCGGTCTTCTCCCTGGCGGGCTGGCAATGCCGGTGGTTTCCCATCCGGGAAAGCTGGCTGTGTCTGCTGGGCCTGCTGGCGCTGTGCTACGCGCTCCTCTGGGCCGTGCGGTATCTGGGCTGGCGGCAGGATCTTCTGGCGCTGCGCCGGGCGGCGGGCCTGGCGGAGACAAGAGAAACAACCATGCCAAAATTCATGCTTCTGGCGGCGGCGGTGGAGCTGGCTCTGCCCTGGGGCCTGCGGGCGGTGGACGCCGCGGATTTCCCGGTGCTGACGGGGATGTTCTATCCCTTTTTCATCCTGCCTCTGTTCTGCTTTTTCAGCGCCTGTTCCCTGGCCGCCCGGCTTCGGCGCTGGTGGCCGGTCTATCCCCCGATCTGCGCGGCGCTGACTCTGCCCTGTGTGTTCCTGCTGTACAACTACACGGCCCTGTTTCAGGCGTGGACGGCGGGAATCGCCGCCCTGGCGGGGGGCGTCCTGGGGACGGTCCTGCGGAAGCTGAAGGGACGGAGGACAGAGGCCGCAAAAAAGCAAGAGGACGCAGAGAGGCCGGAACAAACCGGCGATTCTGAAAAAAACTGAAAACCCGGGAACCAAGCCGCCTCCCTTTCCGTCTAAACCGGAAAAGGAGGCGGTTTTGAATGTCGATGAAAAAATGGAGCCTGTTTTTGAGCCTGTACTTCTGCCTGTGTCTGCTGTCTGCCTGCGGCGGCGCACTTTCGGCGGAACAGCCGGCCCCGGTTGGGATGGAGCCCCCCGCAGCGGACCCCGGCGCGTCTGCGCTTTCCCTGGCGGAGGACGAGGAGCCCACAATCCTCACCTGCCGCATCGTGGACGGGGCGGAAACCGGGGAATTGCTGCTGGCGGAGCTGGGAGAGGGCCTGTACGGCGGGACCGGGGTCTACCGGCTGAGCTTGGGGGATATTCCGGTGCTTCTGGACGGCGAGGCGGCGGACGCCTCCGCCCTGGAGGACGGCATGACGGTGGGCATTTCCTTTAACGGCGCCGTGGGGGAGACCTTCCCTGCCCGGTTTGGGGAGGTCTACAGCGTGTCGGGCTGGTCCGTTGGTACGGAAAAGAACCCCGGCGGGAGCTGCTATGACCTCTGCGGCCTCTATCTCCAGGTTCTGGACGACCTGTGGCAGAAGGACGCAGGTCTGAACGAGAATATCTCTCTGGCCGGGCTGGACCTCTCCGCGGCCCCCGGCGGTCTGACGGACAGCGAGCAGGCCGCCGTCGCCTGGCGCTTCGGGGAGATCCACGGCGTGGAGGTGGTGACGGGGACCTTTCAGGAGCTGAACGAGCAGGGCTATTTCACCGCCGAACCCCTGGGTGAGGGCGCTCCGGAGGGGGCGGCGTTCGTTCACTGGGAAGATGGGTGCTTCTTCTCCATTGAGCCCAATGAGAGCCATGAGGGAGAGGTGTACGCCGGCCTGCCGGTCCTGTTTTTCGATGCAGAGAAATGGCGCTCCTCCCTGGGGGCCTACTGCTTCCATGACTGCTCCGCCGTCTGGCCGGAGATGGGGACCTGGAGCGGCTACCAGGTTGGCAGCGAGATGATTTCCTGAAAATCTTAAAATGAGGAATGAGGAGTTCGGAATTAGGAATTTAAAGAAAGGAGCTGCCCGAATGAAGATGAAACCATGTATTTTGTGGGTCTGCCTGCTGGCTGTGCTGGCCGCCTGCGCCGCCCCTGCGGAACAGGAGCTGACGGAGACCGAGGGCCGCCTGCTGCTGGCGGAGAACGGCACGGCCCTGCTGGTGACAGAGGATGGGATGCCCATGACCCTCTCCGTCCAGGCGGAGGGGAATGACCCCTGGGCCGGGTATCACAGCGGCGACCGCGTCCGGGTGACCCATGACGGTGTGAGTGAAACCTATCCCCTCCAAACCGGGGTCTATGACTGGGAGCGGCTGGAGGAGGGCGCGATGGAGGACGTGCCGGAGGAGACTATAACGGCTCTGGAAGAACTGGGCTGGGATTTTGGCCGGGAGGCCCACGCCCCGGCGGCGGAGCCCCAGACTGTGGCGGATCCGGTGACGGGGTACTGCGGCAACACCGTGACGGAGGTGACGCTGGACGGGAAAACCTGGTCCTTCTGGGGCAGCGACTCTGTGACCCTGACGGACATTGTCATCAACCTGGCCTATGACTCCGGCAGCGTGTGCCGCTGTCTCCCTGAGTTCACGGTGGATACGGAATTTGGCGGTGGCTATGGCGTGAACCTGACGGAGAGCTATGTCCGCTGCGAGGCGGGACAGGCGGCCCTGACAGCGGAGCAGACAGAGGCTATTCGGGATATCGTGGAGCGGAACTGCCAATAGCCCCCGGAAGCGGGGAAGGGCGCAGAGCTCCTTCCTCACGGGGGCCATACATCCTTTTCACATCTGGGCCGCACCATGCCCGGCGGTTATTACTTCCGAGCTGAAAGGCCGGAAGTAATATGTGCCATGTTTTGCCACCCGCCGTTTACGGCAGTGAGCAAAACGGCTCAAATCAAATGTATTTTTCGGAATCTTAAATCCTGAAATTACAATTTTTCCTTGTATTGATTCGGTATGGCATCGAATAAATATGTGATTACTGCAACTCCTTTTCGGTATTGTGTACTCATGTAAAAAGAACTTATAAATATGTATTGAAGGAAGCAGGCAAATATTTATAATCGAGTATATAGAGCGGGAATTTTTAGGTTAAAAGGAGTTCAAAAGATGGAAAAAGCACGGGTTTCTGTTGATTTAAACGAAATGGTCACAGATGATATTGTATTGTTGTCAAAAGACGATGCCAAGTTTGATAGTATGGGCAGCATAATTACATTTTTTGAAGGAATGCCTGTCAGACTTTATTCCGATGATGCGTCCAACAGCGGAGAGACTGATAATTTGATTTTCGAAGGCACTGCCATAAACCTTGATTTAAAGAGTGATCCGGAATAGCGGCATGTAAAATGGTGTGCTCGTATTGATTGGAATAGTCTTATGCATGAATCCGATATGTATTAATCAAATTCAATGGAATGAATGTGTATACACCCCAATTTTTGGAAACAGGTGTTATAAACACAAACGGAAATTGGGACATTCGGAAATCATACCGGCCAGATGTCCACCCCGCCCGTCAGGGCAGGAAAAACTCCCCCTTTCGGGGGAGTTTTGCATTGCTCAAAAGTCGGCGCTGCCCACGGTGCGGGGATGGGGCAGGGTGTCCCGGATGTTGGCGATGCCGGTGAGGTACATCACCATCCGCTCGAAGCCCAGGCCGAAGCCGGCGTGGCGGCAGGAGCCGTAGCGCCGCAGGTCGCAGTACCACCAGTAGTTTTCCGGATCCATGTTCAGCTCCCTGATCCGGCTCTCTAGGATGTCCAGGCGCTCCTCCCGCTGGCTGCCGCCGATGATTTCTCCGATGCCGGGCACCAGGCAGTCCGCCGCGGCCACGGTTTTCCCGTCGTCGTTGAGGCGCATGTAGAAGGCCTTGATCTCCTTGGGGTAGTCGGTGACGAACACCGGGCGCTTGAAGACCTGCTCGGTCAGATAGCGCTCGTGCTCTGTCTGGAGGTCGCAGCCCCAGTAAACCTTGTAATCAAACCGGTCGTTGTTCTTCGCCAGAATCTCCACGGCCTCCGTGTAGCTCACCCGGCCGAAGGCGGAGGACGTCACATGCTCCAGCCGCTCCTTCAGCCCCTTGTCCACAAAGGAGTTGAAGAAATCAATTTCGTCGGGGCAGCGTTCCATCACCGTTTTGATGACGTATTTAATCATGGCCTCCGCCACATCCATGTCCCCTGCCAGGTCGCAGAACGCCATTTCCGGCTCAATCATCCAGAACTCGGCGGCGTGGCGCTGGGTGTTGGAGTTCTCCGCCCGGAAGGTGGGGCCAAAGGTATACACGTCGCCGAAGGCCATGGCGAAGTTCTCCGCGTTCAGCTGGCCGGAAACTGTCAGGTTGGCGGGCTTGCCGAAGAAATCCTGCGTGTAGTCCACCTGTCCGTCCTCCGTCAGGGGCGGGTCCCTGGGGTCCAGGGTGGTGACCCGGAACATCTCCCCCGCGCCCTCGCAGTCGCTGGCGGTGATAATGGGGGTGTGGACGTAGACGAAGCCCCGATTCTGGAAGAACTCATGGATAGCGAAGGCGGCGGCGCTCCGCACCCGGAAGGCGGCGGAAAACAGATTGGTCCGGGGCCGCAGATGCTGGATGGTCCGGAGGAACTCCACGCTGTGCCGCTTTTTCTGGAGGGGATAGTCCGGGGTGGAGGTTCCCTCCACCTCGATCTTTTCGGCCTTCAGCTCCAGGGGCTGCTTGGCCTCGGGGGTGAGGACCACAGTGCCCGTGACAATCAGGGCCGCGCCCACGTTCTGCGCGGCGATGTCCTTATAGTTTTCCAGCGTGCCGGTCTCCATAACCACCTGGAGGTTTTTCAGGCAGGAACCGTCGTTGAGCTCGATAAAGCCGAAATTTTTCATGTCCCGGATGGTCCGGGCCCAGCCGCCCACGGTGACGGTCCGGCCCGACAGGGCCTCTTTGTCGGCAAAGATAGCCGCGATTTTTGTGTAACTCATGTGGAAATCACCTGCTTCTTAGTTTTGGTTTCATGGATGATACATTATATCACAATTTTGGTATTTTACAAGATGTTTCTTCCGGCGCTCTTTCCTCTGCCGGGCACAGTGTGTTATGATAGAGACGAAAGGCTCCCGGCGCCCCCTTTTGGGAGGGAACCGCCGGGCAGAGCGAGACTGAGAGGGGAAGTGGAGCGATGGCGAGGCTGGAAACGATAACCGGTAAAGCAATCAGCGGGGAGTGGGGCGATGACGATCGATTCGGAACGGGAATTCCGGTTTTGCGCACCACAAATTTTACAAATGACGGTGTTCTCAATTTTACAAATGTCGTAACAAGAACGATCACAAAGAAAAATGTATCAGATAAGTATTTGCGTTCAGGAGACATTATCATCGAAAAGTCCGGCGGCAGTGACAAACAACCCGTCGGCCGGGTGGTTTACTACAGCGGAAAGCCGGACACTTACCTGTTCAACAATTTTACAGGTGTCCTGCGGGTAATAGACTCCTCTTGCTGGGATTCTAAATATTTGTTTTATGCTTTATATGCCAATTATTTAAAGGGCGGAACCCGGAAATATCAGAATCAAACCACAGGGCTGCACAACTTAAAAACCGACCAATATATAAAAGAATTTGAAGTGCCGGAATACTCCATTCAGGAGCAAAAGCAGATTGCCGTTATTCTTGATAAAATCAGCAGATTGATTGTTCTCCGCAAACAGCAGCTTGCCAAGCTGGATGAGCTGGTGAAAGCACGGTTTGCGGAGCTGTTTGGGGACCCGGCGGGAAACCCTTTTGGGTGGCCCTCAAGGCCTTTGCTTGAGATGGGATATTGTAAAAACGGCCTGAACTTTCATACAGGCGATAGAGGTATAAAAATGCACTGTCTGGGTGTTGGCGATTTCAGGGATAACTCTGTCATTGATGGGACAGATCATTTGCCCATGATATCCCTGAATGAAGCGCCGCCGGAGGAAAGCATGCTGCGGGACGGAGATATTGTTTTTGTCCGCTCCAACGGAAACAAAGCGCTTGTTGGCCGCTGTTTAGCTGTTTATCCCCGCGAAACGCCGACTACCTATAGCGGATTCTGCATTCGCTACCGCTTAACAGGCGTTGAGGTAAATACAATATATTTGCTGCATATATTGAAAACAGGCTTCATGCGGGAAAAAATGGCTGGGCGTGGCGCGAACATCCAGAATCTCAATCAGCAAATCCTTGCGGCATTGGATATCCCAGTGCCGCCAATGGAATTACAGCAGCAATTTGCCGCCTTTGTAGAACAGGCCGGCCAGGCAAAGGCCCTGATCCAAAAAAGTCTGGACCGGCTGGAAACCCTCAAAAAATCCCTGATGCAGGAATATTTTGCTTAACTCCCTGCCTCTGTGCCTCACCCGCCTGATAAAATGCGGAAAAGGAGACTCCCTGCGGCCGGGGGTGTCCTGTTCGAAGCTTTGATGCCGGGCCCTGTCTCGTCCCCCGAAAGCATGGAGAGCCCGGAAGAACGGGAGGGGACAGAGCCCCTCCCCTGCATGGCGCCCCGCTGTAAAATGCGTGAATGGACCCTCCCCCTGCGGCCCCGGCAGTTGACAACCCAGCCGGAAATGGGATACAATATCGAACACGATTTCCGCGCCGGGGCGCGAACAACACAGAAAAGGATTGAGGCTTTATGGCACAGGACAAAAGACAGGTAGACGCCATCACCGCACGGGACGCGGACTTTGCTCAGTGGTATACCGACGTCTGCAAAAAGGCGGAGCTCATTGACTATACTTCCGTCAAGGGCATGTTTATCTACCGGCCCTATGGCTACGCCATCTGGGAAAACATTCAGGCGGAGCTGGACCGCCGCTTCAAGGAGGCGGGACACGAAAACGTATACCTTCCCGTTCTGATTCCCGAATCCCTGCTCCAGAAGGAGAAGGACCACGTGGAGGGCTTCGCCCCGGAATGCGCCTGGATTACCATGGGCGGCAACGAGAAGCTGGAAGACCGTCTCTGCGTCCGCCCCACCAGCGAAACCCTTTTTTGCGAGCACTACGCCAACATTATTCACTCCTGGCGGGACCTGCCCAAGCTCTATAACCAGTGGTGCAGCGTGCTCCGCTGGGAGAAGACCAGCCGCCCCTTCCTCCGCCACCGGGAATTTTTGTGGCAGGAGGGCCACACCATGCACGCCACCGAGGAAGAGGCCCGGGAGGAGACCATGCGGATGCTGAACATCTACGCCGATTTCATGGAGAACTTCCTGGCCATGCCCGTCATCCGGGGACGGAAAACGGACAAGGAGAAATTCAAGGGCGCCGAGGAGACCTATACGGTGGAATGCATGATGCACGACCGAAAGGCCCTTCAGGCCGGCACCAGCCACTATTTCGGAGACGGCTTCGCCCGGGCCTTTGAGATCACCTATACCGGAAAGGACAACCAGCTCCATCACCCCCATCAGACCAGCTGGGGCGTGTCCACCCGGATGATCGGCGGCATCATCATGACTCACGGCGACGACAACGGCCTGGTCCTGCCCCCCCGCGTCGCTCCCATTCAGGCCATCGTCCTGCCCATCGCCCAGCACAAGCCCGGCGTTCTGGACGCCGCCGCGGCCCTGCGGGACCGGCTGAGAACCGCCGGCATCCGGGCCAGGATGGACGACTCCGACAATACGCCCGGCTGGAAATTTGCCGAATATGAGATGAAGGGCGTGCCCCTGCGGGTGGAGATCGGCCCCAAGGACATGGAAAAAGAGCAGTGCGTCGTTGCCCGGCGGGACACCGGCGAAAAGGTGTTTGTGCCCCTGGCCCGTCTGGAGGAGACGGTAAAGGAGCTGCTGGACGCGGTTCATGACAACATGTATGCCCAGGCGCTGAAGAACCGGGAGGACAATACCTTTGACATCCGGACCCCCGAGGAGGCCAGGGCCATCGCCGGAGGGAAGGGCGGCTTCCTGCGGTCCAAGTGGTGCGGCTCTCTGGAATGCGAGCTGGCCATGAAGGAGCAGGCCGGGGTCTCCTCCCGCTGCATGCCTCTCCGGCAGAGCGGCGAGGAGGGCGTATGCCCTGTGTGCGGAAAGAAGTGCGTCACGGACATCTATTGGGGCGTCGCCTATTGAGAACCCGCATTCACAGCCGCGGAACGCTGTCTGAACGGGCTTTTTCCCGCCATATTGCGTCGGTTTCCCCTGCAATCCGTCAGGATTGCTGCGGAAAATCTCCTTGTTGACAGGAAAAACCCCGCCCATCCAGCATCCTCCGGCTATGGATACAGGGTCTGATTTCAGGCCGGGATTGGGGGAGCGAAGGCTCCCCCGGTCCCGAAATCCCTGAAAACAGAGGGTTTTTTCGCGGAAACCCCTTGCGTTTTTCCGTTTGCTGTGATATATTGCTTATATTAGAGTATGCTGGTAGTGTAAGGTGAGGGAGTGGGCCGCGGGTCCGCTCTTTTTGTTGGCTCAGCCTGCCGGCTGAGCGGGCTTTTCAGCAAGCTGAAAAACTTTTGATTCAAAACGAAAGAAACCACTGACGGGTTCCTTTCCCAGCTGCCTTCCTTTCCGATATACTTCGGAGTTTCCGGCATCCGTGTTTCCGGTTTCCGGCGGCTTTGAATTTCCCATATCCCCAGGAAGGCCTTCGGATATCCTCATAAACTTTACGCAGGAGAACATGATGAAAAAAATTACCGAACTCACCGCCGAGCTGGCGGCCCCCGCCATCGCCCGAGCCGGCTGCACCCTCTGGGACGTGGAATATGTCAAGGAGGGCGGCGTCTGGTACCTCCGGGTCCTGCTGGACAAGGAGGGCGGCGTGGACATCCTGGACTGCGAGGCCGTGTCCCGGACCCTCTCGGATCTGCTGGACGAGGCGGACCCCATCGAGGGCAGCTATACTCTGGAGGTGGGCTCCGCCGGGGCGGAGCGGGCCCTGAAGCGCCCTGGGGACTTTGAGAAGTTCATGGGCAGTCCCGTGCTGGTGAAGCTCTACCGCAGCCTGGACGGGCAGAAGGAGATCCCCGGCGTGCTGACGGCCTATGACCCGGACAGCGGGGCCGTCACCGTGGAGGCCGGGGGCGTTCCCCGGACCTTTGAGAAGAAGGACACGGCCCTGGTCCGCCTGCGGGTGGAGTTCTGAGGCTCTCGCCCGCAAATGCGGAGCTCAACAGGAAAGGCGCAGCATTATGAAACTGAACGGCAGGCTCATGTTCACGGGACTCGCGCTGCCGCTGGCCGCTATTGCCTATGCCTGCATGCGGAGCGGGACGTCCTTCCCCCTCCTGTGGGTCATCATCCCCGGCCCGATCCTGTCGCTTTCCGGCATCTGGGGCCCCGGGGAAGAGGCTGAGAGGCCATCATGTATAAACGGTCCAAACGGAGCATGTAATATCTGTAATAAGGAGAATCAGCAGAAATGAGAGGTAAAAAGCAGAAGGAGCCCGCCGGGATGAATCCCGCGGAGATCTTCGCCGCGCTGGAGATGCTGGAACAGGAACGGGGCATTTCCAAGTCCTTTATGATGCAGAAGATCGTCCACGCCATCACCACGGCCTATCAGCGGGACCACAAGGACGTGGAGGAGGAAAACATCATCGTGGAGGTGGACGAGGAGCGGAAGGATCTGCGGATGTTCGTCCAGAAGGCCATTGTGGACGAGGAGGACTATGTGGACCCCGCCAACGAGATGCCCCTTGAGGAGGCCAGGACCCTTTCCGGCCGCTATCAGGTGGGGGACACCGTGCGCATCCCCGTGGACAGAATGGAGTTCGGCCGCATTGCGGCGGGCAATGGCAAGCAGGTCATCATTCAGGGCCTGCGGGAGGCCGAGCGGGGCATGGTGTACGACGAGTTCAACTCCAAGCAGCATGAGATTCTCACCGGAGTCGTCACCCGCATTGATCCCCGGAACGGGGCGGTCTCTCTGCGGATTGGCACCGGCACGGAGTCCACCGAAGCGCTGCTGCTTCCCGGCGAGCAGGTTCCCGACGAGATCCTGGAGGAGGGTATGCACATCAAGGTCTATGTGGTGGATGTGCGTCTTTCCAACCGGGGGGCGCAGGTGCTGATTTCCCGGACCCATCCGGGTCTTGTGAAGCGGCTGTTTGAGCTGGAGGTTCCCGAGATTTTCGACGGCACCGTAGAGGTTAAGGCCATTGCCCGGGAGGCCGGCAGCCGGACGAAAATGGCGGTCTGGTCCAACGACGAGAACGTGGACCCCATCGGCGCCTGCGTGGGCCCCAGAGGACAGCGGGTGGCCGGCATCGTGGAAGAGCTCCGGGGGGAGAAAATCGACATCATCAAATACAGCGAGGACCCCGCCGCTTTCATCGCCGCCGCCCTGGCCCCCGCCGACGTGGTGGAGGTCCGGATGGAGGAGGGCGGCAAGGCCTGCCGCTGCGTGGTGCCCGACGACCAGCTGTCCCTTGCCATCGGCAAGGAGGGCCAGAACGCCCGTCTGGCCGCCCGGCTTACCGGCTATAAAATCGATATCAAGCCGGAGAACTATCAGGAGCCGGAGGAGAAAAAGGTCGGCTCTGAGGACGTTCCGGAGGAAGAAACCGGGGAAATCCTGGAGGAAGCCGCAGGGACGGAAGCGGTTCCCGGCGGGAGCGGGGAGTAATCGGGAATGAGGAGCGGGAAACGGCTTCCGGGCAGCCCGGCATGCTGAAAATTCCTGATTCGCAATTCCCGGGGAATGGAGAAAGGTGGTCTGAAAGATGCCCAAGGTGAAGAAAACGCCCCAGCGTCAGTGCGTGGGCTGCCGGGAGATGAAGGACAAGAAAAGCCTGCTGCGGGTGGTTCGGTCCCCCGAGGGGGCGGTCAGTCTGGATTTTACCGGAAAGAAGCCCGGCCGGGGGGCCTATGTCTGCCCGGACGCGGCCTGCCTGAAAAAGGCCCGGAAATCCAGAGCTCTGGAACGGGCCTTTGAGACCGCCATTCCCGACGAGGTATACAACGCCATGGAGGCGGAACTGGGGGGCGTGACATGAGCGGCGGGAATATTCTCTCCCTGCTGGGGCTGGCCCTGCGGGGCGGGCGGCTGGCGGCGGGAGACGAGCCCACGGCCCTGGCGGCCCAGGGCGGAAAGGCGCGGCTGGTTCTGCTGGCCTCCGACGCAGGGGAAAAGACCCTCCGCCAGGGCACTCATCTGGCGGAAGAGGGCAATTGCCTCATCCTGACCCTCCCCTTTTCCAAGGCGGAGCTGGGAGGTGCGCTGGGCCGGAGCAGCACCGCCATTATGGCGCTGACGGACCTGGGCCTGGCCAACGCCCTGTCGCAGAAGCTGGCGGCCCTGGACCGGGAGCGCTACGGCGAGACCGCCCGGCGGATGGAGCTGAAGCTGCGCCGGGCCCGGGAGCGGAAAACCGCCCCCCGCCGTCAGCCTCCGTCTCCGGAGCGGCGGGAACCCCGTCCCGGCGGCGGGAAACGCCCGGCGGACGGCGCAAAAAGATTTGCGGATGGCGGGAAACGTCCGGCGGACAGCGGAAAAAAACCCACGAGCGGCGGAAGACGTCCGTCAGACGGCGCAAAAAGATTTGCGGACGGCGGGAAACGTCCGGCGGACGGCGCCAAAAAACCGTTCCGGCAGGCGGGACCGCCGGGAGGCGGCGAGGGACGCCGTTCCGGCGGTGAAGCGCATCCCCGCCGGATGGACGGAGGCGGGAAGCGAGGCGGCTGGAGTCCCCGGCCCGGCGGGAAGGACCGCCGGTTCCGCCATCCGGGCAGCGGAGGCGCGAAGCCTCTGGGCGGCAGGGGGCCGTCCGGCGGAGCGAAACCGCACGGCGGAGGAAGCTGAAGTGGTTCCGCAGGTTTGTGCTTGGCCCGCAGAAAAGCGCACCGGCTTTGTCTGCGTTTTCATAGAAGGGCCCCGCGGCGGCTGCGCGGCGGGGCGAAACAAGAGTTCCGGGCGGCAGGCGTTCTTTGTGTCGGGGGACGCACCGGCGGAACGGCAACAAAAAACCGCTCCCGAGTCCGTCTGAAAGGCGGCGAAGCGGGTTCGCCGCTTTTCAAACGGGCTTCCGGAGAGGAAACGAACGAGGTGTTTTGATTGGCTATTGAAAAATACAGAGTCCATGAGGTGGCAAAGGATTTCGGCGTTCCCACCAAAACGATTATGGAGATTTTGACAAAGTACGCGTCTCAGCCGAAGAACCATATGCAGGTGCTGACGGACCGGGAGCTCTCCATTATCTTTGACTGTCTGACCCAGCGCCATCCCGTGTCCGACATTCAGGTGATTTTTAAGGATACCTACCAGGAGGCCCCCAAGGCCCCGGAGGCTCCCGTCCAGGAGCCGGTCCAGCAGAAGCCTGCCCAGCCGGCCGGCCAGCAGCAGCCCAGGCGCCAGGGCGGGCAGCCCGCCAGACAGCCCCAGCAGCCCCCCAAGCAGCAGGGGAGCCAGACGCCCCAGCAGGGCGGCCCGAACGCGCAGGGCGGACAGAGCGGACAAGGCGGACAAAAACCTGCCAGCCGGGTTCCCCAGAAGAAAATCGTGGACACCCGGAAGGGCGGCGATGTGAATCTGGCCAAGTACGACGAGCGGCTGGAGACCCTGGGCGGCCAGCAGGGCGAGCGGATGCAGCGCCAGCAGCGCAGCGGCCGGGAGAAGGTGCGCACCAACCAGCAGCGCCGGGGCGGACCGGGCTTCTCCAACAAACGGCGGCAGGACGAGGCGGAGAAAATGCGCCGGCTCCAGCTGGAAATTGCCAAGAAGGCCCCGGTAAAGGTCCAGATTCCCGACGAGATTTCCGTGGGCGAGCTGGCCAGCCGGATGAAGAAAACCGGCGCAGAGGTGGTCAAGTGCCTGATGAAGAACGGCATCATGGCCTCCCTGCCCCAGATGATCGACTATGACACCGCCGCCTTTGTGGCCGAGGAAATGGGCTGCAAGGTGGAAAAAGAGGTCGTCGTCACCATTGAGGAAAAACTCATCGACGTATCCGAGGACAAGGCAGAGGACCTGGTGCCCCGGGCTCCCGTGGTGGTGGTCATGGGCCACGTGGACCACGGCAAGACCTCCCTGCTGGACACCATCCGGAATACCTCCGTGGCCTCCGGAGAGGCCGGCGGCATCACCCAGCACATCGGCGCCTATCAGGTCCAGGTCAAGGGCAAGCCCATCACCTTCCTGGATACTCCGGGCCACGAGGCCTTTACCTCCATGCGGGCCCGGGGCGCCATGGTGACGGACATCGCCATCCTGATGGTGGCGGCGGACGACGGCATCATGCCCCAGACCATCGAATCCATCAGCCACGCGAAAGCGGCCAATATCCCCATCGTGGTGGCGGTGAACAAAATCGACAAGGAAAACGCCAACCCGGACAAGGTGATGCAGCAGCTCACGGAGCACGGCCTGGTCCCCGAGGACTGGGGCGGCGAGACCATCTGCTGCAAGGTTTCCGCCAAGAAAAACATCGGCATTGACAACCTTCTGGAGATGGTGACCCTCACCGCCGAAATGGCGGAGCTGAAGGCCAACCCCAACCGGGCGGGCCAGGGCACCGTCATCGAGGCCCGTCTGGACAAGGGCCGGGGCCCGGTGGCTACGCTGCTGGTCCAGAACGGCACCCTGAAGCAGGGCGACATCATCATCGCCGGCACCGCCGTGGGCCGCATCCGCACCATGCTGAACTACAAGGGCGAGCGCCTCACCGAGGCAGGGCCCTCCGTTCCCGTGGAGGTGGCGGGCCTCAGCGAGGCTCCCACCGCCGGCAGTCCCTTCTTCGCCGTCACCGACGAGCGCATGGCCCGGACCCTGGTGGAGCAGCGCAAAGCCGAGGAGCGAGCCAAGGCCGCCGCGCCGGTGCAGAAGGTCTCTCTTGAAAACCTCTTCGACCAGATTCAGGCCGGTGAGCGGAAGGAGCTGGCCCTGATTGTCAAGGCCGACGTCCAGGGCAGCGTGGAGGCGGTGAAGGCCTCCCTGGAAAAGCTCAGCAACGAGGAGGTCAACGTCCGGGTCATCCACGGCGGCGTGGGTGCGGTAAACGAATCCGACGTCATGCTGGCCTCTTCCTCCAACGCCATCATCGTGGGCTTCAACGTCCGGCCCGACGCGGCGGCCCGGGACGGCGCGGCGCGGCAGAACGTCGATATGCGGATGTACCGCGTTATCTATGACTGCATCGACGAGATCACTGCCGCCATGAAGGGTATGCTGGCCCCCAAATTCCGGGAAGCCCTGCTGGGCCACGCGGAGGTCCGGCAGACCTACAAGGTTTCCGGCGTGGGCACCGTGGCGGGCTGTTATGTTCAGGACGGCAAAATCGTCCGGAACTGCTCCATCCGCCTGGTTCGGGACGGCATCGTGATTCACGAGGGCGTACTGGGCTCTCTCCAGCGGTTCAAGGACGCCGCCAAGGAGGTGGCCAGCGGCTACGAGTGCGGCCTGACCATCGAAAAATTCAACGATATCAAGGAAGGCGATATCGTGGAGGGCTATACCATGGAGGAAATTCCCCGTTAAGCGCAGGGCAGGGGCGGCGGCGGTGCCGCCGCCCCGTTTATTTCAATGAAGACGCCGGCTTTGGGCGGACTCTTTTTTACGGCCGGATTTGACTGTCGATGGTTCGGCGGAATGCTGGCAGCTTCCGGTTTTCTATCGTTAGGAACTGATAGACGTATAGAATTCTTATCTGGCCGGCATGAACGGCAGAGGAAAGAGAAATACGCCCATTCAGTGACCGACAGCCCCCGTTGAGCCACGCCGCGGACCGGGGTTTTGCAGCTCGTGCGCGAAGCGTCATTCTCTCTTGGACCGCCCACGGCCCGTTCTCTCTCTTTCTTCGCCAGGAAAGAGAGAGAACAGGGGTGGAATGGACCAGCTGACATGTCAGCTGTTGACTTCCCTGCCCGTCAGGGCGCGCAGGGGTCCCGGCTGTCAGAGCCGGTGAGGACCCTCTTTTTGCAGAAAGGACACAACTTATGGCTTCTAATCGAATCAACCGCATCAACGAGGAGATCCAGCGGGAGCTGTCGGACCTGTTCCGCCAGCTGAAGGACCCCCGGGTCTCCCAGGTGGGTATGGTCTCCATCACCCGGGTGGATACCACCAACGACCTGCGCTATGCCCGGGTCTATGTCAGCGTGCTGAACAAGGACCAGGAAAAGGACGTGCTGAAGGGGCTGAAATCCGCCTCCGGCTTTCTCCGCCGGGAGCTGGGCCATGCCCTTCAGCTCCGCTATACGCCGGAACTCCAGTTTATCGGCGACGACTCCATATCCCACGGCGCCCACATTCTGGAGCTGCTGCGGGAGGAGGAGCGGAAAGACGCCGCCCGGAGCAGTACCGCTCAGGAGGATGGTGAAACATGCTGAACGTAACCGAAACCGCCGCCCTGCTGCGGAGCTATGACAACATTCTGCTGCTGACCCACGTCCGCCCCGACGGGGATACCGTGGGTTCCGCCGCCGGTCTCTGCGCCGGACTTCGGGCACTGGGGAAAACCGCTTATCTGCTTCCCAACCCGGAGCTAACGGAGTCCACCGCTCCCTATGCCCGGCCCTATAATGCCCCCGCCGGGTTCCAGCCGGAGAAGGTGGTAACGGTGGACATCGCGGCCCTGTCCCTGCTGCCGGAGAACGCCAAAGCCTACGCCGGACGCATCGATCTGACCATTGACCACCACCCTTCACATGAGGGATTTGCGCAATCCGCCATTGTCCGCCCGGAGGCCGCCGCCACCGGCGAGATCGTCTATGATATCCTGTCGGTCCTGGGACCCATTACCCCGGATATGGCCCTGCCTCTCTATGTGGCGGTCTCCACCGACACGGGCTGCTTCGCCTACAACAACACCACCGCCTACACCCACGCCGTAGCCGCCGCCCTGCTGCGGACCGGCATTGACTTCCAGTCGGTGAATAAGACCTTTTTCCGCACCAAGACCCGGAAGCGCCTTCAGTTGGAGGCCGCCATGATGCGCGGCTGTGAGTTCCACGACCTGGGCCGGGTGGCGCTGCTGTCCGTTCCCCTGTCCCTGATGGAGCAGGTCCGGGCCAGCGCCTACGACGCCGAGGACCTCTCTGCCTTTGGTTCCCAGATTGAGGGCGTGGACTGCGCCGTGACCCTCCGGGAGCTGCGACCCGGCGCATGGAAGATCTCTCTCCGCACCGGACCCCGGGTCAACGCCACCCGGGTCTGCGCCCTTTTCGGCGGCGGCGGCCATGCCGCGGCGGCGGGATGCACCGTTGAAGGGACCTTGGAAGAGGCCAAGCAGAAAATATTGGAGGCAATTGACCGGGTAAAGAGTGAAGGGTGAAGAGCGGAAATATACGCAGCCGGACTCCTGAACCTCTCAACTCTTCAGTCTTTAAAGGAGCAAATATGGCAAACGGCATTTTGATTATAGACAAGCCGGAGGGCTGGACCTCCATGGATGTCTGCGCCAAAATCCGGGGCATCCTCCGGGAGAAACGGGTGGGCCATGGCGGCACCCTGGACCCCATGGCCACCGGGGTTCTGCCGGTGTTTGTGGGCCGGGCCACCCGGGCCGTGGAGTTTGCGGCCGGTTCCGACAAGGAGTATATCGCCGGATTATTACTAGGAGTTGTCACAAACACCCAGGATACCAGCGGCGAGGTGCTGGAGGAGCGGCCTGTCCATGTGTCTCAGGAGGAGCTGGAGGCGGTTCTGAACCGCTTCCGGGGCCCCATCGAGCAGGTGCCCCCCATGTATTCCGCCATCAAGATCAACGGCAAAAAGCTCTATGAGCTGGCCCGGAAAGGCAAAGAGGTGGAGCGGAAGCCCCGCCCCGTCACCATCCACCGTCTGGAGGCCACCCGGGGCGGCTTTTACTGGAACGACGGGGCGGCGAAGCCGGAGCATCCCAACCTCTTTTTTCTCCGGGTCCTGTGCTCCAAGGGGACCTATGTCCGGACCCTGTGCCACGACATCGGCCAGGCCCTGGGCTGCGGAGCCTGCATGAGCTCCCTCCGCCGGACCATGGCGGCGGGATATACCCTGGAGGAGGCCGTGACCCTGGAGGAGGTTCAGGAGCAGGGCGAGGCACTTCTGCGGCCCCTGGACAGCCTGTTTCTCCAGTATCCAGCCCTGACGGTCCGGTCTCCGGGGCAGGAAAAACGGGTCCGCTGCGGAAACCCCATCACCCTGCCGGGGATCACCGATGGTACGTACCGGCTCTATGGACAGAACGGAGATTTTTTGTGTCTCTCCCAGGCCCGGGACGGGACATTGACCTCGGTCAAGAACTTCTTTTAATCGGGAGAGGAGGACCGGATATGGGCAATCCCTGGGAGGAGATTTCTCTGGCGGATTACGAGGCCCACATGGCCCTGGATTCCGTCCGGCAGCTTCAGACCCTGCGGCGGATGATGGGGGAGCAGCTGGAGGCCGCGCCTGCCGGCACGGTGATGATTCTGGGCGTGGCCGGCGGCAACGGGCTGGACCTGATTGGGCCGGACCGGTTCCGGAGGGTGTACGGCGTGGATGTAAACGCCGCCTACCTGGCAGAGACCGCCCGCAGGTATCCGGCGCTGGCAGGCACGCTGGAGTGCCTGCGGGCAGACCTGACAAAGGACTGGAACCGCCTGCCGGAGGCGGACCTGGTGATCGCCAATCTGATTGTGGAGTACATCGGATATGCGTGCCTGCTGAACGTGCTCCGGCAGGTGCGGCCCCGGTATGTCTCCTGCGTGCTCCAGCGGAACCCCACGGAGGCCTGGGTCTCGGACTCCCCGTACATCCGGGCCTTTGACGGCCTGGAGGCCGTCCATCACACGGTGGAGCCCCGGGGGCTGGAGGCCGCCCTGGCCGCCGGAGGCTGGCAGACGGTCCGGAGAGAGGAATGTCCCCTGCCCGGCGGGAAGAGTCTGGTCCGGCTGGATTTCGCGCCTCTGGGGGAAGCGGAATAGGAGCAGGGCAGTATGCGGATGTACGGATTTTTGAAGACGCCCTATCTGACCAACCGGAAGGACCTGATCTGTAAGGTCATGCTCCACGAAACCCGGCGGCAGGGGACGTTCGCCTATCTCTATACCAGCCCGGAGGCCCTCTTTTCCTCCTTTGACCTGCATTATGCCGAGCTGGAGGACGCGCTGGAGGACTGGGACGGAGAAGTGGAGGGCTGGACGGAGCTGGGGGACCCCCTGCCAGGGTGCCTGCATGACTGTCCCCTGCCGGTCCGGGTCAAGGGGCGGGATCGGGGCTCGCCCCTGTGGGGACAGTACGAGATTCTGGAAAACGGGGAATGGAAGGATTTTACACTATGAGCAGTCAGACAAAACGGGTCATTGCCCTGGGCTTTTTCGATGGGGTCCATCTGGGCCACGCCGCTCTTCTTCGCCGGACGGCGGAGGAAGCGGAGAAACGGGGCTGCACCCCCGCCGTCTTCACCTTTGACCGTCCGCCCAAGGAGGTGGTCACAGGGGTTCCCTGCCCCCTGATCAACTCCCCCGAGGACCGGCGGGACCTGGTTCGGCGGCTGTACGGCATCCGGGACGTCATCATGGCCCCCTTTGACCGGGAGATGATGACCACCGGCTGGGAGGACTTTGTGGAAAAACTGCTGGTGGACCGGTGGAACGCCGTCCATCTGGTGGCGGGCCATGACCACCGCTTCGGCCACAAGAATCAGGGCACGCCGGAGCTGCTGGCGGAGAAGTGCGCCCGGCTGGGCCTGGGCTGCGACATCATCCCCCAGGTGTCCATCGGCGGCGTCACCGTCAGCTCCACCTACATCCGCCGTCTGGTGGAGCTGGGGCAGGTGGACCGGGCCGCCCGCTTCCTGGGCCATCCTCACACCCTCACCGGGGCGGTGCGCCACGGCCGTGGGCTGGGAACCACCCGCCTGTTTCCCACGGCCAATCTGGTTATCCCTCCCCATGTGCTGACCCCGGCCCACGGCGTTTATGTTACCCGGGTCTTTTTCCCCGACGGGGAGAGCCGGCCCGCCGTCACCAATGTGGGCACCCGGCCCACGGTGAACAACGGCAGGGATGTGACGGTAGAGGCGTGTATCCTGGATTTTGAGGGGGACCTCTACGGCCAGACCCTCCGGCTGGAGTTCCACCGGCACCTCCGGGACGAGATTCGCTTCGACTCTCTGGAGGCCCTCCGGGCCCGGATCGCCGCCGACGCCGAGACCACCCGCCGGTATTTCGAGCCGCTTTCGTAAGACAGCGCTATGCTGCCCTGGAAAACGTTCGGAAAAGCAAAAGGCGAAAAAAGATAAACACCGTGGCAAAACATTGTTCCGGCCATACCCACACCGGGGGCCCGGCCGGATGATCACGTGGATCAGCTGAATCCCGCCGGACGCGCCCGTCAGGCGGAGCTGTACAACCGGGCCGATCAGCTTAACCCGAACCGCGGCGCCGGGGAAAAGCGCCTCAGCATAACGGGAAAAAGACCGTTTGGACGGTGCTCAGCGGTTGCGAATACAGGTTCTGACGCCCGGAAAAAAGGCAGACGCATACAGCGTCTGCCTTTTTTTACCCCAGGGCTGCGATCATCCAGAGCAGGCCCGTGGCCCCCGCTCCCATCAGGGTATAGACCGCCGGATTCAGGTCCCCCCAAAGGCGGCTGAACCGGCCCCGCCCTCCGCCGCCGTAGTTCCGGGCCACCTGCCTGGCCTCGTCCACCAGCTGCCGGGCGCTGACGCCCTCCCCGGCGGCGTCGCTGCGGAGAATGAAGATTGCCTGCTCGAAAAAACGCTGGTCGGGGGAATCCACCACCACGACCCTTCTGGAAATGCCTTTCACCATCTGCATGAACCTCCTGTGTATGATGCTTCCAGTTTTCCGCACAGGTGGGAAATTTATACGGCGGAGGGAGAAATCCCCCTCCGCCATCGCAGGCTTATATAATTATATAAAGAGAAGCGCACCGCCGCTTTTTGAACGGCTCATGGAATGACGGCGGGATTCAGATGGATGGTGATGTGCTTGACGTCCGAGAAATGCGCCTCCACATTGTCGTGAATGCGTTCCGCAATGGCGTGAGCTTCCCGAAGGGGCAGATCGCCGTCGACCTGAAGCTCCATGTCGATATAGGTCCTGTTTCCGAACATCCGGGAGTGAAGCACATCCACCTGCACCACATCCTCCTGGGCGGCGATATAGGCGGCCAGAGCGGTTTCGTAGGCCTCGCCCCGGGAGGTGTCCAGCATCTTCACAAGGGCGTCCTTCAGAATGTCATAGGAGACCTTCAGAATAAACAGGCAGATAACGACGCTGGCGATGCTGTCCATAATGGGGAACCCCAGCATGGCCCCCGTGATGCCGGCCAGGGAGCCGACGGAGGAAAAGGCGTCCGACCGGTGGTGCCACGCGTCGGCCATAAAGGCCGGGGAGTTGAGTATTTTGGCATAGTGCCGGGTGTACCAGTACATGGCTTCCTTGGAGACAATGGAAATCACGGCGGCCGCCAGGGCAATCATGCCGGGAACGGCCAGTGTTTCATAGCTGCCCGCCAGAATCTTTTCGAGGCCGGACCTGCCGATGCCCAGTCCGGTGACCAGCAGAATGGCGCCCAGCAGCAGCGAGGCGACGCACTCGAACCGCTCGTGACCGTAGGGGTGCCTGGGATCCGCCGCCTTTTTGGACATGCGGACGCCGAGCCAGGCAATCAAGGTGGCGAAGACGTCGGAAAGGGAATGAACCGCGTCGGAAACCATGGCCCCGGAGCGGCCCGCGATTCCGGCGAAGAGCTTGAAGGCGGACAGGGCCACATTTCCCGCGATTCCCACCATCGAGATGCGCCGGATCATGGCGTTTTCCCTGATTTCCGCCTTGGATGGGACGCTTTTGATTCGGTTTTCTTTGTTGGCTGTCATAAGGATAATCCTCCTGTCCTGCCGCGGAGGCGGCAGTGATGATTACTCTTAATGGCACCGGCTTGAGATGAATTGTTCCCAAATGTGTAAAAAAACGCATCTGTGGAACATACAACTGTCCCACAGACGCGCTGTCCGCAGTCTGCTGCCGCCGTTCGGCGGCCCGGCCCCATGACCGTGAGGTCATCGCCTGCTCAGTTTGTACTGTTGATCTCGCATTCCATACAGAATGTAATGCAGTGCAAAGAGTTATTTTATTATAGCGTAGCGTATGCAGTTTGTCAATATTCTATGCCGGCGGGGCGTGTCCCATTTGGAGATTTTATGCAGGGGGCTGTCCCGGCCTGTCTTCCGGGAACCTGGCGCTTCCGAAAAGGGGGCAGAGCCTGCCTTCTGCACCGCGTTCCCCTGATAAAATGCGTAAATGGACGCTCCCTGCCGGCAAAAAAGCATTGACAAAAAAAGCCGCTTCGGTTATGATAAGCAGGACATGTGTCAAGACACTGGTCAACTACATGAAGAAAGAGACGGAACATCGTCATGGAACACAGCTTTCAAGCCTTTCTGAAGCGCAAGAACATTGTCATATCTGCCCGGCGCTACGGCATTGATGCCCTGGGCGCTATGGCTCAGGGTCTGTTCTGCTCCCTGCTCATCGGCACCATTCTGAACACGCTGGGCGCTCAGTTCCACATCGGCTTCCTCACCGCCAAGCTCATCACCATCAATGAGGTAGGCTATACCATCGGCGGCATGGCCTCCTTCATGAGCGGCTCGGCCATGGCCGTGGCCATTGGCTATGCCCTCCAGGCCCCGCCCATGGTCCTCTTCTCCCTGGCGACGGTGGGCTACGCCTGCAACGCCCTGGGCGGGGCCGGCGGGCCTCTGGCGGTGCTGTTTGTGGCCATCATTGCCGCCGAATGCGGCAAGGCCGTCAGCAAAGAGACCAAGGTGGACATTCTGGTGACGCCCATTGTCACCACCCTGGCCGGCATCGGCGCGGCCTGGGTTATTGCTCCGCCCATCGGCAGAGCCGCCAGCGCCCTGGGGCAGGTCATCATGTGGGCCACGGAGCTCCAGCCCCTTCTGATGGGTATGCTCGTGTCCGTGCTGGTGGGGGTGGCCCTGACTCTGCCCATTTCCTCCGCCGCCATCTGCTCCGTGCTGGGCCTGACGGGTCTGGCCGGAGGAGCCGCCGTGGCGGGCTGCTGCGCCCAGATGGTGGGCTTCGCCGTCATGAGCTTCTGGGAAAACGGCTGGGGGGGCCTTGTGAGCCAGGGCATCGGCACATCCATGCTGCAAATGCCCAACATCGTGAAAAACCCCCGGGTCTGGATTGCACCCACACTGACCTCCGCCATAACCGGGCCCATTGCCACCTGTTTGTTCAGGCTGGAGATGAACGGCGCGGCCATCAATTCCGGTATGGGCACCTGCGGCTTCTGCGGCCAGCTGGGGGTCTGGACCGGCTGGGTGTCCCCCGGCGAGACGGCCATTGCCAACGGCGCCGCCGCCATCGCCCCCACGGCCTTTGACTGGCTGGGGCTGATTCTGATTTCCTTTGTTCTCCCCGCCGTGCTGGCGCCCCTCATCAATCAGGCCTGCCGGCGGCTGGGCTGGGTGAAGGACGGGGACCTGACCCTGGCGGGCTGAGGGAATTAGGGATTAGGAATTAGGGATTAGGGATTAGGAATGAGGAGTTTTTGCAAACTGTGGATAAAGAGCGGAGAGATCGGAGATTCCCCGGTCTCTCCACTCTTTTTTCAGGGAAAAGTCCCCCTTTCCTTTCCCGACGGGTTTTTCTCCCCTGAACCGGTACAATGGTGGAAAATTCCGCTTTCAGGAGGGACAGGCTGTGGGACAGATGACATTGGAGCGAACGCGCCGGGGACGGCTGCCGGTCTGGGGGGTTCGCTTTTTCCTGACCGGCGCACTGGCTGCCGTCCAGACGCCGGCGGGCTTTGCCCCCTTTGCGCTGGGCTGTGTGTCGGCGGCGGGACCGGGGAGCTGCGGCGGGGCCGCCCTGGCAGGGGCCGCTGCCGGTGCGGCGCTGTTTCTGAACTTTACACAGGCCCTGCCCTTTCTGGCGGTGGCCATATTGATTCTCACCGCCTCCACCGCCCTCCAGGGCTGGGCTCTGGCGCGGCCCCGGGCCTCGGCTCTCACGGCGGCGGGGCTGTTTCTGGCGGTGAACGGCATTTATGTGATTCAGTCCCTTTCACCCTGGGCGGACCTGGGGCCCTGTCTGGGGGCGGCGGGACTGACAGGGGCAGCGGCCTGGCTGTTCCGGCCTCTGTTCCGCCGGGGCGAGGGACGGAATCCGGCGGACGGTCTGCTGACGCTGTTGGCGGCGCTGCTGCTGGGTCTGGCAGATTTCGAGGTGCTGGGCTTCTCTCCGGGCCGGGGGCTGCTGTGCCTTCTGGCGGTCTGGGCCGCCTATGACCGGGGGCCCGCCGCAGGGACGGCGGCGGCGCTGCTGCTGGGTCTGGCGGCGGACCTCTGCGGACTTCAGGGCGGGTCCTTCACTGCCGCGTGGGGCTTGGCGGGCTTGGCAGCGGGGAGCTTCGCGGGCCGGCGGGCCGTGGCGGCCCTGGCGGCCCTGGCGGCGGTGACGGCTGGTGTCCTGGCCGGAAATGTTCCGGGTCTTCTGCCGGAGACAGCGGCGGCGATGGCTGTTTTCCTGGCGCTGCCCCGACGGCTGATGGGGGGCAGGAGAACCAGCCGGGAGCCTGCCGCTTCGGACCGGCAGGGGCGGAGCGGCGTCCGCGGACCGGCAGATGACCAGGAGACCGGGCCCCGGCGGCGGGAACAGGGAACTGTCCTCCGCGGTCTGGAACGGACGGGGGCCTGCGGAACGGAGGAGGACCAGGGGACCGGACCCCGGCGGCGGGAACAGCGGAATCCCCTCCGCTGGCCGGGCCGGAGGGAGCGGACAGGGGCCCGGGAAACGGCGGAGGAAACAGAGGGAGCGGTCCGCTGGCGCAGGCAGCTGGACCGGGCGGCGGCGGCCCTTCGGGATCTCTATGACAGCCTGGGGCGGGGTGTGCCCGCCTCCGGCGACGAAAACCCCGCCATTATCTTCGACCGGGCGGCGGAACGGGTTTGCCGGAGCTGTTCCCTCTGTGAGCTGTGCTGGCAGAGAGAGTATACAGGAACCTTCAACGCGCTGAACGACGCCACACCCTATCTGCTGGAGCGGGGCCGGGTGCTGGCCAGGGATTTTCCCGTCTATTTTACAGGCCGCTGCATCCACCTGACGGAGTTTATGACCGCCGTCAACGGCGAGCTGTCCGCGTTTCTGCTCCGGCGGCAGTACCGGCGGCAGCTGGAGGAGACCCGGCGCAGCGCCCGGGGCCAGTATGCCCAGCTCTCCGAGCTGCTCACTGCCACCGCCGCCGGGCTGACGGCCCCGGCCTCCGGGACGGCGGAGAGCGGGGTCTGCCGTGTGGGTGCGGTGCTCCGGCCCAGGGAGGGAGAGACCGTTTGCGGGGACACGGTGATGTCCTTCCGCACGGACGGAGGCCTGTGGTGCCTGCTGCTGGCCGACGGCATGGGCAGCGGCGAGCCCGCCCGGAAGGAGTCCGCCATGATCTGCCGCCTGCTCCAGCAGTTCCTGGAGGCGGGGGTGGCCCCGGCGGCGGCGCTGAAGACGCTGAACTCCGCCATGGCCCTCCGGGGGACGGAGACCGGCACATTTACCACCATTGACCTTTGTGTATACGACCCCGGCGGCGGGGAAGCGGTATTTTATAAATTCGGCGCGGCTCCCAGCTATCTGAAAAAGGGCGGCGTGGTCCGGCGGATTACCGGCGGAAGCCTGCCGGCGGGGCTCCAGGGAGGTGCGGCCGCCCCGGATGTGACCCGGGCGTCACTGGACCCCGGCGGCTTTGCCGTGATGATCAGCGACGGCGTGGCGGACCCGGAGGGGGACGAGTGGCTGATGAATCTGCTGGCGGGCTGGTCCGGGGAGGACCCCCAGGTTCTGGCGGGGCTGATTTTGCAGGAGAGCGTCCGCCGGGAAAAGCTCCGGGACGACTGCGGCGTACAGGTGCTCTACCGGCCGCCGGAGAGTGTCCGGGAGGTCTGAGAGACTGCATTTATGACCCTTGCCCCCCCCTTCCGCATGTCTGCAATCATGTGTAAGGGTTCCCGCTGTCGTTGAGACAGGCTGCGGCAAAGGGCGGCGGGAGACAGACAAGCGGGACGCGGAAGGAAAAGCGGGAGAGACCCAGGCGGGTCTCTCCCGCTTTTTGCAGCGTATGTCCCTCGGTTCCGCCGCGGGAGTCTTCCGTTCGGAGATTTTATGCAGCAGGGGCCGGGCTCCGTCCCGGGCCGCCCGTCCCTAAAACCGCCGGAGACCCAGGATGCTCTATTCAAAGGGATCTGCAATCACGCAAATGTGATTTCTGATTCACTGCGTATGAAGAAAGGCGGAGTGTCGCGATGGATCGGTGAAAAAACGGCTGAGCACAAATGCCCAGAATGTGGGAGATTAATAAACTGGCTTGAAATGGGTTCACACGTTTGCGGATGAAGCTTTGAAGCTTCCGGTTTATTGGGAGGCTTTCAGTTTGGGTGATATCCCCCTTGACAAGTGCTTTCTTGATACATCCCTTATTATCATTGACGCGCTCCAGATGATCCGGAGCACGGCCTATGACATCACCTGCGCCAATGGCTGCCGGGAGTGCGTCTGGCAGGCAGACGACTGCGAGAACCGGACGCTGGCCGAGAACGACTTCGTATTCCGCAGGCACGACAGCCGGGACCCTATGCCCCCAGCGCCTTCCCCTGCCGGTTCAAGCTGCTCCTGAAGAAAGGCGGCCTTCCGGAAAAGCTGAACGTCCACGGCCTTCGTCACAGCAACGCCAGCCTGTTGACAGCGAACAGCGCAGACGTGGCGACAGTGGCCGGTCTTCCGGGGCACAGCCAGCCTTCCGCCGCGCCGGACATCTACACCCATACTTTTAAGGAATCACTGATTTAATTGCCGGATGAAGAGAGGTGATAAAACAAGGAAAAAGGGGCCGCGGGGTATGAAACAGGAAAGTTCGGCGACAAGGAATACAGCTGCTGGAAAAAGAAACCAAAACGGAAAGAATTTCCGGAGCTCATGGACGAGATCATTCCATGGGAGGAATGGGTGTCTCTGGTTGTGCCGCGCTACCCCAGCGGGAAGCACGGCCGTCCCCCCATCGAGATTGAAACCGTGCTGCGGATGTATCTGCTGCAATGCTGGTTGAGCCTGTCCGACGAAGGCGTGGAAGACGCCATTTATGACAGCTGTGCCATGCGCAAATTTAAGGGGATCAACTTTTTCGGGCAGGATATCCCGGATGCCACAACCCTGCTGCGCTTCCGGCACCTGCTGGAGGACAAAGGCATTGGCAGGCTGTTTTTTGACGCCGTCAGCCGCGGTCTGGAAGGTGCTGGCCGGATAATGCGCGGCGGCACCCTTGTGGACGCCACACTGATCAGTGCGCCCGGTTCCACAAAAACGCGGAGAAAAAACGGGACCCGGAGATGCGCTCGGTGAAGAAGGGAAACCGGTGGCATTTTGGCATGAACTGCCACACCGGCGTGGACGCCGGGAGCGGCTTTGTTCGCACAGTGGAGGCCACCGCCGCCAATGTCCATGCTGTCACCGCGGCGGCAGGGCTTCTGCGGAAAGATGACGGGGCGGTCTACGGGGACACTGCCTGTCTCGGGACAGAGAAGCGGGACGGGATCAGAAACAGCTCTCCGCGTTCTGCCATCACATACCGTATCAACCGAAGGCCGGGCCGGTTCCCCCAGGGCTTCAGACAACGCCATTGACTGGGAGCGATATTCTGAGTTCCGATTTGTCTCTATTGTGATATAAGGGCTCACCTGTGCCCCGCTTCTTCTGAGGAATGGTGTTTCCATGAAAGAAATTCAGGGGTGGCTTGGTCACAGCAGCATCCCCGCCACCGCGAACTCTGATGTCTACCTGGATACGGCGTCGAAAAGCCTGTCCGCTGTGAAGCTGAATAGCGCCCTTCCCATTCAGCCCGGCATCCAGACCAATCTCCGAAAACCGCCTCATATCCTCGCTGGCAGGAGAGAACCGGCCTGAAACAGGAAAATACCCGGCTTCCTGAAATCCAGAAAACCGAGTATTTCCGAGTGGAGTAAGTGCCCACTTTCAATACTTCAGCTTTTGGGTTTGCGCCCAGAACCAAACCGGAGCCCAGCACAGCGGGGCCGGTTTTGGAGAGAAGGAGCCGCAAAGTAAGTGCGCTCTGACTTTTGAAAAAAAGTCGGAGCAAGCGATATGACGCTTGCTCCGACATGGTGCCGGTGGTGGGACTCGAACCCACACGGTGTCGCCACCGGCGGATTTTGAATCCGCTACGTCTACCAATTCCATCACACCGGCAGATTCTTCTGCTATTATACAGGACGTCTCCGGAAAATTCAAGTGCTTTTTTGGGAAGGGACGTATCCGTTCATGTATTTTATCAGAACGAGGTGTAGGAGGCAGGCTTTGCTCCGCACCATTTTTGGGAGGGGAAACAGACCAGGACAGGCCCCTGCACAACATCTCCGAATGGGGCTCTCCCTTTGCGAAGGGGTGGCCCTTGCATATACAAGGAGGCAAGCCACCGCAAAGAATCAAAGAATCTCCCAGCCGGACGTCCTTTGGGGAAATGCCCGCCTTGCGCTCGGAAGAGCGGTACCTGCCGGGCAGTCGGAAAAGAAGGCTCTCAGGGTCCAACCGGCGAAGGCGGCTTTGACGCGCCGCGCAAATTGATGCCGACCCCCCATTTTCCGGAAAAACAATGTCAGACGGCAAAGCCGCCGCGGCAGTTTTATGGTACAATTTCCTTGCTATACTCCTGGTGTCAGACACGAAAACCGGAGACGGGCCTGGCATTAGCGGGCCGCACAGGCGGCGTCCCGGCGGTTTTGAAACAGACGCCGGATTTCGTCCGCAGAATCTGTGACAAAGCCCCGCCCTCCCTCGTTTATCAAGTGAGAGCGCTCATGAATCGAGGATGACATATGGAAAGGACCCAGTTTAACAACGCTGTGGAACAATTTCAAAGCATGGTCTACCGGACTGCCCTCCACGCCCTGGGAAATCCCCAGGACGCGGACGATGCGGCGCAGGAGGTCTTTTTCCGCCTGTTCCGGGAGAAGAAGCCCTTTGAGGGGCAGGAACACCTGCGGCGCTGGCTGCTGCGGGTGACAGTGAACTACTGCCGGGATGTGCTGAAAAGCCCCTGGCGGAAGCGCCGGGCTTCTCTGGAGGAGGTTCCGGAGACGCCGGTGTTCGACCGTTCGGAACAGGCCTGCTTATACCGGGAGGTCATGGCCCTGCCGGAGAAATACCGGACGGTATTGTATCTGTTCTACTACGAGGAGCTGACGGTCCGGGAAATCGGGGAGCTGCTGGGACTGAAGCAGTCTGCGGTGACCACCCGGCTGTCCCGGGCCAGAGAGCGGCTGAAAGAAAAGCTGGGGGAGGCGTGGCAGAATGAGTAACCGGAACTTTTACCAGGAGACCTTCTCCCAGGTCCGTGGGTCCAGAGACATTCGATGGGAGGATTATCAGATGATGAGACGCAGAGCAGCGGGAAAGCGCCTGGCTGTAATTGCGGCGGCGGCCGCCCTGGCGGCGGCGCTGTCGGGACTGGCGGTGGCGGCCAACTTCTTCGGCCTGGGGGACCTGCTGCTGCCGGAGCAGGGCAGCGTGAATGTGACGGACGAGAACGGCGTCGTGGTCCCCGGCGAATACGAGTACAAGGATTTTGTCAGCCTCTCCGGCTGGTCGGACACTCCGGAGAGCCAGGCCCTGGCGGAGTGGCAGGCGTTTCAGGAGAGCTATGACCGGGACGGGGCCATCATCGGCGCGATTGGCAACGCCCCTACGGGCTTCGAGGAAAGATACGGGAACTACCTGGTCTACACCCAGGAGATGGCCGACAGGCTGGAGGAGATCATCGCAAAATACAATCTGAAGCTCCACACCCGGATGGAGGTGGTCCTGCCGGAGACCTGGCCCCTGGCTGTGGGGGACTTTTTCCGGGAGAACGTTACCCCCTGGTCCGGCTACATCTACGAAAACGGCACCTTCCGCTTCGATGGCGGCGCGGAGCTGGGAGCCGGAGAGCTGAAGGGCTACGGGACCATCGAATACCAGTTCAGCCGCTCCGTCAAGGGGACCTTTGACGACGTGGCGCTGAACGTCGGTGACCTCAGCGGCTTTGAGGAGTGGGGCTGTCAGACAACGGACGGGACCCCCGTCACGTTGGGCCTGGGGCCCCGGAACCGCTCCCTGATTCTGGCGGATCTGGGAGACAGCTTTATTCTGATAAATGTGCTGACTGGACGGGAGGGAGACGACACCTTCTCCAGCGGCCCCATTGGCCGGGAGGAGCTGGAGGAGCTGGCGGACAGCTTTAATTTCTCTGCCCTGACCCCGGCAAGGGCTCCGGATTTCGACGGTATCGCTGCGGCCAACACCCGTTATATGGAAGAGCTGGAGCGCCAGCCCCTGGAGGTGACGCCGGAGGAATCGAAGGACCCCCTCTACACCCGGACGGGCATCCAGACCGGCACGGCCCGGGACTTCGTTCTGCTGCTGGCAGAGCGGCTGAAGGACGGAGACCGGCAGGCGGTGGCGGAGCTGTTCGCATACCCCGTCCAAATTGAAACGGCCGGCGGAGCTTACGCCGCCGGCACGCCTGAGGAGCTTCTGGAACACTATGACGAGACCATCGGGGAGGGCGTCCAGGGCCTCATCGCGGACATGACCTGGGACCCGGAGCCCCTGCCGCCGGAAATCTTCTCCGACGGCAGCGGCCTGGCCTCCGCCGCCAACGGAACCGTGTGGTTTGGCCTGACGGAGGAGGCGGTCATCCGAATCTTCACCCTCCAGACGGACCAGTGGAGCATCCGGCCCGCCGGGGGCATCACACAGGGCTGAGGGGGGAAGCGCTACATAATCACAATCTCGCCCTCAAGCTGCCGGATGACACAGAAGCGGGACGCCTGGTGCAGGCGGAGGGTCTGGTCCCCAAAGGTGATTTTCGTTCCGGGGTAGGCGACGTCACACTCCAGACGCCCGTCGTCCGCAACGTCCTCCCGGGCCTCCGCCTGCTCATCCAGGGTTTTCTTCGCCCGCTGAAGCTTCAGCCCCGCGGCGGCCAGCTTGATCTTTACCTTTCCGATGAGGCTGGACTTCGTGGGGCTGTCCGGCTGGCACTCCAGCTTTTCCAGCTCCATTTCCAGGGCGTTGACCTCCCGCCGGGCGGCCTCCTGCTCAAAAATAACGCAGGGTCTTCCGCCCAGGACGATGGAGGATTTGCATTCCGAGGGGGAGCCGACGCTTTTGGCGGAAATCTTATGGGCCGCCCAGATCCGGCCTCCCATAATGGCGCCCCGTCCGGACCGGACCAGGACCTCCCCGCCGCAGTAGACGCCGCTGCCGACGATGCAGTCCGTCTGTATATTCTCCCGGGCGCAGACGGTGGCGTTTTCAATGAATTTGGCAAACACACTCTTTTGAGACTGGGCCGTGGTGATTCCGTCGCCCAGGATGCCCTTGACGACCACCAGATCCCCGCCGGCCTCCACGGTGCTTCCGGCCTCCACGACGCCGGCCACATTGATATTGCCCGAGGCCCGGACGGTGAAGCCGCTGAGCACGTCGCCCTGAATATTGATGTCCCCCAGGAAGTTGAGATTGCCTGTGGAAAAGTCCACGTCTCCCTTGATGTCCAGCACGGGCTTGACCTGGAAGCTGCGCCCGCTGAACTCCACGTGCCCCGCTATGGAGGCCAGCAGCTGGGTTCCGTCCTCGCTGATTTCCGTGTTCCGGCCCTTGGGAAGGGGGACGGACCGGCCGCTCTTGGCGGGAAGCTCCTGATTGTCCACAGTGCGTCCCGGCTCTCCCTCGGTGGGCTTAATCAGGTGGCAGATTTCCTGCCCCTGTTCCACATTGTAGATGAGGTTCAGAGAGGTGTAGTCCACCTGATTGTATTCGTTCACCTCCAGAATTCTCTCAATCACCCGGGGATAATTGTCCACAATATTTCCGTTTTTTCCGTCAAAGGCCGGCTTTCCTTTGGCCAGGAGGTACAGATGGAAATAGCGGCTGTCATCGTGGGCCAGGCGGTCCAGCAGGCGGGTGTTCACGCCGTAGGAAATTCCCTGCTTCCCCAGGGTCTCGAGAAGCATCTCCCGGGACAGCTCCTTCCCCTTCCGTATGGGCGGGAAGATGATGATCCAGGCATAGAGCTTGTCGGAGGACAGGAAGATATAGGGCAGGGCGTCCAGGTCGGGAAGGGCGGCAGGGGCGTCGGCGGACGCGGCTTCCTCTTCCTGCTTTCCGTTTTTCCGGTTTTTCCTGGGGCTGTGTTTGGCCTTTCCGCTGGCCTCCTTCACCCGGGAGGCGCAGACGGTTTTCAGGGCTGATTGAAGCCGCCGCACCTCCCGCCGCGCCATTTCCGGCGGAAGCTCCCCGTCCTCGTCCAGGCAGACGCGGGGGGCGGGCAGGTAGCCGGATTCCTGCCGCCTCTGGTTGTAAAGCGTGTTGATGGGATGGTCCGCGGACAGCTCCAGCAGAGCTTCGTTCTGCTCCGAAACGGGCTGGGCCTCCGGGGCGCTCTCCGGAATGGGCTCCGGGGCCGCCTGGCTCTCAGGCTCCTCCGGCTGGGGCTTGTGTCTGGATAGGAAGGAAGCGATTTTTTTCTTGATTGACATGCCAACACCTCAACTTTCCTGGCAAAACGCTTGATGAAACGGGATGGAACGGTACTCCTTATATCATATTTCGAACCGGCGGAAGATGATTCCCCGGCTCGCGGCGGCCGCCCCGGAAAGACCGGAAAGAGTGTTCCGGCAGGACCGCCGCCCTTTGATGAATGGGAGGGAAAAATTGCGGGGGGCGTACAGCCGGAACCCGGACGCCTCCGGTTCTTACAGGGATTCGATCAGACGGGTCAGGGCCTCGCAGAAGCGCCCCACATGGAGGCCGTCCACGAAGCGGTGATTCAGCTCCATGGAAATATGGAGGCTGTACCGCCCCTGCTCCTCGGCGTACTTCCCCCAGGCGATGCGGGGAACGGAGTCGTCGGGGTCAAAGTCCCGTTCGTTGGTCAGGGCCGTCAGCTCCACCCAGGGCAGGCATGTGAAGAAAATCAGGTCCTGACTGTCCTCATGGTCCAGAAGTGCGGTCTGGGCCGCGCTCTTCGCCCTGGCGGCGGCGCAGAAGGACTGAATGGTTTCCTCCAGGGGCAGGGTGACAATGTGAAAGACCTCCGCGCCGGGATGCAGGTCCGTGAAGCTGGGCGCGCGGCGGTCCAGCAGCACCGGCCTGCCTCCGTCCAGCGCATAGCGGAAGCTTTCCACGGAATTGACGGCCTCGGCGGCAAGGTAGACCAGGGCATAGTAAAAAGAAATCTTCTGCTCCCTGGCGAACCGGACCAGCCGGGTGACGTCCAGCCTGAAGGTGACGCTGTAAAACGGATTGGACATACCGGAAAAGAACTCGAACAGCTCCCGGCGGGGCCAGCTTTGAAGGTCTACGAGCTGAGACATAAAAAATCCCCCCTGTCTGGTATCGCCGGCAAGCGTGAGAGACGCTTTCCCGAGGAACCCGGCGCGTCCGAAGAAAAGCGCTGGCTTCCCCCGGACTCCGCCGCCGGTCTCCAATCATATGATACCAAACAAGAAGGATTATTTCAAGAAACGAAACGAAAAACCAGAGGAAATTTCCGTCACGAATGGAGCTTTTCCACGCGCAGGCAGCGCATGGCGTTGAGAATGGCGATGAAGGCCACGCCCACGTCGGCAAAAACAGCCTCCCACATGGTGGCCACGCCGAAGGCGCCCAGCAGCAGCACCGCGCCCTTGACCCCCAGAGCGAACCAGATATTCTGCCTGACGATCCGCAGGGTTTTCCGGGAAATGCGCATGGCTGCGGCGATTTTGGCAGGGTTGTCGTCCATCAGCACGATATCCGCCGCCTCAATGGCCGCGTCGGAGCCCAGGGCCCCCATGGCGATTCCGATGTCCGCCCGGGTGAGCACCGGCGCGTCGTTGATGCCGTCCCCTACAAAGGCCAGAGCCGCGCCGGCGCTCTTCTGAGCCAGCAGTGCTTCCACCCGCTCCACCTTGTCCGCCGGCAGCAGCTGGGCGTGATACTCGTCAATCCCCAGCTCCCGGGCCACCGCCCTGGCGGCGGCCTCCGTGTCGCCGGTGAGCATGACGGTCTTTTTCACCCCCGCCGCCTTCAGGCCCTCCACCAGGGTTCTGGCCTCGGGCTTGGGCAGATCGGAGATGATGATGTGACCGGCATAAGCGCCTTCCGCCGTCACGTGGACAATGGTGCCGGGAAGCTCGCAGGGCTCCCACCGGACCCCCTCCCGTTCCATCAGGCGGGTGTTGCCGGCGGAGACAGCTTTGCCGTCCACCCTGGCGGTGACGCCGTGGCCCGCGATTTCCTCCACGTCCGTCACCCGGCTGGGGTCCAGGTCCTTCCCACAGGCCCTGCGGAGGGAGACGGAAATGGGGTGGCTGGACCAGCTTTCCGCCAGGGCGGCATATTCCAGCAGAGCGTCCTCGCTGAACCCCTCTGCCGGGTGCAGGGCGGTGACGGAAAAGCTGCCCCGGGTCAGGGTTCCGGTCTTGTCGAAAACTACGGTTTCCGTTTTGGACAGGGTTTCCAGATAGTTGCTGCCCTTCACCAGGATACCGCACTTGGATGCGCCGCCGATACCGCCGAAAAAGCTGAGGGGCACGGAGATCACCAGGGCGCAGGGACAGGAGATGACCAGGAAGATCAGGGCACGGTGGAGCCAGCCGGTCCACTGGGTGCCCGCCAGAAAGCCGGGCTGAGACCCGGCGGGAATCAGCGCCAGGGCGATGGTGGGCAGCAGAAACAGGGCTGTGGCGGCGATGACCACGCAGGGGGTATAGTACCGGGCGAAGCGGGTGATAAAATTCTCGCTGGCGGCCTTCTTCTCCCCGGCGTTCTCCACCAGGTCCAGGATTTTGGAGACGGTAGACTCCTCACAGGGCTTGGTCACCTTCACCCGTAAAAGGCCGGACTGGTTCACACAGCCGCTGATGACGGCGTCGCCAGGCCCCACGTCCCGGGGCGCGGACTCGCCGGTGAGGGCGGCGGTGTCCAGGGCGGAACTGCCCTCGATGACGGTGCCATCCAAAGGCACCCGCTCGCCGGGCTTCACCACCACGACGGACCCGACTTCCACGTCCTCCGGGTCCACCTCCTCCAGGGAACCGTCCTCCGTTTCCAGATTGGCGGTATCGGGCCGAATGTCCATCAGGGCGGCGATGGACTGCCGGGACTTGCCCACGGCGTAGTCCTGGAACAGCTCGCCGGTCTGGTAGAAGAGCATGACGAAGACCGCCTCGGCGTACTCCCCGGTGGCGAAGGCCCCCACGGTGGCCAGAGCCATGAGGAAGTTCTCGTCGAAGACCTGGCCGTTGAGGATGTTCCGGACGGCCTTCCAGAGGATGTCCCAGCCGATGACGGCGTAGGGAATGAGATACAGCGGCCAGAGGGACAGCCGGAGGTCCGCAGCGGTGAGCAGGGGGACCCGGACCGGCAGATAAATGGCGGGCAGCAGCTTTACAAGGACCAGCAGCGCCGCCGCCGCGAGGATTCGATACAGCATTTTCCGCTGTTTGCGGGTAAGGCTGTTCATAAAAAACGCCTCCTTGAAAACGCGGGTTTTCCGCTTGATTTTCCCCTTGGGTTCTGTTATACTGGAGGCAACATGGAGGGTGGCCATGCCGCCCCTGCTGTGCCGGTAGGCTCCCTGTGCTTCGTTAGGGCGGGGAGCTTACTTTTTTGTTTTGTTCAAAATGCTTCAGCCGGCGGCCTGCGCAGAACCGCCAGCCCCACGGGCAGGGGGCCGGGGATGATTTCCAGCTCTGCCGGGGCCAGGTTCAGACCCTCCAAAAATGCCCGGTAGCTCTCCGGTGTGAAAGCGCGTTCGTAGTGAAAGCCCATTCCGTGGTAAATTTTGATGACCGCCCCGTAAGCGGCTCCGGCCTTGCCCTGGAGATACGTGGGCAGAAGCAGGATTCCGCCGGGGGCCGTGACCCGCCAGAGCTCCCGGACGGCCTGCACCGGCGCTTCCAGCAGGTGGAGCACGTTAGCGGCAATCACAGCGTCAAAAGAGCCGTCCGCCTCCGGCAGAGCCAGCAGGTCCCGCCGGGCAAAGACGATGTTGGTGAGACCCCGCCGGGCCGCCTTTTTCCGGGCCCGGTCCAGCATGGGCAGGGACAGGTCTGTGCACAGCACCTGCCCGGCCCGGCCGGATACCGCCAGGGAGAACAGGCCCGTTCCCGCGGCGCAGTCCAGCACCAGGGACCCAAGGGGGACCAGGGCCGCGACACGGGCCGCGGCGGCGGCGTTGACCCGCCGGTTGGTTCGCTGGGTCCAGTCGTAGGCCCTGGCCCAACGGTCCCAGAACGTCATGTCACAGGTTGATGACACAGTCCGGCTCCACCTTTTTGCACACGGCCACGATCTCCTTCATGATGTCGTCAAACCGGGCGTCGTCGGCGTCCACGGTCATCTTTTGGGCCATGAAGCTGACGGCGGCGTCGTGAACCCCGTCAATTTTCTTGATGGCCTCTTCCATTTTGGCGGCGCAGTTGGCGCAGTCCAGATCGGTGAGCTTGAAACGCTTTTTCATAATGAGTTCCTCCTGATATGTTGATATGTTTTTGCATAGGGGATGCTATTCTTTGACGTGCTCCAGTCCCTGGTCAATGATGGTTTTCACATGGTCGTCGGCCAGGGAGTAAAACACCGTCTTTCCCTCCCGGCGGGCTTTCACCAGCCGGACGTTTTTCAGAGCCCGGAGCTGGTGGGAGATGGCGGATTGCGTCATGCCCAGCAGCTGGGCAATATCGCAGACGCACATCTCCGCCTCAAAGAGGACATACAGGATGCGGACCCGGGTGGAGTCCCCAAAGATGCGGAACAGCTCCGTCAGGTCATACAGGGTGTCCTCCCCCGGCAGCTCCCGCCGGACCTTCTCCACGACGTCCTCGTGGGCGTGGATGAAATCGCAGCAGTCCACGTTGTAGCGGTCTTCCATAACCTCGCCTCCCGTCCTGTTATCTGAACACTTGAACGACTGTTCATATGTTCATTATACTCAGACGGACCGGTTTGTCAACCCCCTTTTTTCAAAATGCTCATGTGCCCGTGCGTTTCCGGAGCAGTCTGTCCCATTCTCCCGCAAAAAGGGCCAGGGGATAAAAAGGGTGGAAAAATGAATCATCTTATGATATAGTCAACGCAGTTGAAAAGAAGCAAAGCTCCTTTTCAACCGGCGGGCTTTTGGTCCGCCGGCGCACAAGGCGCGTATGCGTTAAGCGCTGCACAGCAGCCCTTCGTTGAAAAGAATCCATTGGATTCTTTTCAGCTGCGCCGGCGGCAGACTGAAAAAACAGACAGTGGGAGGCAGTATGAACGACCTGGAAAAATACCTGCGGGAACGGCGTATGCGGAAAAACGCCTTTACAGAGCATAACTTTTTTGAGCTGGAGTCGGTAGAGACCGACCGGGTGGTGTACCGTCTGGACATCCGGGAGGAGAGCCGGAATCCCTACGGCATGGTTCACGGCGGGGCACTGTACACCCTGGCGGACGACGCCGCCGGCACTGCCGCCCACACCGACGGACGCAGCTATGTGACCCAGAGCGGGACCCTCCATTTTCTGGACAACCGGGCCCACGGCGTCATCCGGGCCACCGGGACCGTCCGCCACCGGGGCGGGTCCACCGTGCTGGCGGTGGTGGACATCACCGGCGAGGACGGAACTCTGCTGGCCACAGGGGAATTCTCCTATTTCTGCGTGGACCGGAAGCGGATGGAGGAACGGGCGGAAGAGTAGAGTTAAGAGTTGAGAGTGGAGAGTGGAGAGTTCGGATCAATCAGGAATGAGGAGTTAGGAATTAGGAATTTGATCGAAAACAGGGCAATTCCTCATTCCTCATGATTCCCGATTATTTCTGAAAAAGCCGGAGGCATGCTGCCTCCGGCTTTTTGCCGTTCCGCCGTCCGGCTCAGGACAGCGGGAAGGTCACGGTGGCGGTAAACAGGTCCGCCATGGTCTCCACCCGGAAATCACCGCCGCAGGCCTCGGTGAAGGACTTGGCGATGCTCAGCCCCAGGCCGCTGCCGCCGTCGGTGCGGCTGGCGTCCCCCCGGACGAAGCGGGCGGTGAAGTCCACTCCCTCTGCAAGCTCTGTCCGGCTGGTGTTGCGGACGCTGGCGGAGGCCAGACCCTCCCCGGTTTTCAGGGAGAGGTAGACCCGGCTCCCCTCCAGGGCGTAGCGCAGAGCGTTGTCAATCAGGTTCTGGAACACCCGGTACAGCCGTTTTCCGTCGGCGGTAATCATCACCGGCTCCTTGGGAAGGTCGATTTTGAAGGTCAGGGCGCTCCTCTGAATGGGGCCGTCCATGTCCGCCAGAGTCTGCCGCAGGAGCTTGGCCAGGTCCAGCCGCTCCGGCTGGACGGGAAGCTGGTCCGCCGCCGCCTTGCTGACCTCGAACACGTCCTGGACCATGCTTTTCAGACGCCGGGCCTTCTCGTCGATAATCCGGGCGTAGTCCGCCGCCGCCGGAGGCAGGTCCTCCTGCCGCAGCAGCTCCGCATAGGAGAGGATGGAGGTCAGGGGGGTTTTCAGGTCATGGGATACGTTGGAAACCAGCTCCACCTTCATCCGCTCGCTGCGAGTCTGCTCCGCCAGGGCGGCCTTCATGCCCGCCTGGATGTCGTTGAGTCTCTCCGCCGTTTTCCGCAGGTCCCCGTCCTCCGGGAGAATCAGGGGATTCGACAGGTCCCCGGCCCGGACGGACTCCACCTGGTCCGCCAGATGGCCCAGGTCTTTGGCAAGAGACAGGTTTCCCCGGGTCAAAACAATGGCGGCCCAGATCAGCAGCAGCACCGGAAGCAGATAGACGGTCCAGAGCAGCCAGGAGGGATAGCCCATCAGAGTCAGGTTGATGAGCATACTCACGATTTCCCCACCCAGAAGGAGGGCAATCAGAGCGAACAGGGCCGCCCGGCGGCTGAGGCGCTTTTCAATGGGCCGCTTCAGGTCTCTGGCGCGAAGAGCCCGAAAAAAGGGCCGCAGGAGGGACCTCCGTACCTCCCTGGGGTTGTGCCTGTGGTCATTGCGGATGAGCCAGACCAGCCAGTATAGGGCCAGCAGGCCGGGGATGTTGCTCAGTACCAGACGCAGAACCGCCATGCCCCAGGAGGCAAAGGAATAGCCGCCGTCCCAGCCGTAGCCATAGCCGTAGAGAAGCTCATAGACGAAATCCAGATTTGCGATTCCCGGGAGGAGTGCCCACCACAGACAGGCCAGCACCAGCAGAAAACGGGCCTCCGTCCACACGCGGCAGGTCCAGGCGGCAATTTTCCGGTCCGCCGTCAGCCGGTTCTTCCGCAGGCAGAACCAGACAAACAGGCACGCCAGCCCGGCGGCGAACAGGGCCGCCTGGGTACGGTAGAAGCTCCGGGTCTCCTCCACCTGCTGGGCGATATTGTACATGCTGCCGCCGCTGTAGGAGCTCCCGGTCCGGTAGTCTACGCCGTAGTAGCGGATGGGGTTCTGCCGGACAGCCATGTGAACCGTCACGCCTTCCAGGTCATCGCTGACGGGGAAGTTGTCATAGCCGGGGACGAACCACAGAGAGTCCCTGTCGTAGAACCCGTTTCCATACACGTCCAGAGAAACCCCGTCCTTGATAATGGAGACCCGGCCGTTCTGAAAGGTCAGGAAAAAGTTGCAGCCGTCCATCTGCCCCTGGACCCCCGTGCTGAAATCGACTGTGCCGGCGCCGCTCAGCCGCTCCGCCTCCTGGAAGAAGGACCGGCCTCCCTCCACGTTGGAATAGGTTTTCTTGTCCGCCGTCTCGATGAAGTAGAGGACGTTTTTGTCGTTTTGAAACGCCTCGTCCGGGTCCCGCTCCTTCTCCGGCGCCGGCACAGCGGGTGGGACGGAGTCCGAGGAGGCGGAGCCTCGGTCGACCCGCAGTCCGGGCCCCGTCACATAAGCAGTTCCGCCGCTGCCCTTGTCCACGATTCCCGCAATGTTCAGCCATCTGTCCGCCTGCTCTTCCACGGCGTGGACGGTGGCCTCCTGGAGGACGCAGCCCAGCTCGCCGCCCTCCTCCGCCTCCAGCCAGTAGTCCCAGTAGTCATAGCTGTAGAAATCCGGCCTGCCTCCTGCCCCGATGGTCAGGAAGTCCCGGAGATAAGAGGAGACCTCGGAGCGGAACCGCTCCGTCTCCTGCCAGTCCTCCGCAAAGCGGGGGACCGGGTCCCGCTCCCAGGCGACCCGGTTCGCCGCGGTTCCCAGGCTGGAGAGAGTCAGCGTCACCCCCAGAAAGAAGGCCAGGAAAGCGGCAAACGCCCTGACCCGCCCGCCGGGGCGGAGGACCTTCACGGTCTTTCCCGCCTCCACGGCCTCCCGGACCTCCTCCGCCACAAACCGCTCCAGGGCTTCGCCGGGGTCCTTATCCGTGCTGTTCCATTTTGTATCCAATGCCCCACACCACCTTGATATAGTCTGGCTCTTTGGGATTCAGCTCAATCTTTTCACGAATGCGGCGGATGTGCACCATCACCGTGTTCTCACAGGAATAGGCGTCCTCGTTCCAGACCCGGCGGTAGATTTCCTCAGCGGGAAAAATCTGCCCCGGGTGCCTCATCAGGAGCTCGAAAATTTTCGTCTCCGTAGGCGTGAGCTTCACCTCGTCCCCGTCCGCCCGCAAAACCCGGCCCGCCGGGTCATAGCTGAGCCGTCCGTTGACCAGCAGACCCTGTTTCTCCCCGGCGTGAACATCCCCCAGCAGGGTATAGCGCCGCAGCTGGCTTTTCACCCGGGCGGCCAGCTCCTGGGGGTTATAGGGCTTGGTGACATAGTCGTCCGCGCCCATGGAAAGGCCCAGAATTTTGTCGGTGTCCTCGCTTTTGGCGGAGAGGACGATCACGGGCAGATTCCGCTTTTCCCGGATGCGGAGCAGGGCGGAAAGGCCGTCCAGCTTCGGCATCATCACGTCAATCAGAATCAGCTTCACCGCCGGGTCCAGCGCCTGATCCAGGGCCTCCATGCCGTCATAGGCACGGCGGACCTGATAGCCCTCCCGTTCCAGGGTGATGGCAATGGCCCGGACAATCTCCGGATCGTCGTCTACAACCAGAATGCATTCGTTCATGTCTGCTTCCTCCCTTGAGCTGCTTACAGCATACCAGCCAATTCTTACAAACGGCCCGACAAAATTCTTAAGGTTTTCTTAATCTTTCCGGAAGGCAAAGGAAAAAGCGGGGAATTCCCCCGCTTTTTCGTATGTCAGTCCTCCAGGGTCTTTTGCGGGTTGTCCAGGACCCTCGCCATCTTGGCAGCCCTCTTTTTCTGTCGGGTTCCTCGTTGATTTCCCGCAGAGCGTCCAGCACAAATCGGATCAATGTCTTGAATGGGAGGTCCGTTTGTCCCATGTTTATAGATCCTTTCCCGATTGGGATGTCTTTATCATACAATAAGCGGCCTGAAACGTCAAGGCCGTCCTGACAGAGAGCGGGGAACGGACTCTGTTTCAGTCCGGCTTCCGGGAGCAGGGCGCCGGAAGAACAGAGGGAAACAGGGCCCCTGCACGGTGTTCCGTCAAAAAGCGGTGTACAGGACCTGGTTCCTCATAAAAGACCCTCCCTCATTTTTTCAGCGGCATTGTAAAAATAAACCGGGTGCTCTCCGGGTCGCTCTCGGCCTTCAGGGTCCCCTTGTGCTCCGCGGCGATGGCGGCGGCGATGCTCAGCCCCAGACCGAAGCCGGACTGCTCCCCCCGGGAGGCGTCCGCCCGGTAGAACCGCTCGAACAGCCGGGGCAGCTGCTCCGCCGGGATGGGCTCGCCGGGGTTGGAGACCGTCAGCCGGGCCTGACGCTCCGTCCGCTGGAGGGAGAGGGTGATGGTCCCCCCCGCCCGGCCGTACTTCACGGCGTTGTCCAGCAGGATGGAAACCAGCCGCCGCAGCTTGTCCCGGTCCCCAAGAACCAGGATGTCCCCGGCAATCTCACAGTCCAGGGCTTTCCCGGCCTCAAAGGCCACCGGCTCAAAGGAGAGGGCGCAGTCCTCCGCCGCGTCGGAGAGGGAGACCTCCGACAAAACGGCCGTCTGGCTCATGTTGTCCGCCCGGGCCAGGGTCAGCATCTCTTCCACCAGGTTTTTCATCTGCCGGGCCTCGGAGAGGATATTGTCCCGCCAGCGGGCGGGGCGCTCCTCCATAGGCAGGGCCTCCAGCAGCTCCGCGTTGGAGAGAATGACGGTCAGCGGCGTTTTCAGCTCGTGGGAGGCGTCGGACAGGAACTGCCGCTGCTGCCTCCAGGCCCGTTCCACTGGGTGCGTGGCCCACCAGGCCAGCAGGATGGACACCCCCAGCAGCAGCGTGAAGGCCGCCGCCGCAATGCGGAGGTAGGAGCCCATCATCTCCCGGAGCATGGCCTGTTCCATGGACATGTCCACAAAGGCCAGGCGGCTGAACAGTCCGTTGTCCTGCCGGAGATAGCGGAGGCCGTACCGGCTCACCACCCCCTCCGGCCTCTGCTGGTCCATGCAGTCCCGAAGGACCGCCTCCAGCTCCTCCGTATCCTCCAGGTCGGCATAGGTACCGCCAGTGACATAGGCAGTGTAGCCTCCGCCGCCGGGCCAGAGAGAGACTGTGAAGTAAGGCAGCAGCACCTTGTCTCCGCCGATTTCCACGCCGATCTCCGGGGCGCGGGCAGAGCGCTCCTCCTGAATGACCCGGCGGAGCACCTGCCGGCTCAGATCCTCGATGTTTCTTTCCACCGAGACAAACACGGCAAACAGCACCACCGCCAGCACGGCGGTGACCATCGCCATGCAGACCGCCACGAATTTCAGCCGCAGCTTTCGGATCATGGCAGGCTCCTCCTCTGAACATTGTTGAATTTGTGGAAAAATTCGGGGAAAAAGTGGAAAAATTCTGTTGTTCCCACAGTTCGACGAAAACCGTCAAAACCTGTATTCACAGCCGGGGGATGCTGAATGGGCGAGGATATTTCCTGTCAGACAGGGAAATTGTCCGCGGCAATCCAGACGGATTGCAAGGGAAATCGACGCAGTATAGCGGAAAAGGGCCGTTCAGACAGCATTCAGCGGTTGTGAACACAGGTTCTCAGTCTTTTCCCCCCGGTTTGCCCGCTTCCTCCGTCTCCAGACAGTAACCCACCATGCGGATGGTGCGGATTTTTACACAGGAATGGAGATGGGTCAGCTTTTTCCGGAGGAAGGAGATGTAAACCTCCACATTGTTGTCCTCCGCATCGGACTCATAGCCCCAGAGCTTCAGGAGAAGGGATTCCTTGGTGAGCACCAGATTCCGGTTCAGCATCAGAAGCTCCATCATGTCAAATTCCTTCCGGCTCAGCCGGACGGAGCGCTCCCCGCAGCTCAGGGCAAAGCTGTTCTTCTCCAGCCGCAGGTCTCCGAATTCCAGCAGGTCCAGGTTCCGCAGCTCCGGCTGCCGCCGGGTCAGGGCCCGGATGCAGGCCAGGAGCTCCTTGGGGTCAAAGGGCTTGGTCAGGTAGTAGTCCGCCCCCCGGTCCAGCCCCTCCACCCGGTCGGATATCTCCGAACGGGCGGTGAGCATCAGCACCGGCACGGAGCCCCCCGCCTCCCGCAGGCGGCGCAGGACGGTGAACCCGTCCAGCCTGGGCAGCATCACATCCAGCAGAATCACATCGTATATGCCTGTGAGCGCCTCATCCAGACCGGATTCCCCGTCGTGGCGGACGTCGGCGGTGTAGCCGTTCAGCTCCAGAAGGTCCTGAAGCGTCGCCGCCAGACGGACCTCGTCCTCTATTACAAGCACCCGCATAGGGGCCTCCTTTCAGCATGAAGCCTGTATGAACCGCAACCGGGCGGAAATCCCGGGCCAGCGCCGCCGGTACGGCCTTCTCAGCCGCTCAGGCCGTTGGCGGCAATGTACATCAGGGGGTCCAGATCGTCTGTGGACATGGAGTAAATTGTGCTGCTGTCCCCCAGCTGGACATAGCGGCCGGAGCCGTCCGGCAGCTGGGCGCCGACGGAGAGGGTCAGGGTCTGCTCCGAGCCGTTGACGGTGTAGCCGGCGGTGAGGACGGCGCCGGGCGCGTCAAAGCCGCAGATTTCCTCCGCCTCCTCGCTGGGCCGGTAGTCCACGCATCTGAGAAGGGTCATGTGAGACAGGTCCTTTAACAGGTCCTGGAGAAGCTGGCTGGAGGTGACATTGTTGTTCTCCTGGAACCACAGGGTGGACTGGCCCTCTCCCTCGGCCCGCCGGGCGCTGAGGACTGTCATGGGCGGCTCGGGGGGCTCCGCCGGCGCTTCTCCCTCCCCGCCTTCTTCCCCTTCCCCGCCGCCGGTTTCCGCGGGGACGGGGCCCTGAATGCTGAGGGCCAGAAGGCTTGCCTCAGACAGCTCAGGCAGCCGGGGCAGAACACACATGTTGTATATGGGTGTGGACATGTATTTGCAGAGGGTATCCGCTACAATGTAAACCGTACTTTCGTCCCCGTTCATCTGGAGATAATAGCTGTCTCCGTCGGTGGTGGTTTTGCCGAAGACCAGGGTCTGCGTGGTTCCGCGGCTGTTGGTGGCGGAGAGGGTGGCGGAGGGGGTGGTAAAGCCATAGGTCTCCATGGACTCCCCGGCAGGCAGGGTCTGCTGAAAATGGAGGCTGGACAGCTCATCGGCAATGGAGGCGACAGTGAGGTCGTCCAGGGGAAAGTCCGGGTCGTCGGCCCAGATCCACGCCCCCTGCTCGTCCAGCGTGAAGGAGAGGGTGGCGGAGCCGTTGTCATAGCTGATGGCGGTGTAGCTCTGGGGGACGGCGTTCTTGCCGGAGGAAGACGGCGCTGCGCCAATGGTTGCTCCCCCCACCGCCGCCTCCCGGGCCGCCCGGTAGCGGAAGCCCAGGACTATCAGCAGCGCGGCGAACAGAACGGTGATAATGGACAGCAATATGGTAACGATCCGTTTTTCTTTCCAGGTCATGAAAGGTCCTCCTGTTTTCTGATCCGGCGGCGGTCCGCCGGGAAATCGTGATGTGTCGGGAATGTCTGGATTTATTATATCCCAGAACGCCGGGCTTTGTCAATTTTACAGGCCGCAGGGCCCTTCCGTGCGGCTGGCCGGGAAACAGGAGCCTCCCTGCGTCTGTCTCAATGTATCCTTTTCTCCTGAAAATCCTCTGAAAACGGAAAAGGTTCACAATTTGTTTAAAAAAAAGCAAGATTGATTTCAAATTTAGGGGGTATGCTAATACCATCCTCCAAGGAGGAGACACGATTTCCTCTCTTTCTGTTTCTTTTCCCTCTTTGCAGCCGGCGGCAGGGCTTCCTGTCCGCCGGTTTTTTGTGCGTCACGTCCTTCCGCCAGGCTGCCGGGGCCGCCGGAGCCTGTTCCCGCCGTCCGCGGCTGTTTGATTGCGCTCCGGCAGCGGGGGCGTGTCCAAACGAAAAGTTAAGATCCTGTATTCATAGCCGGGGAATGCTGGACGGGCGGGAATCTTCCCTGCCGGACAATGAGATTTTCCGCGGCATTCCTGACAGACTGCAGGGGGAATCGACGCGGCATGGTGGAAAAAAGGCCGCTCGGACCGTATTCAATTATGTACAGCGGCGGCAGCTCCGGCAGGTAGCCGATGCGCCTGCTGGCCGCCTCGGGCTGCTCAAGGATGCCGTAACCGTCAATGCGGACGGACCCCTCCGCGGCGGCGAGACAGCCGGTCACGATGTTCATGGCGGTGGATTTTCCCGCGCCGCTGGGGCCGGGGAATCCGTAGATTTGGCCGCTGTCCGCGGCAAAACTCAGGTCCGGCGCCGCCAGATGTCCCCCGCAGCGCCTGGTGGGTTGCTGAATTTCAATCCAGGCGGTGCGGTTCACTTCTCCCTGACTGCCGGAGGCGGAATTTCTGCATTTCTGTATCGAATCCCTGTGAGGTGCTGGCCCCGGCGCCGCTGCCCCGCTATTTTGTCCGCTTTTACCGTGCCGGCTCCTCCTGAGCCAGGGAGACCGGCGGATACGGGATCGGCCTTTCCGCGGCGAAAGCCATCGTAACCCGGCGCAGGGGCCATATCTCAAACCGGTACCCGGACGGAACCATGGCCTTACCGCAACCATTCCGCAGGCGAATCGGCCTGTGTTTACATATGTGCCCCTGCCGAAAATCCGGCAGCGTCAAACGCCTGGAGTGGTAAAAATCACAGGGAAACCGATTCCATCCGCCAGGAAGAGGAAAACCGAACCGGCAAAGGACAGAGAAGAAGTCCTTTGAAAGCAGCGGCATGGAGCCATGCTCCATGCCGCTGCCGCTTATGTGCGATGTACTCAATAATTCTCCGTGCGGACTTCAAAATAAGCCTGGGGATGGGCGCAGACAGGGCAGACCTCCGGGGCGGCGGTTCCCACCACACTGTGACCGCAGTTCCGGCACTCCCGGACCTTGACCTCGCTCTTCTTGGAGACCTTCCGGGCCTCCACATTGCGGAGCAGGGCCCGGTAACGCTCCTCGTGGCGCTTTTCAATCTCCGCCACCGCCCGGAACTTCGCGGCCGGCTCGGGGAAGCCCTCCGCCTCGGCGGTCCTTGCAAAGCCCTCGTACATATCCGTCCACTTGTAGTTCTCGCCGTCGGCGGCGGCTCCCAGGTTCTCAGCGGTGGAGCCGATGCCCGCCGGCTCCTTGAACCACATTTTGGCGCGCTCTTTTTCGTTGCCGGCGGTTTTCGGGAACAGGGCGGCGATCTGCACAAAGCCCTCTTTCCTGGCATTGGATACAAAATAGTGTACTTGTTCCGGGCCTGGGACTCCCCGGCGAAAGCGGCCTGCTGGTTTTTCCGTCTGGGTTCCGGCGTATTTGGACACGGTAAGGTCCACCTTTAGGAATTTGAGGAACAGATGCGATATGTTATGAAAAATCCATGAAAACTGCGTTTTCAGAGCTTTTGACATGTCCGGCCGGATTCGAACGAGCGTTCTTCAGGGCCGGAGACTTCTGCCATCCAAAGGAAAAACCCTGTATCTGCAATATTCTCAGCGATTGTGCACAGATTCCGGAGAAAATAGCGAAACTGAAAACCCTTGCACTGCAATGGTTTCACCTGTTTTGCCTTTCCCCAAAACAGCGGTCGGTACCCTTCGCAGGGACTGGCGTCCAGAACGGAGCGGCAATAATTTTCAGGCATAGGAATATCGGTACAAATCGCTTTCCACGTTGTTTCTGGTGCAACAGATCCCTAACTGTGAGCTGCGATGTTCCGCATGGCTTTGATCTGCCGCCAAGGGATTGCTGAATGCTGTGCCCGGAACAAATCGAAATTTTGGAAAAAAGCAACACAGGTTTTACGAACTCATTCATGCGGCGACGCTTTTCACTTTATTGCCAGTGCTTTTGGATACTCTGTGCAGAGAAGGCGGTAGGGCGGCTCATCCTCCTCAATTGTCGGAAAGCGTCCAATCGGTGCGTAAAACCGGTTGTCGTTTTCGTCATCATTACACATGGAGACCTCACCCAGCAGGACCGGTCCGGCCTCCGCCTCAAAATCATGGTACAGATACGGGTGTACCGTCATGCTCTCGCCAGGCCGCAGCCTGATCTGCGCACCGGCCGGAGCCGCGAAGGTCCTTCCGTCACAGTGCACGGTGACCTCGCTGTCCGCAAATTCGCCGTCCTCTGTGGAATTGTATACCCGAATCAGCACATTCCCGCCGCCGCGGTTGATAATGTCCTCCATTTTGCTCCAGTGAAAATGCATGGGAGCTGTCTGCCCCTCTTTGAGATACAGGAGCTTTTCCGCATAGGTTTTTGTGTATTTACCGGGCATTTTCACATTACCGTTGCGAAGGGTAATCAGGGAAAAGCCCACCTGGTCAAACCGTCCAAGGCCGTAATCCGTGATATCCCATCCCAACAGATTGTCCCGGATTTCATCGTATTCGTGTCCGAGCTTTTGCCAATCCTCCGGAGTAAAACCGCAAAAGGGCGGAAGCGGGAAGCCGCATTTCCGGATCATATCCTCCATTTCTCTCAAGGCTCGGTTGATCTCAGAGCGTTTCATCATGGCACCTCTTTTCAAAGAATGTAAACGTTATGGAGGGCGGAGAATTACCGCTGAACCCTCTCCGGCATTGCCAATACACTGAGGTAATCGGACTGCACAGCTTCCATCAGCAGTCCGTCCTGCGTCCATCCGGCGCCGGAGCGGACCTCTCCGGTCTCCCGGCGGCAGGGAGCTCTTTCATCCGGCCCGGCCAGTTTCAGCCGCGGGGAACAGCAGCAGGCCCGGGAGCAGACCTGCACAAAGCTGACCGCCGCCAGGGCTTTGCCCTTGGACGCGCAGAGAAAAGCGTCATAGGGTCCCGTCTTCCCGGCAAGAGGCCAGGCGGCAGCAGGCCCCGTCCCGGAACAGGGGGCGTATTGGCGGTACTCCTCCAGCTGCTGAGCAGCGTAGGGCGGTGCTTGTTCTGTCCCCGGATCAGGTACTCTCGAAAGAGGCCGCGGAAAGACCGCCTCATACCGCCCGGGCCCTCCTCAGAGCGGTACAGCCTCCGGGGCCCGGAAGGCCGCGCCGGGCTCCAGCCGCCGCCGAAAGCCCTCCGGATGAATGTCCGGCCCGGACCCGGTTGTATTGGTCCGGCTCCGCCTGGGTCAGGAAGTTCCCGAAGCAGGCAAGGCCGCTGCCATAAGCAGGCCCCGGTCCTGGGTGACTGTGTGCTCGCACAGGGCCGGGAAGGGGTGAAACTGGCGGGAGGAGATTCCCCGCAGAGAAAGGCCCCTGCTTTCCCCGCGACAGGGGCAGGCGGTCGCTCTCCGGTCCGGCTGCCGTGAAGGGTGACGAGATCAAAGCCGTCGCCGTCCGGCTCCAGTGCAGCGGACAAAACGGCGGAGAGGCCCGGCGCTTCCCGGTCTTTGATTTCAATGCGTACAGGCCGGCAGATGGCGTCTGCATCCTCGAAAACGGTATCGAGCAGACAGGCCCTTACCTTCAGTGCCGGGTCCCGCGGTGTGATCTCCAGAGTGGTACACTCCTCCGGGCTGCCGCAGGCGGCGGGAAGACCCTCCGGAGCGGGCTTTCCAGGGAAAAGGCGGTGGCTTTCATAGAGCAGCTCACAGTTTCCGCCGGCGGATGCGGTCCTCAGCCGCAGACACGGCTCCCGGAAGCTTCCGCCTCCCCGGGAGGGATACCCGAAGGGGACGCAGTCGTAAAAGAAGGCGCACTCCCGGGGGTCTCATCCGGGGGGGAAGGAACACTCCCCAAGACGCAGGAAACAGCGCAGGCTCTCAACGGGGACAGAGGGACCGCAATCAATGCGGCCCGGGAAATTCCCGTGGCCCGCCAGGCCGCGGAGGCAGGCGGCGCGGCGGGGTGTCCGGACGGAAAACCCGCTCCTGTTCTCTGCAAGAACCTGCATTCATAGACAGGGGATGCTGGATGGGCGGAAATTTTTCCTGTCAGACAAGGAGTTTTTCTGCGGCAATCCTGACGGATTGCAAGGAAAACCGGCGCGGTATGGCGGGAAAAAGGCCGTTCAGACAGCGTTCAGCGGTTGTGAATACAGGTTCCAAGAGACCGGCATAGCTCCGCTTCCAATTTCCGGCTTTCAACGGTTCACCATCAGCCTGTCCGCCGCTGCGGACAGCTCCGCCAGGTCAGCTTCCGCCTGCGCTTCACTCTCGCCGCGGACAGAAAGGTAGAGCTTCAGCTTTGGCTCGGTGCCGGAGGGGCGAACGATGAGCTTTGCGCCTCCATCCATCCGGAACTCCAGTACATCAGAGGGAATGAGCCCCGTGCTCCCACCCAGGTAATCCACAGTTTCCAGCACTTCCCGCCCGGCGATCTCCGCCGGCGGCGCCGTCCGCAGGGCGGCCGTCAGGCGGTTCATGGCCTTCATGCCGTCCTCGCCCGGAAACTCCCGGCTGAGAAGGCCGTTTCGGTAATAGCCGAATTGCCCATACAGGCCCTTCATGGCGTCCAGCAGGGTTTTTCCCTGGGCCGCATACCAGGCGGCGCATTCACAGGCCAGCATAACGGCGTTCACCGCGTCCTTGTCCCGAACGTGGGGGCCGGAGAGATAGCCGTAGCTCTCCTCAAAGCCGAAGATGAAGCGCTCCGGATGGCCCTCTGCCTCCAGAAGGCCTATCTGTTCGCCGATATACTTAAAACCTGTCAGAGTCCGGCGCAGTTCTACGCCGTAATGCGCAGCCACGGACGCGGCCATGTCCGTGGAGACGATGGTGGAGACAGCCACCGGTTTTTCCGGCATGGTCCCCCGCTCCAGGCGGGTGCGGCACAGGTAGTCCAGCAGCAGGACACCCATCTCGTTGCCGCTGATCAGCCGGTAGCCGCCCATTCCGTCCGGCACCGCCGCGCCCATGCGGTCGCAGTCCGGATCTGTACCCAGCAGCAGGTCGGGACGGACCTGGCCGCACAGCCGCAGGCCCTCCTCCATGGCCTCCCGAATCTCCGGATTGGGATAGGGGCAGGTGGGGAAATTTCCGTCAGGGCGCTCCTGAGAGGGAACCGTAATGAGCTCCCGGACGCCCATCTTTTCCAGCAGCTTTTTCACGCACTCCAGGCCGGAGCCGTTCAGAGGCGTATAGACCAGCTTCAGCCGGCTCACGTCATTTCCGGGGCGCAGGGCCAGCACGGCGTCCACGAAGGCGTCCAGACAGCCGTCCTCAATTTCCCGGATCATGCCGTTCTGAACGGCCTGCTCATAGTCCGCCAGCTTCACGCCGTCAAAGCAGTCCGTCTGTTCCATGTACGACAGCACCCGGTCCGCCGCCTCCGGCGTGATCTGGCAGCCGTCCGCGCCATAGACCTTGTAGCCGTTGTACTGCGCGGGGTTATGGCTGGCGGTGACGCAGATGCCCGCGCCGCACTTCAAGTACCGCACCGCCCAGCTCAGGGCGGGGGTGGGCTCCAGCCGGGGGTAGACCCAGGCGGTGATGCCGTTGGCGGCCAGAACCCGGGCGGCTTCCCGGGAAAAGAGTCCGCCCTTGATGCGGCTGTCATGGGCGATGGCCACAGCTTTGGGCAGGCCGGAGGCGTTGAGATAATCGGCAAGACCCTGGGTGGCCCGGCGGATGGTGTAGATGTTCATGCGGTTGGTTCCCGCGCCGATGACGCCTCGAAGCCCCCCGGTGCCAAAGGCCAGGTCCCGGTAAAAGCGGTCGGAGACGGCGGCGGGGTCGTCCCGAATCTCCTCCAGTTCCCGGACAAGGCCGGAATCGTCCGCTGCCCGCTCCAGCCAGCGCTGATAAACTGTGTTCATGTCAAATCCTCCTATTTAAATTCTGATCTGCTATCCCGCAAAATCGTTTCCAGAAAGTTTACGATGGTCTCCGCCGCCGCCTCGTGACAGGCGGGGCCGGGATGGAGCCGTGCGCCCATGGTCTCTTCTGTCACGGCGGGAAGAGGCAGATACCACGTGTTTTCATCCCCGGTCTCCCGGCGGAAGCGGGCGACAGCTCCCTCCAGGCAGGGCCCCAGGGGCGTGTCCAGCATTCCGTAAGCCCAGATCAGCTTTGTGCCGGAGTTCTTCTGCCGGAGGACCTTCAAAAAATCCACGGCGGCATCTTCCAGCAGGGCAAGGCCCCCGGCGTCCCGGTGCTGTTGAAAGGTCTCGCCGCCTGGTCCCAGCCAGGGCGGGTTCTCCATGGCCCCGGCATCGTTGGAGCCCAGATTGACGATGACGGCGTCCGGCTGCCAGGAGGCAAAATTCCAGGATTTTTGGGTTCCCAGAGCGGCATTGAGCTCTCCGGCGGCGACGCCGCAGACCTGTGTGTAGTAATCCGGCAGGGCATGGCAGGGATCATTCCGCCAATCGGAACGGAGTCCCCAGCCGCTCTGGCTGACGATGCGGCACTCCGCCCCCAGCCGGTCCGCCGTCCGCTGAGGAAAGCCTTTGACGGCGCTGAACCAGGATGAGGCAAAATCCGCTTCCTCCCGTGCGCCATAAAGGCCCTCGCCGCTGGTGAGACTGTCCCCTACGAACTCCAGACGGCAGGCCGGGGAGGGGAGGGGGAGAAATTCTCCGCCGGTCCATCGAAGCTCTGAGAGCCAGAGGCGGCCCACAGGGTCCTCCGGCATGGGCTGGGTCTCCTTCAGCAGTCGGACGCGCTTCGGAATCCCCGCCGGCAAGCCACGGAACACGCAGAGGTCGTTCACGCCCCGGTTCAGCGGCATTCGCAGGAGAAGCGCACCGTTGACCTCCACGGCCGCCCAGGGCGGCATTTCCGCAAAATCGGCCTCCAGGATCACATGAAGCTCCGTCCCGGAAAAGCACAGCTCTACGCCGCTGCCGGTCCAGAACAGGGGCAAAATGCCGGCTCTTCGGGCGGTTTCAGGATGGAAACGGCCCAGAAAACGCAGGTGGGGAATTTCAAAAATATTCTGAATCATGGCTTCTGCCTCCAGATACTCTTGTAATCTCCGTCAGCATAACACGGAGAGACGGAAAAAGCAATCAACAAATTAGCTTAAAAATTCAAATAAATTTAGTCTGATTGCCAGCCGGGTTTACCGGCGGCCATTGACGAAAGCGGCTGAATCATTTATAATGAAAGCAACGAAGATTACAGCTCTCTCACAAGAGGAGTATGGACGGAGGAAGTTTCATGGGAAAACCTGTGCGGATGGCGGACATCGCGGAGCGGTTAGGCATCAGTGTGGTGTCCGTGTCCAAGGCGCTGGCGGGAAAATCCGGCGTCAGCGAGGAGATGCGGGCCAAGGTGGTGGCCCTGGCTCAGGAACTGGGGTATGAGGGCGTCCGGGGCCCGGCCGCCGCCGGAACAGGAAATGTGGGCGTGCTGGTAGCAGACCGCTTTTTCAACGAGAATGTGTTCTCCTTTTATACCAGCCTGTACCGCTCCCTGGTCCTGGCCTGCGGGGCGGAGGGACTGACCTGCATGATGGAGATTGTCTCCCGGGAGGCAGAACGGTCTGCCTCCCTTCCGGTGCTGGTGACGGGGCGGAAGGTGGACGGGCTGATCTTTTTGGGCAACCTGGACCCGGATTACCTCCATGCGGTGGCCGGCAGCGGCCTGCCCTGTCTGCTGCTGGATTTTTACATCCCCGGCGGCAAAGCGGACTGTGTGGTCAGTGACAATCTGGACGGCGGCTGCGCCTTGACGGAACACCTGCTGGCCCAGGGACGGCGGGACATCGGCTTTGTGGGCAGCATCCGGGCCACATGCAGTATTATGGATCGGTATCTGGGTTATCAGCGGGCCCTCCGCATGGCGGGCCTGACCCCACGGGAAGACTGGCTGCTGGAGGACCGGGACGAAAAGGGGGACTTTATTCCCTTGAAATTGCCGGAGGAACTGCCCCAGGCGTTTTTGTGCAGCTGCGATGAGGTCGCCTATCGCCTGGTGGAGATCCTGCGCAGGGCGGGGAAGCGGGTGCCGGAGGATATAGCCGTCTGCGGCTATGATGACTTCCGGTTTGCCACGCTCTGTCAGCCGCCGCTGACCAGCTACCGGGTGAATGTGGAGCAGATGGCGGAGACGGCGGTAAACCGTATTTCTGCGCGGCTTCGGCAGGAGCAGACGGAACCGCTGACCTTCAAGGTCTCCGGTCAGATGGTGCTCCGGGAGAGCAGCGGGAAGCATTAAAGTCAAATCGTAAAATCGAAAATGATTCAGGCGGACTAAATCGGAGGATTTAGTCCGCCTTTTCTTGCCTGGGCTGCTTCATCCGGTGGCTTTGCCAAAAAAGCCTGTGATTTTTGGCGGGAATGCTAAAAATAAAATAAAGTATTGACTAATTTTTGAGAAAAGATTATAGTTATTAGCAAGGTAAATGTTAGCTATTATTTAGCTTTCGTTTAACAAACGAATGGGAGGAATTGAACATGAAAAAAGCGATGTCCCTGCTACTGGCTCTGGTTATGCTGACCGGGCTGCTCGCCGCCTGCGGAGGAGGAGGCGGCGGCAAAGAGCCGGAGTACAGCGGCCCCAGCTACGCAAGCCTCAAGGTTGGCGAGGACTACACCGATCTCACTGCTGAACTCCGCGTCATCACCCACCGCACCGACCTGATCCTGGAGGACCCGGACAGGCGGGACTTTACTGATTTTGCAAAGGAATTCAATGCGCTCTATCCTAATATCACCATTAAATACGAAGGCATCACAAATTACAACGACGATATGACCGCCCGAATCTCCTCCAGCAACTGGGGAGATATCTGCATGATTCCCACCACGATCCTGCTGCCGGACCTGAACATGTATTTCCATCCCATGTGCGCCCTCAGCGAAATTGAGTCTGAGTCGGATTACAATTTTGCCACAAACCGGGCCTATGACGGCCAGGTCTATGGCATCCCCTCCACCGGAAATGCCCAGGGCATCATCTATAATAAAAAGGTGGCCGAGGCCGCGGGCTATACCGGTGAGAACCTGCCCAAGACCCCGGATGCGTTTTTGAAGTTTCTTCAGGACATCAAGGATAAAACCGACGCCATTCCACTGTATACCAACTTTGCCGCCGGCTGGACGATGACCGCCTGGGACGCTTATATCTACAGCGGCGCCACCGCAGACCCGGACTGGAAAAACATCACCATGCCCCAGACCAAGGACCCGTTTGCCGACCGGGGTGACGGCACCGGCGCTTATGCTGTGTATAGCCTGCTCTATAACGCGGTCAGCCAGGACCTGACCGAGGAATCCCCCACCGCCACCGACTGGGAAGGCTGCAAGCCCATGATAAACAACGGCGAGATCGGATGCATGGTGCTGGGCTCCTGGGCCATTATTCAGATGCAGGAGGCCGGCCCCAATGCCGCCGACATTGGTTATATGCCCTTCCCCATCACTCAGCCTGACGGAAAACAGTATGCCACCGCCGGAGCCGACTACTGCTATGGTGTAAACAAATATGCCAGCGAGGAGAACAAAATCGCCTCTATGCTGTACATCAAATGGCTCACTGAGAGCAGCAATTTTGCCTATGACCAGGGCGGCGTGCCGGTGCTTAAAAGTCAGCCCTATCCCGAGACCCTGTCCGCATTTGAAGGAATCGGGCTGGTGGAGGACACCGCCGCTCCTACGGAGCTGGCCTCTCTCCAGGCGGATGTAAACCGGGAGAGCGAGCTTTCTCTCGACGCCGACCAAAGCCATGTCCAGCGCATTGTCGAGGCGGTTATCACCGGAAATGAGACCTTTGAGGACATTATCGCCGACTGGAACAGCCGCTGGAACGCCGCTGTGGAGCGCTGCGCGCCCGCCCAGTGACCGGTCACTGCCCTGCCAAGGGCCGTCAAAAGACGGCCCTTGGCAGGAGGAACATAGAAATAAGGAGGGAACCACATGAACAAGCCTCAAGGCACGCTGGATAAACCGAAACTTACCTTCGCGCAAAAGTGCAAGACCATGCGGGGACAGCAGATCATCTGCACCATCGTGTTCCTGTTTGTCCCCCTGCTGCTGCTCTTTACCTTCACATACCTGCCGTTCTTTAAAATGGTACAGTTCAGCTTCTACAACCGGGACTATCTCCGGGTCCGGTCTTTTGTAGGCCTGCGGAACTACATAGATGTTTTCACCCGCAGCGACTGCTTTCAGGCCCTGAAACTGAGCCTCTATTACATGGTGGGCTCCGTGTTCCAGATCAGCCTGGCCCTGCTCTTCGCTACCATTCTCAGCTTTAAGGTCCGGGGAAGCCGTTTCTTCCGGGGCGCGCTGTATTTCCCCCGTCTGATCTGCGGCATTGCTGTGGGCTTCATTTTCAAGTTCTTTTTGAACCCTGGCTTTGTGCTGGATACCCTGTTAGGCTGGATCGGCATTGCCAATACCCCCAACTGGCTGGAGAATCAGGCTATCAACAACATCGTCCTGGTCTGCTGCTCGCTGTGGAAGTACATTGGACAGAACATTGTCCTCTTCATCGGGGGCATCGCTTCGGTAGACCCGGTGCTCTATGAGGCCGCCGACCTGGATGGAGCCAACGCCTGGCAGCGGTTCAAGAGCATTATCATCCCCTCCATCCGCACCATCGTGGTGCTGAACCTGATCCTCTCCATCTCCGGCGCGCTGTCCGTTTTCGAGATGCCCTATGTGGTCACAAACGGAACGTTTGGCACCTCCACTTATTTCGTGGTCATGAACAAGCTGGCCCATACGGATATGAAAGTGGGCCTGGCCAGCGCCATGGCCGTGGTCCTGCTGGTGATTATCGTTTTGGTGACGGTCATCCAGAAGCTGGTAGAGAAGTGGCTGGATTACCGGGAGAACTGGCCCCATGATTACGGCACAAAGGAGGCGTCAAAATGAATAAGGGCAAAAAAATCGTTGTCAACGTCCTGAAATATGTTTTGCTGGTTTTCGCAGCTTTCGTGGCGCTGGTGCCCATTGTCTCCTGTGTCATCACAGCGTTCAAGAACGTAGAGGAATACCAGACCACCAACGTCATGGTCCTGCCCAAGAGCTGGCTGTATTTTGATAACTTTATCACCGCCTGGAAGCAGGCAGACCTTGGCAGCGCATTCCTGCACAGATTTCTGATCCTGATCTGCGTCCTGGTGGGCAGCGTTCTCATCAGTGCGATGCTGGCCTATGTGCTGAACCGGTTCCAGTTCACAGGCAACACCCTGATCCGAAATCTCTTTATGGTTGCCACCTTGATTCCTGGCATCGCCAGTCAGGTCACCGTTTATCAGATCATGGACAGCCTGGGCCTGGTGAACTCCTTCCACGGCTACATCATCCTGATGCTGGGCACGGACGTCATCACCATTTACATCTTCCTGCAGTTCTTCGAGAACCTACCGGTGACTCTGGACGAGTCCGCCATCATCGACGGCTGTTCCTACTTCGGCGCGTTCTTCCGCATCCTCTTTCCCCTGCTGAAGCCCGCCATCGTCACCAGCGCCATTCTCAAGGGCGTCAGCACATACAACGAGTATTACATGGCCGGACTGTACCTTCAGGACAAGACCCGCCTCAATGTGGTCTCCACGTCCCTGTACGTGTTCACCGGCCCCATGGGGAGCCAGTACAACTATATCTGTGCCGGCGTCCTTATCACCATCATCCCGGCCCTCATCATCTTCCTGCTCTGCCAGGACCAGATCTACAGCGGCATGGCCGCCGGAGCGGTTAAGGGTTGATGATGCCTCACCTCATTCCTCCCCGCCCGCCCGGCGCAGCCGGGCGGGAACAAGGGGGAATCTCAGAAAGGGAACTGACCATATGAGCAAACTGATTTGCCCTGCCCTGCCCAATATCCCCTGGCAGGACCGTCCCGCAGACTGCGCCGCGCCGGTGTGGCGCTATGCGGGAAACCCCGTCATTGGACGGAATCCCCTGCCGGGCGTGGCCCGAATTTTCAACAGCGCCGTGGCTCCCTACGAAGGTGCATACATTGGCGTCTTCCGGGGGGAGCAGACCAACGGCGTCCCCTATATCTACCTGGGCCGCAGCGCCGACGGCATCTGTTGGACCTTTGACCCGGAAAAGATTCATTTTGTGGACCGGGACGGAAACCCCGCCCAGCCGGTCTACGCCTACGACCCCCGGCTGGTGAAGGTGGAGGACGCCTATTACGTCATCTGGTGCCAGGACTTCTACGGCGCGTCCATCGGCATGGCGGAGACACGGGATTTCAAGACCTTCACCCGCCTGGAAAACCCCTTTATTCCCTTCAACCGCAACGCCGTCCTTTTCCCCCGGAAGATCGGCGGCCTGTACACCATGCTTTCCCGGCCCTCCGACTCCGGCCACACCCCCTTCGGGGACATCTTTCTCAGCCAGAGTCCGGACCTGGAGTTCTGGGGCCGCCACCGCCACGTCCTGGGCAAGAGCGGCAACTGGTGGGAGAACGTGAAAACCGGCGGCGGCGCGGCCCCTATCGAGACGGATGAGGGCTGGCTGCTCTTCTACCACGGTGTCACGGGAACCTGCAACGGCTATGTCTATTCCATCGGCGGCGCGATCCTGGACCGGGAGGAGCCCGGCAGGGTTCTCCATCGCTGCAAAAACTTCCTGCTGACGCCGGAGGAATGGTATGAAGAGCGGGGATTTGTGCCCAATGTCTGCTTTCCCTGCGCCGCCCTGGCCGACGGGGACACCGGACGCATCGCCCTGTATTACGGCTGTGCCGACAGCTATGTGGGTTTGGCCTTTACGACGGCGGAGGAAATCACAGCCTATATCAAGTCCAACAGTGAAACCAGCGAGACGGACCGCGAGGCCGGTATTCGTTAAAAGAAAGGGGAGATTACCCATGCAGCGTATTGCCGCAGCTGCGGAGGAAATGCTCCGAGACCGGCTGATCCCTTTTTGGAAAGCCCTGCAGGATCAAGGATACGGCGGATATTACGGCTATATGGACTTCGACCACCGCCTGGACAAAAAAGCGGAAAAGGGCTGTATCCTCAACAGCCGGATTCTCTGGTTTTTTGCCGAGGCCGCGCACACGCTTCAGGACGGCTCACTCCTTCCATACGCCCGTCACGCCTATGAGTTCCTGCGGGAAAAATGCGTGGACCGGGAGTACGGCGGTGTCTACTGGTCCCTGACCTATGACGGAAAGCCTCTGGACGAGACGAAGCACACCTACAATCAGGCTTTTGCCGTCTATGCCCTCAGCGCGTACTTCCGCCTGACCGGAGACAGAGAGGCCCTGGCCTTGGCCGGGGGGCTGTTCCGCATAATTGAAGAGCGCTGTACCGATGAGGGCGGATATCTGGAGGCGTTTACCCGGGACTTCCGTCCGGCCTCCAACGAGAAGCTGTCGGAAAACGGCGTGCTAGCGGAGCGGACCATGAACACCCTGCTCCACGTCTTCGAGGGCTATTCCGGCCTCTATCAGGCGTGCGGGGACCCGGCGGCGGCGGCCGCCATGAAGCGGATTCTGGAGCTTTACGCCGGAAAGGTCTACAACCCCGAAAAGCGCCGGCAGGAGGTCTTCTTCGACCGGGAGTACCGCTCCCTCATCGACCTGACCAGCTACGGCCATGACATCGAATCCAGCTGGCTCATGGATCGGGGCTGCGGCCTCTTGGACGATCCGGCGCTGAGGAAGCGGATTTCCGCCGTCAACAGCGAACTGGCGGACAGTGTCCTCAAAACCGCCTTTGACGGCCATTCCCTGGCCAACGAGTGCGAGCGGGGCGCAGTGGATGGTTCCCGGATCTGGTGGGTCCAGGCGGAAGCTCTGCTGTGCTTTGTCAACGAGTTTGCCAAGCGCCCGGACCGGGTGGAGTTCCGGGAGGCCGCCGCGGAGCTCTGGCGGTATATCAGGGAGAAGCTGGAGGACCGGCGCCCCGGCGGGGAGTGGTTCTGGAGGCTGGATGAAACCGGCGTGCCGGATTCCGCCAAACCCACGGTGGAGCCGTGGAAATGCCCGTATCACAACGGGCGGATGTGTATGGAACTGATCAGGAGGGACCCCGATGTCTATGTCTGAAATTGCCTTCGCCCGGGAGAGAGCCCGGTACGAGGCCCTGGTGACCCGGAAAAATAAGCCTGCGGACTTTTATAACGGGATTTACACCCGCTGGGAGAACCCGGTGCTGACCCGAGACCACGCGCCTCTGATCTGGCGCTATGACTTGAATCCGGAAACCAACCCCTATTTCATGGAGCGGCTGGGCGTCAACGCCGTGTTCAACGCAGGAGCCATCAAGCTGAACGGCAGATACTGTCTGGTGGCCCGGGTGGAGGGCGGCGACCGGAAGAGCTTTTTCGCCGTGGCGGAAAGCGAGAGCCCTGTGGACGGCTTCCGCTTCCGGGACTATCCCATTCAGCTCCCGGACACCTGCCCCGAAGAGGTCAACGTCTACGATATGCGTCTGACGCAGCATGAGGACGGCTGGATCTACGGCGTATTCTGCTCCGAGAGCAAGGACCCGGAGAATCCCGACCTCTCCGCCGCCGTGGCGGAGGCAGGCATCGTCCGTACCAAGGACCTGACAACCTGGGAGCGTCTGCCCAATCTGGTGACGAAGGAAAGTCCCCAGCAGCGCAACGTCTGCCTTCTGCCGGAGTTCGTGGACGGGAAGTACGCCTTCTTCACCCGGCCAATGGACGGCTTCATCGACACAGGGTCCGGCGGGGGAATCGGCTTCGGCCTCTGTGAGGATATTACCCGTCCCGTCATTGAACATGAACGCATCACCAGCCGCCGGAAATACCATACCATTACCGAGGCCAAAAACGGCGCGGGAGCCGTTCCCATCAGAACCGAACAGGGCTGGCTCCACATCGCCCACGGCGTGCGGAATACGGCGGCAGGGCTGCGGTATGTAGTCTACGTCTTCCTGACCGCCCTGGACGACCCGGCCCGGGTCATCGCGGAGCCCTCCGGCTTCCTGATCGCCCCCCGGGAGGGGGAACGGACCGGCGATGTGAGCAATGTCGTGTTTACGAACGGAGCGATTGCGGACGCAGACGGAGCTCTGTATATTTACTATGCGTCCTCCGATACCCGCCTCCATGTGGCCTCCACCACCGTGGAGCGAATGGTGGACTATGCACTGAACACGCCGCCGGACCCCATGCAGAGCGCGGACTGTGTCAAACAGTGGTGCGAACTGATTGACAGGAATCTGGCCTGTCTGGCAAAATAGGGATAAAGCGTATCTTTGCGGAGGAGGAACCGGCTATGGTGGAACGAGGATATTGGCAGGACCCAAGCCTGACCCCGAAGCAGCGCCGGGACAACTGGTGGCGCTATCACTGGCTCCATGTGCTGTGTGCCGTGCTGGCGGTCATCGCCCTGACCGGCGTTATTTGGGAGCGGGCCTCCCGGGAATCCTGCGACTGCTCTGTGGCCCTGGTGACCCGCTATGCGGCAGCACCCGGCGAAATCGCCTCTCTGCGATCTGCACTGGAGGCGGTTTGTCCCGACATTGACGGAGACGGGGAGGTCCATGTGGCCGTCAATGCCATCCAGATCGACTATACCTCCACCGCCCTGGATGACGCGGCCATCCAGGTGATGACGGCCAACGTGGATAAACTGAATTCTGACTTTTACACCCGGCAGAGCGGAATCTTCCTGCTGGATGATCCGGAGAATTTCCAGGCCAGCCACGGGGCCCTTGCCTATCTGGACGGCGCCCTTCCTCCGGAGGGGGCCACGGACTGGGAGAACATAACCATTCCCTGGGAAGACTGGTCCGGAAGCGGGACGGTGGAGCTGGTCAACTGCCAGGCGGACCGGCTCTGGTTTGCCCGGAGAATCCGGACCGGTCCGAAGGATGAAAAGGCCTTCGCCGGTGAACAGATTCTATGGGACAGGATGTTTTGAGAGAGGAGCGGGCATATGGGATTTCTGCCGAACCACGAAAACGCGCCCGAGCGGGACCAGCCCCGAAAAACGGGCTTTCTCCGCCTGTGGGAGACCCTGAGCCGGGATTTCTGGGACCTGCTCCGGGCGGGGTTCCTGGCGCTGCTGGGATGTGTTCCCTTTCTCCTGGGGCCGGCGTACAGCCTTGCCTCCCACGTGCTGGTATACGCCCCCATATTCGGTCTGCTGGGCGGAGCCCTGGCGGGCCCGGAGCTCTGCGCTCTGGCGGACACGGTGCTGCGGGGCCTGCGGGACGAGCCGGGCTTCTGGTGGAGGACCTACCGCCGGGCCTGGGTCCGGAGCGCCGGGGCGTCCCTTCTGCCGGGGGCTCTGGGCGGAGGAGTGCTGTCCACCCAGGTGTTTTTCCTGTTTCATGCCGGCGCGCTTCACATCAGCCTGGCTGTGGGAGCCGCCCTGGCGGCGGGCATTCTGGTGGTGCTGGCGCTGTCCCTCTACCTCTGGCCCCAGCTGGCCCTGATGGAGCTGTCCTTTTCCCGGCTGGTGAAAAATTCCGCCCTGCTGTTTATCGGGCAGCTGCCCCGCAGCCTGGCCGCCCTGGCCATTCTGACGCTTTATCTCGGCCTGACGGCGCGGTTTTTTCTGCTGGCAGTGACGCTGCTGCCGGTTACCAACCTCTGGCTGCCGGTTTTGCCGGCGCTGTTCCTGATCTATCCCGGCATCAATGAAAATTTCCAGATTGAAGAGAAATTAGGAGGAACTTGATATGTCTACCCTGAGTCTAAAGGGCATTACGAAGATTTATCCCCACAGCGGCGGGCAGAAGAAATCCAGGAAAAAGGGCGGAGAGAAGAAGACGAACCTCCAGGTGACAGACCAGGGCGTGGTGGCGGTGCAGACGTTCAATCTGGACATAGCCGACAAGGAGTTCATCGTCCTGGTGGGCCCCTCCGGCTGCGGCAAGTCCACCACTCTCCGCATGGTTGCCGGATTGGAGGAAATCTCCGGCGGCGAGCTGTACATCGACGGAAAGCTCATGAACGACGTGGAACCGAAAAACCGGGACATCGCCATGGTTTTCCAGTCCTACGCCCTGTATCCCCATATGACGGTCTATGAGAATATGGCCTTCCCCCTGAAGCTCCGCAAGGTGGATAAGGGCGAGATCGACAGGCGCGTCAAGGAGGCCGCGGCGATTCTGGATATCACCCAGTACCTGGACCGCAAGCCCAAGGCCCTCTCTGGCGGCCAGCGCCAGCGGGTGGCCATCGGCCGCGCCATCGTCCGGGAGCCCAAGGTCCTGCTGATGGATGAGCCCCTTTCCAACCTGGACGCAAAGCTCCGCAACCAGATGCGCGCCGAGATTCTCAAGCTGCGCCAGAAAATCAACACCACATTCATGTACGTCACCCATGACCAGACGGAGGCCATGACCCTGGGTGACCGGATCGTCATCATGAAGGACGGCTTCATCCAGCAGATCGGCACGCCCCAGGAGGTCTTTGACCACCCCGCCAACCTCTTTGTGGCCGGCTTCATCGGCACGCCTCAGATGAACTGCTTCGACGCCAGGCTGGAGAAGGCCGGCGGCAGGTACACCGTATCTGTGGGCGGTGTCAGCGTGGAGCTGTCCGAGGAGAAGCAGAGAAACCTGGCGGCCCAGAGCGTGCAGCCCCAGGACATCACCCTGGGCGTACGGCCCAGCCACATGATCCTGGTGAAGAAGCCGGGCAACACCTTGGACGCCGCGGTGGAGGTATCCGAGATGATGGGCAGCGAGGTCCACTTCCACGCCAATGCCCAGGGGAAGGACGTGGTGGTCATTGTCCCCACCATGAATGAGAAAGGGGAGCACATCGACTCCTTCCACCCCGGCGATACCCTGAACCTGTCCTTCAGCGGCAACGTCTGCCATGTCTTTGGCAAGGACGGGAAGAACCTGGAGTTCTGCAACGGGAAAAGGGGACGCGGCCGCGTCCCCTTTCTGGTATTTTGGAGGTGACCTCAAATGAGCGTCTTAAAGTTAAAGCCCTGCTGCAAGGACTATATCTGGGGCGGGCGGCGGCTGGCGGAGGAATACGGCATTGCGTCCGATAAGGACATTCTGGCGGAAGCCTGGGTGCTCTCCTGCCATCCGGACGGGCCTTCCGTCATTGTCAATGGCCCGGATCAGGGAAAAACGCTGACTCAATATATCCGGGAAACCGGCGTCCAGGCGCTTGGAACCCATTGCCGGCGGTTCCGGGATTTCCCGATCCTGGTCAAGTTCATTGACGCCAAGCAGAATCTGTCGGTTCAGGTGCATCCCGGCAACCGCTACGCCCTGGCCGAGGAGCACCAGTACGGCAAAACGGAAATGTGGTATGTGATGGACGCCGGGCCCAGCGCCTTCCTGTATTACGGCTTCAAACGGGAGGTAAGCAAGGAGGAATTTGCCCGGCGGATCCAGGAGGACACCCTGTTGGAGGTCCTCAACGCTGTTCCTGTCCAAAAGGGGGATGTACTGTTCATTGAGGCGGGTACCATCCACGCCATCGGCGCCGGCATCCTGATTGCGGAAATTCAGCAGAACTCCAACGTGACCTACCGTGTCTATGACTATGGCCGGGTGGGCAAGGACGGGAAAAAGCGGGACCTGCACATCGAAAAGGCCCTGGCCGTCACAAACCGGGTCCCCATCCTGCGCAGCGGCAGAAGCTATCCCCATGTGGCGGACTGCGACTACTTTACCGTGGACAGGCTGAACCTGGACGGCAGCGTCTTGCGTAAGGTGGAGGGCTCCGTGGGGGAGGAGTCCTTTGTCAGCATCCTGATTTTGAACGGAAGCGGAACAATTGTCTGCGGCGGCGAATCCGTTTCCTACCGGAAGGGCGACAGCTTTTTCCTGCCCGCCGGCAGCGGCGCCTACACGGTGGAGGGCAGCTGCGACGCGCTGATTACCTCCATCCGCGACAAAGGGAATATGGTGCGGGCGGGGATCGACATCGGCGGCCGGTACACCAAGGTGGGACTGGTGGACGAGGAGCAGCGCTTTCTCGCCTACCGGGAGCTGCCCTTCGACCCGGCGTCCCCGCCGGAGAAGGCCGTCCGGGACGCGGGCAGCATGGTGCTGGCTCTGCTGGCGGAAAACCGCATCGACCTGGACCTGTGCGCCAATGCGGGGGTGGGAGTGGCCGGAATCGTAGAGGACGGCGTTGTCAAATACTCCAACAATATTGGCTGGAAGAATGTTCCCGTGGCGGCCCTGCTGGCGGAGCAGCTGCCCATTCCCATCCATGTGGCAAACAACGCCGACTGCGCCGTCCTGGGGGAGATGGCCGCCGGCGCGGCAAAGGGCTGTCAGGACGTTCTGCTGCTGACCGTGGGGCGCGGCGTGGGCAGCGGCCTAGTGCACAACGGCCAGCTGTACGACGGCGCGGAGTTTGGCCATATGGTCACTGAGGAGGACGGGCGGTCCTGCTCCTGCGGCCGCTGCGGCTGTCTGGAGGCATATGTTTCCGTCACCGCCCTGCGGAAGGAGACGAAGGAAAAGCTGGGGACGCCCATGGAGTGGGAGGAGCTGTGGAGCGCTGCCCAGGCGGGCAATGAGACGGCAGGAAAGCTGGCGGAGGCCTACATCCGCCGCCTGAGCACCGGCGTGGTGAATCTGGTCAACATCCTCCACCCGCAAATGGTGGTCATCGGCGGAAACCTGGCCGCTTATGGCGAGACGTGGCTGGAGCCTCTGAAAGAGAGCGTCCGGAACAAGTCTTTTGGAGGAAAGCACTCGTCCATGCCGGAGGTCAGAGCAGGGCTCCTGGGACGGAAGGCGGGAACCCTGGGCGCGGCCAATCTGGTTTGACAGGGTGGAAAGGCGGTCTCTTATGAGGATGGAATCAAACGGCTGAAAAACATGAAATGAGGCTCCGGCGCCAGGCGGAGAAAAAGAACCTTGCGCTGGCTGCGGAGTATAAGGGCGCGATAGCCGAATATATCAATCTGCATCCATCCTCCGGAAACGGGCCTCTTGCAGGTCGGGGATGTCCTGACATTGTAGATTTGGGCGTGCCGGAACAGGATCGAAGAAGCGGCGTTGGAACCAAACCGATGGACATTGCGGAGCAAACCGCCTCGGATTACTCCGATACGGTTTATCTCCGTGCCGGGCTGCACAGCGGATACGGAAGCGCGCAGAGAAAGCATGTGAAACGCGGGCATCTTCCGGACGGAAGCGGCGCCTGGTATTGCGATGAGATTTGTCCGCAGTATGCGGATTGCCGCAATGGCGGCGATCTGTTTTTGCATGTGTTGAAAGTATCAGGCTGGGGCTCCACGCTCTTCTCAGACTATCGGACAATGAACTTGGAGAATCCGGAATCATCAGTGCGAAACGCAGGGGGAAAATGAAATGGCACAGATTAATTTGGCCAGATTAAAGAACTGTATGCGCCGCGCCCGGCAGGGCGAAAAACTGACCATCGGCTTTTTGGGCGGCTCCATCACGCAGGACTGCGCCGCGTCCGTTCACCGGAACTGCTATGCCTATCGGGTGTTCTGCTGGTGGGAAACGGCCTTTCCGGAGGCAAGGTTCCGCTATGTCAACGGCGGGATTGGCGGGACCTGCTCCCACTTTGGCGCGGCGCGGGTAGTGACGGATCTGCTGATGTACCAGCCCGATTTTGTGGTGGTGGATTTCAGCGTGAATGACATCGAAAACAAACTGCGCCGGGAAACCTATGAGGGCGTGCTCCGGCGGATTCTGTCCTGGCCCTCCGCTCCGGCGGTGGTATTGCTGAACAACGTCTATTATGACACCGGATACACCGCTCAGGACTGCCACAACGAATTGGGCGCCTGGTATGGCCTGCCTCATGTCAGTGTGCGGGATACCATCTGCCGGAGGATGCTGGCCGGGGAGTATGCCCGGGACCAGCTGACGTCTGACGGCCTCCACCCCAGCGACACAGGCCATGGCCTGATCGCCGCTGAAATCATCGCATTTTTGGAGGAGGTCCTGGAGCGGATATGGGAGCCGGAAGAGGATGCTCTGCTTCCTGCCCCCATGACGGACAACGCCTATGAGCACGCCCGGCGGCTGACGATTCGGGAGGTTTCCCCCATACTCTCCGGCTTCCGCGCCGACACAGAGGAGAAAGGGGGCCATCTGGACTGCTTCAAAAATGGCTGGATTGGACAGAAGCCGGGAGATTCCATCCGCTTTACAGTGGAGGGCTCCTGCATTGCCATACAGTACCGCAAGACGGTTCGGCGGCCTGCGCTGTCGGCGGAAGTAATTCTGGACGGCGACGCGGAGCACCCGGCGTTTTTGGATGGAAATTTCAGCGAGGATTGGGGAGACTGCCTGTATTTGGAGCCCATCCTCCATCATGGCCGGCGCGGAAAGCATACGGTTGAAATAACGGCTGCAGACGCACAGCCCGGGAATCTCACGCCTTTTTACCTGCTGTCGCTGATTGTCGCCTGAATCGAGAAGGGAGAAAAGGATATGCCGTTTGCAAAGGAGTTTGTATGGGGCGCGGCCTCCAGCGCCTATCAAATCGAGGGGGCCTGGGCGGAGGACGGGAAGGGTCCCAGTATTTGGGACGTCTGCTGCCAGGAGGGCGGCCATGTTTTTGAAAATCAGACCGGGAACACGGCCTGCGGCCACTATCACCTCTTCCGGGAGGATGTGGCGCTGATGAGGGAAATCGGGCTGAACGCATACCGGTTTTCGATTTCCTGGCCCCGCCTCCTGCCGGAGGGAACCGGAACGGTAAACGAGGCCGGCGTCCGGTTCTACAACGAGCTGATTGATGACCTGCTGGACAAGGGCATAGAACCGTATATAACACTGTTCCACTGGGATCTGCCTTATGCGCTCTATCAGCGGGGCGGCTGGATGAATCCGGACGCCGTGGACTGGTTCGGGGAATACGCAAAGCTGATCGCGGAGCGGTTCAGTGACCGTATAACCCATTTCTTTACGCTGAACGAACCGCAGTGCTTCGTTGGACTGGGCTTTCTGAACGGCGCCCATGCCCCCTGGCTGCGGTCTCCTCTGCGGGACACCTTTGCGATGGCGCACAATGTGCTGAAAGCCCATGGCCGGGCGGTACAGATGCTGCGCGGGTACGGAAAGCGCCCTTTGGAAATCGGCTATGCCCCCACATGCTCGGCGGCCTATCCGGAACGAGAGACGCCGGAGGATATAGAAGCTGCCCGGCAGGTGATGTTCGCCCTGCCGGAGGATCTTCGGGACTGGACCTGGAACGTCTCCTGGTGGTCGGACCCTGTCCTTCTGGGACGGTATCCGGAGGAGGGACTGGAACGGTTTGCCCCCTATCTGCCCCGGATCACGGATGAGGATATGCGGCTGATCGCGGAGCCGATTGATGTGTATGCCCAGAATATCTATAACGGCAAATGCGTCCGTATGGGCGCGGACGGAAAGCCGGAGCTGGCAGGCCGCTATGAGGGCTTTCCCCGAACGGCCAACGGCTGGCCCGTTACTCCCGAAAGCCTGTATTGGGGGCCGAAATTCCTGTATGAGCGGTACAAAAAGCCATTTTATATCACGGAAAACGGCCTGTCATGCCATGATATTGTGTCGCTGGACGGGAAAGTTCACGATCCCAACCGTGTGGATTTTCTGACCCGATACCTGAGCCAGCTGGAGCGGGCGGCGGCGGAAGCCGATCTGCGGGGCTATTTCCAGTGGTCGCTGACGGACAATTTTGAGTGGGAGAAGGGCTATTCCGAGCGCTTTGGTCTGGTCTTTGTGGATTACCGCACGCAGGAGCGGATTTTGAAGGACTCCGCTTACTGGTACCGGGAAATCATCCGGACCAACGGCAGGGCGCTGAGCAGCCGCAAAGTTTGAAGACAGGAATGCGATCCTCTCTTCGACACTTTTGTGAAGTGCGTTGAAGGGAGAAAACCGTTTAAGGACACCCAATCGCACTGTTTGTGAAAAGGCAAATGCTCCAATTTTTCAATCTATAAATATCGGAAATCCTTCAGCCGCTCCCAATATACCTCTTGCCTAAAATTTTCTTTTCACGCCTTACGCCGAAGTATGGGCAGGCAGAGGGCCTGCGGCTGCCGCCGTAAACGGCGGCAGCCGCAAAAGGGTTTTTCCGGGTGCAGCAGGGCCGTGAAGCGGTGAAACAGCGTTTCCAGCGCCTTTGACTTTATTTTCTCCCGATTCCCAACTTAATGACATTATTCCAGGTGCGTCATATTCATGTACTTCTTGTTTCCCCACTGGGTGCCGGCTGCATGGCGGAGCCTGGCACAGACCGGCATCAAAGCAGAATTGCCGTCCGGAAAGGTGCCAACCACTCTGGTGCGGGGGCGGATCTCCCGGTTGAGCCGTTCCATGACATTGTTGGTGCGGATACGAGTCCAGTGTTCGCTGGGAAAGCCGCAGTAAATCAGAGTCTCCCCAACACCAGCTTCTACCTTCTTGGCAGCCTCGCTCAGCGTCATGGTGCGAAGCTCCTCCGCCACAGATTCGGCCTTCTCCCGGGCAGCTTTTTTGCTCTCCTGGGCGTGGATCGCTTTGAGCATCCTGGCCACCAGCTTCACCTTAGAGCGCGGCGTTACAGAAAAGACATTGCGGCAGAAACGGACGGTACACCGCTGGCATTTGGCCTCCGGGAACACTTCTCCCACCGCCTCTGGCATACCAAGACACTTGTCACCAGCCACCAGCTTGACTCCGTCCGGGCCGCGGCCTCGCAGCCACTGGAAGAAGCTGACCCAACTGGCCCTGTCCTCCTTCATACCCTCAGCGGCGCCGCAGATAGATCCCGTCCGCCTCGTAAAGGGCGGCTGCGCCAATCCTCAATGAGGACATACGCTTTTTTGTTCAGCTCGCTGATGGTCGCTGGGGGCACTTTGCTTCCCCGCAGCGCCTCGGTGATATCCTCTACCCTGCGCACCGAGACGCCAGCCAGATACATTTCGATGAGAGCTTCCTCCACGCTGCTTTCATGCCGGCGATACCGCTCTATGACAGCCGTTTCAAATGAGACCCCCTTGAGACGGGGCACATGGAGCGTAACATCTCCTGATATGGTGGTAAGATTCCGGCTATAGTGGCCGCTTCGATATCCCTGCCCTCGCTTCCTTTTTCTCATTATTTCCGGGAACTGCTCTGGCTGTATGATTTTCTCGGACATGGCTTGCACTCTCCTCTCGAATGGTGTGTCACAGCTTCGCTCTGCCAGAGATCTGCTGACCGTGTCCCTGTTCTGTTTGCGCAATTTTTTTTTACCTTACCGAGGATTTCCCCTCTGTAAAACCAAGTTTAACTTAAGGAAGCACTGATTAAAGCAGGTAAAAGCCAGGCAAACAAACGAAGGTAATAAAAACGTCCAATAAAGGGCCATATTTAGGGATGAATTCCTCGCTTTTCCAGTCCCAGCCCGG
>CAJTFK010000003.1 GCA_910575505.1 Oscillospiraceae bacterium
TCGTCCATGATTTCCAGAAATTCTTCCCGTTTTGTTTTCTTTTTCCGGCATCTGTATTCCATATCGCTAAAACTTTCCTGTTTCATACCCCGCGCCCCCTTTTCCTTATTTTATCACATCTTCTATCATTTCGGGGAATTAAATCAGCGTTTCCCTAATTTCTAATTTTCAGGAGTCTTTATGAAGTTAGTTACCTGTTTATATGAGGGTCAGGAGCGTGTAGGACTGCTGGCCACAGGGGGAACCCTGGAAAAGCCCGCCACGGAAGCGGTCTTCCTGCCCTATCCGGACATGAATGCCCTGATTGAGGCCGCCGCCGCAAACCCGAAGGTCCTGGACCAGCTGGGAGAGTATTACTACATCCAGGGCGTGCCCCTGGAGGATGTCACGCTGCTGGCCCCCATCCCCCGGCCCCGGCAGGACGTCATCTGCCTGGGCATGAACTACCGGGCCCACGCCGCCGAGGCCGCCCAGTACGACGCGGAGGCCTTCACCAAGGAGGCGCCGGCGGTGTACTTCTCCAAGCGGGTCAGCCGGGCCGGGGACCCGGACGGGGTGATTCCCTGTTACAAGGGCCTGGTGAAGCGCCTGGACTATGAAGCGGAGCTGGCGGTCGTCCTTGGCAGAGAGGCCAAAAACGTGAAGGCGGAGGACGCCGGGGATTATATCTTCGGCTACACCGTCCTCAACGATGTATCCGCCCGGGATTTGCAGACCGGCCACAAGCAGTGGTATTTCGGCAAAAGCCTGGACGGCTTCACCCCCATGGGACCCTGCATCCTCACCGCCGGCAGGGTCCCCTTCCCCCCGGCCCTGGACATCTCCTGCACGGTCAACGGCCGGGAGCGCCAGAGGTCCAACACCTCCCTGCTGATTCACGGCATTCCGGAAATCATCGAGGAGCTGAGCCGGGGAATGACTCTGATGCCGGGGACCATCATCGCCACCGGCACCCCCGCCGGGGTGGGCATGGGGATGGACCCGCCGGAGTTCCTGAAATACGGCGACGTGGTGGAGTGCGCCATCGAGGGTATCGGAACTCTGCGGAGCAGCGTCCGTTGAACACAAAGCCGAAAGAAAAGAGTGGAGCGTCATGGAGAGGAGCGTGGAGATAACGGAATTCGGCCCTCTCTGCCCTTTTAGATCTGTAAAGACCGCTGTCTCTCCACTCTCAACTCTTCACTCTTCACTCTGAAAAAGGAGGGCGTCCCATGCTGGACCTTCTCATCAGCACCCTGACACAGGGCCTGATTTACGCCCTGATTTCCTTCGGGGTCTACATTACCTATTCCATTCTGGATTTCCCGGACCTGGGTGTGGACGGCACCTTTCCCCTGGGGGCCGCCGTGACGGCGGTGCTGCTGACTCAGGGGGTCAACGCCTGGCTGACCCTGCCCATCTCCCTGCTGGTAGGGGCCCTGGCGGGCCTGTTCACCGGCCTGGTTCACGTGAAGCTGGGGGTCCGGAACCTGCTGGCGGGCATCATCACCATGACCGCCCTGTTCTCCATCAATCTCCAGATCGCCGGGTCCAACCTGACGGTGGACCGGGGAACGGACACTATTTTCACCTCCGCCCCGGTCATGGCCCTGCTGGGGGACATGACTCTGATGGGCCGGAAGCTGGCGGTCTCCCTGGTGCTGGTGGCCCTGGTGAAGCTGGTGCTGGACGCCTATTTCCGCACCAGGTCCGGCCTGCTGCTCCGGGCGGTGGGCGACAACGCAGATCTGGTCACCACCCTGGCCAAGGACCGGGGCACGGTGAAAATCGCGGGTCTGGCCCTCTCCAACGCTCTGGTGGCCCTGGGAGGCTGCGTGGTGGTCCACGAGCAGCGGAGCTTTTCCGCCACCATGGGCACCGGCCAGCTGGTTTACGGTCTGGCGGCGGTGATTATCGGCGTTTCCCTGACCAACTTCTTTGCCGCCGGGCCCCTGGCGCGGACGCTCCGGAAAACCAGGGCCCTCCGCTGGCTGGCCCATCCCGCCGGGACCACGTCGGTAATCCTGGGCAGCATCCTCTATAAGCTCTGCATCCAGGCGGCCCTGAGCATGGGCCTGCCGGCCAACATGATGAAGCTGATGACAGCGGCGCTGTTTCTGCTGGTGCTGGTGGTATCGGGACGGAAGGGGGAGGAGATCATCCATGCTTGAGATTCGGAACATCACGAAGGTCTACAACCCTGGCTCCGTCACGGAACGCCGGCTGTTTGAGAATTTTTCCCTCACCGTGGAGGAGGGCCAGTTCGTGTCCATCGTGGGCGGCAACGGCAGCGGCAAGACCTCTCTGCTGAACATCATCTGCGGCTCCATCCCCATTGAAGGGGGGGACGTGCTGGTGGACGGAACCAGCATCTCCAAGCTGAAGGACTACCAGCGCTACGTCTCCATGGGCCGGGTTTACCAGAATCCGGCGGCGGGGACCTGTCCCAACCTGACCATGCTGGAAAACCTGTCTCTCGCGGACAACAAGGGCAAGTCCTTCAACCTCCGCCGGGGCGTGGACCGGAGGCGGGCCGAGGGCTACCGGGCGCAGCTCCGGTCCCTGGGCCTGGGTCTGGAGGACCATCTGGACGTGAAAATGGGGGCCCTCTCCGGGGGCCAGCGGCAGGCCGTGGCCCTGCTGATGGCCACCATGACCCCCCTGCGCTTCCTGATTCTGGACGAACACACCGCCGCCCTGGACCCCAAGACGGCGGACGCCGTCATGACCCTGACGGACCGGGTGGTCCGGGAGAAAAAACTCACGGCTCTGATGGTAACCCACAACCTCCGCTACGCCGCGGAGTACGGCGACCGGGTGCTGATGATGAACCAGGGCCATGTGGTTCTGGACCGGGCGGGGGAGGAGAAGAAAAACACCTCCATCGACAGCATCCTGGGGATGTTCAACCAGATTTCCATTGAGTGCGGCAGCTGAATTCCTATCGGAGCATATGAAAAGCGGAACGGCCGGACTGCCGTTCCGCTTCCTTTTCATGCCATTCTCAAGGTTTCTGATCTCTGATCCACGAAAGGCGGCCCGGTCCCGGCAATACTCCGCCCGGAGCCGCAGGTCCCCGATGCCGCAGGAAAAGCAGCCCCCGGAAGCAGCGGCTCCAGCGCCTGTTCTCCGGCGGACTTCTTTCCGCCGGCGGTCAAATCAGAGCGCAGAACCTGCCGTACCTCTTCCCGGCTCAGGCCAGCAGGTCCAGCTCCCGGTACGCCTCCAGCCGGGCGGCGATGCCGTCCCAGCTGGGGCCGGCCTTCAGAAACTCATAGTCGCTCCAGATACGTTCCAGCTCCGCCTGAACCTGGGGCGCGTCGCGGAAGCCCTCTCCCACGGTCCGGCAGTAATAGCCTGTCAGCAGTCCGCAGGGGATGAGGCCTGTCTCAGGTTCCCGTGTCAAATCCAGCCGGGAATTGCAGGCCTCCAGATACAGGCTCAGCTCCGTCAGGGTCCCTGTGCCCTCCAAATCAAAGGGCCGGAAGGGGCCCTCGGGTCCCGGGATTTCCCCGTTCATACCGAAATACTCCTCGACGTTGTCCATTTCGGTGATCCGCTCATAAATGACGTCCATGCGCTGAAACTCCTCCTCCGGCAGCTCTCCCCGGAAGGAGTGGAGCGCAATCCCGGTGGCTTCTCCCAGACGGCCCAGAGCCTCGCAGCCGGGGAGCTCCGCCAGCCGGGCCCCCAGTCTGCTGAGCCGGGCCAGAGCGAAAAGACTCCAGATCCAGCAGCCGTCCTCCCCCAGCTCCTCCGCCTTCTCCTCAATTTCAGCAAGGACCTCGTTCAGCAGCAGGGGCGCGTCCTCCAGCTGGCCGATGCGCTCCGAGCAATCATCCACCAGAGCCTCGTCCATCGCCTCATAGATTTCATCCCGGGCGCTGAAAATAGTACTGGCCTGGCTCAGACGCAGATAGGCCATCTCCCGCTCGCCCCGGTCCATGGCCTCCACACCCAGGTCATAGCAGGCCCGGGCCAAACCCGGATAATCCTGCCGCCGGCGGCAGTCCTCCAGCCGTTCCGCCGGAGACAGGGACGCCTTGCCCTTCTTTTGGAAAAAACCAAACATACTCAAGTTCATTCCTCTCTATATCTGTGTCTCTGTGGTATCTGTGTATCTGTATGGGGCCTGTGGTTCCGCACAGCCGTCTCAGTATAGCACAGCGCCGGCCCCGCCGTCAACCGGAAGCCTCCCGGGGAGCGTGTCCGTTTACGCATTCAGAACCTGTATTCATAGCCGGGGGATGCTGGATGGGTGAGGATTTTTCCTGTCAGGCAAGAAGGTTTTTCACGGCAATCCTGACGGATTGCAAGGGAAACCGACGCGGCATAGCGGGAAAAAAGGCCGTCCAGACAGCGTTCATCGGTTGTGAATACAGGTTCTTAATCAAAAGGATGAGGCGCAGGAGGCAGGCATTACGCCCGGAAGAATGCCTGCAGGGGCGGGACCCTGCGCCCGCCCGTTCTCTCAATGATGCCGGGCTTCCCGCAGAGGGGCCAGCGCCCGGTTTTCAGGAAATGGGCCTCGGAATTTCAGGGTATGGGCATCTCGGGGCCCCGGCGGCTCCGTGGGACGGGCCCCTCAGCCCGCCTCCACGTCCCGCACCCGCAGGACGGTCCCCTCCACGGAAAATTTGACCTCCAGCCCCGCAAAGCAAAAGCCGTAGACCCTCCGTGGGTCCTCCTGATACCGGGGCCGGGGGTCCAGGGCCAGCACGCCCCGCAGGGCCTCCCGCCTGTCCGGGGGCACCCGCTCCAGCAGCTCCGGCGGGAACTCCACCGTCAGGGCCTCCCGGTCCGGCGGTTCTGCGGCAAAGCCCCCCAGGGCCTCCGGCACGCAGTCGGCATAGGGGATATAGGGCTTGACGTCCAGAATGGGGGTGCCGTCCATCAGGTCCGCCCCCCGGATATGGAGCACCGGCCCCAGGTCCGCCGTCTCCTCAATCCCCGTCAGCGCCACGGCGGACAGGGCGATGGGATTGGGCCGGAAGGGAGACCGGGTGGCGAAGACCCCCAGACGGGCGTTGCCCCCCAGCCGGGGAGGCCGCACCGTGGGAGACCAGGATTTTCCCCCGCCCTCCCGAACCGCCTGGTCGAAAACCCACACCAGCCATACGTGGGAAAAGCCCTCCAGACCCCGGAGGGCGGCGGCGTTCCGGTATTCCGGCTCAAACACCACCGCCGCCTCCAGGGCGTCCACCAGACCGCTCTGCCGGGGCACGCCGAACTTGCTGGAAAAATCGCTGCGGACCCGGGCGACGGTCCGCATATGGAAGTCCTGAGACATGGCCGTTCCTCCTTGATTATGAATGGCTGTCAAAAAACGGGGATCCGGGGACCGGCTCCTTCCCCCCTGGCCGTTTGCCGCTGCTCCGCCGCCTGAGCCGTCCAGCGTCTCCGGAAGCCGCCCCGGCCTGTCACAGCCCGGACAGCCGGAGCAGGTGATGCCCCGCCTTCCCAGGCGAAGGTCAAACCGGCCGCATCCGGCGGACAGATTGAACCGTCTCCCGGTCCCCCTCTTTTTTTCTGATTCCAGCATAACACAAAGCCCTTTCGGATACAATCATCATTGTCCCGGACAGCGGCAAACCGCCGGAGCCGCTCCTTTCGGAACTGCTCCGGCGGTCTGTCTGCCCTTTGAAACGGCTGTTAGAAATGCGTTTTGCCGGGGGTTACGCTGTTTTCCATATCCGTCAGGTCCCCGTCCCGGTCATGGATCTGACCGTTCCGGACCATCTGTCGATAGTCAACGCCCTGGTTCTGCCGGACGGCGCTGCCGTCCATGGCGTCCTCCACCAGATCTTCGGCGCCGGTGAGGGCGTCCCGGGCGTCATCCGCCAAATCGCCGCCTATGCTGCCGGTCCGGCCATTGGCGGCATTGGTTCCGCTCTGGTTCCGGCTGCTGTTTCCGCCAATCACACCGTCATTCCGTTCCCCTTTGGAAACGCCGTCCCGGTCTCCGGCGGCGGAATCATTCCAATCGCCTCCGGTTCCCTCGCTCCAGCCCATATCGCCGCCGCAGGCGGTCAGCGCCAGGGCCAGCAGAAGAACCGTCAGCAAAAGAGTCAGTCTTCTTTTCAAAAGAACTCTCTCCCTTCACGCGGCGTCCGCCGCGTTTGTGTCGCACTGTGACACCCAGTGAATCCACAGGACTATTGTCTCCGCTCTCCGCCGGTACAGCCAAGGAACTTTCAGGAAGCGAATCCGTTTCCGCCCGGTTTTTCCGGCCCGCGGAAAACCGGCCCCTTACAGAACACACGTCCAGGTCCCGGGCCGCCTCCATTACAGGAGCACGGGCCTGTCCGGCGGCATACAGGGACCGCCGGCCGCATACCAGTAAGCAGAGGCCCCCTTTTATGGAAAAAGCAGAAACCGCATGGTTCGGGGAACCCCGGGACGGCGGAAGACCTGTCTGCCCGGCATCCGGAGCGCAAAATTCAGGAATGTTTGTCCGCGGAGTAAAAACAGCAAAATTAGTTAAAATTTTTTAAAAAACAGGAAGGTAATCGGTTTAATAACCGGCCTGAATGGTCTAAACTACCAAAAGAACGTTTTTCTGCCTGAATTTTTTCTCAAATGTTTGTCAATTTATCCATTGACGGCAAGGAAAAAAGCGGTTATGATGTTAGTACAATAATGTGACAGAATGCTGTTCGCTTCAATCTGGTATCATAGAAAAGGAGAGCTGCAATATGTATACACAGGAAGTCACCGTCAACAACGAAGTCGGCCTGCATGCCCGGCCCGCCACCTTCTTTATCCAGAAGGCCAATGAATTCAAGAGCGGCATCTGGGTGGAAAAGGAGGACCGCCGCGTCAATGCCAAGAGCCTGCTGGGTGTTTTGTCTCTGGGCATTGTGAAGGGCACCCCCATCATGCTGATTGCCGACGGCACAGACGAGAAGGAAGCTGTCAGCGCCTTGGCGGAGCTGGTGAAGGACAACTTCGGCGAGTAATTGGATGGAAACCGTCCCTGTGCTGCCTGTCAGCGCAGGGCGGTTTTTTTATCCTGACAGAAGGGAGGCACGCCATGACAAAGGATGAACTGAAGGAAAAGGCCAACGACCTGCCCCTGCTCCCCGGCGTCTATCTGATGATGGACCGGACCGGGAAGGTCATCTATGTGGGAAAGGCCAAGAAGCTGAAAAACCGGGTCAGCCAGTATTTTCAGGACAGCGCCTCCCACACCGCCAAGACCCGGCAGATGGTGTCTCAGATCGACCATTTTGACACCATATTCGTCACCAGCGAGTTTGAGGCCCTGGTGCTGGAAAACTCCCTCATCAAGCGGCACATGCCCCGCTACAATATCCTGCTCAAGGACGACAAGGGCTATCCCTTCGTCCGTCTCTCCCGGGAGTCCTATCCCCGGTTCTCCATGGTCCACAAATGGGCCAACGACGGCGCGAAATACTTCGGGCCCTTCGGGGGACGGTTTGAGACCCGCCAGGCTCTGGACGCGGTGCTCTCCGCCCTGCGGCTGCCCACGTGCAGCCGTAAATTCCCCCGGGATATCGGGGCGGAGCGGCCCTGCCTGAACTTCCACATGGGCCGCTGCGACGGCTTCTGCCGCCCGGCCCAGACACAGGAGGAGTACGGCCGCCGCATCCGTCAGGCCGTCCAGATGCTGGAAGGCCGGTCCAGGGAGCTGCTCCGGGACATGACCGCCGAGATGGAGGCGGAGGCGGAGGCCCTGCACTTCGAGCAGGCGGCGGTGCTTCGGGACCGCATCAACGCCATCAGCGCCCTGAGCAAGAAGCAGACGGTCATCGCCGGGCTCTGCGCCGATACGGACATCTGGGGCCTGTACCGGAGGGCAGGAAAATGCTGCTACGCCATTCTCCACATGGAGGAGGGCAATCTGGCGGGCCGGGAGACAGAACTGTTCTCCTCTCCCATGGAGGAGAGCCAGGAAGACATGCTTTCCGCTCTGACGGCTCAGTACTACCTGCCCCGGGCCATTCTGCCCCACGAGATTCTCCTGCCCTTTGAAAGCGAGGGGTACTGCGAAAGCCTCTCCCAGGCGCTGACAAAGCGGGCGGGACACAAGGTCCGGGTTCACGTCCCCCAGCGGGGGGAAAAGGAGGAGCTCCGCCGCCTGGCCCAGCGGAACGCCGCCGAGGAGGCGGAGCGGGCCACCACGGCGGAGGAGCGGGTGGCCCATACCCTGGAGCTGCTGGCCAGAATGCTGGACCTTCCCGCCCCGCCGAAGCGTCTGGAATCCTATGACATTTCCAACACCGGCGGCAGCGACATCGTAGCCTCCATGGTGGTCTACAGCGGCACCCGGCCCCTGAAAAGCGCCTACCGCCGCTTCCGCATCAAGGAGCTGGAGGGAACCCCCGACGACTATGCCTCCATGCGGGAGGTGCTCCGCCGGCGGCTCCAGCGGGCCGCCGACGGCGACGGGAAATTCCTGCCCCTGCCGGACGTATTCCTCATCGACGGCGGCGTCACCCACGCCCAGACGGCCCTGGGGGTCACGGAGGAATTCGGGGTCCGCATCCCCATCTTCGGCATGGTGAAGGACGACCGGCACCGGACCCGGGCCCTGGTGACCCCCGACGGGCGTGAGATCGGCATCGTCACCCAGCAGGCCGTCTTCTCCCTGATCGGCCAGATTCAGGAGGAGACTCACCGCTTTGCCATCACCTTCCACCATGAGAGCCACAGCAAAAGCGCCACCCGCTCCGCCCTGGACGGCATCCCCGGCCTGGGCCCCAAGCGGCGGGAGGCCCTGCGGAAGCACTTCGGCACCATCCGGGCCATCCGGGAGGCGGACGCGGACGCCCTGGCCGCCGTGGTGCCCCGGACCGCCGCCGAGGCCGTCTGGCGGCACTTTCATGCTCCGGAGAAGTCAAAAAAAGAGGAATGAGGCTGAGCCTCATTCCTCTTTTTATCTCATATCTCCACTCTCAACTCTTCATCTTACGTTATCCCAGCTTCCTGACAAAATTGCCGTACACCCGGACGTGTTCCTGCACGGTGACAAAGGCGTGCTCATCCATGGCGTGGACCGCCCGCATCAGTTCCTCAATCTCAAACTTGGACAGGCACACCGTCAGCACGTGGATGCCGGCCCCGGAATAGGCGCCGGTGCCCTCCCAGAAGGTGACGCCCCGGCCCAGCTTCTCGATGACGAACCGGGCCACCGCCGTCTCGTCCTCCTTGGTGAAAATCATGGCCTGAACATTGACGTTCTGCTGGTGCATCCGGTCCAGGACCATAGAGGTAAAGAAGTTGTAAATCACGGAGTAAATTGCCACCTCCGGGCTGAACAGCAGCAGGCAGGCGGAATAGAGCACGGCGTTGAAGCTCAGGGAGAACTTGCCCACGGTGAAGCGGCTCCCCCGCTTGCTCAGGCAAAGCCCCACAATGTCCAGCCCGCCGCCGCTGGCCCCGCAGGTCAGCACGATGCCGCTGGCAACGCCGCAGAGAATGCCCCCCAGCAGGCAGGCCGTGAGATAGTCGTCCACAATGGGGGCCGCCGGCACCGGGATGATGCTGTAGAAAAAGGAATAGGCGCTGGTGCAGACAATGGTCTTGACCACAAAGGTCCGGCCCAGGGTCTTGTAGGCAAGGAGCAGAATGGGGATGTTGCAGGCAAAATAGAGGATGCCCGCGAAGTCATAGCTGACGCCCATGCCGGACTGAATCAGCGACCGGATCAGCTGGCACAGGCCCATCAGGCCTCCGCCGTACAGATGCAGCGGCACGATGAACAGGTTCATGGCCGCGGCGGCGAGGAACTCGCCCAGCACGGCGAACAGTACCCGGAGCCAAGGGTTGTGCATGGAATTGTACAGCATAGCAATCCTCCATAGAGCCGTTCTCATCAGGCAGGCACGCGGATTTCCAAACGGGCCTGGACGGAACCGGACTCCAGCGCTGTCAGGGCCGCCGCGGAGCCCAAATGGCGCTCCCTGCCGGCGCCGGTGTGAATTCATGTCTGATTATAGACGCTTCCGGAGAAAACCGCAAGGGGCAAACTCAGGCAAAAACGCCCAATTCATCGTTTCTGTCCGCCGTTTTTCTCCCTCCATCCCACAAAACTCACAACGTGTAGCGCAGGCACCTGTAAAGCCGCTCCCTGGCCCGGCGCAGGGTCCGGGAGACGGTGGACCGGTTCAGGTCCAGCGCCCGGGCAATCTGAGGTATGTTCATGCCCCGGTCAAAATAGAGCTCCAGCATCTGCCTCTGCCGGGGGGTCAGCTCCTGTTCCCTGGCCCGCCGGAGGTTTCGCCGCAGGCGCTCCAGCTGCTCGCTGTTGTCCGGGGCGTTGGCCCGGAGCCAGACGGTCAGGTCCCCGGCCCACTCGCTGGACCGGGTGTCAAATCGGGTGTCGGAGCGGGGCTTTCTCATGGATTTCATCCCTCCTGTTCCAATGGCGCCCGGCGGGCCGCCGTCTTCCTATCTTCTGCCCCAGGGTCAAAGCGTATACTTCTCATTCTTGTGATAGCTCCTGTCGTAATAGCGGGCCGTCAGACCGGCCAGCTCCCGGGCCTCCCGCCAGAGAGGCATCAGAGCCTCAATGCGGCGGCGGAGGCGAAACAGGGCGTCCGGGTCCTGCTCCGTCCGCTCCAGCCCCCGCAGCTCCGTAATGCGGCCATGAATGGCCTCGGCGGCGGCCCGGTACTGGACCGACAATTCCCCCAAACTCATCATAATGCGCTCTCCCTTCCCCGAATTTCACGGCAGGGGGCCAGCTCCCGCCGGGCCAGCTCCGGGAGGCACTCCCGGCAGGCCCGGCACCCGTTGCAGGCCCAATATTCCTCACCCCTCACAATTTCCCGGCCGCACAGCGTGCAGCGCAAAACCGGCCGTCTCCGGCGGCCCGAAGCCTGTTCCAAGGCCTTCCCTCCTGTTCTCCTGAAAAATCAAAAAAATGTGAAAATTTCTGTTGACAAATTGCTCCGTCTCTGCTAGAATAAGCACTGCTGTTGGAACTGCTGGTGTAGCTCAGTTGGTAGAGCAGCTGATTTGTAATCAGCAGGCCGGGGGTTCGAGTCCGTCCACCAGCTCCAATTTCATACGGAGGAGTTCCAGAGCGGTCAAATGGGGCAGACTGTAAATCTGTTGCTTCGGCTTCGGTGGTTCGAATCCACCCTCCTCCACCAACTCAGAACTTCCCGCCGTTGTGACCTTTCCGGCTCTGCCGAAAGCTGCACGATGGTGGGAATTTCTTCGTTTTCCACCGCGGCTCGCCGGACTCGCGGCAGAGGGGAACGGGGAACGCGCGGGGGCTGAACCACCGGTTCTGTCCGCCTGTTCCGGCTTTTCAGTCCGGGCACCCCCGTCCCCCCTCCGGACCGCGACCGCTTTCCACGGTCTGGTTTTGGGCGCATGCCTGCCGAAGCAGACGGATTCTGCCCGCTGACTCTAGCCCCGGAGCTTCCCGCCGCCCTGGCATGTTTGCCCCGGGGCGGAAATATACTCTATCAGGAATTTCTTCATCCCTGGCCGCGATCCGCTTTGCCGGATCTGCGGCCATTTTTTTGAACCCGCCTCCTTCCTCATTCGAAGCCGGTGCGCCGGACTTCGTTTTTTTGCTTTCGATTCTTCCTCTGTCCGGCTGGAGCGCTCCCCGGCAGGCCACGTTTTTTGTTTATTCTACTATAAATTAACAGGTTTCTTGTCAACGTGCTCTATAATAGCACGTATGTTCTACTCTGTCAAGAGGAAATTACAAGATTCTTGTGCAAACTCTTTGACAGCGGCCCGGAATGCTGGTACAATGGGAGCATGAAAAAGGAGGACGGTTCCATGAGATTTGGTACACGCGTCCGGGCCCGGCGGGAGCAGCTGGGTCTGAGCCGGGGAGATCTGGCAAAGCGCCTGGGTGTTTCCCCTTCTGCCATCGGCAACTATGAGACCGGCGTCAGCTTTCCCAAAGAGGAAATCATGCTCCGCCTGTTCGACTGTCTGGACACGGACCCCAACGAGCTGTTTCAGGACAGCTTCCAGTCCGGCGGGCAGGTGCTGACCCACCAGGAACGGACCCTGCTGCGGGAGTATCGGGAGTTGTCCGCCCTGGGGCGGGAAAGCGTTCACGCCCTGATGGACGCCCTCCGGGCCTATCGGGACGAGGCGGAGGCCTCCCCGTCGGCGGCGGAGCCCAGGGTGATTCCGCTGTACCGCACGCCTGCGGCGGCGGGCTATGCGGCCCCGGCCTTCGGCTCGGACTTCGACTACATCCCCGTGAAGGGGGATGTGCCGCCGGGGGCGGAGTTCGCCGTCCGGATTCAGGGGGACTCCATGTCCCCGCTGATCGAGGACGGCTCGGTGGTCTATGTGAACAGGGACCCCCTGAAATCCGGGGATGTGGGCATCTTCTGTGTGGACGGAGACATTTTCTGCAAGCAGTACCACAGGGACCGGGCCGGTATAGTCTACCTCTTTTCCCTGAACCGGGAGCGGGCGGACGCGGACGTGATTCTGACCGCTGCGGGAGGCCGGTCCCTGGCCTGCTTTGGCCGGGTGATCCTCCGGCGGACGCCGCCCCTGCCGGGAATGGGATAGGGCGCTGTTCCGGGCCGCTTCCCTTCCTCCGGCATCCCCTCCGGCCAGGGAGGCCGCCGGCGCAGACAGCAGTCCGGTCAGGGAGACCGAAGGCACAGCCTTCGGTCTCCTTCTGCCTTTGCGGCGCGGCGGGCGCTGCCGGAGATTCCGGCAGAATCTCCGGGCGGGACAGGTCCGGAGCGGAGCCGGACTTATGCGCTTCGCCCGGCCATACGCGGCAGGGATGAGGCCTGAATCCAAATCCATATAAAATCCCCGGATTCAGGGAACACTGAACCCGGGGTGATGAATTATGAGATTTTTCCGCAGCACAAGGGAAACCGGACCCTATTTTGAAGGCTGGTATTTCAAGCACCAGAACCGGCAGGGGCAGATCCTGGCGCTGATTCCTGCCTTCCATACCGATAGGGAGGGACGCCGGACCGCCTCTCTTCAGGTCATTTCCGGCGACAGATCGTGGTGGCTGGAATACCCGGAGGCACAGGTCTCCCGCCAGCCCTTTCAGGTGCAGATTGGGCGGTGCTGCTTTGGCAGCCATGGAATGGAGCTCCAGATCCGGAGGGAGGGCCTTTCCCTCCAGGGCGCTCTGCAATACGGTCCCTTTACCCCCTTGCGCTCCGATATCATGGGGCCGTTCCGATTCTTTGCCGGGATGCAGTGCTCCCACGGCGTCATCAGCATGGGCCATTCTCTGAGCGGAACGCTGGAGCTGAACGGCGAGCGCCTGGATTTCACCGGCGGAACCGGGTATATCGAGACGGACCGGGGCCGCTCCTTCCCCAACAAATACCTGTGGACGCAGTGCGTCTGGGACGGGGCGGAGCAGGGCAGTCTGATGCTTGCCATTGCAGCAATTCCCCTGCCTGTGGGCAGCTTTACCGGCTGTATCTGCTCCGTGCTGTACCAGGGCCGGGAATACCGCCTGGCCACCTACCGGGGGGCCCGCATTGAGGCCTGGTCCCCCTCCGGCGCGGCTATCCGACAGGGGAGGTACCGCCTGGAAGCGGAGCTGCTGAACGAACAGCGCCAGCCCCTCCGGGCTCCGGTGGAGGGCAGCATGGAGCGCACCATTCATGAGAGTCTCCGGGCGGAGGTGCACTGCCGCTTCCGGCAGGGGAACCGTCTCCTGTTTCAGCACACGGACCCCTGTGCCAGCTTTGAGTATTCCCGGGCGGACTGACCGCCGCCGGAAAACCGCCGTCAGGGGCGGACCGGACGCCGCTCCCGCTGTTTTCCTGACGCTCCGCCTCAAAACCGATTTTCCTTTTCATCCCTTTTTATTCCTTCCGAACTGAATGGCCGGAAGTAATCTGCGCCATGTTTTGCGGCTGCCGCCGCAAACGGCGGCGAGCAAAACGGCTCAAATCATATAAGAAGCTGTACCAATAGGCGAAGTGCGCGTATAGGCGAGAAAATTTTTGGGCTGGCAAGGAAGAGGCGCGCAGGAATCCTGACGGATTTCAAGCGTTTCTGACGCAGTCCAGCCGGAAAATTTTCCGTCCAGACGCGTGCTGCCACCTATTGGTACAGCTTCTAAAAATCCGGCTGACGCCTGTCCGGGCCCTCAGTCCCCCAGATAAAACACGGGGCCCTTGGGCGGGAAGGGCAGGTTTTTCCCCCGGGGCACCAGAAAGGCGTGGTCCCGGCCATAAAGGGTCAGCCGGTCGCACTCGCAGTCGGTGATAATCAGCAGAGGCGCCTCCCTGGGAAAATCCCGGGCCTGCTCCAGCAGCTCCACTCCGGGCTGGAGAACCGTCCCGCCCCGGCCCCGGACCCTGACGCTGCCGGCAATATCCGCCGCCTCCATATACCCCTGGTCATAGGGGGCGGCGTCGCAGAAGACCACCCGCACCCGGTTCACGTCCCTGGCGGCGCTGTAGCTGGCGATGGCCCCCAGGGCGGCGGCCAGCAGACTGCGGCTCATGGAGCCCGAGGTGTCCAGCAGCACGCCGAAGGTCCGCCCCGCCCGGGCCGCCTCCTCCACCCGCCAGGAGGGCCGTGGGATATCCGGGGTGGCCGTCTGCCTCCGGCTGAGGCGGGCATAGGTGCGGCGCTTCTCCAGGGGCTCAAAGCGCTCGTCAAACCACCGGGCCAGCTTCACATCCCAGGGGATAGGGGGCTGGGACAGGGCCCGGATCTCCTCCACCAGCCCCTCCGGGAGACAGCCCCGCCCGTGGGCCTGGTGGTAGTCCAGCCCCCGCTGGATGGCGGAGCGGCACCAGGCGTCCAAGTCTACACCGTCTCTGGTATCCAGCCAGTCGGGAGGGCCGAAGAGAATGTCGCGTCGGGCCATGCGCTTGTATTTGCGCAGATTGGCCGCCAGCAGGTCGTAGACACTCTCGGCGGACAGGCCGCTGAGCTCCGGGTCATAGAGCAGGCCCTCCGGCATATGGCCCGCCTCCATGTCCCGGAGCCACTGGTTGATAACGTAGTCGCAGGCCGCATTCCACAACTCGGGGTCCCGCTTGCCCAGGCGCTGCTCGTGGCACAGGGCGGCGTGGAGATACTCGTGGGCCAGGACGAACCGCCATTCCTGCTCCGTGAGGCCGGCGGTCCGGTTGACGTAAATTTCCCGCATATGGACCGAGATGGCCGCAATTGGAATGTCCATCCGCCGGACGGCCAGGGGGTCGTCCACCAGCCGGAAGCCTGCAGCCACGCCCCCCAACAGGGGATAGCTGGACAGGAACCACTCCTGCGCCCGCTGAATGGGGCCCATTTTTTTGTGCTCCCCTGCCTGGGTCCGGACGCCTCCGGCGTAGTCCACCGCCGTCCGGAGGGCATCCCGCAGGCTCTCGGCGAAAAGCTGCCTCCAGTCGGTGGGGCCGCTCCACCAGCGGCGGGCCTCCCCCCTCCAGACCATGTCCGCCCGGCCTCCGCTCATGGTGGAGAAACGGAAATAGTCCGGGGTGTGGTGCTCCCTCAGCCAGCTGCAGAGGGTTTCCTCCTCCCGGGCGTTGGAGGGCGGGGTTCCGGCCAGCTCTCCCGGAGGAGTGCCGACGCGGAGATCGGCCAGATACCGGACGGCTACACAGTCACAGGCGGCATTCCAGAAGGGGTCCCGCTCCCGATCCTCCCGGATGTGGCCAAGGGCCAGATGGAGCAGGCAGTGGGCCAGCACATAGGCCCACTCTGCCGGCGCGGCCCGGCGGCGGCTGTTGGCGTAGATATGCCCGTCGGAGGCCACCCAGGCCCAGTCCTCTTTCGCCATGGGGTAGCTGTCGTCAAAATGGTGGCACACCCGCTCCATCAGAGGGGACAGCACGGGATTCTGCTTCACCAGCCCCCGGCCGGCCTGGAACGCCTCCAGGGCCGGATTGACCTTCTTCTGTTTTCCCTTCATGCCGCCCTCACCCGCTGCGCTTGTCCGCCAGCCGGGGCAGGTCCCGGAAGAGCTCCACCACAAACCAGTCGGGCAGCTCTCTTCCGTCCTCAGGGGTCACCGCCATCCGGGCAATCTCCAGACTCAGGCCGGCCAGCTCAGTGAGCCGGTCCTTGGCCTGGAGGACCAGGGTACGGCTGTCGCCGCTCAGCCTGCTCCGCTCCGGGGGCAGCTCCTTGACCAGCCGGGCCCGGAGGGACTGAGCCAGGAAATAGAGCACGTCCCGTTCCTCCGGACCGGCGGGCCAGGGCTGTTCCCCGGAGAGAATTTTGTCCAGGGCATACTGGCTGCGCACCTGGCGGATGTAGGCCATGAACTGGGTGGCGTGCTGGGGGCTGAGGGACCCCGCCGCCAGCACGCGCAGGGCCTCCTCCCCGATGTTTGGGCCATAGCTGCGGATCGCGTCGCTGAGCATATGCCAGGACCGGGGCGTGGAAAAAGGCTCCTCGCTCTTGGGCGGCCTTGCCCACAGGTGGTCCGGGCGGCTGGAAATGTAATCGTAAACGTAAGGATGAATCCCGTTTTGGGCCGCCCACTCCAGCCACAGGCGGGGACTGGCGGTGAGCTCCACATGAAACATCCGGTTTACCAGGGCGGAGGACATGGGCCGTGTGATGGCGTTGTCCTGGGCCCGGTTTCCCGCCCCCACCACAATGGAGCCCTCGGGGAGACGGTATTCCCCCACGCGCCGCTCATGGATGAGGGAGTAGAAGGCCTTCTGCACCTCTGTGGAACAGGCATTCAGCTCATCCAGAAAAAGGACGTAGGGCCCGCTCCGGGCAATGGTCCGGGGCGGGCAGAACCGGCTGAAGCCGTCCTGAATCTGGGGGACGCCGATGATGTCCTCCGGAGCCAGCTGGCTGCCCAGCAGAGAAACGCATTCCAGCCCCAGAGAACCGGCGAACTCCTGAACAATGGCAGATTTGCCGATGCCCGGCGCGCCCCATATGAACACGGGCCGGATGAGGCCCACGTTCAGCAGAACGTCCAACAGCTGCTTTTGATTGACGGTCACGGTTAAATTCATCTGTGGCTCTCCATTTCTGACGGAGTCGAAGCGTGTCCCACTCCGGAATCAACCGTATTATACACCTGAATCCTCTCCCGCGCAACCGGCCCCGGTTCACATCCCGGGCATTCCGCCGGAATCTTCCGCGCCCCGTCCGCCTCTTCGCAGGGTCCGTATGAAACGCTGTCCGGCCTCCTGTCCGTGAGCCGGACGCGTCACGCGCCCGGTTTCTCTCCTCCGGACCGGAGCGAAAAACGTCCATCAGGCGCAAAAGGAAGGGATGTCCCCAAAGAGACATTCCTTCCTTTTTCCGTAATCCCTGCCGGAGAGCTTCAGGTCCGCGGGAGGTAAATCCGGGGCACCCGGCCCCGCACGCCGCAGGTGATGGCGCTGGGCCCCAGTCCCAGCGGACCATACAGCCACCGGCAGGGGACTGCGCCGGGCCCCGTCCCGCCCAGAAGCACCACTTCGTCCCCCCCGGCCGCCTCCGGAATCCGTGAGACGTCCGCCATGAACATGTCCATGCAGACCCGCCCCACCACGGGGCAAATCTGCCCCCGGATGCTGACCCGGCCCAGGTTGGTCAGGGACCTGGGGTAACCGTCGGCGTCGCCGGCGGAGACCACCGCCAGCTCCATGGGGCCCTCCGCCGCGGCCTGGCGGCCATAGCTGACGGGCGTCCCCGGGGAGACGGTACGCCGCTGGACCACCCGCGCCTTCCAGGTCATAACCGGCCGGAAGGAGGCCGGCCGCAGCATAGCGCTGTCAGGGAGCAGCCCGTACAGAACCGTCCCTACCCGGCACAGCTCCAGGGCGTACTCCGGCGTGTTGACGGCGGCGGGGGAATTGCAGCAGTGCCGCAGCCCCGGCGGAATGCCCGCCTTCTCCAGGGCCCGGCAGAAGGCAAGAAACCGGCTGAACTGCGTCCGGGTATAGTCCACGTCCTCCGGCGCGGAGCCGTAGGAGCTGGAAAAGTGGGTGTAGATTCCCGTAACCTTCAGCGCGGGCATCCGGTACGCCGCCGCGGCCTCCTCTATGGCAGAGGAAAGCGCCCCGCCATAGCCGGAATACCCGATGCGGGTCATGCCGGTGTCCACCTTCAGATGACAGGACACCTGTACGCCGGCGGCCCCGGCGCAGGCGGCCAGGGCCCCGGCATACCCGGGGGAAAGCAGCGTCTGCGTAATGCCCTGCCGGGCCAGCAGCTCCGCCGCCTCCGGCGGCGTGAAGCCCAGAATCAGAATCTCCTGCCGGTTTCCGCTCTCCCGCAGCTCCAGGGCCTCGGACAGACAGGCCACGCCGATCCAGTCCTCCGGCCAGGCCCCGCCCAGAACCCGGGCGGCAGACACCGCCCCGTGGCCATAGGCGTCCGCCTTTAAAATGTGCATCAGGCGGCAGCCCCCGGGAATGAGCCCGTGGAGCGTACGGGCGTTTTCCAGCAGCGCGTCCAAATCAATTTCCGCCCAGCAGCGGCTGGTGTTCAAATCCATCATCGCACCTCCCGGCAGTTTTTCAATCCGTATGCGCGCACATTGAAGAGCGTTCTCGCCCCAGCCCGCCGCTCTCCGGCGGCCCTCTCTCCCTGTTCACCAATGGGTTCTCCCCGCAGAGGCGGCCCTGAAACGGACAGTGCCGGCGGCCAAACCGGCCTGCCGGCACTGCCCCTGAACAAGAAGGGAGAGAGTGGTAATTATTTTAAGATGACGTCGTGGGTCTCGGCGTCATACATGGGAATATTCTCCCGCTCCTCCCTGGTCTTCAGCAGACCAAAGATAATGGTGCAAAGGGTGACTGCGGCGAGAATGAACACATAGTAGTTATGTCCCGCAATAGCGAAGGGAGAGAGCTCCGTCAGGCCGATGCAGAGGATGATCTGACCGCCGTGGGGGATGACGCCCTGCACGATGCAGGAGAAGATGTCCAGCAGAGAGGCCACGCGCTTGGGGGCGATGTTGTGCTCCGCGGCCATTTCCCGCACCAGCGGCGCGGCCATGATGATGGCAATGGTGTTGTTTGCCAGAGCCAGGTCAAACACGGAGACCATGCCCGCCATGGACAGCTCCGCGCCCCGGCGGCTCTTGACGTTGCTGGTCATTTTCTCAACCATCCAGTCGATGCCGCCCAGATCCCGGACCGTGCCGGAAATGCCCCGCATCATCAGGGTCACAATGACGATTTCGTACATGCCGGACATGCCGGACACCGCGCCCTGAGCCATTTCCACAAAATTGATGCTGCCGGTGGCGATGCCGATGGCGCCCGCCACGCCGACGCCTGCCAGCAGGAGGATGAACACGTTGCAGCCGGTCAGGGCCACCAGGAGAACGAAGATGTAGGGAATCACCTTGATGATGTCGTACTCGAAAACGCCCTCCAGCTGGCCGGAGCCGCTGGTCAGGGTCAGAATCACCATGGTAATCAGCGCGCTGACCGCCGCCAGCAGGCCGTTCATCTTGAACTTGTCCCGCATCTCACAGCCCGCGCCCCGGGTGGCGGCGATGGTGGTGTCGGAAATCATGGAAAGATTGTCGCCGAACATCGCGCCGCCCAGCACCGCCGCAATGGCTACGCCCATATTGATGCTGGAGCCCTCCGCCACGGCCACCGCAATGGGGCCCACGGCGGAAATGGTGCCCATGGAGGTGCCCATGGCAGTGGCGATGAAGGCGGAAATGAGGAAGATGCCCGCCATCAGGAACTGCTGGGGAACCAGGGACAGGCCCAGGTTCGCCGTGGCCTCCACGCCGCCCATGGCCTTGGCCACGCCGGAGAAGGCGCCGGCCAGCAGAAAGACCATAATCATAATCATGGTGTCCGCGTTGGCCATGCCGTGGCAGTAGGCGTCCATGCGGTATTCAAGGCTGCGCTCTTTTCCGCCCATGCACAGGCAGACCAGCGTGCCAATCAGCAGGGCAAACACCCGGGAAATCTGCTTGAAGGAATCTCCGCCATAGCCCATACAGGCAAAAAAGATGCCTGCGCCCAGGTAAATAGCCAGGAAGATCAGCAGGGGGGCAAAGGCTGAGAAGCCATACATTTTTTTGTTCTTGTGATCCATAATTGTCTCCCTATTCACACAATATCGCTTGAACTCTCATTCGTCTCTTGGGTATTGCAAAGGGATTCGGCCTCTTCCCGTATGGGAAGAGGCCAAGGAGAGCGCTTCGCTCTCCTTGACCCGAGGCCGCCGTTAAAGCGCGGCGAAGGCCTGCTCAAAGTCGTTGATGAGGTCCCTGGCGGATTCCAGACCCACGGAGAGGCGGATCAGTCCGTCGGTGATGCCCGCAGCCAGACGGGCCTCGGGGGAGACGCCGGCATGGGTCATGCTGGCGGGGTGCTCAATCAGGGTGTCGGGGTCGCCCAGAGACACGGCAATGGCGGGAATGGTCAGGCTGTTCAGCAGCTTTTTGCCGGCCTCAAAGCTGCTCAGGCCCTTGACGTCATCCTTCAGCTCGAAGCTGAGAATCCCGCCGAACAGGCCGTTCTCCATCTGCCTGCAGGCCAGCTCGTGACCGGGGTCGCTCTCCAGGCCGGGATAGTAGACATGCTTCACATAGGGGCTGCTCTCCAGATATTTGGCGACGGCCATGGCGTTGGCGCAGTGCCGCTCCATCCGCAGGGCCAGGGTCTTCATGCCCCGGAGGACCAGATAGCTGTTGAAGGGGGAGGGCGGGCAGCCGTTGATCTTGGTCATGCAGTTGTTGCGGATCAGGGCCATGTCGGCGGCGGAGCCCACCACAACGCCGCCCAGGGCGTCCCCGTGGCCGTTGATATATTTGGTGATGGAGTGCAGAACGATGTCCGCGCCCAGCTTCAGGGCGTACTGGAGGGGAGGAGGCGCAAAGGTGCCGTCCACAACCACCCGGATGTCGGGGCCGGCCACGGCCTTCACCGCCGCAATGTCGGTAACCTTAATCATGGGGTTGTTGGGGGTTTCAAAATAAATCATCCTGGTGTTGGGACGGATAGCCGCTTTCAGGGCCTCCCGGTCGGCAGTGTCCACCCGGGTGATCTCCACGCCCAGCTCCGGCAGATTGGTAGTGCACACAAAATTGGTGCCGCCGTAGACCGAGTCGTCAAAAATGGCGTGGTCGCCGGGCTTCAGGAACGCCAGCACCACGGAGCCCACCGCGCCCATGCCGGAGGCCATGGCCACAGCGTCCTCGCCGCCCTCCATGCAGGCGCATTTCAGCTCAAAGGCCCGGGTGGTGGGGTTGCCGCTGCGGGAGTAGACCGGATGATAGCCGGGGACCTGCTTGGCAAACTTCGCCGCGCCGTCCTCCACCGTGTCGAAGCAGAAGGTGGACGTCTGGTAAATGGGCGTCGCCAGCGCGCCATAGGCGCTGTCGTGTTCCTGTCCCGCGTGGATAATCATGGTCTCGAAGTCCACGGAGCTCATGTTGATTTTGCTCATAGAAATTCCTCCCTTTTTTCAATTAAACTCATCAGATATCGGATGTCTTATATCTATAGTTTAGAACATTTTCATGCTGCTGTCAATTCCGCGAATCGACAAACATAAATCCTGCGTTTTGTGAAAAAGCACAGATTTAATCAGAACTGTCGTCAGATGACCGGTCCCGTGCAGTAGATGTCCATGGACTGGCTGTAGTAAATAGTCTCCCCTTTGCACTGCTCTCCGGAGAGGGTCTTCAGCAGCTTTTGGAACAGCTCCTCCCCCACTGCCTCAATACTCGCCTCCCCCAGGATGACGCGTCCGGCGTTTATGTCCATGTCGTTGACCATCCGCTCATAGGTATGGGGGTTGCCGCAGATTTTGATGACCGGCAGAATGGGGAAGCCCTGAGGCGCGCCCCGGCCGGTGGAGAAGGTAATGCACTGGGCCCCGCCGGCGGCCATGCCGGTGAGAATTTCAATCTCCCGGCCCGGCGTCTCCTTAATCCAGAGACCCTTCCGCCCCGCGCTCATTTCCGCATAGTCCAGTACGCCCTCAATGGTCCGGGAGCCGGATTTCATAATGGCCCCCAGGGATTTTTCCTCAATGGTGCTCAGGCCGCCCTTGATGTTGCCAGGGGTGGGCTGGCCCTTCCGCATGTCGCAGCCCAGGGATTTGGCCCGGGTCTCCATGTCCGAGACTATTTTCAGAATCTTCTCCCCCACCTCCGGCGTCCGGGCCCGCCGCGCCAGGATGTGCTCCGCGCCGATGAACTCCGTCACCTCGCCGAACATCACCGTGCCGCCGGCGTCCACAATCCTGTCCGCCACATAGCCGATGGCGCAGTTGCTTGCCAGGCCGGAGGTGGCGTCGGAGCCTCCGCACTTGATGCCCATGACGAAGCGGGACAGATCGGTTTCCCTCCGCTGCATGCCGGAGATCGCCATGGACAGACGCTGGGCTTTTTTGATGCCGTCGGCAATGGCGTTGGCCATGCCGCCAATCTCCTGAATCCGGACGATATCACAGGGCTTTCCGGATTGTCCGGCGGCCTCCAGCAGCCGGTCCACGTCGGTGCCCTCGCAGCCCAGACTGACAATCAGCGCCGCGCCGGCGTTGGGGTGACAGATGAGGGAGGCCAGGGTATCCGTCACCCGGTCCAGGTCAGGGGGAAGCTGGCAGCAGCCCTGGTGATGCAGCAGGGGCCGGCAGTTCATCACCTGATTGCCGATGGCCTGGGCCACCTCGTTGGCGCAGACCACGCTGGGAACAATGGCCACATAATTCCGGGACCCCACCTTCCCGTCCGGCCGCTCATAACCCCAAAAAGTGTGTTCCATGACCTCACTCCTTCCAATCGCCGCGGGCACGGGCGCTGTCCAGATTGTGGACATGCACATAGTCCCCCCGCTTGATGTCCTTGGTGGCAATGCCGATGGACTCGCCGTATTTCCAGACGGTTTCGCCGCCGGGAATGTCCGCCAGCGCCACCTTGTGTCCATAGGGAATGTCCTCATGGACGGCAACCGCGTCCAGACTGCCGTCCCGGGCCATGACCTCCACGGTGTCCCCGGCGGAAACCTCCGCGAAAATGGACGCGACATTGTCCTTTGGCTGCACCTGAACTGCCAGTTTTCTCTCACTCATGCTGGTTCCTCCTCCTGTTTTCGTACAATGACCGATACGCCGTCCGGAATAACGGTCACAGATGCGCTGCCGCCCCTGAGCCGGAAGGCTGTGCTCAGCGCCTCGTCAAAGCTTCGGGCCGCCAGGAAGCCCATATGTTCCAGCTCCCGGAGGTCCATGTGCCGGGTGACGATGATGATGGGATGCCGCAGCATCAGCTCCGCATAAATCTGTGCGCACCACTGTTCCGGAATGGACTCCCTGGGCGGTATGGCCTCGATGGTCTTCTTGATGGCCTGCGGCGAGCCCAGACGCATCAGCTTTTCAAAATTGGTTCCGCCGATGCCGTCGCACAGGGACGCCCCCAGAATCAGCACGCCCCCCTCTGCGGCGCAGGCCGCGGCGGCAGAAACCCCTTTGGGGGTCTGATACAGATTTTGGTCCAGGGGATAGCCGCCGTTTGTGGTGATGACAATGTCGCTCTGAACCCGGTCCACGCCGCACATGTCCGAAACAAAGGCGCAGCCTCGGGCGTGGGCCTGGATACAGTCCCCGGCAAAGGCGGCAACAATCCGCTTCTCCGCGTCCATGGCCACATTCAGAATGAAAGCCAGTCCCACCCTTCGGGCCGCGCAGGCCATATCCTCATGAATGGGATTCCCCTCCAGAACGCCGGTGACGGCGTTGGGGTGGGAAATGGCCCTGGCAGAATGGTTCTCGTTCACCGTCTCCTTGGAGCAAATCGCTGGCAGGATGCTTTTCCTGCCTCCGCTGAACCCGGCGAAGAAATGGGGCTCGATAAAGCCCTCCGCGACAATCAGGTCGCTCTCCAGGGCCAGACGGTTGACACTGAGCTCCGCCCCGGAGGGAAGGCGGCAGACATACCGCATATCCTCGGCCCGAAAGGCGTCGTGGACCACAATGGTCTCCCGCTCCACGATCTCCGGTCCGAAGCGCTCCAGCATCTCGTCCCGGGTTGTGGGGCGGTGCAGGCCGGTGCCGATGAGGATGGTAATTCCGGCGTCCGGCTGTCCCCGCCGGATCTCCTCCAGCAGAAGCGGCATGGTGACCCCCGAGGGCATATTGCGGGTATGGTCCGAGGTAATGACCAGAATCCGCCGCTTTCCTTTGGCCAGCTCCGACAGCGGGGGCGTTCCGATGGGGGCCTTCAGCGCGTCACGGACAAGGTCCGCCTCCCCGCGGCCGCTGCGGAAGCGGTCCGCGTGATTCACCAGAACATGTTTCAGGTTCCCGTCCGGAACATGCAGCGGCAGGGTTCCTTTGTAGTATGGAAGCTGAAATTCCATAAGCGCCTCCTTTTGTACTGATTTTGTATTTTTAATTCATAATACATTCTTCGTATCGCTCTGTCAAGAGAGGAATCGCAGAATCACACCCCGTTTTTTTGTGCAAAGCAGATAAAAGCCGTGCCGCGGCTGTCTTTACAGCTGCGGCACGGCTTGATCCGGATTCATGGTATTGTTGACACGCTTGAGGAGCCCCTCATGGGGACGCCTGATTTTCAAGCAGGAACAGGACGCCCTTTTCCGCTTCGTCCAGATGGGTCTGCAAAACGGAAGCCGCCCGGTCCGGGTCCCTGGCGAGGATTCCGTCGATGATGCCGATATGCTCCGTGATGGAATGCTCATAGCGTTTCCGGGTGTGCAGCGAGAACAGGCGCACGGGCTGCAGAACATTGTACACCCGGCCTGTCAGCTCACGCAGGAACTGGTTGCCCGAGTGCAGAATGATGCTGTCGTGGAGTTCGCTGTCCAGCTGAACGTATTCCTCCATATCGCTGTAGACCCGAAACGCCTCAAAGCGGCTCCGCAGCGTCAGAAAATACCGTTCTTCGTCCTGCGTCAGTCTGGAGATGGCTTCCCTCAGGGCGAACTGCTCCAGCAGGCTGCGTACCTGAAAGATGTCCTTTACATTGAGCGGCGTCAGTGCCTTGACAAACAGGCCTTTCCCGCTGCCGGAATCCAGCAGGCCGTCATCCTTCAGCATGTTCAGCGCCTCCCGGACCGGCGTGCGGCTCACCTGGAACAGCTCGGCCAGCTCGGTTTCCTGGACCCTGGCGCCCTGGGAAAGCTGTCCGTTGATAATCATGGTCTTAATGCCCTCATAAACCTGCTCCCGGATGGTCCGAATCTTTGGTATGGTTAAGTTCATGGTAAAATCTCCTAAATTTACTTGCCTTCTATTATAACGCTTCCCCCGCCGCATTTTCAAGCTTCCTTTTGCCTTTTGTGCCGGACAGGGACGGTTTCAGATTTTAATTGATGGAGGGCGCGCCCCATGGTATAATGGAATTGCTGAATCTGAATTTGCGGAGGAAACCGGCGGCGATGATAGAACCGAACACATTTAAAGCGGTCCCGGAGGAAAACGGGGGCCGTCTTCCCCTGCTGACCCTTGATGAATTTTTCAATGGGAACACGGAAGAGGACTCCATCGCCCCGAACCAATGGGGATATGGCCGTCCCACCTTCTCCGAGCTGTGGGATATCCTGAAAAAGGTGGAAGCCATGCCCGAAACCGCATGGGTTCGCGCCGCCCTGCACGACGACACGGAATTGCGGAGCGCGGCGGGAACGCGGAAGTAATATGCAAGCTGGCCGGAGACGCAGTCGTGGTCTGCGGGGCTGTTCTGCCGGCTGAACTGGAGGCATTCGTAAATTGTGAATGGCTATGCTCGGACGGAGTCATTCAGGTCAGGGCTGATCCCCTCAGCATGTATTCCCGCGTCCCCCCCATTCCGGAGCATTTCAGCTGTTTGGAAATTGTATGGGACTAATCCCCGGCGTTCCCTTTGCCGGGTGCTGGCCCGCATTCGGCAGCAGCCGGCCGGCTGTTTTGCCGAGGCCTTTCAAAAACCGGCTTCCGGCAGTGCGGCAGCAAGGGGGCGTTTTCAAGGGGCGTGCCCTTCCGCAGATTTTATGCAGAGGCCTGTCCCGGCCCGTCTTCCGGGAACCCGGCGTTTCCGAAAAACGGGGCAGAGCCTGCCCCATACGCCGCTTCCCCCTGATAAAATGTATGAACGGACACTTCCGTTTTCAAGAAAACAGTTGTCCGCGCCGGGAAAATATGTTAAACTGAATGGTATCTATCAAATCTGTCTCACGCTTCAGGCATCCGTCCGCCGCGGCCCAAGACGCCGGCGAAGCGGCGGAGGCAGGGAGGCCGTCCCCATACAGCTAAGAACCTGTATCCATAGCCGGGGGATGCTGGATGGGCGGGAATTTTTCCTGTCAAACAAGAGGATCCCCTTCGCGGCCCGCAGCAATCCTGACGGATTGCCGGGGACGCCGGCGCGGTATGACGGGAAAAAGGCCGTTCGGACAGCGTTCGGCAGTTGTGAATACAGGTTCTAAAACAGGGAGGCGATTTCATGCAGGTTCCGGCAGCACGGCAGCAGCGGAAAAGTTTATCCCGTCAGGTGATGGAATCCATCGAGAGGATGATTTGGGAACAGGATCTGCGCCCCGGAGACCCCCTGCCCACGGAAGCCCAGATTGCCGGGGAGCTGATGGTCAGCAAAAGCAGCGTCCGGGAGGCCGTCAAAATGCTGGAGGCCCTGGGCGTTGTAGAAATCCGCAGAGGGCTCTGCACGGTCATCAGCGCCAGCCCGGAACAGGGCTATATGAATGTCATGCTGTCCCATCTGTATCTGAACGACGGCAGCGCGGAAGAGCTTCAGGTCTTCCGCCGCACGATTGAGACCGCTTATACCGCCCTGGCCATTGACGCGGCCTCGGAGTCAGATCTGGCGGCCATCCAAAAAGCCCTGGAGACCTTTCGGGAGAAATACCAGGCCCACACCCTGGAGGCCTCCGACGATATCGCCTTTCACAACCAGATTCTGCTGGCCACCCACAACGCGTTCCTCATCAGCCTGGGCAGCGCGCTGAACGAGCTGTTTTCGGAGACCATCGCCGTCTCCATTAACCTCAATCCCCAGATTGCCATGTCGGACCACGAGGAAATCTGCCGGGCCGTCCTCTGCCGGGACAAGGACGCAGCGTTCGCGGCCATCTGCAAAAGCGCAGAGCAGTGGGCCGCCGCCTTCAAAATCCAGAAACCACCGCAGGAAGCGTGAACAGCATGCCGGAGGCCCCGCCTCCGGCATGCTTCCGTTTTCGGAAATTTTAGAATCAGCCAAAAAGGGGATTGACAAAAGGCCACATTCTGTTATAATTTAAACATCAGATGTCTTATGTCTTTTACCGCACAATGTGAAAATTATGAGGAGGACGATTATGGGCAGGGTTTATTACGATCAGGACGGGAATATCGAGGCAGTTCAGGACAAGGTAATCGCTATCATCGGCTATGGAAATCAGGGCCGTTCCCAGGCGCTGAACATGCGGGATTCCGGTGTGAAGCAAATCATTGTGGGCAGCATTCATGATTCCTCCTGGAACACGGCCAACGCGGACGGCTTCCAGACCTATTCCATTGCCGAAGCGGCCAAACGGGCGGATATCGTCTTTTTGCTGCTGCCGGACGAGGTGGCCCCGGAAATCTATGAAAAGGACATTGCGCCCAACCTGCATCCCGGCGCGGCGCTGAATTTCGCCTCCGGCTACAACATCACCTATGGATTCATCAAGCCCGCCGCCGATCTGGACGTCATCATGGTGGCCCCCCGCATGATTGGCAAGGGCGTCCGGGAGACCTATGAGAACGGAACCGGCTTCCCCACCTTCGTCGTGGTCAATCAGGACGCCACCGGCCACGCCAAAGAAATCGCCGTGGGTCTGGCCAAGGCCCTGGGCTCCACCAAGGCCGGCGCCATTGAGGTTACCTTCAACGACGAGACCTATCTGGACCTGATGAGCGAGCAGGCAATCTGGCCGCTGATTATGAACGTTCTGGTAACGGCCTTTGACTTCTTCCAGGAGAAGGGACTGCCTGCGGAGGCCATTCTGACGGAGATGTACATGTCCAAGGAGCCCATGGTCATGATGGAGAAGATGGCCGACATGGGCCTGTTCAAGCAGCTTCCCCTTCACAGCCGCACCAGCCAGTACGGGCAGATGTCCCGCTTCAAGATGGTCGACAACAGCGCCATGCGGGCCTTTATTGAAGAGCAGTACAATCACATTGTCAGCGGCGACTTTGCCAGGGAATGGGAGGAGGTCAAGGCCGGCGGCATGAAGAAATTCGACCAGCTGTGGGCCGAGACGGAAAAACTGCCCATCTCCGTGGTTGAGGCGGAGGTCCGCAAAAATCTCTCCGGCGGGGCGAAGGACTGACCCCTCTTCACAGACTCCGGCGGCCAGCGCCGGAACACGATTCAGGTATCTATGCAGAACGGGAGGGCGTATGCCCTCCCGTTTCCAGCCTGCGCCGTCTTCCTTGAAGCTGTTCACACAGACCGGTCTTTGCGTCTTCCGTGCCGTTCCGGAAAACCGCCCGCGGAGCAGTCCCCGTCCATCCGGCACGCCCCCGTTATAATTACAGGGTCATGGAAGCGGTGTCCTCCGCCCTCATCCGGCCGGGAACACCGCTCTGTCCGCGTCTCTCTATTTCAGGTATTTCTTTAAATTGCGGGTAACCGCCTGAATATCAATGGGCTTTGCCAGATGGTCGTTCATGCCGCACTCCAGGCACCGCTGAATGTCCTCGGAAAACGCGTCGGCCGTCATGGCGATGATGGGAATGCCCGCGTCCGCCCGGTCCAGCTCCCGGATGGCGGCAGTAGCCTCGTAGCCGTCCATGACCGGCATCCGGACATCCATGATAATCGCATCGTAGTGCCCGACCGGGGATTTCCGGAACTTCTCCACGCAGATTTTTCCGTTTTCAGCCCAGTCCAGTTCCAGCTCGAGGACGGAGAGCAGCTCGCTGGCTACCTCCCAGTTAAGCTCGTTGTCCTCCGCCAGCAGAATGTGCTTGCCCTTCAGCTCCACATTGCCCGCTCCCTCGGAGGCGCCGGCGGCTTCCTGCGCCTCGCGGCTGGGCGCCGCAGCCCGTTTCAGATCGAGCACCACATGAAACTCGCTGCCCTGTCCCTGTTCGCTGCGGACGGAAATCGTTCCGTCCATGGCGTCCACGATATACTTGCTGATGGACATGCCCAGACCGGAGCCCTCTGTCTTCCGGACGCGGGTGTTGTCCTCCCGGCTGAAGGACTCGAAGATCACCTTCTGATACTCCTTTGACATGCCGATGCCGGTATCGCTTACCAGGAAGTGGGTGCGGACCCGGTCCGCGTCCTCCGGCAGCGCCTCCTGATACACCGTGATCTGAACCGAGCCCTTCTCCGGGGTAAATTTCACGGCGTTCCCCAGCAGATTGATCAGCACCTGATTCAGCCGCACGCCGTCGCAGTACACGTTTTCCGAGAGGATTTCCCGGACATTGGCAGTGAATTGCTGCCCTTTCGCCGCCGCCTGGGGCTGCATGATATTCACAATGCTGTCGATTGTCTCCCTCAGGGACATCGGCTCGACATTCAGTGTCATCTTGCCGCTTTCGATCTTGGATATATCCAGTACGTCGTTGATGAGCCCCAGCAGGTGCTTGCTGGACAGGGCGATTTTGCCCAGGTAATCCCGAACGCGCTCCGGGTCGTCCGTACTGTCCAGCGCCAGGGAGGTCATGCCGATAATGGCGTTCATGGGGGTGCGGATATCATGGCTCATGCTGGACAGGAAATCCTGTTTGGCCGTGCTGGCCTGTTCCGCCTCCTTCCGCGCCTGCTCCGCGGCCTTCCGCGCCTGCTCCGCGGCCTTCCGCGCCGCGTCCATCTCTGTGTTCACGCGCTTCAGCTCGGACACCTGGCCCCTGAACAACTTCAGGTACCGGAGGAATATGTAGAGGAGCATCGCAATCACCGCCAGGGACGCGGCGTAGACAATGGCGAGCCAGCGGCTCCCCATGCCTGAAATGGCGTCGTCCAGCCCCTCAAAGGGAAGGACCGTCACCAGATACCACTCGCAGTAGGGAAGATTGGTGCAGTATATATGGCGGCGCGATCCGCCGTTTTTAACAATTGCGGAATAATCCTCGCCGGCCTCCATGGCGGTTTTCAGCTGCTCAATGCAGGTCTCCGCCTCCACATCCTGTCCGTCGAAGATGTCATAGAGCCTGGTAAAATAGTTTTCGTGGGAATCGCTCTCGTTTCCGACGACATAGCTGCCGTCCTCCCGGATGACGAAGGAATAGCTCAGAGACTTGTCCGAGTCCAGGAACAGCACCTCGCCCATATATTTGGCGGAGAGTCCCACCACCAGCGCCATGCTCTCGCTGCCGCCGGACATGGGATACTCACAGGGAACGCCGAACAAAATCACGCCCTCGCCGCCGCTGCTGACGGCAGAGGCCGCCTTGCGCTCTCCGTTCCGCAGGCTCTCCAGAAAGGGCTCCGGGTGGTTGAACGCCACGGAATCACCGAAAATCATCTCAATTTCGCCGTCGGAGGAATACAGGGCGGCGCACAAAAAGTGCCGCGCTCTCGCGCCGTACTCAATTTCTTCCCAGCTTCCGTAAGCGGAATCCCCGTCTCCCTCCGCAATGTGAGCAATAGACTCCGCCATGGTCAGGCGGAGCTCAATAATCGTTTTAAAGTGCAGCGACACCTGCTCGTTCATTCCGGACATATAGTCGGTGCCGATCTCCTCAATTGTGCCTTCACACATATTGTGAATAAACGCCCCCAGAAGGGAAAACACGAAGACCGTTAAGCAAATGACTGCCGCGATGCTGGTTTTTAAAGAGCGCAGCAAGGCTTTGTTGTTCATATCCTTTCCATCCCCACAGTATTCAATAATTTGTATCATCTCCATACAGCCGCTGTCCTAACGCTCTTTCAGCCTGCTCATAGCCTGAAACATCCTGTGGACGTCCACCGGCTTTGCCAGGTGCTCATTCATTCCCGCGTCCTTTGCCAGGGCAACGTCCTCTTCAAACGCATTTGCCGACAGCGCTATGATGGGCACTGTCTTCGCGTCCGCCCGGCTCAGGCCCCGAATCACCCGGGCCGCCTCGTATCCGCTCATAACCGGCATCATCAAATCCATCAGTATGCAGTCAAACGTTCCCGGAGCGGAGGCCTCGAACGCGTCCACAGCGGCTTTCCCGTTGCCGGCAGTCACAACCTCCGCGCCCCCGTCCCGCAGCATGAATTCCACAATCTCACAGTTGATCTCATTGTCCTCCGCCAAAAGAACCCGCATCCCGGCAATATCGCCCCGCTCTTCCTTCTCAGGGCGCGTCTCCCGGGCCTGATTCACCCGAATGGGCAGGGTAATCCGGACCACGCTTCCCTGGCCGGCCCGGCTGCTTATCTCAACCGTTCCGCCCATCTGGTCCACCAGCTTCTTCACAATGGACATGCCCAGCCCGGCGCCGTTATAGTCGGTCCTGGCGTCCTGGTGCTCCTGGGTAAAGGGCTCGAAAATGTGCTGCTTGAAGTCCTCCCCGATGCCGATTCCGGTGTCTTCAATCACGAAGCGGCAGCTGGCGGTCCCCTCCCGGAAGGCGGTCTCCTCCGCCCGGACAAATACGGAACCGTTGGGCCGGTTGTATTTGAGGGCGTTGTCGATCACGCTCATCAGAATCTGCTTGACGTGCAGCGGATTCCCGATGACCCTGCTGTGCCGCAGGCCGGACGTCTCCAGCTCCAGCCGGACGGCCCGCTCCTCCGCGAGAGGAGACAGCACGGTGACGCAGTCGTCCAGCACGGCGCAAAGGTCAAAGGGCTCCTCCACCGCCGCCGCCCTCCTGCTCTCCAGCTTGCTGATCTGAAGGACGTCGTTCACCAGAGACAGCAGATGCTCCGCCGACACGCGGAGCTTTCTCCGGCACTCCTTCTGCCGGTCCGGGTCATCCTGGCTTTTCTCCAGAATGGCCAGCATTCCCAGAATGCCGTTGATGGGCGTGCGGAGATCGTGAGACATGTGGGAGAGGAATTCACTCTTGGCGGAGTTGGCCCGCTTCACCCGTTCCAGAAGCTCCATGATGGACTGCTCCTGCTTCTTCCGCACCGCCATGGTCTCCGTGATGTCCTGATGGTATCCGCTCAGGCAGACGCCGGGCTTTTGAAACGTCCGGTCCGGCACGCCGCCGCAGCGGACATAAATCCTGCCCAGCTTCGGGTGATTCCAGGAATAAATCACCTCGGACCGTCCGGCCTCCAGGATTTCCCGCACCGCCTCCTCCACCATGCCCACATAGTCCGGCTCAATGCGCTCAAACCAGTGCCGATAGCACGCTTCCGGCCCGATGTTGTCCGGCACCCCCAGGAGAATCCTCATGGTCCGGTCCGCGTACATTCTGGGCGGGCAGTTCTCCTCCAGCTCGATGGTCCAGATGCCCGTTCTGGCTCCCTCCAGAATTCCCTCCAGGCTCTGCCGCCCCTCCAGGTAGCTCCGCTTCTGAAGCTCCCGGAACAGATCGCGCCGCTTCAGGGAGGACACGATAAAGTATGCCGCCGTCTGGAGGATATTCGTCGCGTATTCCAGGGACTTCACAGGGGGATTGTCCACGCCGTAAAAGCCGATGAGCCGCTTCTTGTCATACAGGGGCACCACAACAAGAGAACGAATGCCCTGCCGCTTCAGATTCTCATACTGAAGCGGCTCCGTCTCCCGAATATCCTCCACGTTCTGGATGACGATATGCCCGCCGACGCTGAAATTCCGGTACCAGCCGGCGCACACCTCCGGAGGGACATTCTGAAGATTCTCCTGTTCCGGCTCCACTCCGCCGGCCACCCACTCATAGGTATTGTCGTCGCCGCCGGACTCGTTCTGCTCAAATATATAGGTTCGCTCTCCGTTCAGGGCTTTTCCCAGGTGCTCCAGCAGCACCTCCAGCGCCTGATCGGGAGTCTCCTCCAGCAGAGCGGCACGAAGGCCCTCGTTGATGACGGCCTCCAGATTCTGAACGCTTCTCATGCCGCTGTGCGGCTCATGCGGCTCCATGACCGGCGTACCGTCTCCGGCCTGTAAAATTTCCTCTGCATGCTCCATCTGCCTGTCCTCCGCTTTCTCCTCACAGCCTCGCTTCAAAAGTCAGAAAATCCTAGACATAATACCATATGGCCCCTGTTTCGTCAATGACAAGATGCGGAAAAATACATACATCGCCGGAAATGAAAAAGTACTTCCCATAACCGGAAATCTATGGTATAGTAATCCCAAAGCCCACCACCCATCAAACCGGCACGGCATGCAGGTTCCGGCCGAGATGGAAGGAGCGGCTTTTCCTGCTGTTTATTGGCAAAAACCATCCAGAAAAGGAGCGACGGAAACGTGACAGGAAAACGCGCAGGCTCTCCTGCCAGACGGGGAGCCAACATGAACCTGAACAGGCGAATCTTACGGAATACCATACTGAATATTCTGGCTTTAGTGGTCATATGCTGCATCATCATGGCCATGTCCCTTCAGTCGCTGGCCAACAGCATCCTGCTGGACAGCCTTCAGCCCATGGCCCGGCAGTCGGCCAAGACGGTGGAGGCAAACGTCCATATGCTGGCCGACCGCATGATGACCATTGCCGGCGATTCCCGGCTGGAGCCGGTAACCGTCCCCAATCCGGACGGGACCCAGGCCCCTCTCCCGGACGCCGCCGCCACCAGAGCCGGACGGACGGCCGTGCTGGAAGAGGCCGCGGAGATCTATGAGCTGTATACCATCGCCCTGTATGACCTGGAGGGGCGTCTGTCGCAGGGGCTCGACGGCGCCCCCGCCAGCCTGGACGGCAGCTTTCTTTCTCTTTTAAAGGAGACGGACAATCTGACCATTGATTCCTCCACCATCTATCAGGGGAAGCTGGGGATTGTAATGGGGATGCCGGTGAAGGAAAACGGAGAAACCGCTCTCTATTTGATGGGCGTCTATAAATACGACCTGCTGAACGATGTCATCAGCAGCATCAATCTGGGCAGAAGCGGCATGGCCTATATGGTCAACCGGGAGGGCACCGTCACCGGGCACCCCGATCAGTCCCTGGCCCTCAATCAGAGCTCGCTGGTTCAGCTCAGCGGCGGCAACGGTGACGCGGCCAATCGGGTCACCACCGGAGAGACCGGCGCTGCGGAGTTCCCCATTGACGGAGAAAAGATGCTGGTGGCCTTTTCTCCCATCCGGGGAACCCAGTGGTCTCTGGTCATTCAGATACCCAAGTCGGATTACAGCCACTTTATCAACGGAGCCATGCTGATCTCCGTCTTTGCCACCCTGGCAGGCCTTATGGTCTCCGTGCTTCTGATTCTGCGGTTTGCCCGCTCCATCTCCCGCCCGGTGAAGCGGGTGACGGACCGGATGGTGGCCCTCTCCAACGGCGATCTGCACACGGAGGTGCTCCCCGTCTGCACAGGGGATGAGCTGGAGGTCATGACGCAGACCCTGGACAATACGCTCCAGAGCGTAAACCGGTACATATCGGATATTCAGCAGGTGCTGACCCATGTCGCGGAAGGCGACCTGCGCACCGAACCCCAGGTGGACTACAAGGGGGACTTTGCGCTGATTCGGGGCAGCCTGCAAACCATCACCCGGTCCATGAACGAAACCCTTCTGGGCTTCCGCGCCGCCGCAGACCGGCTCACCGCAATGGCGGGGCAGCTCAGCGGACAGTCCGCCCAGCTGCACCAGGCGTCTCTGGAGCAGAATCAGTCCACCGAGGAGCTGGTCCACAAGGTGACCCGCGTGAAGGAGCGGCTGGCCGACGTTACAGACAGCAGCGGCCAGACCCGTTCCCAGACAGAGGAGATTGCCCGCCGCATCCAAAGCGCCAACGAGCAGATGGCCGCCCTGTCCTCCGCCATGGACAACATCAGCTCCAATGCGCAGCAGATTACAAAAATCGCGAAAGATATCGAGGATATCGCATTCCAGACCAATATTCTCTCCCTCAACGCCTCTGTAGAGGCGGCCCGGGCCGGAGCCGCCGGAAAGGGCTTCGCCGTTGTGGCCAACGAGGTCAAGCAGCTGGCGGCCAAAAGCGCCGAGGCCGCCCAGAGCGCCACGGAAATGGTCAACAACACCAAGGCCATCATCCAGACCGGCGTGGTGCTGACCGCCGACACCGCCGGTTCCCTCCAGGCGATTTCCGACGTCTCCGCCCAGATCAGCACCATTTCGGACCAGCTGGCGGCAGCCGTGCAGGGGCAGGAGCTGGCCCTGGCGGAGATGGAGGAACGGATTTCCGTCATTTCCGGCATCGCGGACCGCAATCTGCAAAACGCGGGGGAGACGGAGCAGTCCAGCGGCTCCCTGGCCAGGGAAGCCGAGGCGCTTCAGGCCCATGTGCAGAAATTCACTTTGAAGGAGACGTGCAGCCAATGAAACGGATTGCTGCCATACTGCTCAGCCTGCTGCTGACGGCGCCGCTGCTGGCAGGCTGCGGGAGCCAGGCGGGGCTTCAGGATGGATATTACACCGCCCAGGCGGCTGAATTCAGCCACGGCTGGAAGGAATTTATCACCATTCTGGTGAAGGACGGAAGCATTGTTTCCGTGGAGTATAACGCGGAAAACGCCAGCGGATTCATCAAGAGCTGGGACAACGCCTATATGCAGACCATGCTTCATTCCAACGGAACCTATCCCAATGAGTATACCCGGAATTACGCGAACCAGCTCCTGGAGGGGCAGGGTCAGGGAAGCATCGACGCAATCACCGGAGCCACGTCTTCTCACTCCTCTTTTCAGATACTGGCTCAGGCTGTGCTGGAGCAGGCCCAGAAAGGAGATTCCAGCATCGCCGTTGTGGATACGGCTCACTAAGAACCTGTATTCACAACCGTTGAACGCTGTCTGAGCAGTCTTTTCCCCGCCGTACCGCACCGGTTTCCCTTGCAATCCGTCAGGATTGCAAGGGAAACCTTCTTGTATGAATACAGGCTCTAAGAGCCTTCCGCGCCGGACGCGGGATACAGTGCGGCTCACACCCGGTTCTCCTGCCGCCGAAGCGGCGGGACTCCGCAGAAACAAAGCAGCTGTCAGATAAATATGCGGGCCGTCTGTCCTGACAAGGACAGACGGCCCGCATGGCGTTGAAGCCGGATTTTTTTCTGGGCTCCTCCGCCCGGCGAAAAACGGAACCGCTTTCGGGGAGTTACAGATTTGCAAACCGGTCCATCTGCCTTTGCAGCTCCCCGACGATTTCCTGGTTGGCGTCCATCCGCTCGGTGATTCCGCCCATGTCGTCCGCCAGAATACGGGTGCTGCCGGCGGCGCCGTTGATGCCGGACGCCGTTCCGTCGATGGAACCGGAAATGCTGGAAATGGAAACGGCGATCTGGTCGATTGCGGTTTTCAGGCGTTCCACCCGTCCGTTATACTCCTCCATGGCCTGCCCGATGTAGTCCGAGTCCTCCCGGTACTGCTGTCCGGCCTGGATGGACCGCTCCAGCTGCTCCGCGATGACCCTGCTCAGATAGCTGGTCAGCTCACGGGCGCTGTTGGCCAGATATTCCACCGCCCCCGTGACAACCCCGCTGACCTGCTGAATGTGGCTGGCGGTCTCGGCGCAGGAGTCGGCCAGCTTGTGGACCTCCTGGGCCACAACGGAAAACCCGGCTCCCGCCGCCCCCGCCCGGGCGGCCTCAATGGAAGCGTTGACGGCGATGAGGTTGGTGGAGGAGGATATATTGAGGATATCCTCAGTGAGGCTTTTGATTTGCTCCACACTGTGGCTTTTCTCAATGGCCTGGTCCAGCATGGCCATAATCTCCTCGGTCTTCTCCCGGATCACCGCCGTCTCCCTGCGGGCGGTGCGCTCCATCTCCTCGGCCCGCTCCCGCATCTCGGCTGAGTAGGCCGTGATGGCGGAGCACTCCTCCGCCATGCTCTGGGTGTCCTCCTGTGTGCCGGCGGTGCTGGCGGTAATGGCCGCGGCGCTGCCTGCGATTTCCTCAAAGGCGGCGGAGAGCTGCTGCGTCAGCCGGGAAAGGCTCTTGACGCTTTCATTGGAGTGCTTTGCCCTCCGGCGCACCTCCCCCACCACGCCGCTGATTCGCTCGGAGCTGTCCTGAAGCGTGCCCATTGTGTCCCGGATGGGTGTGAGGACATATTTCCGGATAATCCGAAAGGCCGCCGCCACCAGGAAAATGCCCACGATTAAGGTGACGGCGCTGGTGACAAGGGAAATGATGTAAACCAGGGTGAGCCGTTCCCGGGCCTCCCCCGCCTGAGCGCTGACGGCGGCAGACAGGGCGTCGATCTCCGCCTCCGCCGCTTCGCTCCAGCGGGCCACATCTCCGTTGGCTGTGGAATAGGCCTCCTGGGTCTTGCTGTCGGCGCTGGCGCTGACCAGATAGACCAGGGCGTGTTTGAACTCAGCATAGCTGTTGAGGAGAGACTGATAGGCTTCCTCTTCCTCCCTGGAGACATATGCCTCGTAGCCCGCCAGCTTTTCATCCAGGGCGGCCTCCTCCGCCTTGATCTCCTGCACCAGCCGAATCATGGTGGTGTGATCCGCCGCCACGATATGGGACAGGGCCAGGCGGTGGATATTCATGACGGACCGCCTGATATCCTCCAACCGCTCCTCGCTGACCATGCTCCGTTCCACAATCGTTCCCGCGTTGGCATGGACATTGTTGATGCTGAATACCGCAAGGATATTGGACAGCAGGGTAATCAGGCCCAACAGAATGATGGGCAGAATCAAGCGCTGCTGCAGTGTCAGTCTGCCTTTCATGTGATTTCCTCCTGATGACTGTTCCCGAATAAAAAATTCGGAAATCATAGCATTTGATTGAAACCGTTTTGCCCACCGCCGTAAGGGGCCTGCAAAACATGGCGTATATGACTTCCGGCTTCCGGTTCGAAAGTAAGGAAGTCATATGATGTACTCAGCGCTCGATAACGCCTTCAACCATCCGGTCCAGCTGGACCTGAAGGGACGCGCCGGAGGGGTTCCCCCGGGCCATGCTGGCGGAAAACTCCGCCACAGGGTCCCAGAACTTTCCTCCCACCCGCTGAAGCTGAGAATAGTTGGACTGCTCCAGCAGAGCGGCAATCGCGGGGGAGGACTGGACCTGAGGAGAGTTGGCGGCGTTGACATTGGCCGGTCCCTGTCCCCGCACCTCAAAGCGCAGATTCTGGTTTTCCTCTCCGGTCATCCACTCCGCCAGCCGGGCCGCCCAATCCGGGTGCTTGGAATAGGCGTTCACGCCGATGAGCTTGCAGCCGGAAAAGGACGCCATCTGCACCTGCTGCCCTGCGCAGGTATATGCAGGCAGCTTGGCGGCTCCCATGCTGCCGCCCCATGCCTCCTCCACGGCCAGGGCGTTCCACACGCCGCTGACGCCGGCAATGACCGTGCCGTCCCGTACGCCGGCAAGGAATTCCCCGTCCGGGCGGTTGGAGAAGGCGGGACTGGCCGCAATATTCAGCATGGATTGGGCCACGTCCGTTCCGCGGATGGGACCCTCCGTGCTGTTCCAGGTGCAGTAATTGGTCAGCCCGTCTTCATTGAGGCCTATCTCCAGCCCGGTGTTGCCGAAGAAGGCATAGACATACCAGGCGGAGGACCAGTCCATGGACACCCGCTTGCCGGCCTGGGCGGCCACCTCCAGCATCCTGTCCAGGCTCTGGACGTCCTCCTCCGTAAAGTAGGCCTTGTTATAGTACAGGAAATATCCGTTATCTGCCGTCAGCGGGTAGGCATAGAGGGTCCCTCCCACGCTGGCCGCCTCCACCGCGGCGGGAAGGCAGTCGCTGCGGATGGCCGCGGCATCCGCGATGGGGTCCAGTCCGCCGGCGGCGGCCAGCGCCGCCACCTGGTCGTCGGCAAAGGCAAAGACGTCCGCGCCGCCCTCCAAATCAGCCAGCAGGGCGTCCTTGCAGTTTGACTCGCTTTGGGGCTGATAGGTAATCTGAAAGTCAGCCTGTCCGGCGTAGTGCGTTTTGAATGAGGAGAAAATCTGCTCCAGCAGCGCTTCGTCCTCCTCCGCGCCCCATACGGTCAGGGCAACGGTTTCCTTTGCAGGCAGACCTTCATCCGGAGGGGGGTTCTGCCCCGCGCAGGCGGTCAGCAGGAATGCCAAACAGGCGGATAAAGCTACAAGAAAAATCTGTTTTCCCACGGTTTCCATTCCTCCTATCAATTGCTGAAATATTATAGCATTTTGCGCATCAGATTTCAACCAAAATCCACCAGCGGGTTTTCCCGGACGGCAATCCCGCGTTCTCTCTCAGCCCGGGCCGTCCGGGGAACCCGGCGGCCCCGGATACGGGGGAGCATCGGGAACTCTGCCGGCCGGGGTCCTGGCAGCAGACGCCGGAGGGCCCGGGCAGCGGCGCGGGGACCATACCCGAACCATACCCGCGCCGGGCCGCGGAGAAGGCGGAGGAAGCCCGGCATCCGGAGCGCAGCCCGCCGGAATTCCGTGCGGCTTTGAATGCGGCGTATCGGATTGTGTCAAGGCCGTTTTGCCGCCAGATATGAAAACCGTGCCTGCCTGTTCTTTGCAGCTGTTCTGCCTGCCGCCGTTCCCGTTTGAATTGCTTGAATTTAAGAAGCTGTACCAATAGGTGGCAGCACGCGTCTGGACGGAAAATTTTCCGGCTGGACTGCGTCAGAAACGCTTGAAATCCGTCAGGATTCCTGCGCGCCTCTTCCTTGCCAGCCCAAAAATTTTCTCACCTATACGCGCACTTCGCCTATTGGTACAGCTTCTAAAGACGCTCCTCAGAAATCACAGGTATTTTGCTGTGTAAGCTTTCCGGACATCGCTTGCTGAACAAACGATATGAAATGTACATGTGATGACAGGCCTTTGACTTTTGGGACAGTTTGCCGGAATTGACACAACAAAAATAAAGCGGCACATGCTCCAAACAGAGTATGTGCCGCTCATAAAGAATACGCTTGCTTTGCCCCTGGCTGTCAGGCGGAGAGAGCCGCTCTGCATGCGGCGGTCACACTGCCGCAATTCTTCATAACGGAATACTGCCGTTATGAAAACCATACAGTCAGAAGCAATCTGCCTCTATAGAACGATGATGGCGCAAGGGTTCACTTGACGGTCCGGTCCCCGTCCAGGGAGCAATGCCCCCCGCGCCAGAAGTCCACCGCCGGTTCCGGAACGCAGAACGTGTGGTTCACTTCCATCCTGAAGGCGGCGGTTGTCAAGGGGATCTGCGCGGCGTCACTCTTGCCGTATGCCTGGGTCCTCTTCCCGTTGGCGCCGGCTGTTTCGCCCCCTCGCGAAGGTCTTGAGCGCGGAATCATACTTGGCCCCGCGAACCCCGTCATTCAGGTCTGCCTTCCGGCAGCCGGCGCCGGCGGATTCCCTGCCGCGCTCCGCCGTTTGGTCTCGCAATATGCAAAGGACGCCTTGACTGCCGGAAAAATTTCTCATAATTCCCTGTCAGGACGCGCATTGAGATTCCAGACAGACATTCCGCCACGGACCCGGCATAGCCGCGGCCCTGACGGCAATACCGGCGCGCCCTGGCGCACCGGTTCGTGCTCAGCTCTCTTTTTCCATCATAATCTCCAGAATCGTCCGGTCCGTCTGCACCATACCCGGCGTGCTGACCCGGCCCATATTCTGAATCGCCTGCTCCGGCGTCGCGCCGCAGATTCCGTCGCTGGCCTGGAGCACCACGCCGTCCACCGCCAGGCAGGCGCACATCAGAGCGGCGTTGGAGGCCGTGGCCAGCTTCAGGGCGCAGCCGATTTTGCCGCCGTCGCAGACCATGCCGGTGAGGTTTCCGCTCATGTTGATGATGCCCCAGCCAATCTGTTCATCTGTGCCGCCCATCAGCCAGATCATGGCGGCGCAGGCGGCCGTGGCGGCGGAAACGCCGCAGCCGCAGGTGGCGGACAGTTTCCCGGTGAAGAGCTTGATGTAGACGTTCAGCGCGTGGGAAAAGGCCAGGGCCCTGACCAGCCGCTCGTCGGAGGCCCCCAGGTACCGGGCCATCTCCGTCACCGGAATGACGGCGGTCAGGCCGTGGTTTCCGCTGCCGGCGCTGCTCATGACGGCGTAGGGACAGCCGCTCATCCGCCCCTCGGCGCTGCTGGCAACCCGGGTCATTGTACGGCTGAACAGATTATCTCCCATGGCGCCGGACTCAATCTGACGCTTCAGCGCACCGGCGATGCCGATGCCGGGGTTATGCTCCAGACCGAAGTCCGCCAGGCGCTGGTTCATCTCCGCGCCCTCCAGCATGAAGCGCAGTTCTTCCCGGGAGCACTGCTCCACAACGGCTTTGATCTCCGCCACGGTCATGGCCCTTAGCCGTGCGTGGATCCGGTCCTCCTCGGCGGCGGACCAGGGCTTTTCCAGCAGGACCTCGTGGTTGCGCTTGGTCAGGATAATGTTGTAGTGAGTCCCCCGAATTTCACTGACGCCGATTCCGGCGGTGGTAATGACCTCCGCCCGGGCGTAAAGCTGGGCTTCATCATGCTGAATCATCACCACCACATGGCAATCCTCCACCATCCGGATCGCCTGGACCGTGACGTCCTCATTGATATCCTCCAGAAGCTGCAGCCCCTTTTCCGGGTTGTGGAGGCAGGCGCCCAGGGCGGCGGCGTATTTCAGGCCCACCCGGGGAAAGCCGGGGATTCCCACGCTCATTCCGTTTTTATAGATGCCCGGATTGACCTCCATCTTGACGGAGACCACGTCTCCGCCAATGGCGCGGCAGGCGTCGGCGGCGGCCAGGGCCACGCAGACCGGCTCCGTACAGCCCAGGGCCGGGACCACCTCCTGGTGCAGCAGGGTCAGCAGCTCTTCCTTTGTAATCATATCCGTATTCCTCCTTATGATATATGTTATTTCGTCGTTTTCCGCTGCAAATTGATATAAGCAAATTTTATACCAGCCTATTTTTCGACAGTTTCGCCCAAACCCCTTGCAAATCGGTTCCGTCTGTGATTAATTGGTTAAAGATAATGGTTGAAGAGGGTGCAAGTATGACCGCTAAAAAGAGAATATCCGTCATCGCCCTGGACCCCAGGGCGGGAATCTCCTACCGTTCCGACATCGCCAGGCTCTTTGGAGAAGTAGCGGACATCTCCGTGTTCTCCATGCTGGACGGCAGCGCCTCCGGGGTCCTGGACCGGGCGGACCTGTTTGTGGCCTCCACCGACGCCTACGGCTCCCCGGAGGAGCTGATGCGCCACATCCCCATCGACAGCCAGACCATGGCCGTGGAGGTCTCCTTCCGCTGGAGCGAGCTGCGCAAGCTCAAGGAGCTCCCCGCGGGCAGCCGGGTGCTGTTCGTCAACATGACCCAGACCATGGCCCGGGAGGCCATTGCCCAATTGGAGCAGTTCGGCATCACACACATCCACTGGATTCCCTTCTACCCCGGCGCGCCGGAGGTTCCCGGGGTCCACATCGCCGTGACGCCGGACGAGCTCCGCTACGTTCCCCGGGGGATGGAGACGGTCATCGACCTGGGCCAGCGGGTCTGTACCTCCGGCATGATGATTGAGATTGCCCTCCGGCTGGGGCTGGAGTCTGTGCTGGAGGGCCCCGCGTTTCAGGAGTATGCCCGGAGCGTAGCCACCAGCAACTACAGCTTTGACCGGATGTTTGCCCGGTCCATCCGTCTGGAGAGCCAATTCCATATTTTAATGGAAAGTCTGGAGGACGGTGTGGTGGGCGTCAACGAGAAGGGTGAGATTTTCGCATGCAGCCGCCGGGCAGAGGAAATGGCCTGCGTCAGCGCTCCGCTGGTCCAGGGGAAGCGGTGCGAAGAGGTCTTTCCCTTCATTCCTTTCGTCCAGTGCCTGCAAAACCGCCAGACTCTGCCCGCCAAGGCCGTCCGGGTCAACGGGGTCAACCTGAGCGTGGAGGTGGTTCCGGTCATCCGGCAGAACGCCTGCATCGGCGCTTTCGCCCTCCTCCAGCGGTTCAACGACGTGGAGGCCCGGCAGAACGAATTAAGGGGCCAGCTCTTCCACAAGGGCCTCTGCGCAAAGTACAGCTTTGCCGACGTGGTGGGCCGGTCGGAGGCCATCCGCAGAACCAGGGAGACCCTCGGGCGCATGGCGCTGAGCGAGAGTCCCGTCCTGCTCATCGGAGAGACCGGCACCGGAAAGGAGCTCTTTGCCCACGCGGTTCATCAGGCGTCTCGCCGGTCAGACGGGCCTTTTGTGGCCATCAACGTGGCGGCCTTCCCGGAAAACCTGCTGGAAAGCGAGCTGTTTGGCTATGAGGAGGGGGCTTTTACCGGGGCAAAAAAGGGCGGGCGGCCCGGTCTCTTCGAGCTGGCCCACCGGGGGACCCTTTTTTTGGATGAGGTGGAGGGAATGAGTCCCGTCCTCCAGATTAAGCTCCTCCGCGCCCTTCAGGAGCGGGAGGTCATGCGGGTGGGCGGCAACCGGATCATCCATGTGGACGTCCGCATTGTCGCCGCCACCAACGAGGCCCTGGAGCAAAAGGTCCGGGACGGAACCTTCCGGCGGGACCTTTACTACCGTCTGAATACCCTCCCCGCCATTATTCCGCCGCTGACGGAGCGGGGAGACGACATCTTCCTCCTGACCGAGCAGTTCCGCCGGGAGCTGGGCGGGTCCTTCCAGCTGACGGAACCGGTGCGGGAGTTCTTCCGCCGCCATTCCTGGCCGGGGAACATCCGGGAGCTGCGGAACGTGGTGGAATACTTCATCTATACCGGGCATGAGCAAATCACCATGGAGGACCTGCCACCTACGCTGTTCCTCTCCGGGGAAACGCCGCCCCGGGCCGTCCCTCCGGCCTCCCCGGCGGAAGCGGCCGCCTCCGACGCCTTTCGGTTCGTTCTGGGCCAGCTGTATGAGGCGTCCGAGGCCCGGAGCCCCATGGGGCGGGACAAGCTGCTGCAAAAGGCCCGGGAGGCCCACATGCCCCTCTCTCAGCATGAGATACGGACCATTCTCTCCGACATGGCGGAGAGGGGCCTTGCCCGCATCAGCCGGGGACGGGGCGGCAGTCAACTGACGCCGGCAGGCCGGGCTCTTTGGGAAAACGGTCAAAGATAAATTATTTTAACTAATTTAATTGATTTAACCAATTACCGGCAGCGGATTCAGCCGCCGCCACCGACTCCTCCGAAAAATCAACGGGAACAGTCTTGGCAATCTGTCAAAACCGTTCCCGTTGATTTTGTCTGTTCTCCCAAAACGCAGTGGATTTTCTCTGCCAGACAGTGGAACCGTCTATTTTGGCATATCTTTTGCTTTAATAGTCAGCCAAACCCACACAAGCCGCTTTCAAATCTACAGAAGAAAGGAACCCGAAGCGATGAAATACGACTTTGACCAAATCGTGGACCGGTCCGGGAATCTCTCCGCCAAGTACGACGAGCGGGAAAAGAAATTCGGAACCAGCGACGTGATTCCCCTGTGGGTCGCGGACATGGACTTCAAGACCGCACAGCCCATCATTGACGCTCTGAAGGCCAGAGCGGAGGAAGGCATCTGGGGCTACACGGCCCGCCCCGACAGCTATTTCCAGGCCGTTCAGGACTGGCAGAAGCGCCGCAACGGCTGGAGCCCGGACACCTCCCTTATGAGCTTCTGTCTGGGCGTGGTCCAGACCCTCAGCGCCATGGTCCGGCTCTACACGCCCCAGGGGGGAACCGTGCTGATTCAAACCCCGGTATACGGCGAGTTTTACGACATGACCGAGTTCGCCGGGCGGAGGGTGATTGAGAACCAGCTGGTGGAGCGGGACGGAGCCTGGACGGTGGACTGGCAGGACTTCGAGGCGAAGCTCCGGGAGGCGGACCTGTTCCTGCTGTGCAGTCCCCACAACCCGGTGGGCATCGTCTGGCCCGAGGAGGATCTCCGCCGAATGATGGAGCTGTGCCTGAAATACCGTGTATTGACGGTCAGCGACGAAATCCATTCGGACCTCATCTTCCACGGGAAGAAGCACATCCCCACCGCGTCCCTCTCCCCGGAGATTGCCGCCAATGTGGTCACCGGCATTTCCGCCACCAAGACCTTCAACCTGGCGGGCCTTCAGGCCAGCACGGCGGTGTTCCCCAACCGGCACATGAAGGAGAACTTCGACCGTTTCTGGATGAATATGGATATCCACCGGAACAACGCCTTTTCCGTCACCGCCATGGAGACGGCCTTCCGTCAGGGGGAAGAGTGGCTGGACCAGCTGCTGCCCTATCTCTCGGACAATTTCGACTTTGTGGTGAACTACTGTAAGCGGCACATCCCCCAAATCAGGACCTATGCCCCCGACGCCACCTATCTCATGTGGCTGGACTGCCGGGACCTGGGTCTGAGCAACCAGGAGCTCCACGACTTCATGATTCAAAAGGCCCGGCTGGGTCTGAATGACGGCTGCGCCTTCGGGAGAAGCCTGAACGGCTATATGCGGCTCAACGCCGCCTGTCCCAGGAGCGTGCTGGAGCGGGCCCTTCATCAGCTGGAGGCCGCCGTCAACAGCCTGTAATCCCTTCCCGGCGGAGATTTAGATAGAGACCTGAGAAACAAGAAATGGAGATGCGATCATGGCTACTCGAAACAGAAAGCAGTCCCTTTGGCAGCAGTACAAGACCCCCCATCCTCCTTCCTGGCGGCATCGCCGCCGGTTCAATCATCGGCATCGTCTCCCCCGGCCTGGGCCAGACCCTGAAGCCCATCGGCGATATCTTCCTGAATCTGCTCTTCACCATTGTGGTGCCCCTGGTCTTTGTGTCCATTGCCTGCGCCGTGGGCAGCATGGCCAACATGAACCGCCTGGGGAAGATTCTGGGCGGCACCGTGGCCGTCTTCCTGGGCACGGGAGCCTTTGCCGCCGCCTGTGTGCTGATCTGGGTGAATCTCTTCAGCCCCTCCGCCGGAACGAACATCCAGCTGGCCGCCGCCGAGGTGGGAGAGGCTCAGACCGCCGCAGAGATGATTGTGGGGTCCCTGACCGTCAGCGACTTCCCGGACCTCTGGAGCAAGTCCCACATGCTGCCCCTCATCATCTTCGCCATCATCACCGGCTTCTGCGTGGCCTCCTGCGGCGGAGAGAACAGCCCCGTGGGAAAGCTGCTGACCAACCTCAACGACATCATCATGAAGTTCGTGGGGGTCATCATGACCATCGCCCCCCTGGGTCTGGGCGCGTACTTCGCCAACCTCGTCGGTGAGTTCGGCCCCCAGCTCCTCAGCGACTATGGCCGTTCCATGGTGGTCTACTATCCCCTGTGCCTGCTGTATGTGGTCATCTTCTTCCCCCTGTACGCCCTGTTCGCCGGGGGCAGGGCCGGTCTCAGCCGGATGCTGAAGCACATCTTCACCCCCGCCGTCACCGCCTTCGCCACCCAGAGCTCCGCCGCCACCCTGCCGGTGAATAAGGAGGCCTGCGACGCCATCGGCGTGCCCAAGGACGTCAGCGACCTGGTGCTGCCCATGGGCTGCACCATGCACATGGACGGCTCCGTCCTCAGCTCCATCGTGAAAATTGCCTTCCTGTTCGGCATTTTTGATATGCCCTTCTCCGGCGCGGGCACCTATGCCATGTCCATCGCCGTGGCCATTCTCAGCGCCTTCGTCCTCTCCGGCGCGCCTGGCGGCGGACTGGTGGGGGAGATGCTGATTGTCAGCATGTTCGGTTTCCCGGCGGAGGCCTTCCCCCTCATCGCCACTCTGGGGTTCCTGTTTGACCCCACCGCCACCTGCCTCAACGCCGCCGGCGACACCATCGCCTCCATGATGGTCACCCGTCTGGTGGAGGGCAGGGACTGGATCAGCAAAACCCGCTCCGCCGGCGAGAGGGCCTGATTGTACGGTTATTCTTTTGTAAAGGAGATATTGACATGAACGTATTGGAAACCAGCAAAGCACCCGGGGCCATCGGCCCCTATTCCCAGGGCTATGAGGTGAACGGATTCATCTTCACCTCCGGCCAGATCCCCGTAAACCCCGTCGGCGGCACGGTTCCCGCGGGCATCTCGGCCCAGGCGGAGCAGAGCTGCAAAAATGTGGGCGCCATTCTGGAATCCGCCGGAACCGGCTTCGACCGGGTCTTCAAGACCACCTGCTTCCTGGCGGACATGGGAGACTTCGCCGCCTTCAACGAGGTCTACGCCCGGTATTTCACCTCGAAACCGGCCCGCTCCTGCGTGGCGGTGAAGGAGCTCCCCAAGGGCGTCCTGTGCGAGATTGAGGCAATTGCCGTCAAATAAATCAATCATCAACTACCATTTGAAAAGGAGAATATCATCATGAAAATCACTGTTATTGGAAGCCACCTGTGCCCCGACACCCTGTATGCGCTGAACCGCCTCAGCGAGGCGAAGGCGGAAATTGACTTCAAGAACCTGTCCGCCAGCCTGCCGGACCTGAAGGTGTATCTGGAACTGCGGCAGAACAGCCCCGCCTATGCCGACATCCGGGAGAACGGCGGCATCGGAATTCCCTGCTTCGTTCTGGAGGACGGGACCGCCACCCGTGATCTGGACGCGGTGCTGAAGTAAGCTGACAGATGCCTCCGCTTTTCGGCCGGTGCTGCCCGAAAAGCGGAGGCATTTGCATTTGAAACCGAATCGCGCCGCGTTTCCCCGATTTTCCCAGGGCATGGCGCCTCGCCTGATAAGCCGGGGCCGTTCTTTTCCCTGCCGCCGTTTTTCCCGGCCCGGAACCCGGCGCAGCAAATCCGGTCTGCCGGAAGAAGTCCTCAGAAATCCGGAAGGCCTTTGTGCTTATATTGCGGCTCATCGTCGTGCCCCCGTTTTTCTTCAGACTGCAGTTTTTGAGGAGTCACTATGAACAGTATAACCTATATTGGGACGGATGCCCGCAGCACAAATTACCCATTGTGCGCCTTCACAATGGGTGGGCAAACGTTCTTTGGTCAAACCGGCAGCAACCCAAATGCCAGGAAACCGGTCAGGTACCCTGAAACAATAAACATCCGGCAGGGCGGAAAAGCGGAGTTTGTATGCGGGTACGAAGCCGGCCGTCATAGGCAGGCCGTCTCCTGCGGCGGCCGGGCGACCCGGTCCGAAATCTGAAAGCATATCTGGCGGTATCTGCGGGAAGTCCGGCGGTTTTCGGACTTGTTCCAGCCATCTGCGAAACAGCTTTGCCGGCGCCCTCTTCTTGAGTGTGTGATCAGCATCGAAAGACCGCAGGGCTTAGGCGCAGTCATTAGTCCGTCGGTAACCAATCCATGTATAACAGAGTGGCTAAGGCCGGAATCTGTTCCTTCGGGCTCCCGGCATATGCCGTCAGACCTGTCCTTTGATTATTGGCGGTTTACACAAACCGGAACGCTATTCTGGAGCCCTCTGCCGCTTGACGAGGGGCCCCTTCATAACAGCTATTACCTTACCAAGACCACCGAAGAATCGCGAACAGGCCAGGCATCAGCAGCAACAGCAGGGAACGTCCCTTTGAAGCCAAAAATTCCCCCGGGACAGCCGGATCAACCAGCCGGCTCCGGGGGAGGCAGTATTTTTCTTCTTATTTAGAGAGGCCGGCAGTTCAAGGCCAGCGGATTGCTTGATTCTTCCAAAAACATCTGTTTTTGTACCTTCACCGCGTTTTTTCAGGCTCCCGGTTTTTTCAATATCTTCCTGTTATTCTTTTTGGGGAGGAAAAGCGATTCATACAGCAAAAATCCCGCATAAATGTGCGGGATTTTTGCCTGTATCTCGTTTATCAACGAAACCTGTAATAAGCGGACAAAATTGATTTTTCAGCCCCCTCGGATTCCCCCGTTACCTTTCCGCCGCGAGTCCAGCAAAGCGGGTCGCGGTGGAAAGCGAAGAAATTCCCACCAGAGTGCAGTTTTCGGCAAAGCCGGAAACGGAACGGTGGCGGGAATTTCTGAGCTGGTGGACGGTACAGGACTCGAACCTGTGACCCCCTGCACGTCAAGCAGGTGCTCTAGCCAGCTGAGCTAACCGTCCGAAGTGAACATATATAAGATACCTGATTTCCGTGGATTTGTCAAGTCCTTTCTTGCATTTTTTCATTTTTGGAGGAGTGGAAGGGTATTTGCATAACGACGGAAGTGGCGGGCGGCGGATTAAGACGTTTTTTTGAGAAAACGGAATGGCGTACTGCCGTTTGTTCGGCCGCTTTCTATAAGTCCACAAAGGGTATGGCACACCGTTACCTCCGCACAAAGAAAAAGAGGACCCGCAAGAAATTTTGCGCCATGCCGGTCCACTCCATCTGCGCGGAGGACGGGGCCGCATTCCCCAGCATCGGGGAGGCCATCAAAGTCATGGAGGCGCGGGGCATACAAAACCGCCGCCCTTGTGCGGGTGAAGAAAAACGCCAGGAGCGGCGGAGTGCGCTGCCCTATGAGCCGCATACAGAAGTCCGACACGCAGCCGGCGTCCGCCATATTGACGACGTCGCCCACGCCGATGCGTGAGAGGCCGAACCGGATGTCCGGCAAAACATCAGCAGCCTGGCGCCAGTCGGCAGGTCCCGGAGGAGACGCCCGTCCGGGCGAAAATCCCAAGGATAACGGCAGAACAGGGAACTGTACCGAACCCGACTGTTTTGAACACTGCGGCGCAGATGCCGATTACGATGATACTGACGGTCAGGACTGCCAGTCTGCGCCCCATCCGGGGACGTGTGAAATTTGCGGCTATGGTTACCGGCATCATAAAAGCGCCTCTTTCCGGCCGTGCCGGCCATGAAATTGCACCGCCGGGGCGTCAACAGGAACATCTGCGGCGGCAGCGTCCGCTTCCGGCAGCAGACACCCCCTTGCGGGGAACACCGCTGCGGGGTATAATCAACTCATGATTTTGAGAAATCGGAGGCATGAACAATTGAAGCTTGATATCAGAAAAATGAGGTGGACACGGGAGCCGGAACAATACGCCTTTGCGGATGGCGCCATCAAAGTAACAACCAGACCCGGCACAGACCTGTGGCAGCGGACCTACTATCACTTCCGCAACGACAACGCTCCGGTGCTCCAGATGGAAACGGAAGAACCGTTCTTCTCCTTCACAGTCAGGACCGACTTTTCCGGCGCACACCGCCGGTTTGACCAATGCGGCATTGTGATGTATCTGGACAGCGAACACTGGCTGAAAGGGTCTGTGGAATACGAAAACGAGGAGTTTCAGCACCTGGGCAGTGTCGTCACCAATCACGGATATTCGGATTGGGCTACTGCGGCAATCCCTGCGCAGGTCAAAACCATGTGGTACCGGCTCAGCCGGAGGGAAGACGACTACTGCATCGAGTGTTCCCCGGACGGGGAGCGGTTCAGCCTGATGCGGATATGCCACATGTGGAAGGGCGCAGGTAAAATCAGCTTCGGCATTTACGCCTGCAGCCCCGAGGATTCCTCTTTCACGGCGGTTTTCTCCGATATGGAGCTCACGGATTGCAGGTGGCCGGCTCACAACGGGCAGGCTCCCGACAAAGAATAGGGCAGTCAATTCTGACGGCGGACTCCCAAGAGTCCGCTGTTCTTTTTTGGACAGGCCCGTAATTTACAGCCGGCACAGTCGAAAATCGGTACACGCCGGTTTGCAAACAGCGGCAGGACCTCTGACGGGCACCCCCTGTGGCGGCTATAAAAGCAGGCTTCCTCTCTCAGGCGCGCCGCCCTGCCGTTTTTGAGTGCTTTGAGCGCTTTTTCCCGAAAAATGAAATCAACCGTATGATAGGACCCAAAGACAGCAAGGGCGGTACGATCGCTATTTCCAACATATACGGTTACGTCCGGACCAGCACCCGCGGCCAAAACGAGGCCCGGCAACGCAGCTCCATGAATGAACTGTCCGTCCAGGAAGAAAACGTCTTCATGGACAAGCTGCCCGCTAAAAGGAAATCCCTTCTTTCTGTCCAGTCATTTTCTCCCGGGATGAAGTGCACATATTCGTCTATCAGGGAGATATTCCCGCCGGTTCGTTTATTGACCCGGGTACAGCGAATCTCCCTTCCAAAAACAGCCTGTGTTCTATATCCGTTCCGGCCATCCGGTTTGTCAGATGGTACGTCGTTTTTTCATCCGGGACGCATTTTGCCCCCTGTTTCTCCGCCCATTTCCCGCCGCGCAGGGCAGACCGCATCATAACCCCTCATCCCCGGAAGCTCGGAACGAAGCTGTCCTGCCGGAAATATTACTTCCGAGCTGAAAGGCCGGAAGTAACCCGTGCCATGTTTTGCGGCTCAAATCAAATGCATGGTTCCGCATTTTTAATTGGGAAACCATACGACACCTGCTCCCGTCTTCTGGCGGCGAGCAGGTGTCTTTTTTGGGGCGCGACATCCGGCAGCCGGCTGCGGTGCTCCCATAACCGTCAGCGGGGATATGGACGCCTGTGAAAACCGAATCCGGCACTGCGGCAGCGGCGTATAAACAATTCCTTATGAATGGCTTTTATCTATACGCGCAGTGCTGCGTTGTCTCCAGCGCAATCCGGATAAACTCGGAGATGATTTTCCACTGATAGGATTCCTTGCGGTATCCGAACCGGATGTGGTGGAAGGCTGTTTCTCCCAGGTGAAAAATTTTGATCCGCCGGAGCTGCTCCCTGGTCAAAACCGCGCGGGCCAGGCTTTCCGAGCAGAAGCAGATGCCCACGCCTTTGATGCAGAGCGCCAGCAGCGTTTCCATGTTGGAGGACTGGGCTTTCACGATGGGCTGGAATCCGGCGCTGCGGATGACATCCCTGCCGAACTGTCCGGTGATGTCAAAGGGACTGCCCAGGACAAAGGGATACCCGCGAAAGGAAGATAAGCTGTTGATTACGGAACTGTCCTGAAGCAGCTCTTCGGAAAGAAGGTTTTTAGGCGCCAGCATAATCACCTCATCCTGATAAAAATTGCGGATTTCCATTCCCGGGAGCGCTTCCGGAAACCGCGCGATAGCCAGGTCAATGTCCTTGCTGACCAGGCTTTTTTGCAGGGATTCATTGGTTCCCTCCAGCAGCCGCACTTCAATATTCGGATAGACCGCCTGAAATGCCATGATGTTGTCCGGCATGATGGCGTGGCTGCGCGTGAAGTTGACTCCGATCAGAAGCTTCCCCCTCTGGTTGTTGGTCAGGTCGTTGAACTCATTCCACATGGCCTGATAATTTCCGTAGATGCTGGAGGCGTGGCGCAAAAAGACCTCCCCCGCGTATGTGAGCTGCAATGGGTTGCTCCGCACGATCAACTGACAGGCGAGCTCCTTTTCCAGCGCCGCTATATGAGCGCTTAAAGTCTGCTGGGTGATATGCAGTTCCTCTGCCGCCTTGGTGATATTCCGCTTTGCCGCCACCGTCAGAAAATACTCCATAGTCAGAAAATTCAAGGTATGACTCCTTTCCGGTCACAGTATTTTTGCTGTGAATATCACAACAAATAACAGGTATAAAACAGTATTTTTATTGTAATATACACTAAAATAAACAGTTTTACAAGTAGAATCCTGTCTTTTATACTGCATTTAACTCGGAACGGAAAAATGGGTCTGAGGCAAATCATTTGAAAAGAGGGAGTATGTTATGGACAAGAATCAGGTCGATTACAGCGGGATGGAATTTGCCACCCGGGCCATTAAGCTGGGCGAAGGCCCTGATCCCGCCACCCATGCGCTGAATACCCCGATTTATGAGACAACCACCTATGCATACAGCACCACAGACGAATACGATCAGATGATTGGCGACGCCATGAGCTGGAAGCCGGGCTGCTGCATCTACAGCCGCACGACCAACCCTACGACGATGGCCATGGAGAGCAAGGTTGCCTCACTGGAAAACGCAGAAGACGCCTGCGTCATCTCCTGCGGAATGGCGGCTGTGAGCCTGGCTCTGCTGACCCAGCTGAACGCGGGCGACCACGTTATCTGCTCGGACGACACCTTCATCTGCACAGCCAGCCTGTTTGAGGACATTCTTCCCTCCAAGGGCATCGAGACCGACCGGGTCGAGGTGCTGGACCTGGAGGCGGTCAATCAGGCAATCAAGCCCAACACAAAGGTCATCTACCTGGAAGCCCTCTCCAATCCCCTGCTGAAGCTGGCCGATATTCCGGCGATTGCGGAGCTGGCTCATGCCCACGGCTGCAAATTCATCGTGGACAACACCTTCCTCTCCCCCTTCATCATGCGGCCCCTGGATCTGGGAGCTGATATTGTTGTCCACTCCGGCACAAAGTATTATGTCGGCCACGGCGACGGCCTGTGCGGCATTGTGGCGGGCAAAAAGGCAGATATGGACCGGATTCGGTATTATAACGACAATCTGGGCACCCACATCAGTCCCTTTGATTCCTGGCTGGCTCTGCGGGGCGTCCGCACGCTGCCGCTGCGTCTTGCCCAGCAGTCTCAGAATGCGCTTGCGCTTGCCCGGTGGCTGGAAGACCGGCCGGAGGTGGAATTTGTAATCTATCCCGGACTGGAGAGCCACAAGCAGCACGAGCTGGCAAAGAAGCTGTTCCATGGCGGCAATTTCGGCGGCATGCTCTGCTTCCACCTGAAGGGCGGCTATGAAACCATGGCAAAATTTGCCGATGAGGTACAGATTCCGCCCATCGCCACCAGCCTTGGCGATGTGGTGACGCTGATCTATCCCAAGAAGCCCTATGACAACCTGATTCGCCTGTCGGTGGGCTGCGAGGATGTCAAGGACCTGACAGCAGACTTTGAGCAGGCCTTTGCCAAGCTGGCGGAGTAAGGAGAGACAAAGACCCCACAGACCTGAAAGAAACAACTGATCGAAACCGGAAGGAGGCTTATTATGGCAAGTGTTATTTCTGATTTCCTGGACGCTGCGGTAGGGTTTCTATGGGGTACCCCGTTGATTGTGCTTGTCCTTGGCTCCGGCGCCTTGTTTACCATAGGAACGGGATTATTCCAGTTCAGGCACTTTGGCTATTTTATGAAGCACACCTTCGGTTCTCTGTTTAACAAGGAAGAGCATGAGACCGGTTCGGGCCATGTCAGTGCGTTCAACGCCATCGCAACGGCAGTCGGCGGCGCGGTGGGCGTGGGCAATATCGGAGGCGTGGCCACCGCCATTGCGGTGGGAGGTCCCGGCGCGCTGTTCTGGCTGTGGGTTGCGGCACTGCTGGGCATGGCGCTGAAAAGCGCCGAGGTTTCCCTGGCCTGCTATTACCGCAGCTATGACGAAGACGGGCAGCCCTATGGCGGACCTACCTACTACATCCAAAAGGGCATCGGGGAACTGCTGCCTGAAAAAATCGCAAGGACAGCGTCGGTTCTGGCTATAATCTTCGGCGTGGGATTTGCCAGCAATTTTTTCTCCGGCGTACAGGGCTACACCATTGTAGAGGGCTTTACCTCCGCCTTCCCGATTCCAATCCTGGCCTTCGGCGTGATTTACAGCGTCATCGTGTGGATCATCATCTGGGGAGGCGGCAAACGGGTTGTGGAATTTGCGGGCAAAATCGTCCCGTTTATGATTGTGCTGTTTGTTCTGGCGGGTATAGGCGTGATTGCCGTCAATATTTCCCAGCTGCCCGCGGCGCTGGCCCTGATCTTCAAAAGCGCGTTCACCGGGACGGCGGCAGTTGGCGGCTTCTCAGGAGCGGCGGCGTCTGCGGCCATTCAGACCGGCATTGCCCGTTCTGTGTTCAGCAACGAGGCCGGCCAGGGCTCTTCCACGATGGTGCACTCCCAGGCGAAGGTGGAGCATCCTGTCCGTCAGGGAATGTGGGGCATGTTTGAGGTGTTTGTGGACACTATGGTAGTCTGCACGATTATGTCCCTGACCATCATTCTGAGCGGAGCGTGGAACTCCGGCGTGGAAGGAGCGGCCCTGTCCGTTTCCGCCTATGCCTCGGTCTACGGCGCCATTGGCGCCAAGTTTGTGGCGGTTGCCATTCTGCTGTTCGGCATCACGACGCAGACCGGCTGGTTTCTGTATTACGACGTCCTGCTGCGCCATGCGCTGAAGGATAACATTGCCCTGAAAAACAAGATCATTACCTGTTTCAAGGTGGTTTACCCTCTGCCCGGCCTGATTACCATTTTCTATACCGTTCAAAACGGACTGCCGACCGGCTTTGTGTGGAAGGTTACGGACTTTTTCTGCGCGGTGCCCACCACTCTGAATCTCATCTGCGTCATTGCCATGAGCGGCGTCTATTTCAAGCTGGTGAAAGACTATAAGGCACGCTATATGGGAATCGGCACGGTGGACCCCGGCTTCAAGGTGTTTTTTGAGAAAAACCCGTCCGGGATGGACTGAGGCGGGAAGCTGATTCTGCCGCGGATACTGTCAATGGGCGGGCCTTGCCGGAGCTTCTTACCGAATCCGGCATTTCCGCCCGGCGGTCCATTCTGCCGCGCAAACAGAGGAACGTCCTCAACGGACGACAGCATTTCAGGCCAAACAGAAAGCGCAGGATTACTCCTGCGCTTCCTGTTTTCCGGCGCGGTTTGTGAATACGGACGCGGCCCCTGTTCTGCGCTATACAATGAAGCCGCCGTCGGCGGTGAGGACCTGTCCGGTGAAAAAGGAGGCCCGCTCCGAGGCAAAAAAAACCACGGCCTGGGCAACGTCCTCCGGAGTCCCCAGGCGGCCCAGAGGCGTTTCCTCCACCAGCATCCGGCGGGTCTCCTCCCCCAGCACCCGGACCATGTCGGTCTCAATGCAGCCAGGGGCCACGCAGTTTACCCGGATGCCGGAGGGGGCCAGCTCCAGCGCCAGGGAGCGGGTGAGGCCGATCAGGGCCGCCTTGGTGCAGGCATAGGCCACCTCACAGCTGCCCCCCCGGAGACCCCAGATAGAGGAGATATTGATGATCGCGCCCCGTTTGGCTTCCAGCATGTGGGGCAGAACGGCCTGTACGGCGTTTCGTGCGCCGGTGAGATTCACCGCCAGCATCCGGTTCCAGAGGGCGTCGTCCGTGTCCTGAAACAGGCCCTGGCGGGAGATACCGGCGTTGTTTACCAGCAGCTCCACAGGGCCCAGGGCCTCGGCGGCCCTTTGGACCATGGCCTCCACGGCGGCGCGGCAGGCCACGTCCGCCTGAACGGCGATGGCCATATGCCCCTCCGACCGAAGCCGGAGCACCAGGTCCTCCGCGGCCTCCCGGCTCTCCAGATAGTTGATGCAGACGGGCCAGCCCTCCCGGGCCAGAGCGAGGGCGGCGGCCCGGCCGATGCCCCGGGACGAGCCGGTAATCAGGGCGGATGCTCTCATGAAATCAGCTCCTTTTCCTTTGAGGGGGTGACGTTGGGGGCGGTATGGTTTTGCCCGCCGCCGCAGACGGCGGCAGCCGCAGAACACGGCACATATTGCCTCCGGCCTTTCAGTCCGGAAATAATAATATAACAGAAACATGAAAAAAATGCAAGAAGGGGACTGACAAGGGGGCGCATCCAAACGCGCAGCTCAAAGAAGTCAGCTCACGGACAGGGAGAAGCAGCGGCCGGAGATGTGCCGGTGCGGGGAGCTGTGATTTCCGAATTTTTAATCCGGAAATGATAGCTTCCTTTCCTTTGTCCAGGTCTGTCCTGCTCTTTCGACAAGCTGAGGCGGGCCCGAAGGCCCGCCTCGTTCCGGTTTTGCTTTTTGCCTTGCGCGGCTGTCCTGCGCGAATGCTGCGGAGGATTAGCCCAGCAGCTGGAGGACGCCCTGAGGCACCGCGTTGGCCTGGGCCAGCATCGCCTGAGCGGACTGGACCAGAATGTTGTTCTTGGTGTAGGACATCATTTCCTCAGCGATGTCGGTGTCGCGGATGGTGGACTCGGCATCCTGGATGTTCTCCGCCATGACGCTCAGGTTGTTGGCGGTGTGCTCCAGACGGTTCTGGACAGCGCCCAGGTCGCCGCGGACGCCGGAGACGTAGTTGATGGCGTCCTTAATGACCTGAACGGCCTCCTGCGCGCCCTTCTGGTTGCCGATGTTGATATCAGCAATGGACTTGCCGCCCTTGGTTCCCATGGCGTCGGTGTGCATGTCGCCGATGGACACGCTCATCTGGTTGAAGGAGTCGGAGGTGTCGCCGATCTGGAGAGTCAGGCCGCTGGCGGTCTTGACGTCCCGCAGGCTCTTGGCATCCACGGTGGAGATCTTGATATAGCTGGCGATCTTCTCCCGGGTGGTCATATCGGTGCTGTCCTTGGCCTCGGAGAGCTGCTGAAGGGTGGTGTTGCCCTTGCCGTCGTGGCCCACGGAGAAGATTCCGTTGTTGTTCTTGGCAACGGTGGTCAGACGGGTGGCAGCAACCTGAGCGTCCACGTTGTTGGGCTCGAAGTCAGTCAGGTCAATGACGTTCTCGGCGCTCTTGAACTTGCTGTCCTTGCCCACAGCGATGGTATAGGTGGTGTCGCCCAGGGTGATGGTGGTGCCGTCCTTCTGGAAATACTCGCTGAGGTCGATGGTGGTGTTAGCCACACGGTTGTCTCCGCCGTCGGTGCCCAGCTGGATGTTCTGGGTAGCGCCGTTGATGGTACCGGTGACAGTGGCCTCCTTGCCCAGCTTGGCAACCGTCTTGCCGTTGGCAAAGGCGTCCTGGAAGTCGGCCTCACTGGGCTTGAGGGTCTCGCCGCTCAGGTCAACGGTGAAAATCGCATTGCCGCCGCCAACGGCCAGCTCCAGCTTGCCGTTGGTAACAGTGGCAGTCAGATCAACGGTCTGACCATCAGCGGTCATCTGCCAAGCGCCCGCACCGTTATTGGCATTCTTATTGTAGGCGACAGACACATTGCCGGAAGCCAGGCCGTCCAGGCCCGCATTCCCCAGCGCAGTTTTCAGCTCGTCGGTGTCAACCTCGATGTCCGTCTCGCCACTCTTCCCGCTGTTGATGGTCAGGCCGGTGCCAATAGTCTGACCCGCCAAAGCGGTTGTGTCGGCAGCGGCAGTATCAACCTTGAAGTTCAGCTTGCCGAAATCACCGAAATCGACCACATGGTCGCCCACCGCCAGGGCGGCGTCAGTGAGGGTAGCACCACTGGCATCATCGGCAATCTTGGTATTGCCGATATACAGGCCAGCCTTGCCGGCATCGTCGACTTTGACAGAAACATCGCCGGTCAGGCCGTCGGCCTTAGCCTTGGCAACAATTTCAGCGACATCAAGCTCGTCTTGACCAGCAGTAGCACCACCATTAGTTACGGTGAGATTAGTGATAGCAGGATTGGGACCCGAGATGGTCGCAGCCGTCTTGCCGGCAGCCTCGGCATAGGTCTCCACGATGATTTTGTTGGGGGCTTCTGCACCGGTGTTGTCCTTGCCGGGCAGACGGACCTCGATATCATCCGCAGCCTTCTGAGAGGAGGAAGTGGTGAAGGTCACGTCCTTGGGAGGATTGAAGGCAACAGACTCGGTGGCCTTGAAGTTCAGGATGTTGTCCTCGGCACTGATTTTGAAGGTAACGGTATTGCCGTCATCGTCGGTCAGGTCGACTTCCATGCCGTTGAACAGCTCGGCAATCTGGTCGGAGCTCATGCCTTCCTTCACGGAAACAGCATCCAGGTCCTTGCCGCCGATGTTCAGGACAAAGTTGTTGTCGTCCTTGAGGACGTTCAGGTTATCCAGCTTCACAGAGAAGGAAGCGGGGGTGGCCTTCTCAGCATCGGCCTCCACAATGGTCTTGTCGGAATCCACGGCGGGCTGGCCCTTGTTCAGCTCGGGGGGAATCAGGCCGAGAATATCAGCGGCGTCAACAGACTCGTATTTCGCGCCGGTGATCTTGCCGTCCTGCATGGAGCCGTCCAGGAGGTTGATGCCGTTGAAGTTGGCGGAATCAGCGATACGGTTGATTTCGGTCTTCAGAGCGTCGACTTCCTTCTGGAGGTTCAGGCGGTCCACGGGATCGTCATAGGTGCCGTTGGCGGACTGGGTAGCCAGGTAGTCCATGCGGTTGAGCATGTCCTGAATTTCCTGCATGGCGCCCTCGGCGGTCTTCACCAGGGAGATGCCGTCCTTGACGTTTTTGCTGGCGGCATTCAGGCCGGTGATCTGGGCCCGCATCTTCTCGGAAATAGCCAGACCCGCGGCGTCGTCGCCGGCGCGGTTGATCTTATAGCCGGAGGACAGCTTTTCCAGGTTCTTAGCCAGGGCAGAGGTATTGGTGTTGTAGTTGCGGTAGGCATTCATTGCCAAAATATTGTGCTGAATACGCATAATTTAAACTCCTTTTAAATTATCCAGACAAATCCTTTCGTCTGGCCGCAAGGTTTCGCGCCGCCCGGTCCGGTCATTACGGCCGTTTCTGCCCGGCCCGGAGGGACGCCCGACAATATTTCATCCGGCCCGCGCCGGCCGGCTGAAATCCTTTTTGCTCCCGCCATGCTCCGCATGGCGGCGCTCTTCTATTGAGGCCTGTTTGGCATCAGGGCCTGTTTAGAAGCGGCCCCGCTTTCCCTGTTCCTGCACGCTGTCCGCCTCCTGCGGACTGCTTACAACAGGTTTATCGTCACAATATTTTGAAAATTAAGAGTCTCCCGCGGAAATTTTTCCACGGGAGACTTTTTGTGCCTCTTTTGCGCCTCTTTTGCGCCTCTTTGGGTCCCCTCCGGTCTAGCCGGACAGGCTCCGTGTAAACTCGCCGTCCACCAGAAAGCGGATTTCCTCCACGCTCTCCAGAGAGCCCAGGGAATTTTCCAGAGCCTCCAGGGCGGTGCGGACGGCGGACTCTCCGATTTCCTCCAGCAGGGCCGAGGAGAGATTCACATAGCAGATGTCCTCCTCCTGCCAGACGGACTTCACCTGAAAGCCCTCCGGCAGAGCGGAGGTCAGCTCCCTGTTTTCCGGGCCCCGCTCCAGAGCCTGGGCCACGGCGGAGACCTGGGTGTCCCCCTCGTAGAGGTCCAGCACCCGTTCCTCCGGCGTCAGGCGGCCCCCGGCGTCCAGGAAATACAGCTCCGCCGTCACGGTGCTGATGACGTCCTCCTCGGGGAAGAGGAGCATTTCACGGGCGGACAGCAGAGGCTGCTCCCGATAGGCCAGTTCCTGGCCCCGGACGGTGATTTCCACGGAGAGAATTTCGGGAATCTGGGTCAGGGTCATGACCACGGCGCAGTCCGCCAGGGTCAGGGCCACGCCGGAGAGGCTTCCGTATGCGGCGGAGAGGTCCACCAGGGCCCGGCTCCCGTCCAGCTTCAGGGAGAGGAGGGCGGTTCCGGCGGGAATGGGGCTTTTCAGGGTCTCGTCAAAGGGGCCCTTCAGAAGCTCCGTCAGCAGCGCTTCGGCCAGGGCCCGGGGGTCGGCGGACTCGGCCTCGGTGAAATAGACGGTTTCCGTCTGGAACACGCCGCCACCGGCGGCAAAGGAGAGGTCGGCCTCCCGGTAGTAGAGGAAATAGGGGTCCTCTTCCCGCTCCCCGCACCCCGCCGGCAGGGCCAGCAGGCACAGCAGGGCCAGACACAGGGCGGTTTTTCTCATCATGCACCCCCTCCCTCCAGCCGTGGCCAGCGGACCGTGAACAGCGCGCCGCCGCCGGGCCGGTTGGCGGCCTCCACAGCGCCGCCCCGGCGCTTCACCGTGTCGCTGACAATGGCGAGACCCAGGCCGGTGCCGCCGGCGGCCCGGGACCGGGCCTTGTCCACCCGGTAAAAGCGCTCGAAAATCCGGGGCAGGTCCGCCTCGGGGATGCCGCCGCCGTTGTCCGCCACCGTCAGCACCACGTCCTCCTTCTCCGAAAACAGGGAGACCTGGACGGAACCCCCGCTGCCGCAGTATTTCACGGCGTTGTCCGTCAGGTTGTAAATCACCTGATGGATCTCGTCCCGGGTGCCCAGAACCGCGCAGTCCCCGGACGCGCTGTAGGTGAGGTCCACATTTTTCTCCTGGGCCACCAGGTTCATCATGCGCATGACCTGTTCCAGCACCGGCAGCACCTCCACCGCCGCCGGGGGCTCCAGCACGCCGCTGTCCAGCCGGGTCAGGCGAAGCAGGTCTTCGGTGATGCGGGAGAGGCGCTCCGCCTCCCGGCCGATGTCGGAGACGAATTCCCGGGTGGTGTCCAGGTCGATGCAGTCGGTCTGGATAATGGAGTCCGACAGCAGACGGATGGCCGCCAGAGGGGTTTTCAGCTCGTGGGACGCGTCGGAGACGAAGCGGCGGCGGGCGGCCTCCGTGGTCTGGAGGCGGTCCGTCAGGCTGTTGAACTCCCGGCCAATCCGGGCAATTTCGTCCCGGCCCGGTATGTCCGCCCGGTGGCTGTAGGAGCCCTCGCGGACCTTCTGAATGGCGGTGAGCAGCAGTCCGATCTTCCGGGTCAGCGCCTTGGAGAGAATCAGACTCAGGGCCAGCACCAGCACCCCCGCCACGGCGGACAGCCGCAGCAGATTTTCCTGGAGCCCCGAGAGCAGGGCCGCCTGGTCGGTGTCGTACTCATAGGCGTACACCGCCCCGATGATTTGATTCTGATACAGCACCGGCGAGGACGCCCGGCTCCGGAACGCCGCCCCCCGGTAAGTACAGCTGGAGGCGTCCTCTCCCATCAGGGCCTGAACAATCTCCGTATACAGGGCATAGGAGCCCACGGCGCTGTCGGTCTCCCGGGTATCGTAGAGAACCCGGCCGGCGCTGTCCGTCACCAGAATGCGGGAGAGGCCCGTTTCCTCCACCACGCTCATAGCGTCGGCCACATTCTCCTCCGTCAGGACGCTGAGGCCCGACAGGGAGTTGACCATGACGGAGACGCTGTTCTGGAGGTTGACGGTCTTGGAGTGAAAGACCAGGTCCTCGGACACCAGCAGCGGATAGGTATTCAGCAGCAGCAGAACCCCCAGCAGCACCAGGATATAGCTCAGGCCGATGCGGAACTGGAGACTGTGCACCAGCAGACGTTTACTCTTTGAAATAGTACCCCACCCCCCACTTGGTGCAGATGTGCTCGGGCTCCGCCGGGTTCCGCTCCAGCTTCTCCCGCAGGCGGCGGATGTGCACGTCCACCGTTCTGTAGTCCCCGGTGTAGCTGTAGCCCCAGACCACATTCATGAGATTCTCCCGGCTGTACACCCGCCGGGGATTGCGCATCAGGAGCTCAATCAGGTCGTATTCCTTGGCGGTGAGGTCGATGGTCAGCCCGTCCCGGATGGCCACCCGCTCCTCGGTGTTCAGGGAGAGGTCCCCCGCCGTCAGAATGCTGTTCCGGCTCCGCTGGACCCCGGCGGCCCGCCGCAGCAGGGCCCGGACCCGGGCCTTCAGCTCCAGGATGTTGAAGGGCTTGGTCAGGTAGTCGTCGGCTCCGCACTCAAAGCCCATGAGCTTGTCGGCGTCCTCGCTTTTGGCGGTCAGCATGATGATGGGCACATTGGAAAACTCCCGGATACGCATACAGGCCTCCAGCCCGTCCACCTCCGGCATCATCAAATCCAGAATGATCATATCCAGCTTGCTTTCCCGGGCCAGCTCTACCGCCGCCGCGCCGTCATAGGCGCACTCCACCTGATAGCCTTCGTTCTCCAGGTTGAACTTGATGCCCTTCACCAGTGTCCTCTCGTCATCCACCACTAAAATTCTCATTCCTCGTCCTTTCTTCCTTCCGGCGCTTCCGTTTCGCTGCCCGCCGCCACCAGTCCCTCCAGAGCCTCCAGCTTTGCCGGCCCGATGCCTGACACCTCCGTCAGGGCCTCCACCGTGGGGAAGGGCCCGTTGGCTTCCCGGTAGGCGACAATCCGCCGGGCCAGCTCCGGGCCGATTCCGGGCAGAGCCGTCAGTTCCTCCTCCGAAGCCGCGTTCAGATCCAGAGGCGGCGGAGCCGGAGGATGGAGCTCCTCCGGGGCGGCGGGGCGCTCCGTCTCCAGATAAGCGGGCTGGGCGGCCTCCCTCCGGTCATGGAAAAAGAGACCCAGCAGCAGGCAGAGGAACAGCGCCGTGATGCCCAGCAGAATAAATTCCGCTTTTATGACAGATTTCCGCACATCCACAGTTGCGCTCCTCCGTTTTTTTTGGTATACTGTGTTAAATCTGAACCTTTCCTGTAAGGGAGCCCCCGGAGGGCCTCCCCTTCGATGATACAGTCCGACCAATAGTATACCATAAATTTGAGGAGATGGACATGAAAACAAACAGTTTTTCCCGGATATTCTCAATTTTTTTATTGCTGCTTCTGCTGGTGAACCTGCTGGCGGTCCCCGCCTCGGCGGCTGTGCCGGACCCGGAGATACAGGCCAGGGCCGCCCTGCTGGTGGACCAGAAGACCGGCGCAGTGGTCTACGCGAAAAACGAACACCAGGAGCTCTATCCCGCCAGCCTCACCAAGATTATGACTGCTCTGCTGGTGCTGGAGGCTGTCGATCAGGGAACGCTGAAGCTGGACCAGCCCATTACCGCCACGGCCTCCGCCATGACCACCCTGGCCGCCGACGGCAGCACCGCCGGCATCCAGGTGGGCGAGGTGCTGACGGTGGAACAGCTGCTGTACTGCATGCTGGTGGTATCCGCCAACGAGGCCTGCACCATTCTGGCGGAACAGGTCTCCGGCTCCGTGGGGGCCTTTGTGGACGCCATGAACGCCAAGGCGGAGGACCTGGGCTGTGAGCACACCCATTTCATGAACCCCCACGGCCTTCACGATGACCAGCACTACACGTCCGCCTGGGATCTGTATCTGATTACCAGGGCCGCCATGGAGTACCCGGAATTCATGACCGTCTGCGACACCACCTCCACCACCATCCCCGCCACCAACCTGTCCCCGGAGCGCATCCTGTATAACACCAACTATCTGATCTGCGGCTACCGCTCCCGGGGCTACCTCAACGGCGAGGCCCACGGTGTGAAAACCGGAAGCACCTCCCTGGCAGGCCACTGCCTGGTGTCCACCGCACGGAGAGCCAGCCTCAGCTTTGTCAGCGTGATTCTGGGGGCGGACCGGACCCTTCTGGAGGACGGGACCACCTGGTGGACCTACAGCTTCGGAGAGACCAACCGCCTGTTCAACTGGGCCTTTGAGAACTTTACGTACCGCACCATCCTGAAGGAAAACGATGTGGCGGGGGAGGCCCCCGTCTCCCTCTCCCGTCAGGACCACGTGACCCTCCATACCGATCAGCCGGTGGAGATTCTGGTGCCCCAGGAGCTGAACGTGGAGGACCTGGAGAAAACCATCACCCTGCGCTCCGACCCGGTGGAGGCCCCCATTGCCGCCGGCGACGTGCTGGGCACTCTCTCCGTCAGCCTGGACGGAAAGGAATACGCCTCTGTGGATCTGCTGGCCTTCACGGATGTGGAGGCGTCCCGCCTCCGGGTCCTCTGGCGGGACATCCAAAACTTCCTGGACACCACACAGGCCAAGGTAGGCGGCGCGGTACTGGGAACGCTGGCGGCCCTCTGCCTCCTCTGGAAGCTGGTATTCAGCCGGCGGCGCTACCGCTACGGACGCAGTGTGGGCCGGACCCGCAGCGGCTATCGGGGCCGGCGGCGCTGACCCGTCCCAATCCCCTGCCGGACAGTCAAAAAAACGGAGGCGTTTGCCTCCGTTTTTTGTCAGGTCACAGGGTGACCGCCAGCTCCTCCAGGGGCCTGCGGTCCCCGTGGAGCCGGGCGGGGTGCGCGCCCTCCGCCGGATAGCCCAGGGGCAGCAGGGCAATGGGGCAGGTGCCCACCATCTCCGGGAAGGCGGCCAGCAGCTTTTCCGGCTCGAACATGCCCACGTATGTAGTGCCCAGCCCCAGGTCCGCCGCCTGGAGCATCATCTGTGTAACGGCAATGGCGGCGTCAATCTCCCCGTGGTCCTTGCCGTCTGTCTCCCGCTTCCAGGAAACGGATGGGTCATAGCCCACCGCCAGCATCACCGGCGGACGGAAGTGGGCGGCGGTGCAGGCGTCGGCCTTCTCCAGGGCCTGGGGACTCTGGAGCACAAAGATTCTCTGGGGCTGGTTGTTGTGGGCGGTGGGGGCGTTCCGGCCCGCCTCCAGAATCAGGGCCAGCTTCTCCGGCTCCACGGGACGGGGGTCGAACTTGCGGAGGGAATAGCGTGCGGCGGCCAGTGCGGCAAAATCCATGGAAATCAATCCTCGTTTCTTTCAGAATGAGCCCATTGTACCACAGCCCTCCCGCCGCCGCAAGCCCCCCGGAGCGCATTCCGCCGCCGCCTCCCGTCAGAGACCGGCCAGATTCTCACGGGCGTCCGGGCTGTTCGCGAAGACCGCCCCCACGGTCTGGCAGTTCTCCAGCTCCGGGCAGCTGCCGCAGGTGGCCGCGCCTCTTTTCAGCGCACACTGCCGGACGGCGCACAGGTGTTCGCAGAATACCGTCTTGACTCCGTCCGCACGGCATCCCCGGCAGTTGATGTGCTCAGGCAGAATAGGGGCCTGATTGAGCTCCGCCCACAGCTTCGCGGTTTTCTCCCGCAGCGCCTGGTCGTCATGGATAGTGGCAAGGTACGCGTCGCAGGTCTCGCAGTTCAGCCCGCAGTACGCAATCATATCTTTCATATCAGAATATTCCCTCCTGAATCCCGTCCCGTCCAGTTAATGGAGAAAAACCCCAGAGTGTGAAATACTCCGGGGTTTTTTTCTGTCGAATAATACAGACAGGCGTCGAGTTACTTCCTGCTCTCGGCCACGGCAACCGCCACGGCAACCGTTGCGCCTACCATGGGGTTGTTGCCCATACCCAGGAAGCCCATCATCTCCACGTGCGCGGGGACGGAGCTGGACCCGGCAAACTGGGCATCGGAGTGCATCCGGCCCATGGTGTCGGTCATGCCGTAGCTGGCGGGGCCGGCGGCCATGTTGTCGGGATGCAGAGTGCGGCCGGTGCCGCCGCCGGAGGCCACAGAGAAGTATTTCTTGCCCTGCTCCACACACTCCTTCTTATAGGTGCCGGCCACGGGATGCTGGAACCGGGTGGGGTTGGTGGAGTTGCCGGTGATGGACACATCCACGCCCTCCAGGTGCATGATGGCCACGCCCTCCCGGACGTCATCCGCGCCGTAGCAGCGGACATTGGCCCGCTCGCCCTCGCTGTAGCGGGTCTCCTTGACCACCTTCACCTCGCCGGTGCCGTAGTCAAACTGGGTCTGCACATAGGTGAAGCCGTTGATCCGGCTGATGATCTGAGCGGCGTCCTTGCCCAGGCCGTTGAGGATCACCCGCAGGGGCTCCTTCCGGGCCTTGTTGGCGTTGCGGACGATGCCGATGGCGCCCTCGGCGGCGGCGAAGGACTCGTGTCCCGCCAGGAAGGCAAAGCATTTGGTCTCGTCCCGCAGCAGCATGGCGCCCAGGTTTCCGTGGCCCAGGCCCACCTTGCGGTCGTCGGCTACGGAGCCGGAGATGCAGAAGGCCTGGAGACCCTCGCCGATGGCCTCGGCGGCCTCGGCAGCGGTGGCGACGTTCTTCTTCAGAGCGATGGCCGCGCCCACACAGTAGGCCCAGCAGGCATTCTCAAAGCAGATGGGCTGGATACCCTTGACGATGTCATAGGGGTCGAAGCCGGCGGCCTGGCAGATCTCCCGGCACTCCTCCACGCTCTTGATTCCGTACTGAGACAGGACGGAATTGATTTTCTCGATTCTTCTTTCGTAGCTTTCAAACAGAGCCATTGTCAATTCCTCCTTTTCTTATTCGTGACGGGGGTCAACATACTTGGCGGCCCCCTCAAACTGGCCGTAGCAGCCCTTGGCCTTTTCCAGGGCCTCATTGGCGTCGGTGCCTTTTTTAATGGCGTCCATCATTTTGCCCAGGTTCACAAACTCATAGCCAATGATTTCGTCGTCCTTGTTCAAAGCGATGCGGGTGACATAGCCCTCGGCCATCTCCAGATAACGGGGACCCTTGGCCTTGGTGCCGAACATGGTGCCCACCTGGCTGCGCAGGCCCTTGCCCAGATCCTCCAGGGACGCGCCGATGGGCAGGCCGCCCTCGGAGAACGCGGTCTGCGTCCGGCCATAGACAATCTGAAGGAACAGCTCCCGCATGGCGGTGTTGATGGCGTCGCACACCAGGTCGGTATTCAGGGCCTCCAGCAGCGTTTTGCCGATGAGGATCTCGCTGGCCATGGCGGCGGAGTGGGTCATGCCGGAGCAGCCCAGGGTCTCCACCAGAGCCTCTTCAATGATGCCGTCCTTGACGTTCAGGGTCAGCTTGCAGGCGCCCTGCTGGGGAGCACACCAGCCCACGCCGTGAGTGAGGCCGGAAATATCCTTGATTTCCTTGGCCTGGACCCACTTGCCCTCCTCGGGTATGGGGGCGGGACCATGGTACGCGCCCTTGGCGACGGGGCACATGTTCTGCACTTCGGTGGAATAGATCATAGTCGTCCAATCCTTTCCTGTTTGTATTCGTTCGAAGGGCTTGCGTGAGACCCTCCGGGGCTTTCGAACGGCCTTATTATATCGGTAAACGATTACCTTGTCAAGCGGACAGTCCTCTCTGTCAGAATTTTTATGCTTTCCCTTAAAAGAAAACCCGGAGACCGGCACAGAGGTCCGTCTCCGGGTTCTGAGAATTCAGGAATTAGAACCTGTATTCATAGCCGGGGGATGCTGGATGGGCAGAAATTTTTCCTGTCAGACAAGGAGTTTTTCTGCGGCAATCCTGACGGATTGCAGGGGAAACCGACGCGGTATGGCGGGAAAAGGCCGTTCAGACAGCCTTCAGCGGTTGTGGATACAGGTTCTTACCTATACAGCTCCGGCTTCTCCATGGTCTCCACCTTCAGGAACTGAGAGGTTCCCCGGGAGGCGTTCAGCGCGTCGCCGGCCACGCAGGCCACATAGCCGTCCCAGCTGGAGGGGCCGGTGAGCTTACCGGCGTGGACGGACTCCACCCACTTGCAGAACTCAATGTCGTACGCCTCGATGAAGCGCTCCTTCCAGTCGGTCATGATGGGCATGGACTCGGCGGGATTCAGGCTGTCCCAGCCGGCGGGGCGGGAACGGCGAACCACGGCGTAGGGGTCGGGCAGCTTCACGGTGCCGTTCTCGCAGACCACCTCGCACTGAATGTCATAGCCGTAGCCGTCGGCCACCTGGACCTCCACGTCGATGAAGCAGCCCTTCTTGGTGCGCATCAGCATGACCTGGGGGTTGTCATAGCCCTTGTCGGAGTTGGCGGACTGACGGACCTTGACGCACTGGACGTCCTCATACTCGTCGTCCAGCAGCCAGCGGCAGATGTCCAGCTCGTGGATGGCCACGTTGGTCACGCCGTTCTCGGTCTTGAAGCCCGGGCCCTGGGCCACGTTCCGGTGGCAGGCCTTGATCACCAGGGGAGCGCCGATTTCTCCGGAGTCGATGATGCGCTTCATCTCCGCATAGCCCCGGTCATAGTGGCGCATGAAGCCCACCTGAACCAGCCGCCTGCCAATGGCCAGCTCCCGGTTGATGATCTCCTCACAGTCCTTGCCGGTAAGGCTCAGGGGCTTCTCGCAGAAGCACCATTTTTCCTCGGCCAGGGTCTTCATGACATAGTCGTGATGGGTAGGGTCGATGGAGGTAATGACCACGGCCTCCACATCGGGGTCTTTAATCATTCCGTCGCAGTCATTTCCGTAGGACTTGATGCCGTATTTCGCGGCGGTCTCATCGGCAGCAGCGGCCACGTAGTCGGAGACAGCCACCACGGTGGCGCCGGGGACAGTCTCTATGATGCGGCGGCAGTGGTCCTTGCCAATCGCGCCGCAGCCGATGATGCCGATTTTCAGAACTTTGTCCATGATAATCAACCTTCCTTTAATTTAAAAGTCAAAGATGTTTTTCTACAGGCGGAGAACCCGGAAACCGTGATGAACGGAGGCTGAAGCGGTCCGTTCGACTGCCCGAGGGCCTCGTTTCTGGCTTTGGGATTGAAGGGTACGCCAGCGAAGCAGGGTTTACGATAATAGTGGATTCCGTGGGTGCTTTGCAGCACGCCGTTTTCCATTTCCGCGCCGCAGAAGGGGCAGTCCATATTAGTATTTCCGGGCCTCGTCCCGTCCGGCCTTCACGCCTTCCCAGGCCTTCCGGACGCTCTCCTTCTCGGACACGTCGGCAAGGCCCACGTTCCACCAGGACTCATAGCCGTCGGTCATGGTCTTGGGGATAACCTTCAGGTCGAAGAGGCAGGCCACGGTCTGCTTCTTGGCGTCCTCCAGGGCGGCCTCCAGCTCGGCAATGGTCTTGCAGGTGTAGGATTTCAGGCCGTAGCCCTCGCCGATCTTGGCATAGTCCACGGGAATCAGGTCCCCGGTGGGCTTCTTGCCGTCAGTGTAGCGGAACTCGGTGGCCAGGCTCCCGATGCCGTGGTTCATTTCCAGGTTGTTGATGCAGCCGAATCCGCAGTTGTCGAAAATCAGGATATTGACCTTCTGCTTTTCCTGCTGGATGGTCATAATCTCGCTGTGGAGCATCTGGAAGCTGGAGTCGCCCACCACGCAGTAAACCTCGTTCTCAGGCTCGGCAAACTTCACGCCCAGGGTGGCGGCCACCTCGTAGCCCATGCAGGAATAGCCGTACTCGGCGTGATACCCGCCCCGCTTGTCGGTGGTCCACATCCGCTGCATGCAGCTGGGGAGGGAGCCGCCGGCGGTAATGATGGTGGCGTCGGCGTCGATGACCCGCCGGATGGCCGCCAGAGCGGCGGTCTGGGTAATCTTGCCGTTGGTCAGCTTCACAAACTCGGGCACCGTCCGGGGGTCCCGGGCCTTGATGATGGGATCGAAGTCATCGCCGGTGTACTCGATGGAACCAAGGCGCTCCATCTCCTTGGCCCACACAGCCTTGGCCTCGGCAATCTCGTTGGTGTAGGCGGACCTCCAGCCCTTGGCCCGGAGCTTTTCCGCCAGAGCCTGAACGGTGACCTTCGCGTCGCCGATAGCCTTCACCGCGTCCATTTTATAGGCGTGGAACCGGCAGTTATTGATGGTGACAAATTTTACGCCCTCATGCTGATAGAGCCGCTTGGAGCTGGTGGTAAAGTCGGACATCCGGGAGCCGATGGCGATGACCACGTCGGCGTCCCTGGCGATGTGGTTGGAGGCGTAGGTGCCCGTGACGCCGATGCCGCCCAGGCACATGGAATGGCTGGACACACAGGCGCTCTTGCCCGCCTGGGTCTCACCGAAGGGAATGTTGAACTCCTGACAGAAGTTCTCCACGGTCTCTCCTGCGCCGGAGTAGCGCACGCCGCCGCCTACGATGACCAAGGGCTTTTTCGCGCCGGCGATGACTGCGGCGATATCCTCCAGCTCCTCTTCCACGGCCACAGGCCGGGTGATGCGGTGGACCCGCTTTTCAAAGAAGTAGGTGGGGAAGTCGTAGCTCTCGCCCTCCACGTCCTGGGGCAGGGCGATGCAGCAGGCGCCGGTCTCGGCGGGGTCGGTGAGAACCCGCATGGCGTTGATGAGGGCGGTCATGACCTGCTCGGGCCGGGTCACCCGGTCCCAGTACTTGCAGACGGGCTTGAAGGCGTCGTTGGTGGAGACGGCCAGGCTGCTGCTCTGCTCCAGCTGCTGGAGCACGGGGTCCGGCTGGCGGGAGGCGAAGGTGTCCGCCGGGAAGACCAGCAGGGGGATGTTGTTCACCGTGGCGGTGGCGCAGGCGGTGACCATGTTGGCCGCGCCGGGGCCCACGGAGGAGGCGCAGGCGATGATGCGCTTGCGGCAGTTCTGCTTGGCGAAGGCAATGGCCACGTGGCACATGCCCTGCTCGTTCCGGCCCTGCATGACCCGCAGGGAGCCGGGATTGGTGTCCAGGGCCTCGCCCAGGCCCACGGCAATGCCGTGGCCGAAGATGGTGAAGAAGCCCTCCACGAATTTGTTCTCCACGCCGTCCATGGAGACGTACTGGTTATCCAGGAATTTCACGATGGCCTGGGCCGTGGTTAAGCGAATGGTGTCCATTGGAAAAACCTCCCTTTAAATTAGGAATCGGAAATGAGGCAGGATCAGCCCTGATAGATATGGTCGTTGGCGTCGGGCTTCCAGAGCCAGGCGTGCTCCTCGTCGTCAATGCGGGTTTTCAGCCAGGGGTCGCCCTCCAGATGCCGGATACCCCAGGCGTAGCACATGGCATAGCCCGGCGCGGCGGTCTGGGAGTGAAAGCCGCTGGTGATGACCGCCAGGCCGTTGTGCCCGGTCTGATAGATCTCGCCGTTGGCGAAGCCCGCGCCGAAGCCGTGGGGATAATCGAAGCGGTAGAAATAGACCTCCGGCTGAGGATGGTGATGGGGCGGATAGGAGGACCACTTGCCCGGGTGGTTCAGCACCTCCCCCAGGACCATGTTTGAGAAGGGAGCGTTGTCATGGTCGAAGAAGGTCTTGATCTCCCGCTCCATGCAGCCCAGCAGCTCGCCGCTGCAGCCGGCGTGCTGGGTCTGGACGGTGTCGGGAGTATACATGACGGCCTCAAAGGGCTTGTCGTTCCGGGTCTTCTGGATGTACAGCTCGCTGTGGGCCCTGGCGGTGAGGGTAACCTTCTCCCCCCGGCCCGCCAGGAGGCAGTAGGCCTCGTGATGGAAGCAGTCGGGGCGTTCGGCCTCCACGGTTTTCCCCGCCCAGGCATACGTCACGCTGCCGGCGAAGAGCAGCACGGCGATCTCCTTTTCCGCCTCTTCAAAGGTAAAGGCGTCGCCGGCCTCCATCACCAGCAGACCCACGTCCATCTGAGTGCCCATATCGTCCGCCGCGGCGTCGATGTAGGCGTTATAGCCCTGCTTGAGTTCATTGTTCTTGCTGAAATAGGTCATTGGAATCATCTCCCAAATAAATTTCGGTAGGAAAGGCTCCATCATGCCGCCCCTTTTGAAAAAAGAGGGAGGGCAGAGGGTGCGGCACAGGGGCCGGGCTCTGTCCCGGCCCCCGGGGTAGGGGTCGAAGTCCCCTCTTTACCTTAGAGCCTGTTTAATATCTCAACGTGTGCGTATTGGCGAGGGGATTTTTTGTCCTGCAAGGCAAAAATCCACAGGCATCCTGACGGATGGCAAGGATTTTTAACGCAGTCAGGGCGGAAAATACACTGTCAAGACGTGCGCGGGGAAATTTTAAACAGTCTCTTAAAGTCCCGTGTGCTCGCGGATGTACTTCCGGCCCTTCATGGCGTACTCCAGGGGATTGGCCTTGGAGGGGTCCTGCTCGGCCTCCACCAGCAGCCAGCCCTGATAGCCGGCGTCGGAGAGCACCTTGAACACGGGGTCGAAATCCACATTGCCGTCGCCGGGGACGGTAAACGCGCCGTTGCGCACGGACTGGAGGAAGCTCCAGTTGTTCTTCCGGGCCTCTTCCACCACGGGCAGCCGCATGTCCTTCAGGTGGACATGGCCCACCCGGTCCACATATTTCTTCAGCATGGTCAGGGGGTCTTCGCCGGCGAAGGTAAAATGACCGGTGTCATAGCACAGGAACACATACCGGGGGTCGGTGTTGGCCATCATGCGGTCCGTCTCCTCGCTGGTCTGGACCACGGTGCCCATGTGGTGATGGAAGCAGAGCTTGAAGCCCCGGTCAGCGGCGATTTTGCCCAGCTTGTTCAGCCCGCCGCAGAAGCGGTCCCACTCCGCGTCGTCCATCACGTGCTTGTGGCCTCCGGTGAGGATGGGGGTATCCATTTTGCCCTGAATGGAATAGCTCTGCTCGCTGACGTTGATACGGTTGGCGCCCACGGCGGACAGGAAGTCCAGATTGGCAATGAAATCCTTTTCCTCTTCCTCAAAGGGACGGGTCAGAATAAAGGAGGAATACCAGCGGCTGGCAATGCGCATCCCCCGCAGGTCCAGAGCCTTTTTCAGCTCGGCGGGGTCAGAAGGATACTTGTTGCCGATTTCACAGCCGGTGAAGCCCGCCAAGGCCATCTCGCTGACGATCTGCTGGAAGGTGTTCTCAGCGCCCAGCTCCGGCATGTCGTCGTTGCACCAGCCAATGGGCGCAATGCCAAGGTTTACAGTTTTGGGATCAAACATGGTGATCAGACCTCCTTGAAAAATAACGGCTTGCGGGCCAATGCCCCGATCCCGCGCCGGGCCCGGGAAAAAGGTCCTGTCTGTTTTATACAAAAACGCAGAGGCGCATCACTGCGTAAGCGTTTTCGTTACATAAAAATTAGCATTGTCCGGAGAAAAAAGCAATGGTTTTTCCCACAGGCTCGGAAATTTTTCCGATTTTGCCAAAGGCCCTCGGCCTTTTTTTATGGTTATGACAGAAGGGCTCCGGTTTTTCCGCCAAACCTGCGTGCCTGAACGGCGGACGGCCCCGCTGCCTGCCGAAAACACCCAAAATACGGAATAATTACCACCAGTCCACCCAGCCGGCGCCGCTGGTCCCCGGGGCGAAGGGCTCGGGAAAGGCGTCGGAGGCCTCCATCTCCGCCCGGATGGCGGCGGAGAGGTCCTCCACCGTGTCCGGGCCGTAATCGGCGAAGGAACGGCTGTTCATCAGGATGGCCCCCACACGGCACATGTCGTTCAGGTTGGCCTCCTGAATCTCCTCGGTCTGAGAGGAACAGCAGTCCGTCAGCACCACGGTGTTGTACTCCAGGGCAATGGCGTCGTAGCAGGTGGTCCGGACGCAGTTGGGTGTGGTGGTGCCCGCCAGAATCACCGTCCGCACATCCAGCCGCCGGAGAATCAGGTCCAGCTCTGTCTGGAAAAAGGCGCTCCAGCGGGGCTTGATGACGGTGTAGTCCCCCGGCTGTGGGCGGAGAGCCTCCGGAGCCTGGGCGCTGTTGAAGCCCTGAGAGGCAGGTGTGCAGGCGTGGCCGCCGGCCTTCCAGGCGGCGTAGCGGGTCAGCTCCACGTCGCTGCCGTCGGAGCGGTAAATCCGCTTGACGAAGAACACGGGGATGCCCTTGCTCCGGGCCAGATCCAGGGCGCGGGCGCAGGCGGGAACGGTGGCCATGGCCCCCTGGATGCAGTGGCCTCCCCGGGGGTCCACAAAGCCGTTTTCCATGTCGATGAGGATGAAGGCGGAACGGGTAGGGTTGGGCTTCATAAAACAGGTCCTCCTATGCTGTCAGCTTATCTGTAAAGAGCGGAGACGGGAGCGTGGAGATAAAGGTTATTTGCAGTGCACGCATCTCTTTACTCTCAACGCTATTGCTCTCGGCTCTTCACTCTTAATCAGTAGGTAAAGGGCACGCCCCGGCGGATCAGATCCGCCAGAAGCTGTCCTGTGCCTGTCATGCCGGCGCCGGGCGCCAGCAGGGTTTCCCCCTTCCGGTCCAGCAGCCGGCAGCCGGATATGGGCCCGATGCCGGTGACAGTGGTCCGGATACGGACGGCGGCCACATCGTCAAAGGAGCAGTCCGTCACCCGCCCCCGTCCGTCCCGGCGGCGGATGCGGTCCCCAGCGATCTCCACCTGTTCCCGCCGGACCCAAACCATGCCCAGGACCGCCAGCAGAGCAAAGGGCGCCAGGCACAGGGCTTCCAGCCGTGCCCCGTCCGAAAACGCCAGGACGGCCACAGCCAGGACAAACACCAGAAGCGCGGCAAAAACCACGGTGAAGGCCCCGGCATAGGCAAGCCGGTACCAGCCCGGCACTGCTGCCGGCAGCTCCAAAGCCTGCTCCTCCCTCCGGGGACCGGGGGACAGCAGAGGCGGCGGAGCCTCCGGTATCCGGCCGGTCCGCTCCACGAACAGCGCCCGGCGGCTGCGCAGGTCTGCCAGCAGGACGTCCAGACCCTCCATGGTCACGTTCAGACGGCACAGCTCCCGGCCCCCACGGTCCCGGAGAACCAGGGTTTCCCGGCCCTGACGGGCCTGAACCGCCCCGATATCAGAGAATGTAAAGGTCCTGTCCCTCTGCCGCCAGCGGCGGAGGGTCAGGGTCTCACCGTCCACCGTCAGGCTGTCCCGGCGTCTCTTCACCGCCAGCAGGGGACAGAGGAGGGCCAGCCCCGCCAGCAGCAGCACGGCAGTCAGCGCCGCCGCCAGAAGACCGAGCAGGAACACCACTCCCTTCCAGCCGTCAAAGAGGAACAGCACATGCCAGAGCCCCACCGCCGCAGCCGCCCCCAGAACGGCAATCAGACAGTATCCCGCCAGAAGAACGGCCAGGGGGGACAGCAGAATCCACACCACCCGCTCCGCCCTGGAGTGCCGCACCTCGTAGCGGGCCGGGATGTAAACCGCAAACGTATACCGCCGCAGGCCGTCTTTTTTCCTTTGGAGCATCGGCATCCCTCCTGTTTCTGGAGCGGAGACAGGAAAGTGGAGATAAGTGTTATCTGCGGCTCCCGACTCTCTTCGCTCTTCACTCCCGGCTCTTCACGCTCAGCTCTCAGAACCTGTATTCATAGCCGGGGGATACTGGACGGGCAAGGATTTTTCCTGCCGGACAAGGAGCGTTTCCGCGGCAATCCTGACGGATTGCAGGGAATACCGACGCGGTGCGGCGGGAAAAAGGCCGATCAGACAGTGTTCAACGGCTGTGAAGACAGGTTCTTAATAAAACTGTGTACGCGGAATGATATCCGGACCGTCAGCCGGTCCAGGGCCTCCAGCCGCTCCACTCCGGCCCTGGGGGTCTTCCAGGCATAGGGCGTCATATGGAACAGGTTCCGGATGTCCTCCCGGCTCTCCAGGGTGACAGACCCCTCCACCGGCACAATCTCCCGGTAGGCGAAGCCCTCATAAGGGGTTTCCTTCTCCTCATTGGGATAGGGCCGGTCATAGAGAACCTGTTTCAGCTCCCAGAGGTGAAGGGGGCCGGGCACCACATACAAAAAGGCTCCCCCGGGCCTCAAAACCCGGCGAAACTCCTCCAGGGCAAGAGGCGAAAAGCAGTTCAGCAGTACATCCACAGACCCCTCCGCCAGAGGCAGGCGATAGGAGGAGGCCACGGCGAATTCCGCCTCCTTCGCCCGTTTCGCGGCGGTCCGAAGGGCCAGCTTGGAGATGTCCGTCCCCGCCGCCCGGGGCCGCTTTCCGCCTGCCGCGAGAGCCTGGAGAATGCCGGCGGTATACCAGCCTTCGCCGCAGCCGGCGTCCAGAATCACCGGACCTTCGCCGGAAAGAGACATCATCTGACAACAGAGGGTATCCAGCAGAGGCTGGTAATACCCTTTGGACAGGAATTCCCGCCGGGCGGACACCATATCCCGGTCGTCGCCGGGGCTGGCGGAGTGCTTTTGATTGGGGGGCAGCAGGTGGACATAGCCCTCTTTTGCCCGGTCGAAGCTGTGACCATTGGGGCAGCGGTATGTATGCGCCTCCCGCTCCAGGGGACCGGCGCAGAGAGGACAGCGGAACAGGCTCACAGGCCCTCGCCCCCTTCCATCATGTTATGGATTCAAGTCCCGTTTCCCGGACGGCCTCGAGTCCGCGGACGGACTGCCGCGGTGTCCTCGGAAAACGGCTCACTTCTTCAGGGATTTCCGGTCTCCGCTTCCCGTCACGTCGTTGATCCACTTCCCGCTGCGGATGCGCCAGAAGCAGAAGGGGACCTTCACGAGGCAGTCCAGCTGAATGGCCAGGGCAATGGGCCAGCAGCCGGTTTTCAGCACCAGTGCGGTCAGAGCCGTCACCGGCAGGCAGACAAGCCACTGCGGAGCGATGTCCAGCACCGTGGACCAGACCACGTCCCCGCCAGCCCGGAGGATGCCGGTGACGGCGGAGATGGCGCAGGCGTGGGCGGGAATCCCGGCGAAGGCCGTTACCGCCAGGGCGGCGGCAATGGCGGCGGACTCCCCCTGAAGCTTGAACATGGGGAAGATGAAGGGGATAAAGACCACGGGCACCAGAATCAAAGAGACCAGGGCCAGCACACCGCCAACCAGAATGGTGAACCAGATCAGCGTGCTGCTCAGGGCCATAACCTTCTCCCGGCTCTGGCCCTCGCCGATGGCCTTGCCCATGATGACCGCCGTGGCGGCCCCCAGGCCAAAGCACACCACCAGGAACAGCCGGTTCAGGTTGCCCATGACGGCGTTGGCCGCCAGCATCTCCACGGAGTTGTCCGTATATCCCAGAATGACGGTGAGAAGGGAATTCCCCAGGCCCCAGACGGCCTCGTTGAGGACCACCGGAGAGGCATATTTCAAAAAGCGCAGCGCCATGTCCCGCCCTGGCCGGAAAAAGCCCGCCAGATCCAGAGGGATCAGCCTGCTCCGCAGGGCGCAGACGGCGCAGATCAGAAACTCGCTGACACGGGCCAGCAGCGTGGCAATGGCCGCTCCGGCCACACCCAGAGCGGGGAAGCCGCCGTGGCCGAAAATCAGCAGATAATTCAGCCCCGTATTCAAAATGGTGGAAAAACCAAAGAGCTTCATGCCGAACGTCGGATTCTCCACCGACCGCATGGCGCTGGCATAGACGGAGGAGAGCATATTGAACACGAAGGCAAAGCCGATGATCCGGAGATAGGGCGCGCCCAGGAGGCTCAGGTCGTGACGGTTGCTCAGCAGGTCCATCACTTCCACGGGGAAGCAGAAGAACAGGACTGCCGGTATCAGGGTGATGGCTCCGCCAATGATGGAGGCCACCCCCAGGGCCCGGCTGATGCTTTGCGTGTCCCCCCTGCCCCAATACTGGCTCACCAGGATGCCCAGGCCGCTCTGGACGCCGAAAATGGTGCTGGTGAGGATAAACACCGGCACGTTGGCGCTGGTCACAGCCGCCATCTCCTCGTTGCCCAGCTGGCTGACCATGAAGGTGTCGATCAGCCCCAGGGAAAAGGTGATGAGGTTTTGCAGAATCATCGGCAGGGAGAGCTTGAAGAGCCGTTTGTAAAAGCCCGGCTCACGGCGGAGGAAAGTGAACATAACATACCTCTTTTGTGTCAGAGTGGAGAACAAAGAGCGGAGAATGAAGATAAGGGGCAGCAGACAAAGCGGCCGGCTTTTATCTCCGCTCTCCTCCCTCAACTCTACTCAAAGCATGGGCATCCTCGTATCATGGTGCCGCCGGAGGGCCCGGGCGCAGGCGTCGATCTCCTCCGCCGTTGTCTCCGGGCCGAAACTGATCCGGATCACCCCGGAGGCCGTCCGCTTCGGCAGCTTCAGAGCAGCGACGACGTGGCTGGGCTTCCCCTGGTGGCAGGCGGATCCGGCGGAAACACAGATGCCCTGACTGCCCAGGTCGTTGACAATGTTCTGGCTGGGCCAGCCCACGAGAGACACCGGCAGAATATGGGGGGCCCCGCCGGCGCCGATAATCTGTAAATCAGGGATACTTGACAGCGCCTCGACGGCATGGGCTTTCAGGGCCTGAAGGTGCTCCCGGTCCCTCTGGCGGGTCTCCATGCGCAGCTCCGCCGCCCTGGCGAAGCCGGCAATCTGGGCCGTGGCCTCGGTGCCCGCCCGGAAGCCGGATTCCTGCCCGCCGCCGGGCAGGAGGGGCCGGGGGTTTTTCACCCGGGGGCCGATGTACAGGGCCCCGACGCCCTTGGGGCCGCCGATCTTATGGGCGGAGACGCTGACAAAATCCGCCCCCAGATTCCTGGCGGAAAAGGTCAGAAAGCCCTGAACCGCGTCGGTGTGGAGAAGGGCTTTGGGGTTTTTCGCTCCCAGGCCCCGGGCAATCTCCCCGATGGGGAAGACGGTTCCCAACTCGTTGTTCACCAGCATGACGGAGACCACGGCCGTATCGGGGCGCACCGCCTCCAGCACCTGGGCGGCGGTGATGTTCCCCTCTCCGTCCGGGGCAAGGCGGGTCACTTCACAGCCCTCCTGCTCCAATTGTTTGCAGCACTCCATCACGGCGCTGTGCTCCACCGCCGTGGTGACGATGTGCCGTCCCATGTGGCGGTTCTGCCACACCGCGGCCCGGAGGGCCCAGCTGTCCCCCTCGGTGCCGCAGGAGGTGAAGAACAGGCGCTCCGGAGGGCAGTCCATGGCGGCGGCCACGGTTCTCCGCCAGCCCTCCACCCGTTTTTTCATCTCCAGCCCGGCGGGATACTGGGAGCTGGGATTGCCATACTGTCCGGCCAGCACCTCATACATGGCATCGGCCACAGCCCTGGGCGCCGGCGCGGTGGCGGCATAGTCCAAATAAATCACGGAGCGCTCCTTTCCTCTTGCCCTGGGGCAGAAATACAGGTATAATAATGGGGCCGGTTTCGGCTGTGTACATCCACGTCAGTCAAAGTCCATCTATTATATAAAGGATTGTCCAAAAGTGCAAGACCCAAAGCGGAAAAACAGCGAACAATCCGGAAGGAGGCGGCGCGCCGTGTTTCAGTCTGCGTTTCCCCATGCGCTGGAGCGGGATGCCGCCGCTCTGGAAGAACGGCTGGAGCTTCGGAGCCTATGCCCCACGGGGCGGTTCATGACCCCCGAGGAACAGCGGTCCTGGCGTCTCCCCGGCGGCGAGACCCTCCGCTTTCCCTACCGGGTCTATCTGCCGGATTCTCCGGACGCCGCCGGGCTGCCGCCGGCCCGGGCCGCCATGCTCCACTGCCTGTTCTCCCGGAGCCATGATGGCTTCGTCCGCCAGCGGCACATCCAGGCCCTCCTGGACGGGGAGCCGCCGGAGTGGGCCCTGCCCTATATCGTGGAGGTCTGCGGCGAGTATGTCGTACAGATCCTGGATCTGGTTTACAGCCGCCTGCGGGACCGGGACACGTCGTCCTATGCAGAGCTGTGCCGCCTGAATCTCCCCCATTTTTTGTATGTCCATGCCCGCATGATCAGCTATTGGAATGAATTTTACCGCTGGGGAACCTGCCGACGTTACCGGGATTATGTCGGAAGGGCCCTGTTTCAGCAATGCTTCGGCTATACCCGCTCTCTGGAGCGCGTGGGCCGCGAATCTGACATGATGAAGGAAATGAGGAACAAATATCCATGAAAGTTGCCATCTACACCCTGGGATGCAAGGTGAACCAGTACGAGACCCAGGCCATGGAGCGGGAGCTCCGGGCCCGGGGCCACGAAATCACGGACTTCGGCCAGGAGGCCGACGCCTATGTGGTCAACACCTGCTCCGTCACCGCCGTCAGCGACCAGAAATCCCGGCAGATTGTCCGCCGCATCCGCAGAGAGCACCCGGAGGCCATTGTGGCCGTGTGCGGCTGTTACGCCCAGACCCACGCCGGAGAGGCCCGGACCCTGGGCGCAGACGTGCTGGGGGGCTCCGGAGACCGGATGGGCTTTCTCCACCTGCTGGAGCAGGCGGCGGAGGCCCGGGCGGCGGCGAACAGCCCCCGGCAGGAGGCGAAGGCTTCCGGGACGTCCCCGGGGCCCGGGACCCTGGAGTCCTTCGACTCCCCCTTTGCCCGCCGCCACATTGAATGGCTCCCCGCCGGCGGGATGGAGGGCCGGACCCGGGCCCTTCTGAAGGTGGAGGACGGCTGCACCAATTTCTGTTCCTACTGCATCATCCCCTACGCCAGGGGGCCGGTGCGGTCCCTGTCTATGGAAGAGGCGGCGGTTCAGGCGGCGGAGCTGAAGAACCGGGGCTATCAGGAAATCGTTCTCACCGGCATTGAGATTTCCTCCTGGGGACGGGACCTGGAACCGGGACTGACCCTTATGGACCTGCTGGAGACCCTCAGCGCCGCCGTCCCCGGCGTGCGTCTCCGGCTGGGCAGTCTGGAGCCCAGAACCGTCACGCCGGCCTTCTGCCGCCGGGCGTCCGTGCTGCCGGACCTGTGCCATCAGTTCCACCTGTCCCTGCAAAGCGGGTGCGGCGCCACCCTGAAGCGGATGAACCGGAAGTACAGCCCCGCCCGGTATTTCGAGTCCGTGGAGCTGCTGAATCAGACCTTCCGCCGTCCCGCCGTCACCACGGACCTGATTACCGGTTTTCCCGGCGAGACCGAGGAGGAATTCGAGGAAACCCTGGCCTTTATCCGGAAATGCGGCTTTGCCCGGATTCACGTCTTCCCCTACTCCGTCCGGCCCGGGACCCCGGCGGCAGACATGGAGCAGATTCCGGTTCCCGTCCGGGAGGAGCGGGCCCGCCGGGCCGGGGCCGTGGCGGAGGAGCTGCGCCGGGCCTATCTGGAGGGCTGTGTAGGCGAGGTCCATTCCGTCCTCTTCGAGCAGCCCAAGGCGGGAGGCTTCTTCGGTCACGCCGGGAACTACGCCGGGGTCCTTGTGCCGGCGGAGGGGCGGGACCTGCATAATCAAATCAAAAACGTCCGGATTACCGGCGTTGGCGACAGCGTATTATTGGGAGAAATTGAGGAGGAAGCGACATGAACGGATACGGCGGACAGGAAAAAGAGCTGGAGAAGACAGCCGTCCCCGACGGGGAGGGCGGAACGGGAGCCGCCGCCCCGGAGGAGGACGGGATGGAGATTGCCGTCCCGGAGCAGGACTGCGGGCAGGAAACAGCCGCCTCGGAGGAGCAGGCGGAAAAGAAGGGCGGAGAAAGATTTTCCGGCAAGAGAGCGGGCAGCAGCCTCCCCAAAACCGGCCGGATGCAGAAGAGCCACTTCTTCGCCTATATTTCCCGGATGCGCTTCATTCAGCGCTGGGCCCTGATGCGCAACACCGCCCCGGAGAACGTCCAGGAGCACAGTCATCAGGTGGCCGTCCTGGCCCACGCCCTGGCCGTCATCCGCAACGAGAAATTCGCCGGCTGTACCGACCCCGGCGCGGTAGCGGCGGCGGCGCTGTTCCACGACGCCAGCGAGATTCTGACCGGCGACATGCCCACCCCCATCAAATATGATAACCCCGTCATCCGCGGCGCCTATAAGGATGTGGAGGCGGTGGCGGAACAAAAGCTGCTGGACATGCTGCCGGAGGGGATCCGGAGATGGTATGTCCCCCTGCTGACGGAGGTGGACCCGGAGACCGGGCGGCTGGTGAAGGCGGCAGACAAGCTCTCAGCCCACATCAAATGTCTGGAGGAGCTGAAAGCCGGAAACGCCGAATTCCGGGAGGCCGCCGCCCAGACCCGCCGGGCTCTGGAGGCCATGGCGCTGCCGGAAGTGGATTATTTTCTGGAGGTCTTTCTGGACAGCTTTTCTCTGACCCTGGACGAGCTGAAATAAGAGAGTTGAGAGTGGCGAGTTGAGATTCGAGAGTCGGGAGTGGAGATTTTTGGGTTCAGCCGGGAACTTTTCTCCGTTTTTTCCGTCATAACCAATAACAGAGAGTCAGCGGCGGAGGCAAAGAGGCCCACCGGACAGTCTCCGCACTCTCAACTCTACACAGGAGGGATGATTATGAAACGCATGCTTTCCCTGCTTTTGACCGCCTCGCTTATGGCGGCTCTGGCCCTGCCCGCCGCCGCGGCGGAGGATGACACCCAGGCCCGCCTGGCCAGGGTGACCCAGGCGGTGAAGACCGTGCTGGACCTGGACACCGGCTCATATGAGGCGTTCAGCGGCGACTGCTATGAGGAGCTGGTCCCTGTCTGGACGCTGCGGTGGACCGGCGGGAAGGACGGCGAGACCCTGACGGTGGAGGCCCTGGAGAACGGCGCCGTCATCCAGTACCAGCTGAACGGCAGCACCGCCGTCCCCGCCGGCCGGAGCGGGGACTTCCCCGTCTTCCCGGCGGAGGAGGAGCAGGCGAACGCCCGGGAAACGGCGGAGACCTTTTTGAGCAAGGTTCTGGACCCCATGGAGCAAGTGGAGCTGGAAACGCCCCAGGGAGCCGGCCAGCTGAACAGCTCCGGCATCCGCTTTTCCGGCACGCTGCTGTTAAACGGCCTGCCCTCTCCCCTGAGCTACAGCATCCGCGTGAATGACGGCCGGGTGACCAGCTTCCGGCGGGACGCCCGGCAGACCACCTTCCTGGGCTCCGTCCCCGGCAATGAGGCCGGCGTCTCCCAGGCCCAGGCCGCCGCGGCCCTGAAGCAGACGCTGGGGCTGAAACTGGAATACGTCCTGGACGAGGACGGCGCCGCCGTGCTCCGCTACGTGCCGGAGGCGGACCTGCACACCTTCTATGCCGGCGCCGACACCGGGGACCTCATCGACCTGACGGAGCTGCGGGAGAAGATGCGCCGCCTCACCTCCGCCGCCGGCGGCATGGCCGGGGACGCCGCGGCAGACGTCCCCATGACCACGGAAAACGGCAGCGCAAAATCCCTCTCCGCCGCCGAGCTGGCGGGGGTGGAAAAGCTGAAGGACGTCCGCCCCGCCGAAGAACTGGACAAAGCCCTCCGGGCCCTCTCCGGCCTCGGCCTCCAGGGCTGGACCCTCTCTTCCTCCTCCTACACGCTGGAGAAGGAGGACGAGACGGAGACCGTTCTCTGTACCCTGCGCTACCGCCGAACAGCGGAGGACGAGACCTATTCCCGCACCGTCACCGTGGACGCCCGCACCGGCGAAATCCGGCGGGTTTACTCCTCCGCCCCCTGGGGCCGGGAGGCGAAGCTGACGGCAGACCAGGCCCAGGAAAAGGCCCTGGCCTTTTTGAAGGCCATTGCGCCGGACCGGACGGAGGCCCTGGCGCTCTACGACAGTGAGGACCAGACCGCCGACGGCTCCCCCAGCTATAGCTTCACCTTTGCCCGGAGGGTCAACGGCTGTTTCTTCCCCGCCAATGCCTACAGAGTGGACATCGACTCTGCGGACGGCTCCGTACACCGTTTTTACCGGACCTGGGACGAGGACCTGACCTTCCCCTCCCCCGAGGGCGTCATCTCCGAAAGCGCCGCCCTGGACGCCTGGATGGGCACCTATGACACCGTCCTGGCCTACAGGCTGGTTCCCCAGAAGATGGATGAAGCCGACCCCCTCCAGGCCAGGGCCATCCGGCAGGGCATGGACTACTTCCACGTCCTCCGTCTGACCTATGCCCTGGAGCGGGAGGAGGCCTGCCCGGGCATCGACGCCAGGAGCGGAAAGCCCGTATTCCAGAAGTACTCCGACCGCTCCGATATCTCCTACAGCGACCTTTCCGGCAGTACCTGGCAGGCGGACATCGAGAAGCTGGCCCGGTACGGCGTGGGCTATGACGGCGGCGTGTTCCGCCCCGGCAAGACCCTGACCCAGTGGGACCTGATCTGCCTGCTGGGGAGCCTGCGGTTCTGGCGGATGGACCCGGAGACCGCCACCGGGGAGGAGCGGGACACCCTCTATTCCGACGCCTACGCCCGGGGCCTGCTGACTCCGGCGGAGCGGGCCGACAACGCCCCCGTCACCCGGGCCGCCCTGGTAAAGCTGCTGCTGGATGACGCGGACTACGGTCCCGCCGCCCGCCTCAGCGGCATCTACACGGTGAGCTACACCGACAAGGACGGCATCCCCGCCTCCGGGCTGGGCTATGCCGCCATGGCCCAGGCCCTGGGCATGGCCAGGGGGACCTATCACGGGACCCGGACCGCCAGCCGGGGCGAAGCCGCCTTTATGCTCTGCCGCCTGCTGGAGCGGGCGGTCTGATACGCCCGGACAACGATAAACAAAAACGAAGGCCCCCGGCAGGTTATACTGCCGGGGGCCTTTTTCCGATTCCGGGAACAAAGCGCCGGTCTGCCGAAAGGCAGACCGGCGCTTGTCTGACGGGCTTTTGACGGATGCCGCGCCCCCTCTCCGGCGCGGACCGTCCTCTTTCCCGGGCCTCTTCCTCAGACCCGATGCTCCAAAATCCCGGCCAGGGCCTCCAGAGCCTCCTCCGCGTCGCCGCCCTCTGCCGACAGCTCCGCTTCCACGCCGCTCCGCATGCCCAGAGACAGGAAGCCCAGCAGGCTCTTGGCGTTGACACTGTTGCCGTTCCGGGTGACTAGGATGTAGCTGGTAAACTCATTGGCCGTCTTGATAAACATGGTGGCGGCCTGGTTAACCTGATCCTCTGGAATCTGTACTTCAACTGTTCGTTTCATCGACCCACTCCGTTCCGCGAAAATTGATAGGGACAAGTATACCACATTTCCAGTCAGTTTCCAGCTTTTATTAAAGAAGTGAGAGGCCCGAACTGCATTTTTGTGAGCTCTGTACGGGAAACTCCTTTGCCTCCCCTTTGAAATTGTAAGAAAGTCTTAAGATTTTTGTCCGGTCGTTCGTAAGAATTTTCTGCTATTCTGGAAACAGCTTCCGGAGGCTGAAGAAAACGGAGCGGGTATCCCGTAATATCTCTGAGCGCCCGCCCCATCATAAAAAGGAGACGAACAAGTATGAACAAACCGATCCGCGCGGCCCTGCTGGCCCTCTGCCTGCTTTTAAGCGGTTGCGCCGCCCCGGCGGAGCCGGAGAGCAAATGGGACCCGGCTCTGAAAAACGCCCTGGGCCTGACCCAGGAACAGCGGCTGGAGGACTATGATTATTTTGTGAAAACCCTGAAGGACAGCTATCTCTGCCTGGGCCTCCGGGACCGGGAGAACCCGGATGACCCGGCGGAGGGCATCTTTCAGGAGTACCGGAAGATGATCGAGGAGAGCGACAGCGACCAGGCGTTTTACTCCGCTCTGTACAGCTCCCGGTTCCGTCTGGGGTCCTACGGCCATTTCTGGATCATCGAGCCGGAGAGCTATTATGAGATGCTGGACTGGTGCAAAAACGAGGACACCACAGGCCGGGAGCACTGGAAGGAGCTCACAGAGGCGTCGGAGGCGCAGTATGAGAAGCTGAAGACCTATCTGGACGACCTGGGAGACGAAGGCGGCGGTTCCTGGAGCGAGGGAGAATCGGGGGAAAACCTGCATACCCTCCTTTTGCCGGAAGAGGGAATCGCCTATCTGAAGGTGGACAGCTTCCTGACGGACTACGACCCCGATTATCAGAAGGAGGCCCAAGCCATCCGGGACTTCTACAACGCCGCCGGAGACTGCACGGACCTCATCATCGACCTGACGGACAACAGCGGCGGAAACGAGGGCTATTGGCAGAACCTTCTGACCGCCCCGCTGACAGACGCACCTCTGTCCTGCACCAATTACGCCCTGCTGGCGGACAGCGAAAACAACCGGCCCTACATCGACAACGTCTTCGCCCCCTCGGACCTCCATCCCATCTCGGAGCTGCCGGACCTGCCGAAGCTGGAGCGGGACGGGCTGGAGGCTGCCACCCACTTTGTGGAGAGCACCCTGCACGTGGAACCGGCGGCGGAGCGGGCGGCATTCCATGGCCGGGTGTGGCTGCTGGTGGGCCCCATGGTGTACTCCGCCAGCGAGTCCTTTTCCGTTTTCTGCCAGGCCACGGGCTTTGCCACTCTGGTGGGACAGCAGACCAGCGGCGACGGTATCGGAGCCCTGAATCCGGTGATGATGCGTCTGCCCAACAGCGGCATTTTAATTCAGTACACGATGATGTACGGCCTGAACCCGGACGGCTCCAGCAGCGAGGAGGCAGGCACCACGCCGGACGTCCTCTCTCCCGCCGGGGAACCGGCGCTGATTACCGCCCTTCGGACCATCCGGCAGAGCCGGACCGCCTGAGCCGAATAAATGCAGAAGGACCTGCCCTGCGGGCAGGTCCTTTTTGACTCTTTGCGCTTGCCGGCGGACAGAGACCTCAGTCCTCGTCGTCCTCATCGTCCTCATCCGTCTCGTCCTCGTCAGTCTCGTCCTCCTCCAGACTGTCCAGATCGAATTCCAGATGCTCGCCGCAGTTGGGGCAGATTACCATGCCGTCCTCCAGAACGGACTCGTCAAAATAGATGATCTCTTCACAGGTGGGGCAGGTGGTGGCGTAGCAGTCCTCGCCGTCCTCCAGATCGTCCAGCTCATATTCGCTGTCCTCGTCGTCCTCTTCCCCGTAAATCAGGTCCTCCACGTCCTCCAGATCGTCGCTGACAGCGTCCAGGCCGTCATAGAGCTCATCCTGATTCTCCTTCAGATCCGACAGCTCCAGCGCCATGTCCTCCAGCACGTCGATGATGACGCTCAGCAGCTTCCGTTCCTTCTTGCTGTCCAGCTTCATGCCCTCGGCCAGGCCCTTCAGATAGGCAACCTTCTCAGTGATTTCCATTGTCAAAAACCTCCTTTTTGAATAAACTCGTACAGGTGATGAAAAGGGATGGTTTTACTCCCCCTGCCAAAGGGGAATCCAAAGGGGGGACAGAGTCCCCCCTTCTTTTACTCCTTGCAGCGGCCCAGGTATTCGCCCGTCCGGGTGTCCACCTGGATTTTCTCCCCCTCGTTGATGAACAGGGGCACCTGGATGACCGCGCCGGTCTCCAGGGTGGCCTTTTTGGTCACGTTGGTGGCGGTGTCGCCCTTGACGCCGGGCTCGGTCTCGGTCACCACCAGGTCCATGAAGTTGGGCACCTCCACGGTGAAGACGCTGCCCTTGTAGCTCACCAGCTTGCAGACGGTGTTCTCCTTCACGAACTTGAAGCCGTCTCCCAGAACGTCCTGGTTCAGGGGGGACATGTCGAAGGTCTCCGGGTCCATGAAATAGTACAGGTCGCCGTCGTTGTAGCTGTATTCGGCATCCTTGCGCTCCACGCTGCCCTGCTCAAACTTCGCAGTGGGGTTGAAGGATTCCTCACGGATGGCTCCGGTGATGACGTTTTTGTACTTGGTGCGGACGAAGGCCGCGCCCTTGCCGGGCTTGACGTGCTGGAAGTCCACCACCAGCATGGGCTTGCCCTCCATCTCGAAAATCATACCCTTCCGGAACTCGCCGGCGGAAATTGTAGGCATAGTTGTATCCTCCTCACAAATCTTGTACGAGAAAACGGCCCGCAAGGAGGGCATTTTCTCTCTTTCATGGTTTCCCATTTCATAGCCGTAGCTATTTTATCCCATTCCGGCGGCAATTGCAAGTATTTTTCCGCAATTGTTCCCTTCCTTCAAATATTTCATTCCTCCGGCCCGTCCTGCGGGGTCTGTTCCTCCTCCAGACTCTCCAGGGCGGCCCGGACGGCGGCGACGACAAAGGCGGAGAAGGTACAGTCCCGCCCGCGAATGGCCTCTTCCACCTGTTCGATCAAATCGTTAGGGAAACGGATGCCTTTGTTTGTTGTCGGCGGAATATTGGGAATTTTGAATGACATTTGCTCTCACCCCGCAAGACGATTTGCATGACATGTTCCGCAGCCGGCCGGCCCCGGGCTGGAAACGCTCACGCCTCCGGCCCGTCCTGCGGGGTCTGTTCCTCCTCCAGACTCTCCAGGGCAACCCGGACGGCCTCTACCACAAACGCAGTGAATGTACACTGTTTTCCCTGAATCGCTTTTTCAATTTTCTCGATGATATCGTTGGGGAACCGAATACTTTTGCTTGTAGTCGGAGGAATTTTTGGAATTTTGAACTTTGACATACAGCACCTCGCAGCATGTTCATTATATGACAATTGTAGTGCTATATGCGTTTTCCGTCTGAGCTACATTTGAATTGCATTTGAGGTCCAACTATGCTATAATGTCGATGAGGTGAAAAATATGGAAAATCTGCCAAAATGCTACACAGTCCTTTTCAACACGCTGACCGAGGTGATTGAGGCCATCGACCGCATGGACTTCGGCACCGCCAGGGCTCTGCTCATCCGGGGCCAGCAGGAGGCCGAGGAGGCCTATGCCTCGGAGGAGGAGGAAGAACCCCCCCAATAGAAGCGGGTCCTTCTGCCGGGAGTGTCCTTTTCGGAGACTTTATGCAGGTGCCTGTTCCGTCTGCCGAAAGCATGGAGAGCCCGGAAGAACGGGAGGGGACAGAGCCCCTCCCCTACATGGCATCCCCGCTATAAAATGCGCAGATGGCCCCCCTTCTGCCCGGCGTCTTGCAATCCTCTATCCGCTCTGCTATACTGTGCTCAGCCATCCCCCATATCATTCCGCAAAGAGAGGTTTTTTCCTATGGTACAAGTTCCCCTTCGAGCCCTCATGGCCATCATCCCCGCGTTTATCCTCGGCGTCCTCGTGATGCTGGGCGGCAACGTCCTGCTGGGGGTCTATACCGACAACGTGGCCTACCCGGCCTATATGGAGACCCTGGACCTGTCGGAGGGCAGCATCGGCAGCACTCCCACACCGGACACGCCCCTGGCGGAGTCCGTGGCCGACATGGAGTCCATGGACACCTTTTACATCATCGGCTCCGTGGCCTGGGACCGCCCCCTTCCCATCAACGGCAAGGTGTATTATGAGGTGGAAATCAATTCCCAGGAGAACGGCGTCGGAACTTATACCACCTTCCTGGCCCGCATCAACCAGGACGCCTTGGAGCGCCTGGAGAACGGCGGCCGCCGCCTTCCCATCGGCCGGTGGGTCCCCCTGGAGGGCCCGGACCCCGACGGTGTGCTGGACCGCAGCTACAGTCTGGACATCAAGGATCACTACGCCGACATGCTGGGGGATTTCGGCCTGGTGATGACAGAGGGAGAATTCCACGCCCGGCATCCCGGCTTTGACATCCTGCAATCTGTCTCCATCATCACCATGTTAGTGCTCTGGCTGGTCTTTTCCATCGTCTTCAAGAAAAAGGGCTGGTTTTGAATACAGAACGTCCCGCCGGTGGAACCCACCGGCGGGATTTTTTCGCGTTTTGCTTTTTTGCTTTTTTAGTTTCTGCTTTTTTTGTTTCTGAGTTTTCCCGGTTCGGCATCGCATTCCCGGGGATTTTGCGGGGACCGGGCTCAGGCCCGGCCCTTCCGCCGGCGGCGGCAAACACCTTTGAAGGGGGCCTGAAGGGCGTGGAGCACCTTCTGCCAGGGGGTGACGGCCCCGCCCAGAGGCTCCACCATCAGGGCCAGCACCCCGGCCCGGTTGGCCGCCAGCATGTCCGTCAGCAACTTGTCCCCCAGCATGGCGGTATGGGTCCGGTCCGTCCCCGCCCGGGCCATGGCGGCCTCCAGCCCCCGGGTGGAGGGCTTTCCCGCGTGGCCCTGGTAGAGGATGCCCAGACCGGCGCAGAACTCCGTGACCCGGGACCCGGAACGGTTGTTGGACACGATCATCACCTGGATGCCCGCCGCCTTCATCTCCCCGAGCCACGCCCGCAGCGCCCTGTCGGGCTTCCGGACGGATTTGGGCGCCAGGGTGAAATCCAGGTCGCTGAGCAGCAGCGTCACCCCGGCGCGCCGCAAAAATGCCGGGGTCACGGCAGCGTAGCTTTCAAATAAACGGTCTGGAACCAGAGAAAAGGACATAAGAGCTCTCCTTCGCGCATAGAAATTCCATCAGGAATAAGATGGCCGGAAGCAGATCCCGGAACCGGGCCGCCGGGGGCGGCGGCCCCTTCCTGCCGGGAATTTTATATCTGCTATACAGTATACATTGTTTGAAGTCTGTCCGCAAGGGGGAGAACGACATGCAGATTTATCTGTCCGTGACGCCGGATGGAGCAAGGGAGGCCGGGAGCTTCTGCCGGGCCCTGGCCCATGTGGCCTACCGCATCGGGCCAGGGTCCACGCTGCTGCGGGGCGGCCTGCTGCTGGAAACTCGGGGCGGCCTGCTGTCCGTCAGCGACCGGGAGGCCCCTTTCATCGACGATCCGGAGGCTCTGGCGGAAGCGGCGCTGCGGGAGTGCGGCCGGCGGAATTACAGCGGCGTGCTGCTGGACTTCGAGGAGCCCCCCCGGCGGGACCGGCAGGCCTTTGCGGAGCAGCTGGCGGCGGCGCTGGGGGCCTCCCGCCGGACGCTGTACCTGCCGGAGCGCTGGGCCGTCCCCGGCGGGGTGTCCCTGATCTGCACGGCCATCTCCGGGGGCAATTTTGTCCAGCGGCTGGAGGAGGCCGCCGCCGGAGCCGGAGGCGCGGGACGGCTGGCTCTGGACGTTCAGCGGCTGTGCATGGACTTCCGCCTCCCCGCCCCCAGCGGCGAGGGAGAGCCCCTGAGCCCCGACGTCTTCCGCCGCCTGATGGAGCGGGAGAACCCGGCGGTCTTCTTCTCTCAGGACCTCTGCGCCCGGTATTTCACCTATACGCGGCAGGGAGAGTCCCACTTTGTCCTCTTCGACGACGCCGGCACCCTACGCCAAAAGCTCCGTCAGGGAGCGGGGATGGGCTTCTCCGCCGCCTTTTTCATGTGGCCGGAGGTCCGGGACATCGCGCCTCAGCTCTTCGCCCGGAACGGGCCCGGCGGCGGGCCGCCCCAGCGCTGAGGGACGCATCCATCCATACATAAAAAGCCTCTTCCGGGAGAACCTAGCGGAAAATCCACGTCAAGAGGTGTGCATATGAGCAACAAGCGTGTGGGCCGGCGGACCGTGGCCCTGTCCGCCCCGCCCTCGGTGATCTCCTTTGCCAACATCGGCGGCAAAATGGAGGGGGAGGGCCCCCTGCGGGACTACTTCGACGAGCTGAACGAGGATTCCTTCTTTGGTGAAAAGACCTGGGAAAAGGCGGAGTCCGCCATGCAGAAAAAGGTTCTTCAGCGGGCGCTGGACCAGGCCCGTCTGAAGCCGGGAGACCTGGACTATGTGCTGGCGGGGGATCTGCTGAATCAGTGCATCGGCTCCTCCTTCGGCCTGCGGGAATTCGGTGTGCCCTTCTACGGGCTCTACGGGGCCTGCTCCACCATGGGGGAATCCCTGTCCCTGGCGGCCATGCTGATTGACGGCGGCTTTGCCGGGAAGGCCGCCGCCATGACCTCCTCCCACTTCTGCACCGCCGAACGGCAGTACCGGATGCCGGTGCCCTACGGCAACCAGCGGACCCCCACCGCCCAGTGGACCGCCACCGCCGCCGGATGCACCATCCTGGCGGCGGAGGGCCCCGGGCCCTATATCACGCACATCACCTGCGGAAAAATTGTGGACAAGGGCATTGCCGACGCCAACAACATGGGAGCCGCCATGGCCCCGGCGGCCTACGACTGCCTCTCCGCCTTCTTCCAGGACACCGGAACCAAACCCCAGGACTATGACCTGGTGGTAACCGGCGACCTGGGGGAGCTGGGCCACAGCATCGTCCGGGACTTCTTTTCCAGGGACGGCATCGACATGGGCAACAACTTCCAGGACTGCGGCCTCCTCCTCTACGACCGGGAGAGCCAGGACATGCACGCCGGAGGCTCCGGCTGCGGCTGCTCCGCCTCGGTGCTCAACGGTTATCTCCTCTCGGGGATGCGGGACGGAAAGTGGTCGAAGATTCTCTTCGCCCCCACCGGGGCCCTGCTGTCCCCCACCTCCAGCTTTCAGGGGGAGTCCATCCCCTCCATCTGCCACGCGGTCTGCCTGTCCGTGAAAAAGTGAGCACGGCCCTCCGCCCTGTTTGGAGGGTCCCCTGAGCTCCATGTAAAGCCCGCCCTGCCGGTCTGAAATTGCCGGCAGGGCGGGTTCTTTTCCCCGTGACGCCGCGGGGGTTTTTCGGACCTTCCTCACAGATTCCCCTGCCGGACGGCGGACGGGACGCGGAATGCGCCGCCGCCTTTGGCGCTTTCGCCCAGGGCCGCCAGACGCCTTTCCCGTTGTTTCTGTCAAAAACGTCTCTTGACTATAGTATGATATCGGACTAGAATGTCATCATCAAGTCCGATTTCATACGATAGGAGTGCTGAGCGTTTATGGATACCTGCGAGCTGTTTGGGGCATACATGCGGCTGGACCATGAGATCGACGAATTTTACCACGAGCTGGCCCTGGGGCAGGGCCTGTCGGACAGCGCCTTTGCGGTGCTCTGGAGCATTCTGGAGCTGGGGGAGGGCTGTACCCAGCGGGATATCTGCCGCCAGTTTTTCCTGAGCAAGCAGACGGTGCATTCCTCCGTGCGGAAGCTGGAGCGGGAGGGCGTTCTCTCCCTGCTCCCCGGCGAGGGCCGGGAGGTGCGGGTCTGCCTGACGGACCGGGGCAGGGACCTGGCCCAGGAAAAGGTTCTTCCCGTCATGGAAGCGGAACGGGACGCCTCCGCGTCCATCAGCCCGGAGGAATGGCGGACCATGATGCGCCTGGGAGAACGGTGGCTTGCCGGCTTCCGGGCGGCGGCTGCGGAACGCCTGCGCAAAGAAAACTGAGAGGACACGGCAGAATGTTATGGCTATTCATCTTTCGGAACACTTCGGATATGGGAAGCTGATCCGCTTCACCTTTCCCACCATCATTATGATGATTTTCACGTCCATCTACGGTGTGGTGGACGGGGTTTTCGTCTCCAACTTCGCGGGCAAGACCGCCTTCGCGGCGGTCAATCTCATCATGCCCGCCCTGATGATATTCGCCGCCACAGGCTTCATGCTGGGCACCGGCGGCAGCGCCGTGGTGGCCCGGACCATGGGGGAGGGAGACCTGCCCAGGGCCCGGCGGTACTTTTCCCTGATTATTTACACCGGAATCGCCGCGGGCCTGATTCTGACGGTTCTGGGCTTTTTCATCATGGAGCCCCTCTGCGCCGCCCTGGGGGCGGAGGGTGAAATGCTGCGCCTCTGCGTGCTCTACGGGCGGATCCTGACCCTGGCTCTGGTGCCCTTTATTTTGCAGAACATGTTCCAGAGCTTTCTGGTGGCGGCGGAGCGGCCCAAGCTGGGTCTGGGCCTCACCGTGGCGGCGGGGCTCACCAACATGCTGGGGGACTACCTGCTGGTGGGCGTTCTCCGCCAGGGCGTCGCAGGGGCGGCGGCGGCCACGGTGGCCAGCTCTCTGGTGGGCGGCGTGGTGCCCCTGATTTACTTTCTGCTGCCCAACAAAACGCCCCTGCGGCTGACGGCGGCACGGCCGGAGGGGCCGGTTCTGAAGCAGACCCTTGTCAATGGCTCCTCCGAGATGATGAGCAACCTTTCCATGTCCCTGATGAGCATTCTGTATAACTTCCAGCTCATGCGCCTCATCGGGGAGGACGGTGTAGCGGCCTATGGCGTCATCATGTATGTGGATTTCGTCTTTACGGCGGTCTTCCTGGGCTACTCCATCGGTGCAGGTCCCATCATCAGCTTTCATTACGGCGCAGGCAATCAGGGGGAGCTGCGGAGCCTTCTGGGAAAGAGCCTGCGGCTGACGGCGGTCTCCGGCGTCCTGACAACAGCCCTGGCCGTGGGGACCGCCGCGCCCCTGTCCCATATCTTCGTGGGCTATGACGGCGAGCTGCTGGCCCTCACCGCCCACGGGTTCCAGCTGTTTGCCCTGTCCTTTTTCGGCAAGGCCTTCAACATCTTCGGCTCCGCCTTCTTCACCGCCCTGAGCAACGGCGCTGTTTCCGCCGCCATCTCCTTCCTCCGGACTCTGCTGTTCCAGGTGGCGGCGGTCCTAGTTCTCCCCCTCCTTCTGGAGCTGGACGGCATCTGGCTCTCTGCGGCGGCGGCGGAGCTGCTGGCCCTGTTTGTCACGGCAGTCTTTCTCTTCGCCCTGAGAACCCGGTACGGATACGGCGGTCCTCCGCTCAAGGACCGGTCTTCTCCTGACTCTTCCGGTGTCTCCTGACGGCCTCGGCGACGCCCTGTGCGGAGATGGACCGGGCCGTCAGAAAGGGCCTCCTGTACCGGCGTCTCAGCGCCGCCGCGGTGGTCTCGCCGATGCAGACGCAGACCGTCCGGTCCGGAACCGTACCATAGGCCTCGAAATAGAACTCCACGCCGCTGGCGCTGGAAAACGCCAGATAATCCAGGGTCTCCAGCTGCTCCCTGGCGATGCGCTCCGGGGCGGAGCGGAGGCGGTACAACGGCAGCTCCCGCAAATCCCGGCAGGGGGCTAGGACGCGCCGGAGCGCCTCTCCGCCCTGCTGGGAGCGGACCAGCCAGATGGGCTCGCCGGGCTCCGCCGCCTCCAGCAGGGCCCGGGCCAGGGCCTCTCCGGTATAGGTCTCCGGACAGAGGTCGGCGTGAAAGCCGTATTCCCGCAGCGCCGCCCCGGTGGACGCCCCGATGACTGCGAACCGGCAGCTTGCCAATTGCCGCAGGTCGAAGCCCTGGTCAGAAAACGCCCGGAAAAACAGCCTCACCCCGTTTCCGCTGGTAAACGCCACCCATTTTTTTTGTGCCGCGTTTGGGTCTGGGGCTTGCAGGGACCGGCTCCACGCGGTTGGGAGTCCGGCAATTCCGCCGGTCCCCTCCCTTTTTTGTTCCGCGTTTTTTAGTTCCGCGTTTGGGTCTGGGGCTTGCGGGGGTTGGTTCCACGCGGTTGGGAGTCCGGCAATTCCGCCGGTCCCCTCCCTTTTTTGTTCCGCGTTTGGGTCCGGGGCTTGCGGGGGTTGGTTCCACGCGGTTGGGAGTCCGGCAGTTCCGCCGGGCCCTTCCTCTTTTAGTTCCGCGTTTGGGTCCGGGGCTTGCGGGGGTTGGTTCCACGCGGTTGGGAGTCCGGCAGTTCCGCCGGGCCCTTCCTCTTTTAGTTCCGCGTTTGGGTCCGGGGCTTGCGGGGGTTGGTTCCACGCGGTTGGAAGTTTGGCGGTCCCCCGATTCTCCCGCGCCGAAACCCCCTCCGGACCCCGCGGGAAGCCATCCCCTCCAACGGGAAAACCCGCCAGCTCCGACAGGTCCGCCGGCAGGGGCTCCGCCCAGGATCGCTGCACCGTCACCGTCTCCGCCCCCAGGTCCCGGAACAGGCGGGACAGCTTTTCTCCCATGGCCCCGGTCCCAGTCAGTCCCACAAGAGTCCCCTTCAGAGGTCCCCTCTCCCCGGCGGTCCGGTCCGCCAGCAGGTCCATCCCCGCCGTGCCCCCTACCACGATGACGGCAGGGGGCCGGACCGCCGCCGCTCGTTCTCCGATGTCCGCGAGAGTCCCCCGGACCGTCATGGGACAGGGGGCGTTCCCGCCGGAGATCACGGCGGCGGGAGTCCGGGAGTCCATCCCCGCCTCCATCAGGCCCCGGGCCAGCCGGGGCAGGCGGCTGAGCCCCATCAAAAACACCAGGGTCCCCGGCAGACGGGCCAGCTCCTCCAGTCCCTCCGGCAGCTCCTCCGCCGTACCGGCGGCGTGAGCGGTGACAATGTGAACACTCCGGCTGACTCCCCGGTGGGTCACAGGGATGCCCGCCTCCGCCGGAATCGCCAGGGCCGAGGACACGCCGGGCACCGCCTCCCAGGGGATTCCGGCCTGATTCAGGGCCTGGGCCTCTTCTCCGCCCCGGCCAAAGAGGAAGGGGTCCCCGCCCTTCAGCCGGACCACTCTTTTCCCCGCCCGGGCCCGGTCGATCAGAAGGGCGTGAATGTCCTCCTGGGCCATGGCGCGGCGGCCCAGGCGCTTGCCCGCATAAATTTTTTCCGCCGTCTCCGGAGCGGCGGCGGCCAGCTCCGGGGCCAGCAGGTCGTCCCAGACCAGCACCTCGCAGCTTTGCAGCAGCCGGAGGCCCCGGAGCGTCATCAGGTCCGCCGGGCCGCAGCCCCCGCCCACCAGATATACCTTGCCCCTCATTCCGGTTCCTCCTCCCGTAAAATCGACATGACCACATCCTCCGGCAGGGGGACGCCTCTCTCCAGACAGGCGTCGAACAGCCGGGAGAAAACCGCCCCCCGCCGGGCCGGGACCAGGGCCCGCACCCTGGGCCGCAGGCCGGCCAGGTATTCCAGCAGAGCCCCGAAGTTCTCCGGCACCTGGGCGGCCACCCGCTCCTTCATCCACACGGCGGCGCTGGGGCTGGCCCCACCGGTGGAGACGCCGATGGACAGCTCCCCCTGCCGCACCAGGGCCGGGAACAGGAAGGCGCAGGCCTCCCGGTCGTCCGCCGCATTCACCAGAATGCCCCGCTCCTTGCAGAGTGCGGCGACGCGGCGGTTTTCCTCCGGCGCGTCCGTGGCGGCAATGACAAAAAAACGCCCTTCCAGCAGCTCAGGCCGGAAGGGCATTTTCAGCGTCTCCACCCCCGGCAGGGCCTCCAGCTCCGGCAGAATCTCCGGCGCGGCCACCGTCAGCCGGGGCCCGTAGGGCAGCAGCCGCCGGGCCTTTCCCAGGGCCACGGTCCCGCCGCCGGCGATCAGGCCGCTCTTTCCGGCCAGGTCCACAAAAAAAGGAAAATATGCCACCGTCAGTCCCCCAATTTACAGTAATAGCGCCAGCCGGAGGCCCCAGCGCTGCGCTCCAGGGTTACACCCATCACCTCCGCCAGAATTCCGCTCCGGAAAAGCTCCTCCGGCGTCCCCGTCTGAAGCAGCCGCCCCGCCCCAAAGACGGCGGCAAGGTCGGCGTACTCCAGCGCCAGGCACAAGTCGTGGAGCGCCGCCGCCACCGCCCGGCCCGACTCCGCCAGCCGGCGGGCCAGGGCCATAGTCTCCAGCTGGTGCCGGATGTCCAGAAAGGTGGTGGGCTCGTCCATGAGAATGGTCTCCGTGTCCTGGGCCAGGGCCATGGCCAGATAGACCTTCTGCCGCTGGCCCCCGCTGAGCTCCGGCAGGGGCCGGTCCGCCAGATCCCCGGCGTCCGCCGCCTCCAGCGCCGCCTGAGCAATCCGCAGATCCTTGGCCCCATACCGCCGGGGATAGCCCAGATGGGGAAAGCGTCCATGGAGAACCATCCGCCGGGCCGTGATGCTGGGAATGGGCCGGAACTGGGGCAGGCAGGCGATTTTCCGGGCGGTCTGCCGGGGCCCCCAGTCCTCCAGAGGCCGCCCGTCCAGAAGCACCCGGCCCCCCAGGGGCGGCAGCAGCCCGGCGGCGGTCCGCAGCAGTGTGCTCTTTCCGCAGCCGTTGGGCCCCAGCAGGGCCAGCACCTGACCGGGCCGTATGGCCAGGGAGACGTCCTCCAGCACCGCGCCGCCGGGATAGCCCGCCGTAAGGCCGCACAGCTCCACCATCTTTCTCCCTCCCTTTCTCCGTCTGCAGCCCTCTGCTCCGGGCCGCCATGCCGCTATTGTATCCTGAAACCGCCGGGAATGCAAGAACGGCCCCGGCGGAAACAGACAGTGCCTGCCGTCCGGGACAGCAGGCACTGTTTCGTGTCATCACGTCTATGGGCACGGCTCCGCCGCTCAGAACCTGTATTCATAGCCGGGGGATGCCGGATGGGCGAGGACTTTTCCTGTCAGACAAGGAGGTTTTTCGCGGCAAGCCTGACGGATTGCAAGGGAAACCGGCGCGGTATGGCGGGAAAAAGACCGCCCAGACAGCGTTCATCGGTTGTGAATACAGGTTCTCAGATGTCCCGCCGGCCCTCCATGGCCCGCACAAGGGTGGCGTCGTCGGCAAACTCCAGGTGCCCCCCCACGGGGATGCCGTAGGCCAGGCGGGTGGTGCGGACCTCAAAGGGCTTCAGCAGCCGGGCGATATACATGGCAGTGGCCTCCCCCTCGGTATCCGGGTTGGTGGCCATGATGACCTCCTCCACGCCCCCCCGGGCAACCCGCTCCAGCAGGGGCTTGATGGACAGGTCGTCGGGGCCGATGCGGTTCATGGGGGAAATGACCCCGTGAAGCACGTGGTACAGTCCGTTATACTCCCGGCTCCGCTCAATGGCCGCCACATCCCTGGGGTCCGCCACCACGCAGATGGTCCCGCCGTCCCGCCTGGCGGAGGCGCAGATGGGACAGAGTCCGCCGCTGGTGAAGTTCTGGCACTGGGGACAGCAGGTGATGCTCCGCTTGGCGTCCACAATGGCGTCGGCAAACGCCTGGGCCTCCTGCTCCGGCAGGCCCAGCACGTAAAAGGCCAGACGCTGGGCGGATTTGCCGCCGATGCCCGGCAGCTTTGCAAACTGCTCCACCAGCTTTTCCAGCGGAGCGGGAAAATATTCCATAGGGGACTCCTGTTCTCTCCTTCTCCGGAGGAGGATTTTCTTGCTTTTTTGCGCCCTGACGGGGGCCGCTTTTGCGGGGAATCACTCCCGTGAGGGCCGTTCCCACAGGGGCCGCTGCCGCGGAGGCCCAAAGGGGCCAGCCCCTTTGAAATCCCCGTCAGGGGGGACGCCCCCCTGAATCCCCCCCGATAACGGGGAATTTTTATGGCAAGGCTCCGCCCCGCCGCAACCCAACGAAGTGGTTGCGGCGGGGAAAGCCGTCGGAGGGTTCTGCGTCTACCGCTCTCTCATGGTTCTTCCGGTAAAGGCTCCCGCCCTGCCAGCTGGTCCAGGGTCACGCTGTAAAAATCCGCCAGGGCCAGGAAAAGAGGAAGCGACGGTTCCCGCTCGTCATTCTCATACCGCTGGTAGCTTCGTTCTGAAATCTGGACTGCCTCAGCCACTGCCAGCCGCGATAGTTTCCGGGCCCTTCGCAAAGCCTGCAAATTTTTTGCAACAATCTCCATTTTGATACCTCAAGACTCTTGACAGACCGTTTGGTCCAGATTATAATGAAACAAGACCAAACGGTCTGATTTCGAGAGGAGTTGATATGATGCAGAATCTCATTGACTGCCTATATTTCTATTCCGAAGACCACTGCGTCCTCCAGCGTCTGGAGACCCCGGAATACCGGCGGGCCGTTTTCGGTCTGGAACGGGACTGGCAGGGGTTCCGGACCCTGCTGACGGAAGACCAGCGCCGGCAGTTGGACGGCCTGCTCTCCCGGCAGTTCACGGTAAAGCACCTGGAGAGCCAGGCGGTCTTTCGCTCCGGCCTCTCCATCGGCCTGGAGCTGGCCCGGCTCTGAGGGATTATCCCCGCAGGGCGGCGATGCGGGCGGGGATGTCCTCCGCCTTGTACACGGCGCTGCCGGCCACCAGCACATTAGCCCCGGCGGCGATGCAGGTCTTGCAGGTCTCCGGGTCCACGCCGCCGTCTACCTCCAGCTCACAGCCGGGATTCTTTTCGTCGATCAGCTTCCGCAGCTCCGTCACCTTTTCCATCTGCTCCGCCATAAACTTCTGGCCGCCGAAGCCCGGTTCCACCGTCATCACCAGAATCAGCTCCACCTTTTCCAGAAACGGCAGGGCGGCCCCGGCGGGAGTGGCGGGCTTGAGCACGACGCCGGCCCGTTTTCCCCTGGCGTGGATTTTGTCAATGGCGGCGTGGATGTTCTCTTCGGTGTCCGCCTCCACATGGACCGTCACCAGGTCCGCCCCGGCGTCGCAGAACTGCTCCACATAGCGGACGGGCTCCACAATCATCAGGTGGACGTCCAGAGGCAGGGAGGTGGTGGGACGGATGGACTTCACCACCGGGATGCCGATGGAGATGTTGGGGACAAAGACGCCGTCCATCACGTCCACATGGACGTAATCGGCAGAGGCGATTTTCTGAATATCCCGCTCCAGATTGGCGAAGTCGGCGGAGAGGATGGATGGCGCAATTTTAATCATGACAGACGCCCTCTTTCTGTTGATTTTGTTGAATGTTCGGAGTTTGGCCCCGGAGCCGCTCCCGGAAGCCCGGTGACCCCGGACAGCGCCCCGGCATAGGATGAACCAAGCGGCCAGGTCGCCCCCGCCGGAAGCCCCGCACTCCCCGCAGCGTCCGTCCACGGGTCCGGCGCCGCCGCTTTTGAGATAGCGGGGACCGGTGCGCCGGTCCCCGCCCCGGCTTTTTCAGCAGCTGTTTTTCCGGCTTTTCGGGGTTGTCCGGTTATCTGATCATCTGCGCCCCGCAAACCCGCAGGGTCTTTCCGGCGGGTCCTTTTCTCAATCAGTGTACCAGAGTCCCGGCCCAAAAGCAACCGGTTTTTTGCCGAGGGCGTATCCGCTCACGCATTTGACAGTCAGCGCAGCGGAAAGGGAGCAAAGCTCCTTTTCAACCGGCGGGCCCTTGGTCCGCCGGTGCACGGGGCGCGTATGCGTTTCCTGTGCAGTCCGGCGCAAAAGGCGGCCTATGCGGCCCGAAGCGCTGCTATGCAGCACTTCGCTGAAAAGCACCCCTCTGGATTCTTTTCAACTGCACCGGCTGTATCAGGAGGATGAAACGCAGGCGGCGCCGTCCCTTTTTCAGAAGTGCCGGGCTCCCGGAAAACAGGCCGGAACAGAGACCGGCGCCGGCGGACAAGTCTCCGCCGGTCCGTTGAAAAAGAATGCCGCTGTTGCAAATACATCCATAAAATCCCGCCGTTGTGGTATACTATAGAACTGCGTAACCTGGAAAAGCCGGGAAAGGAGGCTGTCCAATGTCTTATGATGTATTGGTCATCGGCGGCGGGCCGGCAGGGCTGTCGGCGGCGCTGAATGTGCGGGCCCGGGGCAAACGGGTCCTGGTGATTTCCAACCCCCTGGAGGAAAACCCCCTCTGGCGGGCGGAGCTGGTGGACAACTGTCTGGGGCTCCCCGGTCTCTCCGGGGCGGAGCTGCTTCGGATTCTCCGCCGCCACGGAGAGGAGGCCGGAGCGGAGTTCCGGGAGGGCCGGGTCCTCAGCGCCCTGCGCTCCGGAGAAGAGTGGTATGTCAGCGTCGGGCCGGAGATGGAACGGGCCGGGGCGGTGGTGCTGGCCTCCGGGGCCCTGCGGGGCGCCGGGAAAAAGTTCCCCGGAGAGGAGGCCCTTCTGGGCCGGGGCGTCAGCTACTGCGCCACCTGCGACGGGATGCTCTACCGGGGCCGCCGGGTGGCGGTGCTGGGGTTCAGCGCCTCCGCCCAAAAGGAGGCGGAATTCCTTCGGGGCATCGGCTGTGAGGTCCTCTGGTTCGACCATCCCAGGGACTGTGTGATTTCCGGCAGGGACCGGGTGGAGTCCGTGACCTGCGGCGGAGTGACGGAGGAAGTGGCGGGCGTGTTCCTCCTGCGGCCCTCCGCAGCCCCCGGGGAGCTGTTCCCGGGCCTGGCTCTGGACAGGGGCTTTGTGGCGGTGGACCGGCGGATGAGCACCAATCTCCCCGGCCTCTTCGCCGCCGGGGACTGCACCGGCGGGCCTCTGCAAATTTCCAAGGCCATCGGTGAGGGCCAGGTGGCGGGGCAGTCGGCGGCGGCCTTTGCCGCAGGATGAACGGGATGCCGCGCCAAAACAAACCGCAGCATACGGTTGAAGTTGAAAAATAACGAAAAGGAGCGATTGCAATGGCATTGCAGCATTTGAAAACCGAAGAATTCGACGCCGCCGTAGAAGCGGCTCCCCTGGCCATGGTGGATTTCTGGGCCGTCTGGTGCGGCCCCTGCCAGATGCTGGGCCCGGTGATGGAGGACCTGGCGGGACGCTATGAGGGGAAGGCCCTGGCTGCCAAGGTCAACGTGGACGAGGAACCGGAGCTGGCCCGGCGCTTCGGCATCATGAACATCCCCACGGTGGTGTTTTTGAAGAATGGCCGGGAGTTCGACCGGAAGGTGGGGGCCTATCCGGCGGAGGTCTACGCCGGGGTGCTGGACGGGGCCCTGTAAGCCCGGGACGGGCAAAAAAGAGGAGGCGGACCGCCTCCTCTTTTGAGCTGCCGCAGGCTCTGCCGGAAAACCGGGGTTTCTCCGGCCAACGAATGAAAGGGGGGAGCCCTTTGAAAAAGAGAACGAAATTTCTGGCTACCGCCGCATTGCTGCTGGCCGGCTTTTACTGTGTCTGTCTGTGCAGGTGCGAGCTTCTGACCGCCGTTCACGGCCGCGAGTTTGAGGGTCTGGATCTGAACACCGGCCTGCTGGAGCGGTCGGACTCCCTGAAGGTTCTGGACTACTCCGGCACGGAGGCGTCCATATACTATGTAGGCCCGGGCCGGAGCTATGGGAACGTGCTCCGTTTTTCCAGGGACACCCGGGCGGACCCATGGAACCTGGACGGCTGGGACACGGTCTGGTCCAAAAGCGGCAGCGCCGATGGGCTGGTCTGGCCGTATTTCCGCTGATGGGGCTTGAACCGGAGAAACGAACGAAAGGCGGCCCGCTGGGCTACCTCTGAGCTTGTCGAAAAGGAGCAAAACTGATTCGACGAGAAGGAAGAGCGTTACGAGAGGAACCCGGGAAGGGTTCCTTTCGTTTTCAATCAAAAGTTTTCAGAACTTCCCACGGGTTCTGAAAACTTGCTCAGGCTGTCAAAAAATTCTTTTTTGACAGCCTGAGGCGGCCTGCCGGGCCGCCTCCTCTTTTATTCCGCTATTCCGCCAGAAGCCAGAAGACTGTCCAGAATACCCTGGGAAAACCGCTCCAGCCTCTCCCCCACGCCCGGCAGGCGGAGGGCCGCCCCGGCATCGTTGGCGGTCTCCAGCAGGCAGGCCTCCGGCGGCAGCCAGAAGCCCTTGTTCAGGCACAGGGCCGACACCGCCTGACTGGCCACGATGTCCCCGCCGGAGTAGCCGGAGACCACGATGGCGAAAACCGCTTTGTCCTCCAGAGAGACGGTCCGGTAGAGGGCCGTCAGCCGGTTCACGGCGGCGGTGAGGTTGGCGGAAAGGGCATCGTTGTAGTTGGGACAGAGGAGCACCACGGCGTCCGCCTCCCGGATGGCGGGATAGACCTCCTGGACCATGACGCCGCCGTAGAAGCAGCCCCCCTGCTCGCCGTAGTGGAGGCAGGTGGTGTAGGGACAGCCGCCGCAGTCCTCCAGCGTCCCGTTCCGCAATCCGATCTCCCGGATCTCGCAGGCCCCCTCCAGCCGCTCCCGGCACCGGCTCCACAGGTCCAGGGTGTTGCTGGTCCGGCGGCTGGAGGCGTGGAGCGCGAGCAGCTTTGGCCGTTTCCGCCGGGGAGGGACGAAGGTCAGCACCCGGTCCGCCAGATCCCGGACCGCCAGACGGTAGGCCCCGGCAAGGTCGCATCCGGCGTTCCTGGCCTGGACGGTGAAGTTTTGCAGGTTTCCCGCAGCCTCTACCAGAGCTCGCCCCGGAAAGGCGCAGCCCGCCAGATTGGCCGCCAGCACCAGCTCCCGGCCCGCCGCCTTGGTGTAGAGGTCCCCGGCCCCGTCGATGACCACGCCCCCCACGCTGCCCCGGAGACAGCCGGGATGGGTGCGGAGCCAGGCCAGCAGACCGCACAGGCCGTAGTTCACGCCTCCCTCCGGCAGAGAGAAGGCGAAGAGAATCCGCCGGTTCTGAAGGGACCCCTCCGCCCGCTCATAGCGGACGGTCCGGCCCGCCAGTGCGGCGGACAGCACGTCCCCCAGCCGCCCGGAGATCTGACCGGGCCGGTCCGCGTGAAGGATCATCAGTTCCTGTTCCATAGCGCCTCCTTTCCGCCCCTCAGCCGGGGACATAGTAGGTATAGCAGGCCACGGCATCGCTCAGGGCCTTGCAAAGGGTCAGCACCGGCAGCAGATACAGCCCCAGGGCCAGGGCATAGTTCCACCACCGCCGCCGCGACCGGGCCAGGTACGCCCAGGAGAGCGCCACCGCCAGCACGGCAAAGAGCTGGATGAACACGGTGGTGTTCTCATAGAGCCGGACGGGTGCGTCCGCCGCCGGAAGTCCCGTCAGCAGGGCGCACAGCGCCGCCAGGGCCAGCAGCAGGTATTGAGACCAATTCCGATGATTCATCCGTCCTCATACCTCCATGGCGTGCAGGGCCGCCTCCGTCTCCCGGAGGCGGGCAAACAGGGCGTCGGGCAGCTCCAGGGTCTCGATGTCCAGACCGAACCGGGTAAACCGGTTCCTGCAGCCGAACCAGACGCCTCCCAGAGACACGGAGGAGCAATGCCACTCCCCCCGGAGGGCCAGCAGCAGCTGCATGGCCCCGGAGGACACGGCGGGGGCCACATAGGGCTTGAAGCCCAGGTCCCGGACGCGGAGATTGGCCTCCAGGGTCAGCCTTGTCAGCTCCCGGGACAGGGCATCGTCATAGCGCTCCACGGAGTTGGCGATCACCAGCCCCGCCCCGTGGGGGCCGAAGCTCCGGCCCTCGGTGAGAAATGAGGCAAAGCGGGGGTCCTGTCCGGCGAACCAGGCCGCCCGGGCGTTCATCACCCCCAGGCCGAAGCCCTGTATCTGCTCCGGCAGAAGGCCCTGAAGGTCCAGATACTCCGTTTCCGCATCCACATTGGAGGCCCACCACGCCGCCTGGCACAGCTGGTCCACCGGGTCGCTGAGGACCATGAAGAGCCCCCGGAACCCTGCCGTCCTGGCCTGCCGGGCGAAGGACTCCACCAGGGGCCTGTTGGCCTCCAGCTGGGCCATGCGCACGTCCTTCACCCCGCTGCCCACCGGCGGGACGGCTCTGGCGGCGGCGAATATGAACACGTCGCAGTCAAACAGCCGCCCCGGTTCCACCGCCTCCACCTCCGGCAGAGCGTCATAGTCCCAGGGCCATGCAATCTGTCCCATCTCCGTGACCCACCGGGCCACGGTGTTTTCATTCAGGTCGCAGATGCCGACAGTGGAAATCACATCGCCCCCCAGCAGCTTCAGCGCAGTGAGCAGAACGCCCCCCACGTCCCCCACGGCCAGCAGGTGGACCCGCTTTTTCCCCGGCCTGGGGGCGGTGAACTCCAGGGCCCGCCGCCATTGGGGGTGCTGGAGATTCACCCCCGTAAGCCGCTCCGCCGCGACGGAGGCCCGGAGTGCCTCCGGAAGGTCCGGAGGGTCCCCCATCCGGCGGGGGTCCAGCCAGGTCACGTTCGCCCTCTCCGCCGTCAGCTGGCGAGGGTCCGTCACCTTCCAGGCCGCCGGGCTTAAAGCCGGGTCCCGCCGAACCAGAAACAGCTCCGGCGTCCCGTTGGCCCCGGCGGGGAAGGGCAAGCCCTCTTCTAAGGAGACCGCCTGCCGGCCCTCTGCCATGTAATGGTATAGCCTATTCATGATTTCAGTATCTCCTATCTATGCTCTTCACTCTATTTCAGGAGCTCTTTCATCCGCTCCAGCTGCCGCAGGTCCTCGTCCAGACACACGGAGGCGGAGAGGCTGGGGTCGTAGCGCAGGGCCCGGCCCTTGTCCGGGCTCAGGGGGAGAATCACCGCCTCACTGAGGCGGGGCAGGGTCAGGTTCCGGGCGTAGCGCTCCCGGTAGGACCGTTCCAGAGCCAGGAGGATATCCCGGCTGTTCCGGATGCAGGTCCGTGAGAACTCATAAACCGCCTCCCGGCCGCTCTCCCTGTAGAACCGGGGGAAGGCATAGGGCAGAATCAGGTTCACCGCCGGCACCAGGCCCGGCACCGAGGGGGCCGCGCCGCCCACGGCATCGCCGCCGATGAAGGGATACATGGTGGACTCCACAAACCAGGCCCGCATATCCGGCACGAAATATACGCTGTCCACCTGCCGGTCCCGGGCGGACATCAGGTCCCGCCCCCGTCCGGAGAGGAGCCCCACCACATAGCGGTCAATCTCCAGACCCTCCTGCCGGAACAGGGGGTCCAGCACGCCCACCCGGTTGCCGGAATGGAGCAGGTCGTCCACCAGCATCACCGGACGGCGGAAGGAACGGATGGTGCGGATCTGACTCTCCAGCGGGGCATAGCCGGGGAAGGCGGCAATGGTGAAGCTGTGGAGATCCGGGGCGAAGACCTTGTCGGTGTGGATGGTTTTGGTGACGGTGTTGGGCACGGCGTTGCCCCGAAGGATCTTGCCGAAGGGGACGCACATCTTGGGCCCCAGCACTCGGGGGGTCTGGGGCTCGGCGGGCACGCCGTTTTCCTCTGTCAGCTTCCGGACCAGCCGGTGGTAAATGACCTCGGCGTTGAGGGACAGCACCAGCTTTCCGGGGTACAGGCCGCAGACAGCGGCCTGAAACCGGAAATGGGCCTGCTGGATGGCGGAGAGGACCTGCCGGTCCGAGGAAAAGGGCTCCTTCAGCGTGGTGGCGATGTTCTGCACCAGCACCGCCGGAGAGCGCATGTCCACCAGCAGCAGGGGCCGGGGGCTGCCCAGGTCCTCCGGGGCCCGGAGGAAGCCCTGGCGGTTCAGCATCTCCAGCGTATCCGGCGGAGCCGCCCCCCACCAGACGGCATAGCCGCAGTCCTCCGCCGCCGCCTGGGACAGGGCCTCGGTCAAAAGCAGCTGGCGGACGTCGTAGTTCCCGCCGGGGGTGCGGACGGCGTACAGCCCTGTCAGCAGCTGGATGCGGCCCGCCGTGCGGGTGCGGACGTAATTGGCCAGCTCCTCGCTGCCGAAGGCGTCATAGAGCCCGGCGAAGTTGATGACCCGGGAGGTCAGCAGGCCCAGCACCCGGGGCCGGGGCCCGGCGGCCCGGAGGACAAACAGGCTGTCCCTGGGGTCCGGCGGAGGCAGGCCCCCCAGAGCGCCGGAGAGCTCCGCCCACAGCGCCGGGTCCGCCCCCTCCCTGTGGGAGAAGTCCAGCAGGCTGGCCCGGACCAGCTGCTTGTACTGCGGTTCCCGGAGATAGAGGCTGTCCCGGTAAATGAGGTCCTGAACCGTGGGGTCCACCAGGTTGGAGATGTCCCGGCCCAGGTCGATGTTCTCCCGGATGCGGGTAGAGCTGATGTCCTCCAGGTGGGTGGGCAGCTGGAGCTGAATCACCTTGCCGGAGATACAGGAGAGGTCCGCCTCAATCTCCCGGCCCTCGGCGTCGCTGGAGCGGCGGAAGACGATGTGGTTCAGGGAGTGGACGGAGCCCTCCCGGGGCGGGGCCCTGTAGGACGAAGCGTTGGCCACCACGTCGGACCCCACCGCCAGATACAGCTCCCGCCCGGCAAAGACCTGCCGGAGGGCCCTCAGATCGTCGGGGGTGGCCAGGTTCACGGGGATGTCGTGGGGGAAGAGGTAGACGTCGAACTCGTCCGCCACGGACATGCTGACAATCTGCCGCCGGATCAGGGAGGGCTGGGCCTTCTTGGACCAGGAGAATTCGTCCACAGCCAGGTATACCTCCATCCCCAGGTCCCGGATGGCGGTGACGATGCCCTTGTGGGAGAGGGAAAAGGGGTCGAAGGTGCCGGGGAAGAAGGCCGCCCGGGGCCGCTCCTCGAAGATAAAGGGTCCGCTTTCGATGCGGTGGCTGACGGCGAAGCGGTAGATATGGGAGAGGGCGGCGGCGGTATAGAAGAAAGTCAGCTCCTGCTCCGGCTGCTCGTAGATGAGGAAGAGGAGCTTTTTGGCCAGCAGGGTGAAAAGGCTGGTCTTATCGCCGTAGCTCAGCGTCCCGGAGGCAAACAGCCCCTCCCCCAGCACCCGCAGGGCCTCTTGCCGCACCGGCTCCATGCAGGAGGCCAGGCCCTTGAGCAGCAGCCCCGCCATTTTCTTCCGCCGCCGGGTCAGGGCCCCTTCGTCCTCTCCGAAGCGGCGGCCATAGACGGCGTAGTGCTCCAGCATGGCCCCCACGGTGGACAGGGCGGCGGCGGCCACGCTGGCGGAGGAGGACGAGAGCAGGCGGAGCATCTCACTGACGACCTCGTCCAGCTCCCTGGGAGACAGCCACAGGGCGAATTGACCCAGGTACTGGGGAATATACTGGGACAGCTCCGCCTGTCCGGTCTCCAGGGCCTCGGACAGCTCCACCGCCACCTCGTTCCGCCGGTCCGGCGTCAGCAGGGGGGCAATCTCCAGCAGAGCCGACCCGGCCATCCGGCGGACCACGATGTTCTCGCTGACCTTCAGCAGGTTGGAGAAGTGCGTGGCGATGTGGAAGGTGCCGGTGGCGTCTCCCTCCCTGGCCAGGTCCAGCAGGTAATCCACGCCCACGGCCTTCAGCACCCAGGGGGTGGCGGTTTTCAGGTTGTCCAGGAACACGCCGCTGTCGGCCTCCGTCCGCTCCGGAGCCGGGGCCTTCAGGCCCAGGGCCCGGCCCAGGCGGGACTGGAGATAGCGCAGGGGCGTGCTGGAACGGCAGTCCGCCGCCGCAGCCGCCGCCCGGATGGGCCCCCGCTCCGCCTGGGACAGCACCGGCAGCAGCCGCCGGGCCAGGCGCATGGCCGCCGCCTGCTGGGGGGCCTCGCCGTTTTCCAGCCAGCAGGCTGCAAAGTCCGTCAGGCGCAGCCGGTCCCGCCGGTCCAGCCGGTCCATGGGCAGGTTCAGCGCCGTATTCATCAGGGCAAAGGCGCCGTCGGCATCCACGGACCTGGGGGACTGGTAGTGGCGGAACAGCAGCTCGGAGAAGCGGAGGAAATCCTCGCGGTCGCAGCCCCCCAGCAGAGCGTCTGCCACGGTCTTGGCCTGATAACGGATCATGCTGATCTGACGGGGGGTCAGCCGGTGGTCCGGGTGAATCAGCTTTTCCAGATACTCCGCCCAGAGCTCAAAGGGCCGGTCCTCCTGAGAGCTGGGCTCCACCCCCCGTGGCAGCTCCTTTTTATAGCCGGAGAGGAATTTCGCCAGAATCCGCCCCATGAGGGCGGCGGCCTGCCGGCGGATGTCGCCGTCGGGCAGCAGCAGCAGTTCATAGAGAAATTCCAGGGTCTGTTCCTTCTGCTCCACGCTGAGATAGGTGAAATACTCCCCGAAAATGGATACATAGGCCCGGATGCGGGCCGGGTCCTTCTCCCCCCGGGCGGCCTCCAGGGTACCCACGAACAGCCGCTCCCGGCTCAGCCGGTGCATCAGGCGGATGTTGTGGTCCACGGCGGTGCGCCGCAGGCCCAGCACCACGTCGTCCTCGTTCATCAGGGCGATGGTCTTCCGGGGCAGGGCGGGGCCCCCCTCCGTCTCCAGGGTGGTGTCCACCCCGTAGTTCACCAGGTATTCCTCAAAGTCCCGGAGCTTGGAATAGACATAGGAATAGCGGCGGCGCTTGGCGTCGTCCACGTTGTCCAGCTTGCTCAGAATCACGTCGAAGGCGTCCCGGAGGGAAAAGAGCCGGGCAATTTCCTGTCCCTGTCCGTCCCGCTCCTGCTTCACCCGGAAATCGGCGTACACCAGGGCCAGGGACTCGGAGGACAGATTCTCAATCTCCAGGTCCCACACCGAGTGGTTGGCGGCCACCCGGCCCAGGGCCGTCAGCCCCCGCCAGGTAAACCACTGGTCGGTGTAGTAATAGTGGAGGTAGGGCACCCGCTCGCCGGGCCGGCACCCGAATTTTCCGATGTCGTGGCCCGCCGCTGCCCCAGAGATCAGACCCAGGTCGATGAGGCCGCCGTTCCGTTTGAAGGTCCGGGAGACCATCATGGACACGTGGTGGACCCCGGCAATGTGCTCGCAGGTACGGAAGGGGGTCACCTCCCGGCCCAGGCGCAGCAGCTCATAGACGTATTCCTCCCGCCAGCGGCGGAGGAACTGGCGGTACTCCGCCGCCACGGCGCTGCCCTTCAGTTCCTCCTCGGTGCAGAAATCGAAGTCCAGCCAGAAATCAAAGGGCAGGGCCTCCCGCTCCGCGTCGAAGAGGGTCCGGAGAAACTGGAGGAAGCACAGGGCCCCGTCCCGCTGTCTGGAGCTGAAGGTCCGGTCCTCCTGGGGAAAGAGAAGGGACGCCGCCGTCCGGTAAGCGCAGAGGGCCCACCCCCCTTCCGGTTCGGGGGCAATGCGGTCCAGAAAGGGGCGGAACACCGCCAGGACCCTGCCGCAGTCCAGCCGGGCGGCAATGGGCAGCAGAGGGGCCAGCAGGCCGGCCCAGTCCGCTCCGTCAAAGAGGGCGGCGGCGTCCGCCTGGGGACAGTGGAGCTTGCGCAGGAATGCCTCGTCCTGAAAGGCCCCGCTCATCGCCGTGCAGAGGCTGTCGTATTGTTCCATGGGGTTCCTCCGTTCCGCCCGGTAGGCCGATGATTTTGAGCTTTGCTCTCAGTATACCGCAGTTCGGGGCCCGGGGGAAGGGGGAAACGGAAAAAACGGGCCGTGTTCCTCCAGAGGTTTTTTTGCGGGGCCGCCGGTCCGGGCGTGCCCGATTGCGCATTTTATCAGAAGAAGACTCAGGGACGGGCCTGTGCCCGTCTGTTCTCCCAATTGTGCCGGGCTCCGGAGGACGGGGCAGCGCCTATGCATAAAACGCGGGACTCTTGCTTTTCCGCCTCGCCTGTTCTATAATAGAGAAAACGATTCACAACAGGGGCAGCTATGAGCGTCTATTTTTACGGCTGTGTGACGCTGGACGGATATCTTGCCGCCAGGGACCACACGCTGGACTGGCTCCACCAGACCGGCGCCGCGGCGGAAACCGGCTATGAGGATTTTTACAGCCGCATGGACGTCACCCTTATGGGGCGGCGGACCTTTCGGGAGCTGGAGAAGCTGGAGGACCCGGCGTCAGCCTACCCCACAACAGAAAACTACGTCTTCACCCACAGGCCTCTGGAGCAGCGGGGCTTTCTTGCCGTCTGCCAGTCTCCGGAGTCGCTGGTGGAGGCCCTGGGCCCGGAGAAAAATATCTGGGTCGTCGGCGGAAATACCATCCTGGCCCCGCTGCTGGAACGGGACCTGGTGGACCATCTCATCATTCAGATTGCCCCGGTGCTGCTGGGGGACGGCATCCCGCTGTTCACCCAGACGGAGGCCCTCCGCCGGTTCCGGCTGGAGGCGGTCCGGAAGTGCGGGCCCTTTGCGGAGCTGGTCTGCGGCAGACCATAGCGCACCTTCCCTGCCGCCGGGGCAGGTACAGCGGCCTTTCGGGCGGAAAAAACGCGGTCCTGCATCCGGTCCGTCTCCATGTACGTCCCCCGGACGGAAGGCCCTGCCGGTTCAGACGCTTCCGGCTTTTCTGACTGCGCCGGAGAAACGCCGGACTGTGCGATTTTCTGTGAAAACCGCCGCGGTCCCGGGAGACGGTCCTGCTCCCGCGGCCCCGTCCTTTGGTAAAATGCAGAGCGGGACCCTGCCCCCGCTAAAATTGTGTTGACAACCGGGCTTATATATGCTATGATACTTAGCGTGCTCAAGGCGCGGATCACCTTCCCTGTGGAGAGATGTCCGAGTGGTTGAAGGAACCGGTCTTGAAAACCGGCGGTGCGCAAGTGCCCGTGGGTTCGAATCCCACTCTCTCCGCCAACTCTTTTGCTAACCTTTTCCCGCCGCCAAGTGAATTATGGACACGCAGAAGTACCCAAGTGGCCGAAGGGGCTCCCCTGCTAAGGGAGTAGGCTGGATAAAACCGGCGCGAGGGTTCAAATCCCTCCTTCTGCGCCAAGCCGGAGCAAGCGTCATATCGCTTGCTCCGGCTTTTTTCAAATGTCAGAGCGCGCTCATTCCGCCGCTTCTCCTCTCCAAACTGCAGCCGCCTTGCTGGGTTGCAGTTTGGTTTTTGGGTACAACCATTCTGAAAAATTTGATTTTACCCGCTTATTCCAGATCAGAAATTCCCCTCGCAGATCACTTTGTAGGGTTCGCAGGGAACTGTTCGATTTGAGGAGCTGATGCAGGGACCGGGCTCTGTCCCACCCCGTCTTCCAGGAGCTTGATCCCTTCCAAAAAACGGGACGGAGCAAAACCCGCCCCTGTTTCTCTTGCCGCCGGATTTACAACACAGAACGGGCAGGAATCCCCGGGCCCCTCGCCTGAACCGCCCCCTTTCACCGTTTCCGCCGTGGACGCCTTTCGTCCCCGGCGGCTTTTTTGCTTTCTCCTCCCCGAAGGCGCGCCCGGAATCCCCGGCTCTCCTTCTCCATGATACGGCATCCCGCGGGACGTCTCGTTTACAGGACGTCCCGCGGGATGTTTTCATGGCTTATCTGCTTCTGCGTTTTTCAGACGCCGGGACCAGGGCCGCCAGGCCCAGCAGCGATGCTGCGGCCAGAGCCAGCCAGAGTCCCGCGCTGCTGTCATCCCCGGTTTCGGGAACCATGTTCCAAAGCGGAACTTCCTCGTCGGGAACGTAAACCCACTCTTCCTTCTCGGGATCCCATACCTTCACATAGGTCTTGGGTACGCCGTCCTCCCAAATGGTGATTTCAGGCGGGCTGTTGGGGTCGTTGGGGTCGGGCAGCTCCGTGGGATACTCCGGTTCTGTCGGGGGCTCCTGGGGCGTCTCCGGCGGAGTCTCAGGGGGCGTCTCCGGCGGGGGATTCTCCGGCGGCGGGGTTACCGGCGGGGGAGTCGGGTCCTTCGGAGGCGTGCCGCCGCCTCCGCCCGGCGGGGGAGTCGGTTTATCCGGAGGCGTGTCTCCGCCCGGGGTGTCCTCATTGCGGAAATAGCGCAGGATGATGATTTCATTTCCTTCCTTGGTCGAGGATGCCCATTCCATGTTCGAACGGCGGCTGTATCCGCCCTCTCCGTCGGAAACGCCATAGACCACATCATAGTAATCATATCTGTAGGTCTTGTCGTCTCCAACCGGCTGCCAGTTCTGTTTCCAGTCGTTTTCCGTACCCTTGTAGACATTGCCCAGCGGGGCGGAAATCGTCTCGATGTTCCGTGCGCCCTCAAAGGTATACGTATGTCCCTCGTCGCTGCTGAGGGTGCCGGAGAAAATTTCGCCTTCCCGCGTCTGAATGGCAGACGGCTCCGCCTCCCACTCCGGAATCTCCCCGATTCCATCGGTCTCCTGAGACGGATCGTTCTCCGCAGGCTCATTGGTCCCCGGCTCCTGAGACGGGTCATTCTCCCCAGGCTCGTTGGTCCCCGGCTCCTGAGACGGGTCATTCTCCGCAGGCTCGTTGGTCCCCGGCTCCTGAGACGGGTCATTCTCCGCAGGCTCATTGGCCTCCGGCTCCTGAGACGGGTCATTCTCCGCAGGCTCATTGGCCTCCGGCTCCTGAGCCGGGTCGTTCTCCCCAGGCTCGCCGATTCCCTGACACAGGATATCCTCCGCAGCGCCTGTCTCCGCCTTCACCTTCGGAAGCTCATTGGAATTCTCCTCCTGAACGGGAGCGGTGTCCCCGGGTTCTTCGGTCCCCTCGTCCTGGACGGGAGGCGTATCCTCGGCTCCGCCGGTTCCCTCGTCCTGAGCGGGAGGCGTATCCTCGGCTCCGCCGGTTTCCCCGTCCTGAGCGGGAGGCGTATTCCCGGCTCCGCCGGTTTCCCCGTCCTGAGCGGGAGGCGTATCCTCGGCTCCGCCGGTCCCCTCGTCCTGAGCGGGAGGCATATCCTCGGCTCCGCCGGTTTCCCCGTCCTGAGCGGGAGGCGTATTCCCGGCTCCGCCGGTTCCCTCATCCTGGACGGGAGGCGTATCCTCGGCTCCGCCGGTTTCCCCGTCCTGAGCGGGAGGCGTATTCCCGGCTCCGCCGGTTCCCTCGTCCTGAGCAGGAGGCGTATCCTCGGCTCCGCCGGTTTCCTCGTCCTGAACGGGGGGAGGCGCTTCGGGGCCGCCGTCCTCGGGCTCCGGAGCCGTGGGCTCTTCCTCAGAGCCGTCTCCAACGCCGCCCTGGTCCTCCATGTCCTCCTGATAGTAGTACTCGTGGACAATCTGGTAAGAGCCGGTGATCTCATCCGGCCTGACTTCCCGGTAATAGCGCAGGATGATGATATTCTGTCCGTCCTCTGTGGCTAAAACGCTGTCCGCGCCGCTGTTGGGCAGATAGTGGTGATGATTCGGGTCTGCCGGATCATCCGTGACGGGAACCAGCTCTATAAACGGAGCGGTGTGATCGTCGGTCAGCTTGCCGTAGTCGGGCCGGTTATTATGGACATAGCGGTAGGTCTTTTCACTGCCCGCCGGCTGGTAATCAGGCTTCAAAGTGACGTTTTTGGCGGAATAGGTCATTCCCAGCTGGCCGGGCACAGTGGTGATTGCGCTGGTGCCCTCCCAGTGGTCGCCCTCGGCATCCCGGAGGTAGTACACGTGGACATACTTGTAGCTGCCCTTCTGGTCCTCCGGCAGCACCCGGAAATAGCGCAGAACAATAATCTGGCTCTTATCCTTCGTGACTCCGATGTACTTCTGACTGCCCAGCGTATCGTCCGAATGATAATAGAGCGTTTTTCCGCTGTCCTTTTCCGTGCCCTCGTTCAACGGGTGGAAATCCGAGCCGGGTTTCCCGGTCCAGGGCGTTTCGGTCACATACCCGTAGGCGTTCTTCTCGGGCATATACTCATAGGCATAAGTCTGCGGCTTGCCGTCCGAGCCGGTGAACCTGAAATTCGGTTCCTTTGCGACATCAAGGGAGCCGTAGAACTCATTCGCGTCGTTCCGTCCGCCCACCGTGGTAATGGGGCTGTTTCCCTCGTAGTGATAGACCCCGTTCTCGTCCCTCAGATAGTACTCGTGGACGTACCGGTAGCCCAGGGTACCCGGCGTGAACACGTTGGTAAAGGTCACGGTGGCACTGTTGTTCCCCGGGTTTGCGGAGACACCGGCCTGAACCTGGCTGGTGTCGCTGCACGTCAGCTGGAACACCTCGGTCATGTCGTCCGTGGGCGTAACTGTGTATTTGCCCTCTGGGAGGACGATGCTGCTGTCGCTCGCCCCCGCCTTGAGGGTCACGGTCTTTTTGAACGCTTTGTTGCCGTCTGTCTGCTCAATCTCAAAGGTATAGGTCCGGCCTCCGTCCTGGTCGTTCTGCGGCTTCGTGATGGTCAGCCGGCGGTCGCCCTTCACGGTAAGCTCAAAGGCCTTTCCCGCCTCGGTGGAGCCGAAGGGGTCGCCGGAAATCTTCATAGTAAAGCCGTCCGGCTGTTCCAGGTTCACCTTCTCCATCAGGAGATAACTGCCCGCATCCAGACCCTCTATTCTGCGGGTTTCACCAGGGGTCAGGGTCAGCGTCTCAGCAGCTCCGTCTTCCTCCTTCCGGAGCTCATAGGTGTAGGTGATCTCGTCCGCGCCGGGTTGGCCGGAATCGACCGTCGGCGCGGTAATCTCCAGCCAGCCCCGTTTGTCTATGTAGACAGAATGGTTTACATTAGCTTCTTCAAAGGCCGGCGTGGCCTCTTTCATGTGATATGCGATCCACTTTACATCAATTGTTTTCGCCGTAGAGCTCTTCAGCCCTGTGGCAGTAATATAGAGCCGTTTGCCGCTCCCTACGCTCATACGCTGCGCGTCTGACATTGTAACGGTCAGATTTCCTGTATATCCGCTGCTTCGCGTATATGATTTGATTCTTTCAATCAGTTTTCCATCCTCGGAAAGAAATCCGTAACGGAACGTGGTGTAAGAAGTAGAGTTATTCAGCTTGCCTCCGGAGCTGTTGCGAAGCGGACCAAAGCTCACTACCTTGATCTCATCCACTTCAAACCCTTTCGTCTCATAATCCCGAAGATCGAAGTATTTCCAGCTGTTTGTGGTTCCGCTGGTCAGGGCGTTGCTCCTTTCGGTTATTTCTTTTTCATCTGTCTGCGGCACCTTCACCGTAAATCTGGTGGGCACATCGGTAACGCGGTACTCCGTCACCTCATACTCGCCCCGGGGCAGGTTTTCAAGCGTATAGGTTGCTCCGGACTCGACGGCCTCGGTGGTCCGCTCTGTAAACTTCTCGTCATCTTTCAGGTTGTCAGGACCTACCTGCTTGACCGTGTAGTAGTGCTTCCCGCCGTCGCCGGCTGTGCCGCCTGCGGTAATCACCAGCCTGCCGGGACTGCTGTTGATGTAGAAGGTACCGGTTTCTCCCGCCCGGACCTCCTCTCTCCGCTCTCCCAGCTGGATGTTATAGCCGGAGACGGACAGGTCCTCGATGGTATACTGCCCCGCCGAGAGGCCGGTCCACCGGTAGCCTTCTTTTCCGGGAACCAGCGGCACCGTCTCGTCAAACGCCTTCCAGTTGCCGGGCTTGACCACCGTGTTATCATTCCAGGGCCATTCGCTGCGAATCCGGAAGGCGGATTCGGTGGTAACATCCACAGTATTGCCCGAGGTGTCCTGCTTTGTCCCGGGCCGGGAGATACTGATTTTGCCGTTGCTGTTCAGGTTCCGAATCTGGGGGCTTTCCTTGAACAGGACGGTGGTTTCAACCCGGGAGTCGCCCATATTGTAATCAATGCCGTCCACCTCGATGGTATGTTCGTTGGTAATCTCCGTCACCGTGACATAAATTGGCCCCGGAGCGCACAGTTTTTCCGACATCCTCCAGCGGAGGACACCCGGCTCGCTTCCGTCCGGCTTCCAGGTTTCCGAATCCGGTCCGATCTCCACAATGTCGTCAATCTCAACCGGTACCTTGTCATCGCCTGTTCCTTTCAGATAGTAGCCCTTGAGGTGGAAGCGGTAGGTCTTCTTCATCGCCTCCTCCAGAACCGTCGTGGGAATCTCCACTTCCTCCATGACTGGCTGGCCGTCCGGACCAAGGAGCGGCTGGCCGTCCGGGCCAAGCTTCGGCTGCTCCGTCACGGTGGCGAACTGCTTCTGAATCACCAGACTGTAGGAGCCACCCGGACTCCAAACTCCGCTGGCCGCCAGAACCGCCGTGGCCAAGGCCAGCGAGGCCATCAGCAGAAGCAGCACACCGCCAAATATCCGCTTTCTCTTCTGGGGGATTTCCATAATCCACTCTCCCTTCTGCAAAGGTCTTTGTGCTGTCTCCTCTGGAGACAGCACACTGGGGCATGCCCCAGTGCAATTTATATAAAACGCGCTTTCGCGTGAATTTTCCTCTGCCCTCCGCATCCGGAAAGGGCGCGGTTCCTTGCGGCATAAGCCTTACAGCCCTCCAGCCGTACAGCTTCATTATAGGCGCTTCCCGCCCCTGCGTCAAGGGAAAGAAGACTAATTCGTTCAGAATTTAAGGCTTTCGTACAAAACTGCCAACACACTGCCGCAGAGGCGGTTGGCCGTCTCCGGAGGCGGCGTGGGCGGGCCCCGGCAGAACGGGAAGCGGCAGTGGCGGAAAATGCCCCTCCGGCTCGAAAAATGGGGCAAAACTGCGGAAAAAACGCGGCATACTTTATTGCAGGAAGGGTTGAACCCGACGAAAAAGTGTGCTACAATAGCCCCAAGCGCCGGGGGCCGCCCCGGAGGATCATACGGACGACCCGGATTCTTTGAAATCCGGATTTTTTATGGCGGATTTCTCCGCCCATCTTGCCAGCTTGGGAGGATATATGACAGCAAAGAAGCAAGCCTATGGAAACGACAGCATTTCCGCCCTGAAGGGGGCCGACCGGGTGCGGAAGCGCCCCGGGGTGATTTTCGGCTCCGACGGGCTGGACGGCTGTGAGCACGCGGTGTTCGAGATTCTGTCCAACTCCATCGACGAGGCCCGGGAGGGCCACGGCACGTCCATCTCCGTCACCTGTTACCTGGACCACAGCGTGGAGGTGGAGGACGCGGGCCGGGGCTGTCCGGTGGACTGGAACGAGAAGGAACAGAAATACAACTGGGAGCTGGTATTCTGCGAGCTCTACGCCGGCGGAAAATACGACAACGTATCCGGCGACAATTATGAATACTCCCTGGGGCTCAACGGCCTGGGCTCCTGCGCCACCCAGTACGCCTCCCGCTATATGGACGTCACCGTCTGGCGGGACGGCTTTGAATACCGTCTCCATTTTGAGCGGGGCGAGATTGTGGGGGAGCTGGAGAAAAAGCCCCTGCCCAGGTCTCAGAGCAAGAAAACCGGCACCCGGACCCGGTGGCTCCCCGATCTGGATGTATTCACCGACATCGCCATTCCGCCGGAGTACTTCGCCCACGTCTGCAAGCGGCAGGCGGTGGTCAACGCCGGAGTCACCTTCCACGTCCGGACCCAGACCGGAGCGGATACCTTTGAGACTCAGGATTTCGTCTATGAAAACGGCATTGCCGACTATGTGGCCGAGCTGGCGGGAGAGGGAAGCCTCACCGCCCCGGTGTTCTGGCAGGGGGAGAAGAAGGGCCGAGACCGGGCGGACAAGCCGGAGTATAAGGTGAAGCTGTCGGCGTCCTTCTGCTTTTCCAACAGGGTCAGCGTGGTGGAGCATTATCACAATTCCAGCTGGCTGGAGCACGGCGGAAGCCCGGAGAAGGCCGCCCGGTTCGCCTTTGTCTCCGCCGTGGACAAGTACCTCCGGGAACAGGGGAAGTACCAGAAGAACGAGAGCAAAATCACCTGGGCGGATATCGAGGACTGCCTGATTCTGGTCAGCAGCAACTTTTCCACCCAGACCAGCTATGAGAACCAGACGAAAAAAGCCATTACCAATAAATTCGTTCAAGAGGCCATGACGGACTTCCTCCGGTCCAACCTGGAGATTTATTTCATCGAAAACCACTTCGACGCGGAAAAAATCGGCGAGCAGATTCTTCTGAACAAGCGCAGCCGGGAGAAGGCGGAGGAAGCCCGGCTGAACATCAAAAAAAAGCTCTCCGGCAGCATTGACATTGCCAACCGGGTTCAGAAATTCGTGGACTGCCGGACCAGGGACCCCGGCCGCCGGGAAATCTACATCGTGGAGGGCGACAGCGCCCTGGGCAGCGTGAAGCTGGCCCGGGACTCGGAATATCAGGGCATCATGCCCATCCGGGGCAAAATTCTCAACTGCCTGAAGGCGGACTACGCCCGGATTTTCAAAAGCGACATCATCACGGACCTCATCAAGGTTCTGGGCTGCGGCGTGGAGGTCCAGAACAGGCACGCCAGGGACGTGTCCTCCTTCGACCTGGGGAACCTCCGCTGGAACAAGGTGGTCATCTGCACCGACGGCGACGTGGACGGCTTCCAGATCCGCACCCTGGTCCTTACCATGCTCTACCGGCTGACCCCCACCCTGATCCGGGAGGGCTATGTCTATATCGCCGAGACCCCCCTCTTTGAAATCACCTCCGGGGAAAAAACCTGGTTCGCTTATTCGGACAGGGAGAAAAACGACATCGTCCGGGAGCTGGAGGGGAAGAAATATAAGATTGACCGCTCCAAGGGCCTGGGCGAGAACGACCCGGACATGATGTGGCTCACCACCATGAACCCGGAGACCCGGCGGCTCATCCGGGTCATGCCCGAGGACGTGGAGCGGACGGCGGCGGTGTTCGATTTGCTGCTGGGGGACAACCTTCAGGGCCGGAAGGAGCACATTGCCGAGAACGGATACAAGTACCTGGAAATGGCGGATATTTCTTAACCATGCCGGGCGGGGAGAAGAAGGTCCGCCGGCCGGAACGGCTGAAGGGATATGATTACGCCAGCCCTGGGTGTTATTTCTAACCTTCAATGCAAAGGCCCGGTGAGAAGCCATTCTTTGCAGTCCGGAGACCACAGAAGAACCGGGAGCCCTCCTTGCGGGGCCTCTCTTCCCCAGGTAATCAGAGCATTAAAAAGCCTGTCCAGCAAAAGAGCCGGCTATCCCCTCTGGCAGGATCGGTATTATGACCATATTATCCGCAATCAGGAAGAGCTCCAAAGAGCCAGACAGTACATTCAAAACAACCCGCTCAAGTGGGTTTCAAGCAAGGAATAAACCATCACGCCAAAGAAGACGCTCCCCCCCTTCTCATTTATTCCTATAATCAACGCCTCTTTCTGTAAAATCCCGGTGCAGAAGCCACCTCAGATAACCAGACCGGGTGCGCAGGGTTTCATACGCCAGCCGGGTCAGATGTTCATGGTCCTGCTCGGTCATGGTCACGCAGACGCGTTTGCTTTTTTGCTTTCTCTGCTTACTGTCAGCCATATCACTCAGCACTCCCCGCCTAAGATTGAATAAGATGCTTTTAGTATACCTGAACTTGTTCAGGAAGTCAATACCTGAATATTTTCATGCTCCGATTATCATATTCACCAGGAAGGAACCATAATGGAACATACAGAAAGAATCCTGAACATCCTGAAGGAGAGGAACATTGTTCCAAACCATGTAGCGACTGCCATTGGAATTTCGGACAGCCTGTTCAGCAAATGGCGGACAAAGCCCTCGTCAAAAGTTTCCTCCGAAATCCTTGTCGCAATCGCTGATTACCTGGACTGCTCTGTGGACTATCTCCTGGGCCGGACAGAGGACCCTGAACTCAAATAGCAGCGGAACCCAAAAGAGAACAGGCATTTCATGAACGACTGGATACAGCGAAAACCCCTGCGGCTGCAAGGGTACGATTACAGCAGGCCGGGATATTATTTTGTGACGGTCTGCACCGCTCTGCGCGGACAGGATATTCTATCCACCATTCATGCAGGGGACGGGCTCTGTCCCGCCCCGCCCAACGAATCTGCCGGCCCCACTCCGGAATCCGCCGGATTTTCTCCCGTCGTCGAACTGACGCCCATCGGTCGGGTGGTGGGGGAATCCATTCGCGGAATTCCTCAGCGATACGCCGGAGTGACTGTCGACTCTCATTGCATCATGCCGGACCATGTGCACCTCATTATTCATTTGAGCTCTGTTGCCGCCTGTGAGACGGGGCGGGACAGAGCCCGCCCCCTACAACGCATCATTGGAGCCATGAAGTCCTATACAGACCGGCGGTACCGGCTTTCAGAGCCTGCTGAGACAAAATTATGGCAAGTCAGTTTCTACGACCATATCATCCGAAGCGAAAGCGACCTGCGAAACACCCGCGAATACATCCAAAACAACCCGCGGAAATGGATTTTAAATTGAGCTGAGGAATAAGTAGTATGCCAAAGAAGAAAACACCCGACGCCGGAAAGCCCAATTTCCCCGGCAAGATTTCCGGCGATATACAGGAGACCCTGAAATGAAAAACGCGCTCTGCATTCTGGCGGCGTCCATCCTGGTCTCCGCCCTGGCCCTGTGCTGGGCCGTCAAAACCGCCGTCCCGGACGCCCTGGACGCTCCGGACGGGGCCCCGCAGGAGTGAGGAGGCCCCGCCATGGAAAAAACGGAGCTGTTCTTTCTGATCTGGGGCGGACTGTGCGCGGCGTTCTTCTTCCTGGCAGGCCTGGCTTTCCTGCTGACGGACCTGTCCGGCCTGTTCTGCTTCTATCAGAACGGCGGCATCTACCTGCTCCGCTGGGAGAAGGCCCCCATCGCCCCGGATACGCCGGAAAACCGGCGGAAGGTCTCCCGCCGCATGGGGGCCTTTCTCCTGGCGCTGGACAGTTTGTTTGCCCTGGGACTGCTGGGGGTTGCGTTGACTTAACGGGACAGAGCCCGCACCCTGCAAAATATTACCGGCACCATGAAGACGGACCGGCGATATCGAAACCCGGGGATGCCTTCTGAAACAAAATTATGGCAGTTCAGCTATTATGACCACATCATCCGCAACCGAAAAGACCTTGAAAGCACCCGCGAATACTTTTAAAACAACCCTGTGAATTGGATTTTAAGTAAGGAATAGACAGTATGCCGAAAAAGAAAACACCCGAAACCGGAAAGCCCAAAGCCGGAAACCCCAACGTCATGGGCCTCCACGCCGCGGTGGTGGAGCAGCCCATCACCGACACCCTGGAGACCAACTACATGCCCTACGCCATGTCGGTCATCGTCTCCCGGGCCATTCCGGAGATTGACGGCTTCAAGCCCTCCCACCGCAAGCTCCTCTACACCATGTACACCATGGGCCTTCTGACCAAGCCCCGCACCAAGTCCGCCAACATCGTGGGCCAGACCATGAAGCTGAACCCCCACGGCGACACGGCGATTTATGACACCATGGTCCGCCTTTCCCGGAGCTACGGGGCTCTGCTGACCCCCTTTGTGGACTCCAAGGGCAACTTCGGCAAGCACTATTCCCGGGACATGGCCTGGGCCGCCCCCCGGTACACCGAAGCCAGGCTGACCCCCATCTGCCAGGAGATCTTCCGGGACATTGACAGCGACACGGTGGACTTCGTGGACAACTACGACAACACCATGAAGGAGCCCGTCCTGCTGCCCACCACGTTTCCCAACATCCTGGTGTCCGCCAACAGCGGCATTGCCGTGGGCATGGCCTCTCAGTTCTGCGGATTCAACCTGCGGGAGGTCTGCGAGACCACGGCGGCCTATCTGAAAAATCCGGACTGCAACCTGACGGACACCCTGCTGGGGCCGGACTTCCCCACCGGCGGCGAGCTCATCTGCGACCCGGACGCCCTGCGGGAGATTTACAGCACCGGCCGGGGCAGCGTGAAGGTCCGGGCCAAATGGCGCTATGTCAAAGAGGAAAACCTCATCGAGATTTATGAGATTCCCTATTCCACCTCCACCGAGGCCATTCTGGACAAGGTGGCGGAGCTCATCAAGGCGGGCAAGGCCCGGGAGATCGCCGACATGCGGGACGAGACGGACCTCTCCGGCCTCAAGCTCACCATTGACCTCAAGCGGGGAGCGGACCCGGAGAAGCTCATGGCGCGGCTGTTCCGGCAGACCCCCCTGGAGGACGCCTTTTCCTGCAACTTCAACGTCCTCATCGCCGGACAGCCCCGGGTGCTGGGGGTCCGGCAGATTCTGGAGGAGTGGACCGCCTGGCGCACCGAGTCCGTCCGGCGGCGGGTGTTCTTCGTCCTGGGGAAGCGGAAGGAAAAGCTCCACCTGCTCAAGGGCCTGAAGCGCATCCTGCTGGACATTGACAAGGCCATCCGAATCATCCGGGAGACCGGGGCGGAGTCCGAGGTGGTTCCCAACCTGATGATCGGCTTCGGCATCGACGAGGTTCAGGCGGAATATGTGGCGGAAATCCGGCTGCGGAACATCAATCAGGAATACATCCTGAAACGGGTCCAGGAGACCGAAGCCCTCCAAAACGAGATTGACGACCTGGAGGACATCCTGCAAAATCCCCGCCGGGTGAAAAAAATCATACTGGACGAGCTGAAGGAGGCAGCGAAGAAGTACGGCGAGCCCCGCCGCACCTCCATCGTCTACGCCCACGAGCTGCCGGAGGTGACAGTGGACGAGACCCCGGCGGCCTACCCCGTCCATGTCTTCCTCTCCCGGGAGGGATATTTCAAGAAGATCACGCCTCAGAGCCTCCGGATGAGCGGGGCTCAGAAGTTCAAGGAGGGGGACGGCCTCCGCCAGAGCTTCGAGACCGACAGCTCCGCCGAGGTCATGTTCTTCACCGACCGCTGTCAGGTCTACAAGACCCGGCTGACGGAGTTCGACGACGCCAAGGCCAGCGTCCTGGGGGATTATCTCCCGGCCAAATTAGGCATGGACGCCGGGGAGAGCGTCATCTTCATGGTTCTGCCGGGGGACTATTCCGGCGGGCTGATCTTCTTCTTTGAGAACGGCAAGGCGGCCAGGGTGGAGCTGAAGGCCTATCAGACCGCCTCCAACCGCCGCAAGCTCACCGGGGCCTATTCCGACAAATCGCCGCTGAAAGCCATCATCCGGCTGGAGGAAGAACAGGAGCTGGCGGTATACTCCACGGAGCTCCGCTGCCTGATTATTAGCACGGCGATGCTGAATCCCAAGACCACCCGCTCCACACAGGGCGTGGCGGTGCTGGCTTTGAAGCCCAAATACCAGCTGGAGACGGTCCGGCCTCTGGAGGAAACCGGCATTGCCGACCGCCGGCGCTACCGGGCCCGCTCCATTCCCGCCGCCGGGGCGCTGCTGCGGCAGGAGGACTCCGAGGAAAAACAGCTGACTCTTTCGGACGCCCCCGGCGGAGAGGAGACCACATGAAGCGTCTGGTGAAAAGCTACGGACTCATCACCGCGGGCTGTCTGATCTACGCTCTGGGCTTTGCCTGGTTCATCGCCCCCAACCGCTTTGCCATGGGCGGCGTCACCGGCCTGTCTCAGGTGATCCACTTTTACTGCCCGCCGCTGACGGTGGGCCTGCTGACCATTGCCATGAATGTACCGCTGTTTGCGGTGGGCTGGCGAAAGCTGGGGGGCCACATGCTGGTGTCCTCTCTCTATGCCATGCTGGTCAGCTCCGCCGCCATAGACGTCTTTGCCCTTCTGTATGACTTCGGACCCATGGACCCCTTTCTGGCCTGTCTTTACGGCGGCGGGGTGATGGGCGTGGGCAGCGGCATGATTTTCGCCCAGGGGGCCACCACCGGGGGCACGGACATCGTGGGCAGGCTGATGAAGCTGAAATGGCCCTGGCTCCCCATCGGGGATCTGCTGATGGTTCCCAATCTGCTGGTGATGCTGGTGGTGGCGGCGGCCTTCGGCACGCTGGACGCCCTGCTGTACGGCATTGTGAAAATGGTCATCAGCTCCAAGGTGATGGATTCCATTCTCTACGGCATGGAGAACTCCCGGGTGGCCTACATCGTTTCGGACCGCTGGCGGGACATTGCCGGCAGCCTGATGCGGTCCCAGCACCGGGGCGTCACCATCCTCCAGGGCCACGGGGCCTATACCGGCGCGGAAAAGCAGGTGCTGATGATTGCCTTCAAGCAGCGGGAGATTGTGGAGATCAAGCGGCAGATTCACGACCTGGACCCCGCCGCCTTCCTGATTGTCTGCGACGCCCACGAGGTCATGGGCCGGGGCTTCCGGCAGTACCGGAAGGATGAAATCTGACCCGGCCGTCCCTGCCGCCTGGCACACAGCACAGAGAGGAGTACAGATGATATGAAGCTGGAGACTGTCAAAAAAAATCTGGAGGACCGGGGCTATACCGTCCGGCTCTTCCCCACCGGCGCGGAGGCGGCGGACTATCTGGAAGACACCGTCGCAGGAAAGACCGTGGGCTTCGGCGGCTCCGTCACCCTGGACGCCCTGGGGCTTTACGAGCGTCTGGGGAAGCGCTGCAAAACCATTTGGCACTGGAAATGGGAGGACGCCTCCGCCGCCCGCCGGGAGGCCCAGACCGCGGACATCTACCTGACTTCTGTCAACGCCCTGGCGGAAACGGGGGAGCTGGTGAACATCGACGGCGCTGGAAACCGGGTGGCCTCCACCCTGTTCGGCCACGAGAAGGTCTATTTTGTCATCGGACGGAACAAGCTGGCCCCCACCGTAGACGCAGCGGTCTGGCGGGCCCGGAATATCGCCTCCCCCCGGAATGCCCGGAGGCTGGGCAGGAAAACCCCCTGCGCCGTCAAGGGGGACCGGTGCTATGACTGCAGGAGCCCGGAGCGCATCTGCCGGGGACTGGTGACCCTCTGGGGGCCCATGATGGGCATGGAGGCCGAGGTGCTGCTGATTGATGAGGACCTGGGCATGTAATGCCCTTCGCCGGTCTGCCGGCATCTCATGGGAAACGGGGAAAGGAGGTCCGCCGATGCGGCCAACCATCTGCTGTATGCTGCTGGCTCTGTGTCTGCTGACGGGCTGTGCGCCGCTGCTGGAACGGACCTATTCCGTATCCGAGCCTCACAGCAGCAAGTTCTGGGAGAGCGAGGCCGCCGGCACCCTTCGTGCGGAAAACCACCAGGACATTGTCAACGACCTTCTGCTGCTCATCGGCCAGCACCGGGAGACCGCCACCCTGCGGCTCTATAACTTCGAGAGCGACCTGTCCGTGGCGGACACGCTGGAGCGGGCCGCCGCGGAGATACAGCAGGAAACCCCCATGGGGGCCTATGCCGTGGAGTATATCACGTCCTCCAGCCAGGCCCAGCGGGGCTATTATGAGGCGGCGGTCCGGATCAGCTACCGCCGCAGTCTGGAGCAGATTCAGTCCGTCGTGAACGCCACCAGCCCCGAAGCTCTGTACAGCCTTCTGGCCGCCGCCCTGGCCGATGGTCAGACAGAGCTGGCGGTGCGCATGGGCTATTGGGGAGAAGCTGGCCTGACTCGGCTGGAGGAATCCATGGCCCTTCTCCGCGAGGAGCAGGGTCTGACGGAGACGCCCGCCTGGGTGGTGAACTTCTACCCCAACGCGGAGGAACCGGGACTGGTGGAGTTCCTTCTGGACCCCCCGGAACTTCCGGAGGCAGAAACCCCGGAGAACAGCGAAAATCCGGAGGACGGACAGGAGCCTGGGGGCGGAAAAGAACCCGGGGGCGAAAAGGAACCCGGGGGCAAAAAGGAACCGGAGGGCGAAAAGGAACCGGAGGGTGAAAAGGAACCTGGGGGCGAAAAGGAGCCCGGGGGCGAAAAGGAACCGGAGGGTGAAAAGGAACCCGGGGGCGAAAAGGAGCCCGGGGGCGAAAAGGAACCGGAGGGCGAAAAGGAACCCGGGGACCGTCCCATGCCGTCAGATACCCCGGAGTCCGTGGGTCGATCAAAAATATGAAAAAAATAGAGCAAACCCCTTGACAGGAAGGCGGAAGTCTGCTAAGATACTTCTTGTTCCCGCGGGCATAGCTCATCTGGTAGAGCGCCACCTTGCCAAGGTGGAGGTAGCGAGTTCGAGCCTCGTTGCCCGCTCCAGCTCAGAAAAAGCCCTAAGGCTATAAAAAGCCTTAGGGCTTTTTCTTCGCTTCCCCACCGGAACCGCTTCGCTGGGTTCCGGCGGGGGACCCCAAAATAATTCCCAACACCGTAACCTTTCCGGCCTTGCTGAAAACGGCACTCAGGCGGGATTTTTGCTTTCGCTTTCAGCCGCGGTCCGTTCAGGCTCGCGGCTGATTTTTTGCCTTGTCCCATTACCGCTTTTTATAAGCTTCTCCCGCTTCGCCGGACGCAAAAACACCCCTCCTGACCGGCAATGTCATTAAGTCAAGACCGATTTCCAAACAATATCGCATCAAAATGTTCTTAGATTTTATCTAAATAAGAAGAATCCAGAACATTTCTGCACCCCATTATTTGGTAAATTTCCTCAACTTAATGACATTGTCCTGACCGGAGGGGTGTTTTTCGGCTTTTTCGTCCTGGCCTCTTTCCGCTTACGGGTTCACCACATGGATGGGCGCCCCCTCCAGGAAGGCTTTCACATTCTCCACGGTGCAGTCCATGATACGCTGGCGGCTCTCCCTTGCGCCCCAGGACATATGCGGCGTGATGATGCAGTTTTTGGCCTTCAGCAGGGGATTGTCTTCCCGAATGGGCTCGGTGGACACCACATCCAGAGCGGCGGCGGCCACCTTGCCGGAATTCAGGGCGTCGGCCAGGTCCTGCTCCACCACCATCTGCCCCCGGCTGTTGTTGATGATGATAACGCCGTCTTTCATTTTGGCTATGGTTTCCCGGTTGATGATACCGGTGTTAAAGGGGAGCAGGGGCATCTGGAGCCCCAGCACGTCAGACCGGGCAAACAGCTCGTCCAGCGTCACATACTCCACGCCCAGGGCATGACCGGCCTCGGTCTCCCTGGCGTCATAGGCGATGACCTGCATCCCCAGGGCTTTGGCAATTTCCGCGGTGTGAATGCCGATATTGCCGCAGCCCAGCAGGCCGTAGGTCTTCCCCGCCAGCTCGATCAGGGGGTAATCCCAGTAGCACCAGTCTTCATGATTCTGCCACTTTCCGTCATAGACCGTCCGGCTGTGGTGGCCGATGTGGTGGCAGACCTCCAGCAGCAGGGCAATGGCAAACTGGCTGACGGACCGGGTGCCGTACACCGGCACGTTGCAGACGGGAATCCCCCGTTCCCGGGCGCAGGCGCAGTCCACGACGTTATATCCGGTGGCCAGCACGGCAATCAGTCTGACCCCGGGACACCGCTCCAGAACGGCACGGCTGACAGGGGTCTTGTTGGTGACGATAATTTCCGCGTTTCCAATGTGGGAGACAATCTCCTCCTCATCGGTGAGGCTGGTGCGGTCATAGACCGTCAGCTCTCCCAGCGCCTCCAGCCCCGCCCAGCTGAGGTCCCCGGGGTTTTCGGTGTATCCGTCCAGAACAGTGATGCGCATACCATATTCCTCCAGTCATCGGACCCGCCCTGCGGGCCTCTTCAGAATATAGTGAACAAAGTCGAAGCACTGCAAATTGCACTTTTTCAACCAGCGGACAAAGGTCCGCCGGCGTGTGAAACACGCTTTGTTCTCTATGAAGTCCAAACCGCGGCCACAAATACGGCCGTCTGCGGCGGCGTTTCGCCCCGGAGCTGAAAGGAATCTGTTGATTCTTTTCAACTTGTTTGACTATAACACCAGTTTAACAAAACCTGCTCCGCTTGTCATCCCCTCCGGCGGGATTTTACGATACTTTTTTGGATTTTTCGAAGCCTCTCGAAGCCCTTCGGAGCTTCTTGGAGCCTGCCGGATTCTCTCCGCCGGGACGGAGGAGAGGCTAAAAAGGACGCTTTTGCCGAACGAAGAAAGAGACGGCCTCCCGTCTCCTTCCCCGCCCGCAAGGGGCTTTTTCCATTTCAGGATCTTCCTCAGATGGCGGAAAACAGCAGCGCCGCGCTGCACCCGTACATCAGAACGGTAAATGCAATGCCGGCAATGAAGCCGATCAGAGCCCATTTCCCCAGAGCGGACGCCTTTCTGGGGGTTTTGTCCCGGAACACCAGATACAGGATCAGTCCCACCAGGGGGAAGAAGAAGCTCAGTATATTCAGTCCCGTGCTGGGAATGTCCACACTGTCCCCGCCCTGCACCGCGCAGCCGCAGTGGGGGCAGACCACCGCCTGATCCGAAACCTCTTTCCCGCAATTTGAGCAAAATTTCATAACTGTGTCTCCTTTTTCTGTCTGTCGTTTCCTGCCGCCGATCCCGGCGGCAGTTCAAGTATAATAGAAATCACCCGGCTTGTCAATTATAAACACCATTATGATAATGTAATATCATTTTGATGTTTTAAAATACAGGCAGCGGAGGTGATGGAATGGTTGCCGCGAGAATCAAGCTGCTTCGGGATCAGCGGGGCATGACGCAGACAGAGCTGGCGAAGCGGCTGGGAATTACACGCTCCAGCGTCAACGCCTGGGAGATGGGCATTTCCGTTCCCTCTACCCAGTATATTGTCGAGCTGGCCAGACTTTTCAAGGTATCCACGGACTATCTGCTGGGGGTTGCCTCCTCGGCCACGGTAAACGTCTCCGGCCTTACGGAGAAGGACATTCAGCTGGTCTGCGCTCTGGTGGAGCATCTGCGGGAGAAGGGGAAGCATCCACAGTCATGAAAACATGAGGGCATAAAGACAAAAAGACGCAAAAACGCAAAAAGGTCGCCGGGAGTCTGTCGGACTCCCGGCGGCCTTCCGCGTTCTGTCAGCGCTCAATATCCGTAAATCATATCCCGCCGGATTTCCCTCAGCGAGTGGGCCCCGCACATGGCCATGGTATCCGCCAGCTCGGCCTTCAGCTTGTCCGCGTACACCTTCACGGCCTCGGCGCCGCCGCCGTAGACCATGGTGACGAAGGGCCGGCCAATCAGCACGCCGTCGGCCCCCAGGGCCAGAGCCTTGAACACGTCCATGCCGGTCCGGACGCCGCCGTCCACCAGAATGGTCATTCTGCCGCCCACGGCGTCGGCAATGCCGGGCAGGACCTCGGCGGTGGAGGGGCACTGATCCAGCACCCGGCCGCCGTGGTTGCTGACCACGATGCCGCTGGCCCCGGCCTCAAGGGCCTTTTCCGCCCCCCGGACAGTCATGATTCCCTTGAGGATAAAGGGAATTCCCTCCATCATGTCCACAATCTCACGCAGCTCCTCCACGGTCTTGCTGCCGGCAGGGGGATGGAGGTTTTTCAGAAAGGGCAGGCCCGCCGCATCAATGTCCATGGCAATGGCGGCAGGCCTGGCCGCCTTCACCAGTGCCAGCTTTTCCCGGATGGTCTCGATGTTCCAGGGCTTGATGGTGGGCACGCCCCGGCCCCTACAGGCGGTCAGGGCCTTGGCGGCGGCCTCCATGACGGCGGGGTTGGTGCCGTCGCCGGTGAAGGCCAGCGTCCCCGCCTCTGCGCAGGCGGCCACCAGAATGTCGTTATAAGCCAGATCGTCGTATTTGTCGCCGTAGTGGAGCTTCATGGCCCCGATGGGCGCGGCGAACACAGGCAGGTCCATCCTCTGGCCGAAGAAGTCAAAGGCGGTGTCCACCGGCCCGTTTTCGCAGATGGTGTCCATGTTGACGCAGAGCTCCTGCCACTTCTGGTAGTTGCGGATGAAGCCGGTGCCGATGCCCTTGGCCCCGGGACCGGGAACCGTGTTCCGGCAGCCCAGGCCGTTGCAGGTGGGGCAGGCCTTGCAGTAGGGGCCCACACAGCCCCGGGCCTGTTCCAGAATTTCCTGATAGGTCATGATGATTTCCTCCGTTTCCGTCTTTATGTGAATAGGTCCTCAGTGACTGAGAATAAACGCCTCCAGCTCCTCCACGGTCTCTGCCACCGCGATAGCGCCGGCATCCTCCAGCTCCCCCGGCGGCGCATAGCCGAAGAACCGCACGCCCACGCAGTCCACGCCGCATTCCCGGGCCCCCAGCACGTCAAACTTCCGGTCTCCCACCATCAGAACGGCAGGCCGGTCCGCCTCCGTCAGATCCAGCTGGGCCATGGCCTCCCGGATGACGTCGGCCTTGCTCCGGTCACCCAGGGGAGGACTGCCCACAATGGCGGACAGGTGGGGCGTGAAGCCGAAGCGCTTACAGATGGAGACGCAAAGCTCCTCGGGCTTGGAAGAGGCCAGGGCCAGCACATAGCCCTTCCCCTTCAGCCGGGCCAGCAGCTCCGCCGCCCCCGGCGCAGCCCGGTTCTCAAACTGGCCTACCGGCAGATAGCGCTCCCGGAACACGGCCACGGCCTCCACAGCCCGCTCCGGGGAAAAGCCGCAGAACCTTTCAAAAGAATCCTGCAGGGGCGGGCCGATGAACAGCTGAAGAATTTCCTCCTCCGGAACCGGCGCGTCCATGCTCCGGAGGGTCCAGCGGACACTGTTGACAATGCCCTCCTTGGAATCCGTCAGGGTGCCGTCCAGGTCGAACAGTATGTATCGGTACATCTCAGCCCTCCTCGGAAAAGCGCGGGACCAGCACGCCGGAACAGCCGCCGGTTATCTCGCAGAGAGGCCCGCCGAGCCGCTGGACCTGTTCCTTGGGCCACAGCTCCAAAAATTCCTCCACGCCGCCCACATTGGGCAGGCCATAGGGGGCGTGGCGGTAGTGCATGGGGACGACGCACCTGGGTCTCAGGGCCTCACAGACGGCCCTGGCCCCCGCCGCGTCCACGGTATAGGTGCCGCCTACGGGAATGAGGACGGCGTCCAGAGGGCCGATCTCCGCAATCTGCTCCGGCGAAAGCTGGCAGCCCAGGTCTCCCAGGTGGGCCACGGTGACGCCCCCCGCCGAGAGGATATGGACGGTGTTGCTTCCCCGGAGGGCTCCGCCCTGATCGTCGTGGAAGGTCTCCACGGTGCGGATGGAGAAGGGGCAGGGGGCCTCCGGCAAAAGCGCCGTCAGCTCCACGGCGCTGTGGTCAAAGTGGCCGTGGCTGCACAGGACCCTGTTGACATAGATTTTTTCCTCCCCAGGGGTGACCGGCCCGTCTGTATACTCTATATGCATCCGGACAGGGAGCCGGATCCTCACGCCCCCTTCCTTCATCCCGGGATTCGCGGCCCGGACGGCAGTCTCATACAGGGGCGGATAGCCCTCCACGCCGGTGTAGGGGTCCAGCAGAATGGTATAGCCGTCCTGCTCCACCAGAAAGCAGGCGTGGCCCAGCCAGAACAGTTTCATAACGGCGTCCTCCTATTCTAAATGATGAAATATACGGCGCTTTGCCGCCGGCTTCTTCCGGCAGGGCGGCAAAAGGGGCGGACCGCGGTCCGCCCCTTCAGTATATCAGTCTTTGGGTTGTTTGTCATCCGGTTTTTTTGCGTCTTCCTGATTCGCGTCTTCCCTCTTCTTCCGGCCCAGGGAGAACCCCCGCCGCTCCCTATTCGGGAAGGGCCCGGCCTGCCGCTCTGCCCGGCGGCGGACGGCCTTTGCGGCCAGCAGCACGATTCCGGCCAGAATCACCAGCCAGATCCAGTTATAGGCCGCGAAAATGGACAGCTCCTGGAGGAAGTCGCCGAAGTTGACCAGTCCCCCGGAGAAGGCGGCGCTCAGGCGGGCGGAAAAGCTGGGGGGCGTGGTCTCCACGTCGGAGAGCCGGGCCACCTCCCGGAGCTGAATCTGAATGGTGGAGAAATCCACCAGGGCGTCGTAATGGCGGAGAGAGCCGGTGAGCTGCTCAATCTGATACTCCGTTTCGGCAATGGCGGACTCGATGGTGATGATGTCCTCCATGTTCTCCGCCCTGGCCAGCAGAGCCTGAAGCCGCTCCATTTTGGTCCGCTGGGTGGTAAGGCGGCTTTCAAGGTCGTAATACGCTTCACTGATGTTTTCGCTGCTCTTCTCCTGCCAGGTGACATGGGCGATGTCCCCCACACTCTTCAGGAAAAGGGTGAACCGGGCGGCGGGAATCCGGGCGGTGTAGCTCCCGCTTCGGTAGCCGTCGCCGTAGCTGTGGACGGAGGCGTACTCCAGATAGCCCCCCGTCTGCTCCACCAGGGTTTCCAAATCGGCGGCGCAGGTATCGAACTCCATGGTCTGGGCCTCGATGCTGGCGGAGTAGATCATCTTGGCATTGGCCAGACGGTCCTCTCCGGCGTTCGTCTCCCCCTCGTCCGGGGGCGCTGCTTCGGGTTCCTGAACCTGGCTGTAAAACAATCCCCCGAAGTCCTCCCCTCCTCCATAGCCGCCTTCCATCTCGTAGGCAGAGTCCATGGAGCCGGAAGGACTGGCGGCCGCGGTGTCTCCTTTGGCGCTTCCTCCGCAGGCGGTGAGGGTCAGGGCGGCCAGCAGGGCCGCCAGGGCCAGGGCTCCAAATTTCCTGTTCATCCTTTCATCCTCCCGTTCCGTCTTCCAATCGCTCAATTGCTTCTTCTAATTTCATTTTCTCGAGCTTTCGATCTTCGTCTCTACAGAGTAAGACGGTTTTTCCAGCCAAAAGGTTCCGGAGCATTGAAATTTTGTGACGGCCCCCGGACAAAACAGGACCGCCCGGGGATTCCGGACGGTCCTGGGTTCCATGCGGCTGCCTCCGAACCGAAACGACGGAAGTCATATGCGCCATGCGTTGCGGCTGCCGCCCCTTGCGGCGGCAAGCCAAACGGCCTCAATCAAATATTATGATTCCCGCATTCGGGAATTCTGTCAGGCCACCGCCGAGAAGGGCGTACGGGTCTTTTCCTCTTCCCTGCTCTGCCGGGCCAGGTCCTGCCGGGCGGCGTTGTCCGTGTCCGCCTTGGTGACGGTGCGGGTGGTGCCGCCGGAGACAAAGGACTCCCCGCACTCCGGGCAGATTTCCGTGTGCATGGTCACCGTCTGGCTGACCACCTTCCGGTCCTCCCGCTCCGCCTTGGCCTGCTCCCGGTAGACATGTTCCATCTCGTGGCCCCGGACGGCGGAGGCCGCCTGCTCCGGCGCGATATTGGTGGGCGTCTTGAAGGAAACACCGGGGTCGTCGGACCCGTCCTGATATTTCCGTTCCTTGCAGGTCTGGCACTCGCCTTCCTCCAGAGCCTTCTGCGCGCCCTGGACGCCGCCGGCTTCGGACCCGTTCTCAGCGCGCTCCGCCGCCTGCTTTTCCACCCCCAGGTTTTCTGCACCCAGTTTTTCCGCTCCTGGCTTCTGTGCCTCAGGCAGGTCCGCCGCCCCCTGGGCAGGCGGGTCCTGCTTCAAAATGCCGCCGGCCCGGGTCAGATCGTTCCGGGCCAGGGCGTCCTCCGCCCTGGAGAGACGGCCCTCCAGCGCCGCCAGCTCCGGGCCCCGGACGGCGTCTCCGCCGTTCTCCGCGAACCGGCCCTCCGGCGTCACGTCGCCGTACTGTATCCGCATCCGGCCCGCCATGGCGGCGGGGTCGTTTTCCATACGGCTCAGCAGCGCCGGAATAGAGGCCTCATCCGCCGACACCCTCCGGACCGGGCTGACCGGCTGGACCGGCGTCTCGGGAGAGGCCGACCGCCGCACGGCCCATGCGCTGCCGTCCTGGGCGGTCCGGGCCTGCCGGGTCTGCTCCGCCTGCTGCTGACGGGTATAGAGAGAAACCGCGTAGGGGCTGTATCCCGCCCCGGAAATCGCTCCAACCATATCAAACACCTCGCTGACCGTATGATTTGGCCCGCGCCGGACGGCGGCGGGCGGCAATTGCTGTTACAGGGTCATTATACCAGAAGCCCGGCGCAATGGCAAGAGCATTTTGCCCGCGGGCAGGGTCCGTTCCCACAGTTTATAACAGGACCATGATGCAGGGGCCGCCGCCCTCGGCGGCCTGCCGATACAAGGCCCGGGCCTCATATCGGGCCGCCCGGGAGGGCGGCCCCTACAAAATAAAATCTGACCATCAGACCTTCCCTTGTCCGCCGGAAGTGTCTGTTCAGGCATTTTATCAGGGGGAAGTGGTGCAGGGGGCAAACCTTACACCCACAGTAACGCCTGTAGGGGCGGGCCTCTGTGCCCGCCCGTTCCGGAAGAGCCAGGCCGCCGGGAGCCTGTCCCGGAGGACCGCCCGGTCAATCCGGCGCAGTTATAGTCAAACAAGTTGAAAAGAATCAACCGATTCTTTTCAACCCTGCGGCGAAACTTCGCCGCAGAGGGCCGCATTGGCGGCCCTGATTTAGACTTCATAGAGAATCAAGCGTGTTTCACTCGCCAGCGGGCCATGGCCCCGCTGGTTGAAAACGTGCAATTTGCACGTTTTTAACTTGATTCACTATATAAGCGGCCGCAGCCGTTCCGTAACCGGGCCGCTTCCCGTCAGGCCAATCATGGGAACGGATATCCGGTTTTCGGAGAGCATCCGGGAAAGCTCCTCCATAAACAGCCCCATTCCTTCGACTTCCTCATTGCGGTCCGACGTGGTGTCTACGCCGCAGCTCGGAGAGCGGTTTGCTCCGATGATTCCAAGGATTTCAAATCCGAACCGATGGTATTCCAATATCTGCCGCACCACACCGCCGGCCAGCAGGGTTAACTGATCGGCCTTTTCCTGTTTCAGCGCCGCACGAATCCGTGTGTTTTCGACCGCCACCGGGCTGCCGGCTCCGTCGGCGTTTCCCCGGTCCAGGCCCAGACAGCACAGCTCCGGGCAGGGCATTTGAACCATGCCGATGTTGGCGTTCATCAAGCATTCGACCAGCTCCCTGCATACAGCCGGACAAACCGCCGTGCCATCGGAAATGGAATTCTGGTTCAGGAAGCAATGGGCGATGAACACAATTTTTTTGCTTCTCCCGTCACAAAACATAAGGGCCTCCTTTTCAGCCGCAGTCTGACAGGCTGATGAGATCACAGCCCTGCCGTTCTATCAATATCGCCTTTGCGGGCATGTCCGTTTCCGCAGTTTATCAGGAGGACGGGGTGAGCGGGCTCCGCCTGTTTGGAAATTATCAGCGGAGCCGGGGCCCGGCAGGCCGCTAATCCAGCAGAGTGGTCCACTGCTCCGCCGCCCGGGCCCGAAAGCACAGCTCCACCTGCTCCCTGGTGTTCTTTTCCTCCGCCAGGGGCGGCAGGTCCTCCAGGGAGAACCAGCCCCGCTCCACCGTCTCCAGATTGGGGCGGAAGCTACCGCCCAGAGGCGTGCAGAGAATGAAAATCTTGCACACCTTACAGGCGTAAACCGGGCGGTTGTGCTTCTCCCGGTCCTGTACGGCAATGACCAGCTCCGCCGTCACCTCCAGGCCCGCCTCCTCCCATACCTCCTTGACGGCGCTCTCCCTGACGGACAAATCCACATCCACCCAGCCCCCCGGCAGGGACCAGCGCCCGTCCCGCTCCTTCACCAGCAGTATCCTCCCCTCCCGAAAGACCGCCGCCCGGGTGTCCAGCTTGGGAGTCTGATAGCCGGTCTCGCAGCAGAAGAGGTCCCGGACCTTCTCCAGGGGAATCTCCGTCTGGAGGCTGAGCATCTCGGCGGCGATGGAACGGATCCGCTCATACCGCTGGCGGTCGAAGGGGTCCCTGCCGTAATAGAGGCCGGCCTGGGCGATGCTTTGCAGCTCCACCGCCCATTTCAGCCACGCACCATCCCGTTCCATGTCTCCGCTCCTTTCTCCCGCTCTGTATGAACCTGTATTCACAACCGCTGAACACGGTCTGAACAGGCTTTTTCCTGCCATACCGTGTCGGTTGCCCTTGCAGCCCTTCAGGATTGCCGCGGAAAATTTCCTTGTTTGACAGAAATCATCCTCGCCCATCCGGCATCCCCCGGCTATGAATACAGATTTTATATCCCGAGACACCTTTCCCGGCCCTTCCGGCAGACCGTGGGAGCACACAGCCCGCCGCCGCGGAAAAGCCGCCCGGCGGCTTTGAATGCGCCGTTCAAGGGGAGGACCCGGACCGCCGGGGATTTGGCGGTCCGGGTCCTGTCCGGTCAGTCTGTTTTCTCCTCCGTGTCCGCGGTCCGGACAGTCGGTCCGTGACGGGGCGTCTTTTCTCCGATTTCCTCCGCCTTTACCATAGTGGTCCGTCCGTTCAGACAGCCGCCGTTTTCGATGACAAAGGAAACTGTTGTGACGTCCCCCTGAATGGTGCCGGTGCGCTCCAGCTGCAAGTGGTCCCGGCAGTTGACGCTGCCCTCCACATTTCCGGCCACTCGGATTACGTCCGCCTCCACAGGGCCCTTTACGCGGCCGGTGTCTGTGACGATTACGTAGCCCTTCAGGCAGACCTCGCCCTCCACGGTCCCCTCGATCTGCACCACGCCCTCGCCGCTGAGGCGGCCGGTCAGGGTGATATCCTTGGCAATGACCGTGTTATCCCGGGGCTCGGGGAGCTCGGGCAGGTCGCCGTGCTGTTCCTCCCGCGTATCTGCGGGCTGCGGGTCCACCTGGGGCGCCGCTTTCAACTGTCCTCCAAAAAAAGCCATTCGTTCCACCTCGTTTGCCAGAATATAATCAGTTTACCATAAGCGGCGGCGTTTTACAAGTATGGATATTACCCCGGGCCGCCTGAATATGACAAACCGGCCCCGCCGCCTGTTCTGCGATGAAGCCCGCAGAATTTTGCGGACCCCCACAGTGAGCATAGGCAGGGCGTAGAGAACCAGGAAGACCCGGCCCGCCGCGCCATAGCCCCGTTCCACCAGATTCCCCAGCCCCAGGGCAGAGACCCGCAGACCGGCGGCGGCCAGCCCCAGGGCGGCCGGCAGGCGGACCAGGGCCCCGTTCCCCCTCCAGGCTGCCTCAGCCCGGTCCGCCGCCGCCTTGATGAAACCGGCGGCGGTCTCAATCAGCGTACCGAACAGAACCACTTCAAAGAGCGCCCGCAGCCACCCCATATCCAGCATGCGGAACATGACGGCGACAGGCGCCTCCGCCTCCAGAACGGCCTCCAGCCCGCAGCCCATGGCCAGCAGCAGAAATACACCGGGCAGAATGGCCAGCAGCCCCGCCAGAAGGCCGCAGGCCGCCGCCTCCCTCCGGCTTTCGACGTCCCGGACGCTGTAAAGCACAAGCGGAACCATCACCAGATTATAGGCGGCGTACCGCAGTCCGCTGCCCAGCCAGCCGGGAGCCGCGGCCCACCGGGTCAGCTCTCCGCAAACCGCGCCGCCGAAGCGCCGGAACACCGCCAGCAGAAACAGCAGGTATACGGCGTAGAGCACATAGGACCACAGCGACAGCGCCCGTTCCACCGCCTCCGTGCCCCGGAGCACCAGCCAGACGGCGCAGCCGGACACCAGGACCCCGCCGGTCCAGGGGGGCAGTCCCGCCAGGGCGGCCATGGTTCCGGCGGTGGCGTCCGCCACCCCCAGCACCAGCAGCGTCATGGCAAAGCAGCACAGGTCATACCAGACCCCCCACCTCCCCAGCAGCGCCCGCATCAGGGAGCCATAGTCCCAGGTCCGGAACACCCGGGCAAACTCAAAGGTCACAGCGCAGACCAGGCTCCACAGCGCCGCCGCCGCTCCCATGCCCAGCAGGCCGCCCCACAGGCCGTATCTGCCGAAATACCGGGCAATCTCCGCCCCGGTGCCGTAGCCGCCCCCCACCAGAAGGGACTGAAACATCAGTCCGGGCACCAGCAGCCGGGTCCACCGCCGTATTTTCCCTTTTTCCGCCAACACATCAGCCCCTTTTCTCTCGTCCTGGTTCAGTATAGAGGGCGGAGGGCGAAAAAATGCCCCCTTTCTCCGGGAAGAAAGGAGAGAGAACGTCAAAACCCCCTGTTCCCCCTGTGCGCTGTCCGATGACTCCGTCAATTTCACCCATGCCGCTGCAGCAGACAGCTTGATATGTCAGAATGTGACAAAGGCGTCCAGGAACCGGCTTTCAGCAGCATGCAAGGCAAACGGAATGAAAAAGTAAAATACTGTCTTTTCATCCGGCGGGAATCGTGTTACAATAAGCGGATGTGAATTTCATAATGAGGGGGAAGCAGAGATGAAAACCGGTTTTGACAATGGAAGCTATGTGGAAACCCAATCCCGCCATATCAGGGAGCGCATCGCCCAGTTCGGCGGCAAACTCTATCTGGAATTCGGCGGCAAGCTCTTTGACGACCACCACGCCGCCCGGGTGCTGCCCGGCTTCGCACCGGACAGCAAAATCCGGATGCTCACCCAGCTGAAGGAGCAGGCAGAAATCGTCATTGCCATCAATGCCGCCGACATCGAAAAGAACAAGGTCCGGGGCGACCTGGGCATCACCTATGATGTGGACGTGCTGCGGCTCATCGACGCGTTCCGCTCCATGGGCCTGCTGGTGGGCAGCGTGGTCATCACCCGCTGGACAGGCCAGTCCGCCGCCGAGGCCTTCCAGCGCCGTCTGGAGGACCTGGGCATCCGGGTTTACCGGCACTACCCCATTGAGGGCTACCCTCACAACATCCCCCTGATTGTCAGCGACAGCGGCTTTGGCAAAAGCGAGTTCATCGAAACCCGGAGACCCCTGGTGGTGGTCACCGGCCCCGGACCCGGCAGCGGAAAAATGGCGGTGTGCCTCTCCCAGCTCTACCATGAATACCGCCGCGGCCATCAGGCGGGCTACGCCAAGTTCGAGACCTTCCCCATCTGGAACCTGCCTCTGAACCACCCGGTGAACCTGGCCTATGAGGCGGCCACCGCCGACCTCAACGACGTGAACATGATCGACCCCTTCCACCTGGCGGCCTACGGCGAAACCACGGTGAACTACAACCGGGACGTGGAGGTCTTCCCCGTCCTCTCCGCCATCTTCGAGACCATCACCGGCGAGAGCCCCTACAAGTCCCCTACGGACATGGGCGTGAACATGGTGGGCAACTGCATCACTGACGACGAAGCCGTCCGGGAGGCCGCCCGGCAGGAGATTGTCCGCCGGTATTACGACGCCCTCTGCGAGCGCCGCCAGGGCCGGGGCAGCGACGAAACGGTGTACAAGCTGGAGCTTTTGATGAAGCAGGCCAAAATCGACGCCTCCATCCGGACGGTGGCCTCTGCCGCCCGGGCGGCGGCGGAGGAGACCGGTCTGCCCGCCGCCGCCATCCAGCTGGAGGACGGAAGCATCGTCACCGGCCGGACCTCCGACCTGATGGGGGCCTCCGCCGGGGCGCTCCTCAACGCCCTGAAGGCCCTGGCGGGCATTGAGAAGGGGGTCCATCTGATTTCACCGGAGTCCATCCTGCCCATTCAGCGTCTGAAGGTGCAGTATCTGGGCAGCGTCAACCCCCGGCTCCACAGCGACGAAATCCTGATCGCTCTGGCCACCAGCGCCAAAGCGGACCCCCTGGCCGCCAGGGCCCTGGACCAGCTGGCCAAACTCCGGGACTGCCAGGCCCACGCCACCGTCATCCTCTCCTCCACGGACATCGGCGTCTACAAAAAGCTGGGCCTGCAAATCACCTGCGAGGCCCAATACGAAACCAAGAAGCTCTATCACCGCTGAGAAAACCGGAACGGCCCCGGACCTGTCACAGGTCCGGGGCCGTTTTCAGTCTGCATGGCGGGCTTTCCCGCCGGTCTCAGCGGCTCCGCTTCAAAAATTCCAGAACCAGCCGGTAGACCCGTTCCGTGGAAGGGACGCTGAGCTTTTCCCGGACGGAATGGACATCGCGGAGCTCCGGTCCCAGGGACACCGCGTCCAGACCAGGCATCTTCTCGACGAACAGGCCGCACTCCAGTCCGCCGTGGGTGGCCTCAATCCGGCCCTCCCGGCCGCTGAGCTCCTTCCACACCGACAGCAGCCGGTCCCGCATGGCGGACTGCCGGGCATACTGCCAGCCGGGATAGGCGTTCCGGGAAACGGCGGAGCCGCCGGCATGGGTAACCAGCGCCCGGACCCGCTGGAGCATCATTTCCTTTTGGGAGGCGATGCAGGAGCGGATGGAGACGGTGAAATGCAGGCCGCCGGCCTCCATCTTCATCACGCCCAGGTTCAAAGAGGTCTGCACCAGACCGGGGAAATCCACATTCATGGCCTGAACCCCCTGGGGCAGAGCCAGCAGCACATGGAGCACGGCGGAGGTATCCTCCGGCGTCAGGGCGGCGTCCAGCGGAGCCGTCTCACAGGTCAGGGTCACGCCCCCGTCACAGCCGGCATACTCATTTTTCAGGATGCCGTCAAACTCCCGGATGAAGGCCTCGAATTCCGCCTCTTTCCCCGCCGGCACCGCGGCAAGGGCATCGTTCTGTGAACAAATCACGTTGTCGAACCGGCCGCCCCGGATGTCCGCCAGACGGAGACCGGGGAATTTCTCCATGGCGCTGAACAGCACCCGGCCCATCAGCTGATTGGCAGAGCCCCGGCCCTTGTGAATGTCCGCGCCGGAGTGGCCCCCCTGGAGGCCGGAGAGGGAGAGGGCATAACCGGTCTCTCCCGTCAGCGACGCCTGCCGGCCCGGCAGGAGGCAGTCCACCCGCATGCCCCCGGCGCAGGAAACGGTGAACACCCCCTCCTCCTCGGAGTCCAGATTCAGCAGCTGCCGGCCCTTGAGGTCGGAGCAGTCCAGGGCAAAGGCCCCGTCCATGCCCGTCTCCTCGTCCACGGTGAACACCGCCTCCAGAGGCGGGTGCGGCAGGCTGTCATCCGCCAGAATGGCCAGAATCATGGCTACGGCGATGCAGTTGTCCCCGCCCAGAGAGGTCTTGTCCGCCCAGACCCATTCCCCGTCGGTGCAGAGGTCCAGACCCTCCTTCGCCATGTCCTTGGAGCAGTCCTCCGTCTTGGCGCAGACCATGTCCATGTGCCCCTGGAGAATGACGGGGGCAGCGTTCTCATAGCCGGGAGAGGCGTCCTTCCAAATCACAAGATCGTTGGCCTCGTCCTGCCGGTAACGAAGGCCCAGCTCCCGGGCAAAGCCGGCGCAGAGGCCGCTGATCTGTCTGGTGTTGCCGCTGCCGTGGGGTACGGAGCAGAGCTTTTCAAAATATTCAAAGACCGCCTTGGGCTCCAGTCCGGATAAAATCGCCATATGGGTACACTCCTTCTAAAGCATGCAGCCTGCCGGAGCATTCCGAACCTCGAACCCGGCAGGCTGCATCTATTTTGTCCTGTCCTCCAGGAATTACACAGGCCTGAAGCCTGTCAGACGCCTAAATCGCCTTCCAGGCCCAGATCGCCCTCCAGGCCGAATTCATCGCCCTCGCCGGGCAGCGGTTCTTCGTCCTCGGGCTCCTCCTGCACCTGGGGAACAAACTCGGAATACCAGGCATCCTCCGGCAGCCCGGCCAGAAGGGCGGGCAGGTTAATCACAATACCGTCCACGCTGTAGGGCAGATCCACGGTGACCACCTCTGTCCTGGGCTCGTCCCCTTTCTTGTCGGTGATCTCCAGGGTCATGGTGAAGGACTGGCCCATGCAGGTGGCCATGCCGCGCTCCCGCTTGCTCAGCTTGGCGGCCTCCTCGCCGTCCACGGTGACGACCACCCGCTCAAAGGACTTGTATTCCTGACCCTGGTAGTCCTCAATGGTCTTGTTGTCCAGATAGATGGTGTGGCCCCGGCCAATGACCATCATGACCGCCGCCACGGCAATCACCGCCGCCAGAACGGCCAGCCGGATCGCCAGCGTTTTTCCCTTCATGACTGGGCGCCCCCTTCCCTCCGGGCCCGCTGGGCCTGGGCCAGCAGCTCGCCGCCCTGGCTCCTGGCCCGGCGCTTCTTGATCTCATACATGACCAGGGCCAGCGTGATGACGCCGTAGGAGACGAAGACCCGGAAATACTCTCCGATCATGGCATCGCCGGTGATGGCGACGCCTGCCCGGGGGGCCACGATGAACATGGTGTGAAACAGGATGACCCCCAGGAACACGTTGCCGATGGAGGCCTTTTCCACCGACGCGCCGCCGACCAGAAGCGCGGCGATGCAGAACATGCCGATCTGGGAGTGGGCGGTGTAGGTGGGGAAGTTGCCGATGTTCTGGAGATAGATGATCTGGCCGAAGCCGGCAAAGACCGTGGAGATGATGATGGAGATGATCCGGGTGCGGTCCACGTTGATGCCGGCGGCCTGGGCCACCTCCATGTCCTGGCCCACGGCCCGCATGTCCTGGCCCAGCTTCGTCCGGCGGAACCAGACGATAATCAGGCACATCACGCCAATGATGATGAAGTTCAGAACCGGGATTTTCACGCCCTTGTAGAGAATGGCGAACTCGTTGTCCAGGCACTGGCGCATATTGGCCAGATTCACGGTGGTGCGGATACCGAAGCCTCTGGGCAGGCGGATGGAGGCGTGCCTGATGGGGATGATGGATGCCATAAAATAGAGCACCACCAGCTGATAGAGGCCTGTGACGAAGTAGTTCATCATATAGCCCAGAATCATCTCCCGGCCCTTGGCCATGTTCATGAGCTTGCCGCACAGCAGGCCCAGAAGCACGGAGACAGGCACGGAGAGAATCATAGCCAGCACCACGCCGGGAATGCCCCAGATCTGCCAGTCGGTGACAAAGATCAGGGCCACCTGCCCCGCCATGGCCCCCAGGGTCATGCCGAAGTTCAATCCCATGCCCGCCATAATGGGAATCAGCAGGCTGAGAATCAGGAAGATGTTCCGGCCCATGCGGGTGACAATCTCGTTGATGAGATAGCTGGCGGAGAAGCCGGACAGGGGGATGCAGACGGCGCAGATGATGATGAACATCAGGGGCACCAGGTTGTTTTGCAGGAAGTCCAATCCGTCGAAATTCTTTTTCAGTTTCATGCCGCTTCCTCCGTCTTTCTCGTCAGGGCATAGACCACCATGCCGTTGGAGACGATGATCCGGATGACCTCGCTGACGTCCGTGTGGATGAGGGCGGTAATGACGGTGGGCGTCATGGTCACAAGGCCCTGGAAGAGGAGGGTGCCGATGATGACGTTGGAGATGCTGGCCTTGTTCACAGACGCGCCGCCGATGAGAACAGCCGCCACCGCCGGCATGGTCATATTCAGGGGGGCCGTATAGAGCTGCACGAAGCCGAAGCCCTGCTGATAGGTCAGAACGCCCACAGCGCCCAGCCAGGTGGACAGAATCACCGACAGGGTCCGAATCCGGTCCACGTTGATGCCGGAAGCCCTGGCAAAGGTGGGGTTGGAGCCCACGGCGGTCATGGCGGTGCCGGTCTTGGTGTGGAGGAACGCCCACACCAGCAGTCCCAGCAGGGCAAAGAACAGGATGGACCCGGTGGGAATCACCAGATTGATCCCCAGGGGGTTCAGGTCAATCTTCAAAAACTCGGAGAGCGCGCCGGCATAAAAGCTGTCCAGAGCGAACATGTTCCGCAGGCCCACGCCGGTGTAGGCCATGACGATGGAGGGGTTTCTGTAGGGAATCAGCAGCCACATGATGCACATCAGGGACACGGAAGAGAGTCCCACGTAGGTGGCCACCATCATCTCGCCGCCCTTGATCTTGTTCAGCAGCATGCCGTAGCCGCCGCCGAAGAGGACGGCGAAGGGTGTGGACACCACAATGGCCATGACAAAGCTCATGGGCCCGGTGAAGCCCAGCTCAATGGCCAGGGTGCCGCCCAGAAGACCCGACAGCACGCCCAGGGGGATGCCGAAGTTCAGCCCGCAGCCGGAGTGGATCATGGGCACCATGGCCAGCACCAGAACGGCGTTCCAGCTGAAGCGGTTGATGACGTTGGTAATCTGTGTGGGCAGGTCGGACCCGGTGATGGGGGCCATGATGAACAAAAAGAGGAGGAAGCCGGCGATGATCAGCCGGGGATAGCCCATCTTTTTGAGCCAGTATCGCAGCGCGATGGCAGACGCATATTCATGCATATCGTTCTCTCCTCCTTCTTATATGACCTTGCTGACCATCAGCGCGCCGAAGTCCTCCGAGGAGTCCGCCGCCGGAAGAATGCCGGCCACCTGTCCGCCGGAGATGATGGCGATGCGGTCGCAGGTCTGCCGCAGCTCCTCCAGCTCCGAGGAAATCATCACCACAGTGACGCCGCTCTCCCGGTTGAAGCGCTTCAGGGCGTCCAGCACCAGGGCCTTGGCGCCCACGTCGATGCCCCGGGTGGGCTCGGAGACGAAGAGGAAACGGGGCTCCAGAGCGAAGGCCTTGGCCAGGCAGATTTTCTGCTGGTTGCCGCCGGAGAGCTCCCGGGCGTTCTGCCTGGAGCTGGTGCATTTAATCTCCAGCGCGTCAATGTATTTCTTCGTCACGGCGTGGATGGCTTTCTCGTCCCGCCACCTGACGGGACCGTACTTCTTCAGGAATTTGTTCTGAATCTGCATGGCGGGGAAGGCCACGTTCCACTCCAGACTCTCGTCCAGCAAAAGGCCCACGCCCCGGCGGTCCTCCGACACGAAGGCCAGAGAGGCGTCCAGGCACTTCCGGGGGCTGTTGAGCTGAATGGGCTTCCCGTCAAACTCCACGGTTCCGCCGGCCTGATAAAGGCCCATAATGCCGTTGGGGATTCCCAGCTTGCCCTGACCGGCCAGGCCGCCGATTCCGAAAATCTCGCCGTCCCGGATATCCAGGGACACGTCCCGCACCGTCTCGCCGGGCATGTCCACCCAAAGGTTCCGGATGGACATGACCACCCTGGCGTCCCTGTTCTCCGCCCGGACGGGCTCCGCAGGGGCCGCGGCGGCCTTCTGCACCTCCCGGCCCACCATCCAGCGCGTAATGTCGGAGACGCTGGCCTCCGCGGCGGGCACATCCTTGACCACATACCCGTCCCGCATGACCACCACCTTGTCGCACACGGCCAGAATCTCGTGGAGGCGGTGGGTGATGAAAATGACGGCGATGCCCTGGGCGGCCATGTTCCGGATGGAGTCCAGAAGGGCCTCGGCCTCCTTTTCCGTCAGCACGGCGGTGGGCTCGTCCAGAATCAGCAGCTTCAGCTGATCCTTACTCAGCTCCCGGGCAATCTCCGTGAACTGCTTGTGGCCTACGGGCATGCTGCTGATGGTCATGCCCGCGTCGATTTCCACGCCCATTTTCCGGATGGCCTCGCCGGAGCGCCGGTCCATCTCCTTATAATCCAGAGTATTCAGCCGGTCGCCGAACACCTCTGAAATCACATTCTTCTTCTTAGGCTCCCGATTCAGGAGGATATTTTCCGTGGCGGTGAAGCCGGGGATCAGGGAGAACTCCTGATGCACCATGCCGATGCCCGCCGCCAGCGCGTCAAAGGGGGTTTTAAACTCTGTTTTCTGACCGTTGAGCAGCACATCTCCGTCATAGCCGCCGGTCTCGCGGATGACGTCCATACCGAAGAGAATCTTCATCAGCGTGCTTTTGCCCGCGCCGTTTTCACCGCACAGGCCCAGAACCTGGCCGGCCTCCAGGGTGAAATTGATGTCGGTGAGAACCTGGTTGCCAAAAAAGTCCTTTTTAATATTCTGCATCCGCAACAGGGGAGTACCGTTGTTTGTCATACATCCACCCTAACCTAAAATATAACCTGATTATGAATCGCGGGGAGGAGGACGAGTCCCCCTCCCCGCAGTTTGAGAAATCTGATTGTTCCGCGGAACTCAGCTGACGGTGTAGTACTTCTCGGGCACCTCCACGTCGGTAGCACCCATGAAGCGGCCGGGATTGCCCATGATATAGGTGTCCTGGTAAATCAGGAACACGTTGTCCTCTTTGACGCCGGTGTCAGCGTTGGTATAGCCGGAGCCGTTCCACGCGGCCTTGGGAGAGAACTCCTGCAGGGCAGCGGCAACGTCGTCCATATTGGTAATTTCGGCTTTGCCCTCGATGACATTGATGGCGTGCTGGGCCAGGCCGGCGGACAGGCAGTAGCCATAGGAATAGGCCCAGGTGCCGAAGCGGCCGTCGCCGCCGGCGTCCACAACGGCCTGCTCGACCTTGGCCAGGATGGCGTCAAAGTCGCCGGCCTCGGCGGTCAGGTCCAGATCGCCCAGAGCATTGGGATAGCCCATCAGAGGAGAGGGCAGGTCGGCCTCGATGAAGTAGCCGCCCAGCTCCAGCAGGCGCTGCAGCAGGGGCGCGGTGTGTGCGTCGTTGGTGCAGAAGTAGGCGGAGTTCTGGCCGTACTTGGAAATCCACTCGGGAGCCTTCTCCAGAACGTAGGCCTGGGCACCGGTGACGCCGACGTCGGTGGTGGGATCGGGAGCGGTCTCCTGAACAAACGTCATGCCGAACTCCTTGCAGGCCTCTTCCATGACGGCCACGCGGCGGCTCATGGTCTCATAGGACATGTGCCGGGGGAAGGAGATGTGGACGAAGGTGTCGCAGCCCAGCTCGTGGGCGGTGCGGATAATCAGGTAGCCCCGGGAGACGAAGTCGTTGTTGCAGACCAGGTCCGCGGAAGCGCCCACAACGGGCAGATCCTCGTGGGCCTCGCCGGCGATGCAGAGGATGTCGGGGCGGCGCTCCTTGATCTGGGTGAAGGCCTCGGCGGTGCCGGGGACGGACTGGTTGACAATGATGGCCTTCATCAGGGGGTCGTCGGACATGTTGACGATGGTCTGGATGGTGGTCTCCAGCTCCTCGGTGAAGTTGTCGGGATAGGTGGCCAGCTTGACCACATCCTCGCCGTACTTGGCCTGAATGGCCTCGGCGCCGCGCAGGTCGTCCTCAGACTGGGAGACGGTGCCGGTGATGATGCCGATGTGGTACTCGCCGGCGCCCTCGCCGTCCGCCTCGGGCTGAGCGGCGTCGCCGCTGCCGGAGTCCTGGGACTGTCCGGCGTCGCTGCCGCCGGTGGTGGAACCGCTCTGGCCGGAGCCGCTGCCGCAGCCCACGAGTGCCAGAAGCATCACGAGGGTCAGCAGCATGCTGATGATTCTTTTCATACAAACCTCCAAAAATACTTGTTTGTGTCCTGACGTATACAGATATTTTTGTTTCCCCCGCCGGGGGAAACAAAAAAGGCGTACGCCTTTTCACCTGTTCCATTCTAACAAATATTTCCCAGATGTCAACTATAATTTGCGGCATTGCCGAATTAAATTGATGCTTTTTTCGAAAATAGCTCTCCCTTTCCCCAAAAACCGCACCGCCGCACCGCCGCACCGCTCCCCCTCGCGATACAGATTTTCTGTTCTGCATAAATATTGACCGTAATTTTGTCAATCTTTCAGCATCTTGACAGAACACCCGCCGTAGGGTAAACTGAAAGGGTTACTGCGGCTGAAACCGCAGGTCCGCGTTTCAGCCCTTCTATTTCCGCGGAGCCAAACCGCGGCCACCGTTTGAAAGGAATTGCCGGCATCATGAAACAAGACAAACAGCAGCTTCTTTTCCAGCCCGGGGGCGTGCCGCCGCTGGGTGCCTCCGTCTCATTGTCCCTTCAGCATCTGGTGGCCATGATTGTGGGCTGCGTCACACCGCCCATCATCATCGCCGGAGCCATCGGCCTGAGCCAGGCGGACCAGGTGCTCCTGATTCAGGCGTCCCTGGTGATGTCCGCCGTGTCCACCCTGCTCCAGCTCTATCCCGTGGGAAAGCGCTTCGGCTCCGGCCTGCCGGTGATTCTGGGGGTCAGCTTCGCCTATGTTCCCAGCATGCAGGCCATCGCCTCCTCCGGCGGCGGCGTGGCGGCCATTGCCGGGGCTATGATCGTGGGGGGCGCGGTGGCCGTCATTGTGGGCCTGTTTGTGAAGAAAATCCGCCTGCTCTTCCCCCCGGTCATCACGGGCACGGTGGTGTTCACCATCGGACTGTCCCTCTATCCCACCGCCATCAACTACATGGCCGGCGGCACGGGGAACACCGCCGCGGCCATTGAGGCCAGGGGCCTGACCCCCGCCCTGATCTACGGCTCCTGGCAGAACTGGACAGTGGCGGTGCTGACCCTCATCATCGTCATGGTGCTGAACCACCACGGAAAGGGCATTTGCAGGCTGGCCTCCATTCTCATCGGGATGCTCTGCGGTTATGTGATTTCCTTCCTGTTCGGCATGGTCTCCTTTGCCGATGTGGGAGCCGCCGCCTGGGTCTCCCTGCCCAGGGTGATGCACTTCGGCATCCGGTTCGATTTCGCCTCCTGCGTGGCCATCGGGCTGCTCTTCGCCATCAACGCCATTCAGGCCATTGGAGACTTCACCGCCACCACCGTGGGCGGCCTGGACCGGGACCCCACGGACCAGGAGCTCCAGGGGGGCATCATCGCCTATGGCTTCAGCAACATTCTGGCGGCCCTCTTCGGGGGCCTGCCCACCGCTACATACTCCCAGAACGTGGGCATCGTCACCACCAACAAGGTGGTGAACCGGACGGTCTTTGCCATGACCGGCGGCTTTTTGCTGCTGGCGGGGCTGTCTCCCAAGTTTGCGGCGGTGCTGACCACCATCCCCCAGTGCGTGCTGGGCGGGGCCACCATCACCGTGTTTTCCACCATCGCCATGACGGGCATGAAGCTCATCGCCTCCCAGGACCTGACAGCCCGGAACACCACCATCGTGGGCCTCTCCGCCGCCCTGGGCGTAGGCGTATCCCAGGCCGGCGGGGCCCTGAGCCAGTTTCCCGAAGCTGTTACGATGATTTTCGGAAAGTCTCCGGTGGTCATCGCAACGCTGATGGCGGTGCTGCTGAACCTGATTTTGCCCAGAGAGGGGGAGACCTGAGAATGGACGCCCTGCGCTTTGCCTGCCCCGGCCTGGAGGACGGCGGCAGCTTTCCCCCGGACCACACCGGCCGGGGCCGGGATCTGTCGCCGGAGATCCGTCTGGAAAACCTGTCCCCCGGCGTCAAGACGCTGGCGGTGACATTAGAGGACCTGTCCCACCCCATCAAGGGTTTTACCCACTGGGTTCTGTGGAACTATCCGGCGGGGCCCGTCATTTCCGGCGGCCTGCCCAGAGGGAAACAACTGGAGAACGGGGCGGTCCAGGGAACCGCTTACGGTCTCCACCGCTACGCGGGGCCCAAGCCGCCGCCCTTTGCCCGGCATCACTACCGCCTGACGGTGTACGCCCTGGACTGTCTCCTGGACCTGCCGCCCTCTGCCCGGAAAGGGCGGCTTCTGAAAGCGGCGGAGGGACACATCCTGCAGGCGGGGAGCCTGACGGCCCGGTTTCCCTGACCGTTTCCGCCCCAGGCCCCGGAGGTTCGCGGACCTCCGGGGCCTGTTTTCCGCGTCCGAAAGAAAAGCCTCTCCGCCCTCTTGCAATTTCCCCCCGGGTGGTCTATAATTCATTGCTATAAAGCGCTAAATAACCATAGCGCGTCAAGCGCGGCCCCACCAACAAAGGAGGAAACCCCATGAATTTCGTCTTTATCTCCCCCAATTTCCCGGAAGCCTTCCGCTGGTTCTGCATCCGCCTGCGGGAAAACGGCGTCAACGTCCTGGGCGTGGGAGACGCCCCCTATGACGGCCTGCACCCGGACCTGAAAAAGGCCCTCAGCGAGTATTACCGGGTGGACAGCCTGGAGGACTATGACCAGGTGCTCCGGGCCCTGGGCTATTTCACCGGCCAGTACGGCAAAATCGACTGGGTGGAGAGCAATAACGAATACTGGCTGGAACTGGACGCCCGTCTGCGGACGGACTTCAACATCACCACCGGCCTGAAAACCGACCAGATAGAAAAGTTCAAAAGCAAGCTGGCCATGAAGGCCTTTTACCGGGAGGCCGGCCTGCCCTGCGCCCGGCACTGCCCTGTCACGGACCTGGAGGCGGGCCTGGCCTTCGCCAGAGAGGTGGGCTATCCCATTGTAGCCAAGCCGGACAACGGCGTGGGGGCCATCGCCACCTATAAAATCAAAAACGACGAAGACATGAGGGCCTTTTTCCGGGACAAGCCCGACGCCCTGTATCTCATGGAGGAGTATGTCTCCGGCTCCGTCACCACCTACGACGGCATCTGCAATTCCAAGGGCGAGGTCCTTTTCGCCGCCAGCCACATCACCCGAAACTCCATCATGGACATGGTGAACGAGGGCGTGCCTACTTATTACTATGTGGACAAGGAGGTCCCCGCCGACGTGGAGGCGGCGGGCCGGGCCACCCTGGCGGCCTTCGGCGCCTTCAGCCGGTTCTTCCACCTGGAGTTCTTCCGCCTGACGGCGGACAAGCCGGGCCTGGGCAGCGTGGGGGACATCGTGGCCCTGGAGGTCAACATGCGCCCCGCCGGCGGCTTCACGCCGGACATGCTGAACTTCGGCCAGAGCGCCGACGTCTATCAGATCTGGGCGGATATGGTGGCCTTTGACGAACTGCGCCACAGCTACGGCGGCCCCCACAGCTACTGCGTCTACGCCGGGCGGAAGGACGCCAACCGCTACGTTCTCACCATGCCCCAGCTGGAGGAGCGCTGCGGCAGCCACGCCCGGCTTTTCACCCGGATGCCCGACGCCCTGGCGGGCACCATGGGCAACCAGGTGGCTATTGCCTGCTTCGACACGCTGGAGGAGGTGGACGCCTTCGTCCGCGACGCCTTCCAGCTGGAGGACGGGGACTGAGAACCTTTGTTCACAGCCGCCCCACGCCGTCCGGCCGGTCTTTTTCCCACCATACCGCGTCGATTTCCCCTGCCGTACGTCAGTATGGCAAGGGAGATCTCCTTGTCCGACGAGAAAAGTTCTCACCCATCCGGCGCCCTGCGGCTATGAATACAGGTTCTGATTTTGCGGGAGCGTTCCCGCCTGTCAAAAAATTTTTGGCGGGCGGGAACTTTTTCGCGCCTGTCTGCGTCATACTGTCATGCGAATTTCCCATGAACATGGGGCGTGCCGCCCTTGGCGCAAAGCGGCGGGTTTGCATGGCCTCACCGTTCAGCGGCGAATCACAAGATTATCTAAAAAATCTAAAAAATCTGAAAACAAGGAGAACACACATGAACAGACATTTCTTCACCCTCAAGCCCCTGGCCGCGCTGGCTCTGGCGCTGGCCCTGATCCTGTCCCTGGCCGCCTGCGGCGGCAAGCAGGGAGACGCCTCCGGCAGCTCCGAGCCCGTGGACCTCACCGCCTTTTACGAGACCCTGACCCAGAACGAGAACGCCCCCGCTCTGATGCCTCTGGAGGAAGCGGAGCTGATGGACGCCCTCTATCCCGGCCTCTCCGAGATTGAGACCAGCCAGCGCATCGTGGCCACAGCCGCCATCACCTCCGTGGCGGCGGAGCTGGCCCTGGTGGAGGTGGCCAACGCCGAGGACGTCCCGGCTGTGGAGGCCATTTTCCAGGCCCGCATCGACTATCAGGTGGGAGACGACGCAAACCCCGGCGGGGCCTGGTATCCCGAAACCATTGAGAACTGGAAGCAGAACGCCCGCATCGTCTCCAACGGCAGCTGTGTCATGCTGGCGGTCTGGGAAAACGCGGACGACGTGGCGGAGCAGTTCAACGCTCTCTTTGCCTGAGCCCGGCCGGTCCTAATAAAACAAACACCCTCCGGGGGGAGCGCGGAAGCGCTCCCCCTTTTCCGCGTCAGACAACGGTTTCACTTATCCGGACAACCTTTTCCCCTTGCCTTTTTTTGCCGGTTATGCTATGCTGAACCCATGAAAATCATATAAGGAGGCGGTGCCCCATGTATTCCTGCACCCAGCTGCTTCAAGCCCTTGAGGACGGTTCCCTGGACCGGCGGCTGGCCCTGGTCTACGCGCCGGACGGCGTCGGGCTGGACCAGGCCCGGACCAGAGCTCTTCGGGTAACAAACTCCCTGCTGAAGACCTTTGACCCCCTGTCTCAGAGTCCCGCCGGCCTGTTCAGCGGCCCCGGCCGCACGGAGATCGGCGGCAATCACACGGACCATCAGCGGGGCCATGTTCTCTGTGCCAGCGTGGACATGGACATGCTGGCCTGCGCCGCCCCCAACGGCAGCCGCCGCATCCGCATCCAGTCCGAGGGCTACCCCTTTCTGGAAGTGGACCTGGACGACCTGGCCCTGCGGCCCGAGGAGACCAACAGCTCCGCCGCCCTGGTCCGGGGCGTGGCGGCCAAGCTGGTCCAGAAGGGCTACCCCATCGCCGGGTTCGACGCCTGCGTCACCTCCAGCGTCCTGTCCGGCTCCGGCCTCAGCTCCTCCGCCGCCTATGAGATTCTGGTGGGCAACATCCTGAACCACTTTTTCTGCAACGGCGCTCTGGACGCCATTGAGCTGGCCAAGGTGGGCCAGTACGCCGAAAACGTCTATTTCGGCAAGCCCTGCGGATTGATGGACCAGATGGGCGCCTCCATCGGCGGCGCGGTGGCCATTGACTTCCAGGACCCCGTCAATCCCGTGGTGGTTCAGGCGGACTACGATTTTGCCAGGTCCGGCCACGCTCTGTGCATCATCGACACCGGTTCCTGCCACGCCGATCTCACCGGGGACTATGCCGACATCACCACCGAGATGGGCGGCGTGGCGGCCTGCTTTGACAAGGAGGTTCTCCGGGAGGTGCCGGAGGAGGAATTCCGGGCCGCCATTCCCCACCTGCGTCAGGTCTGCGGCGACCGGGCGGTTCTCCGGGCCCTCCACTATTACGACGACGACCGCCGGGCCGTTCAGGAGGCGGAGGCCCTGAAGCGGGGCGACTTCGCCGCCTTCCTGGCCCTGGTAAACGCCTCGGGCCTCTCCTCCTCCCTGCACCTGCAAAACGCCTGGTCTCCCGCCAACCCCAAGCAGCAGGCCATTCCTCTGGCCCTGGCCCTGGGCCGGGAGCTGCTGGGGGGCAGCGGCGCGCTCCGGGTCCACGGCGGCGGCTTCGCCGGAACCATTCAGGCCTTTGTGCCCACGGAGCAGCTGGAGGCCTTCAAGGCCGGCATGGAAGCGGTACTGGGCCAGGGCAAGTGCCACGTGCTGCGCATCCGGCCTCAGGGCGGCTGGGTCGTCGCCTCTTAAATCAAGAAAAAACCGCATACAAGGAGGACGCTCATGGTTAACGAAGCGATTTCCAGGCTGGCAGGCTACGCCTTCCGCTCCGGGCTGATTGAGGAATGCGATTACACATGGGCCATCAACACCATACTGGACGTATTAAAACTGGATAGTTATACAGAACCGGCGGAGAAGGACTGGGAGACAGGGGACATCGAGCTGGCCCCCATTCTGGAAGAGCTGCTGGATGACGCCTACGCACGGGGCGTGCTGGCGGAGAACTCCGTGGTCTACCGGGACCTGTTCGACACCGAGCTCATGGGCCGGCTGACGCCCCGGCCTTATGACGTGCGGGAGATGTTCCGGCTCTACTATGAGATAGAGCCGAAGAAGGCCACCGACTGGTTTTACCTGTTCAGCCAGGACACCAATTACATCCGCCGGGACCGTATCGCCAGGGACATGCAGTGGAAAGCCCCCACGGAATACGGAGACCTGGACATCACCATCAACCTCTCCAAGCCGGAGAAGGACCCCAAGGCCATCGCCGCTGCCAAGCACCTGCCCGCTTCCGCCTATCCCCGGTGCCAGCTCTGCGCCGAGAACGAGGGCTACGCCGGCCGGGTGAACCACCCCGCCCGGCAGAACCACCGGATTGTTCCCATCCTCATCAACGGCTCCCCCTGGTTCCTGCAATATTCTCCCTATGTCTACTATAATGAGCACTGCATCTGCTTCAATCAGGAGCACACCCCCATGAAGATCGACCGGGCCTGCTTCGGCAAGCTCCTGGACTTCGTCCGGCAGTTCCCCCACTACTTTGTGGGCTCCAACGCCGACCTGCCCATCGTGGGGGGCTCCATTCTGGCCCACGACCACTTCCAGGGCGGGCACTACACCTTCGCCATGGAAAAGGCCCCGGTGGAAACTCCCTTCACCTTCCCCGGCTTCGAGGATGTGGAAGCGGGGATCGTCAGGTGGCCCATGTCTGTGGTCCGGATTTCTTCTGAAAACCCGGACCGGCTCATTGACCTGGCGGACAGGATTCTCACCGTCTGGCGGACCTACACAGATGAAAGCGCCGTTATCTTTGCCGAGACGGACGGCGAACCCCACAACACCATCACCCCCATCGCCCGGCGGCGGGGGAAGCAGTACGAGCTGGACCTGGTGCTGCGGAACAACCTGACCACGGAGCAGTACCCCCTGGGCCTCTACCATCCCCACGACGAGCTCCACCACATCAAAAAAGAGAACATCGGCCTGATCGAGGTCATGGGACTGGCTGTCCTCCCCGCCCGGCTGAAGGAGGAACTGGCGGCGGTGGCGGACTGCCTCGTGAGCGGCAAAGACCTCCGGGCGGACGAGAAGACCGCCAAGCACGCCGAATGGGCGGAGGGCTTTGCCCCCAGGTATCAGATTACAGCGGAGAACGCTCTGGGGATTGTCCAGAAGGAAACCGGCCTGGTGTTTGCCCAGGTGCTGGAGCACGCCGGCGTCTACAAGCGGACGGAGGAAGGGAAAGCGGCCTTCCTGCGCTTCCTGGACACCATTTAATCCAAAGCAGCGAAAAGGAACCCCCTTGGGGGGTTCCTTTTTTCATCCTTCACAGCCGCCCTTTTCCGCGCTGTCCATGAAATCTGCGTTCAGCCACCCCCGGCATGGACCGGGCGGCATGGCCGGAGCAGGCGGCGCTTTCGCAGGAAGAAACGGAGAGGCCGCCGGAAGGAGAAGGTCCGCGGGAGACCTGGGGTACGTGCGGGAGGGTCTTATTGAAGGATTTTATGCAGGGGCCGGACTCTGTCCCGGCCCATCTGCCGGAAGCCCGGCACAGCCGGGAATACGGACGGGCCCAGAGGCCCCCTGCATCTCCTTCTGATAAACTGCGTGAGCGGACATTCCCGTTCCCTCCGCCCCGGCTCAGCGGTTCTGTCCCTTTCCGGCAGATTCCAGCAGGCGGCGCATATTCGCCCCCATCACCAGCTCCCATTCCGCCTCTGTCAGACCGGCGTGCTCCTCTATGTCCTCAATGAACAGGGAGAAATCCTGCCCCTGGCGCCGCCGGGGGTAGACGGTCAGGGGGAAGTCCGTACCGAACAGCACCCGTTCCGGCCCCGCCAGACGCACCGCCGCCTTCACGGCCCGGATGTCATACAGCAGCGGGTTGGCCGCCAGGTCATACCACACGTTCCGGAAGGCCTGCCGCACATGGGGCAGCAGCTCATAGAAGGGCAGTCCGCCTCCCATGTGGGCCAGAATCAGCCGGAGATCCGGGAAGCGCCTGGCGATGTCATAAAATCCCTCAATGGGGGTCCGGTCCTTCCCAGGGTACGCGTGCCCCACCGGCTCGCCCACATGGAAGCAGACCGGCAGGCAGAGCCGCGCCGCCGTCTCCAGCACCTCCAGCAGGCCGGGGTGGTCCAGGGGATAGCCGTTCCCGCCGGGTCCCAGCTCCCCCACGCCGGAAAAGCCCATGTCCCGGCAGCGCTCCACCTCCCGCACCGCCGCCTCCCCGAAGACGGGGTTGATGCTGGCATAGGCGGCAAAGCGGCCGGGATAGGCCCGGACCACGCCCTCCATGTAGTCGTTGTGCCGGCGGCAGAGGTCCATGTCCCGCCAGTACCAGCCCTGCATGACGATGCGTTCCACCCCCGCCCGGTCGGCAGCCCGAAGAGCCTCCTCCGGCGTGGCCCAGGCCTCCCGGACCCGGCTCCGGGGCGACTCCCGGGTCAGTTCCGCAAAGCAGCTGTCCCGGGCGGCGTACCAGTCCCACCGGGCGGGAATGTCTGCGGGGAACATGTGGGTATGACAGTCGACAATCCGTCCCCGGTTCATAATATCCCTTCCCATTCTTCGGGCAGCTCCCAGCAGGGACCGGCGTCAAAGACGGGCCCCGGCAGGTGCGAGCCGAACAGCAGCCGGTCCGCCCCCAGGCACAGCCGCGCACAGTCCGACGCCTGGGGCGGCAGGATGCAGCCCTCCGGCGCGGCGTCAAACCAGACGTTTTTCAGCTTCCGGGCCACTTCCGGCATCAGGGCATAAAAGGGCAGGCCTCCGCCGTAGTGGGGTAGCAGTAGCCGCAGGCCGGGACGGGCCTCAATCAGCCGGAGGCAGTCCGCCGGCAGAACCGCCCTCCCGCCGCCTTCCCGGCCCACGGTCATGTCCGTGTGCAGACACAAAACCCGGCCCCGATCCTCGCACAGGGCGCAGAGCTTCAGGAAATCCGGGTCCTCCAGGGAAAAGCCCTGTCGGGCCGGGTCCAGCTCACCGATGCCGGAGCAGCCGGCGTCCAGACAGGCGGCAGCCTCCTCCAGCGCCGCTGCCCCCGCTCCGGGAGCCGTTGTGCAGAAGCCCCTGAAAAAGTCCGGACGGGTACGGATCGCCTGCAATATGGCCCGATTCTGGACCTGGCAGTCCTCCAGTCTCCGGAAGGGCCAGCCCTGAATCACCGCCCGCTCCGCTCCGCCGGACCGGCAGAGGGTCTCCAGGGCCTCCGGTCCAAGGGCAGGCACGTCCGCCCCGGGCGAAAGGGCCGGCGGAATCAGATGGACATGGATATCCGTTTTCACAGGTCTTTCCCCCTTTTTCCGGCCGGAGCGGAGCGCTGCATCCCGGTTTTTCTACATCATAAAATCTCTGACCCTGCTTGTCAACAGGGTTCCGGCGGCGGGATACCTCTATTCACCTATTTTAGGGGGCTCCCGCAGGCCCCATACCGGCGGCACAGTGCAGGGCCGGGCCCTGGACCATCCGGCAGGGAAATGGACCGCCTGCCGCGGGGGATGGGCCCCGGCGGTTCCGGGACCGTGGCTTTTTGGGGGCCTTGGTGATTCCAAGGCGGGCGGTTCCATGGGGACGGCCCTCCGTGGGCGGCGGTCCCTGCAAAAGTCCTCAGCCGGGCGATTCCCCGGCAGAAAAAGGCAGGGCCTTTCGGCCCCGCCTTTTCCCTCATGGGTTTTGCTCCGGCTTACAGATTTTTGAGCACGCCGGTCTCCTCGTTGAAGGCGTTGATGAGCTCGTCCAGGTCCTTGGCCTGCTTGTGAACCGCGTCCCAGGTGCCCTCGGTGTCGTACCACAGGGCGTTCAGCTCCTCGCTGGTCTTGCCCTGCTGCTCCACCCAGGTGTAATACTTCAGATGGTGCACCCGCTTGCGGTCCATGTAGGTCAGCTCCATCAGGTGATCCGTCTTCTGGCCCAGCATGTGGATGTTGTGGTCCAGAACCGCCTCGGTCACCGTGTAAGCGCCGAACTGTTCGTTCAGCTCCTCAATGCGGCTGCCGTACATCATAGCGGAGTCCGTCATGACGGTGGCCACCACGTCCCGCTCTGTGAAGTCGTAGTATTTTGCCATCTTGATGCAGCACAGCACATTGGCGATGCCGGAGATGCCCAGCCAGCTCAGCTTTTCCACCAGCTCCGGGTCCAGCTTCAGTGTGTTCAGCAGGTAATCCTTTCCCTCGGCGGTGTTGAACAGCCGCAGCAGGCGCTGGGAATCCTCGTCGTCAATGGCAATGGCCATGTCCGTGTTTTTTACATTGTGAATCCAGGGGATGTGCTTGTCTCCGATGCCCTCGATCCGGTGGCCGCCGAATCCGTTGTTCAGAATGGTGGGGCATTGAAGAGCCTCGCCCACGCCCAGCTTCAGGCGCGGATAGCGCTCCTTCAGCAGGTCGCCGGCGGACATGGTGCCGGCGGAGCCGGAGGTGAAGCAGGCGCCGGCGAAGCGGTCGCCGGGGCGCTTCACTGCCTCGTACAGGTCCGCCAGGGCGAAGCCGGTGACGTTATAGTGCCACAGGGGGTTGCCCATCTCCTCAAACTGGTTGAAGATCATGTATTGGGGATCCTGCTTCAGCTCGTTGGTCTTGTCGAAGATTTCCTTCACGTTGGACTCGCAGCCGGGGGTGGCAATGACCTCCGCCCCGATCTCGTGGAGCCAGTTGAACCGCTCCTGGCTCATCTCGGCAGGGAGAATGGCCACGCCCTGGGCCCCCAGCAGCTTGGAGTTGAACGCGCCGCCCCGGCAGTAGTTGCCGGTGGAGGGCCAGACGGCCTTGTGGGCGTCCACGTCGAACTGGCCTGTCACCAGCCGGGGGGCCAGGCAGCCGAAGGAGGCGCCCACCTTGTGGCAGCCGGTGGGGAACCACTTGCCGGCCATGGCGATAATGCGGCAGGGCACGCCGGTGAGGGCGCTGGGAAGCTCGATATAGTTGGGGACTTCCCGGAAGAGGCCTCCGGACTCCCTGGCCTCGTTCTTCCAGGTGATGCGGAAGAGGTTCAGGGGATTCACGTCCCACAGGCCCACGGATTTCAGCTTTTCCTGAATCTTTTCGGGGATGGTCTCCGGATGCTGCATCTGGGCGATGGTGGGGATGAGGATGTTCTGCTCCCGGGCCTTTTTCAGGTTGTGCTCCAGGCCCTGCTTGTTGATGGTAAGATCAATCATGATTGCTTGCCCTCCTGTTGTTTCATATCAATATAGGAATATAGGGTATATTTGGAGATGCCAAAGTATTTGGCGACCTTGTCGCCGGACTTGGTAATCAGGAACGCGCCGTTCTGGTTCAGGAACTGGATGGCCCGCACCTTGTCGTCCTTGTTCATCAGGGCGGCGGGCTTGCCCACCAGGGCCACGGACTGCTGAATAAGTCCCTCCAGCAGATCGCTGACGTTGGTAATCTTCTCCGGCTCGGACTGAACCGGTTCCCCGGTGGAAATCAGGTCCTGCACCGCGGATTCCACCATCAGCAGCTTGGAAATATCGTAGTTGATGGCGAAAATGGCGGAGACCTTTCCCCGGCTGTTCCGGATATAGACCGTGGAGGATTTCAGAATTTTCCCGTCGGGGGTCTTGGTGAGGTAGCAGAGGTGGTCCCTGGGCTCCGGATCGTTGGTGCGCAGCTGCTCCATCACCACGGTGGACGCGCCGTCCCCCACCTTCCGCCCGGTGACATGTCCGTTGAGAATGAAGACGATGGACTGCTCCGGGTCCCGGCTCAGGTCATGGACCACCACCTCGCAGCTGCTGCCCAGCTGGGCGGCAATGCAGTTGGCCACCTGTTTCAATAGATCCAGTTTACTGTTTTCCGTAGGCAGGCCCCCCTTTTTTCCCGTTTCTTTATGAAAAGCTCCGGTCTCTTATCTTCATCATAGCATAAATTTTAGAGAAATCAACAGGTTTTCAAAAAAATTTTTTGGTTTTCAAATTTTTTGTTTGACAACTGGATTTCTTATGCTATGATAGAGATACAGAGAAGAAGCCACCAGGGACCAGACGGCGGGAGCCGTACATAAATATTTATTTTGACGGAGGACTGTATGATGGACTTTGAAGCGATCAAATCCGCGGCGGAAGGCTACAAGGCGGAGATGTCCCGGTTCCTGCGGGACATGATCTCCCATCCCAGCGAGAGCTGTGAGGAAAAGGAAGTCGTCATGTGCATCAAGGCCGAGATGGAAAAGCTGGGCTTTGACAAGGTGGAAATCGACGGCCTGGGCAACATCATCGGCTGGATGGGCCAGGGAGAGAAAATCATTGCCATCGACTCCCACATTGACACGGTGGGCATCGGAAATCTCAACAACTGGGAATCCGACCCCTACACCGGCTATGAGACCGAGGACATCATCTATGGCCGTGGCGGCAGCGACCAGGAGGGCGGCATGGCCTCCGCCGTCTACGGGGCCAAAATCATGAAGGACCTGGGACTGATTCCCGAGGGCTATAAAATCATGGTGGTGGGCTCCGTTCAGGAGGAGGACTGCGACGGCATGTGCTGGCAGTACATTGTCAACAAATACTTCAACGGTCCCGAGGACGCCCGGAATCAAATCGAGTTCGTCATCTCCACCGAGCCCACCGACGGCGGCATCTACCGGGGCCACCGGGGCCGGATGGAAATCCGGGTGGATGTGAAGGGCGTTTCCTGCCACGGCAGCGCCCCGGAGCGGGGAGACAACGCCATCTATAAAATGGCCGACATCCTCCAGGACGTCCGGGCCCTGAACGAGAACGGAGACGGCCCGTCCAACAAAGTCAAGGGCCTGGTCAAGATGCTCAACGAGGAATTCAACCCCGAGCACGCCGAGGACGCCCGCTTCCTGGGCCGGGGCACCTGCACCGTCAGCCAGATTTTCTACACCTCCCCCAGCCGCTGCGCCGTGGCGGACTCCTGCGCCATCTCCATTGACCGCCGCATGACTGCCGGCGAGACCTGGGACTCCTGCCTGGAGGAGATCCGGCAGCTGCCCAGCGTGAAGAAGTACGGGGACGACGTGAAGGTCAGCATGTACATGTACGACCGGCCCGCCTGGACCGGCACGGTCTATGAAACCGAGTGCTTCTTCCCCACCTGGATCAACAAGGCCACCGCCGCCCATGTCCAGGCTCTGGTAGACGCTCACGAGGCCCTCTGGGGCAGGGAACGCATCGGCCACGCCGACGCCGACCCCAGGAAGGACGCCATGCACCTCCGGACGGGCCGCCCCCTCACCGACAAGTGGACCTTCTCCACCAACTGCGTTTCCATTCAGGGCCGCTACGGCATCCCCTGCGTGGGCTTCGGCCCCGGCGCGGAGTCTCAGGCCCACGCCCCCAATGAAATCACCTGGAAGCAGGACCTGGTGACCTGCGCCGCTCTGTACGCCGCCGTTCCCGGCCTGTATAAGCCGGAGAACAAAACCGGCGACGTGACGGAGTTCCGCCAGAGCCTCACCGACAACGACATCCAGTGATTCAGGAGGAACGGACGCCTGCGGCGGCGGCAGACGACGTGCGCTTTATGAGGGAGGCCGTCCGCCTCTCCAGGCTGGCCGCGGAGCACGGCAGCGAGCCCTTCGGGGCGGTGCTGGTGAAGGACGGCGGGATTGTCTATTCCAATGAGAACCAAATCTACAGCCAAAGCGACCCCACCTTTCATGCCGAGCTGGGCCTGATCCGCCGGTTCTGCCATGAGAAGAGAATCATGAATCTCCGGGACTATACGCTCTACACCAGCTGCGAGCCCTGCTTCATGTGCAGCGGGGCCATGGTGTGGGCAAAGCTGGGCCGGCTGGTCTACGCCGCCGGCGCCCGGGATCTGGCGTCTATCTTCGGCAGCGAGGGCTGTGATTGCAGCGCCCTTGTCTTCGCCAACTCCGGCCACCGGCCCCAGGTTACCGCCGGGGTCCTCCGCCAGGAGAGCTTTGCCATTTTGAAAGACTATTTCGGAAAATTCAGGAAATAAGGAGAATGAAGCTATGAGCAAGACCATCGAGCTGGCCCAGCATCTGGAAAAGCTGCACATCAACAACATGTACAAGTCCGATTTCTATTGGACCTGGGACAAGACCGACGAGGAGCTGGACGCCATTTTCACCGTGGCCGACGCCCTGCGGGATCTGCGGGAACGGAATAAGTCCACCCGGATCTTCGATTCCGGCCTGGGCATTTCCATCTTCCGGGACAACTCCACCCGGACCCGCTTCTCCTTCGCCTCCGCCTGCAACCTGCTGGGACTGGCCGTCCAGGACCTGGACGAGAAAAAGAGCCAGATTGCCCACGGCGAGACCGTCCGGGAGACGGCCAACATGGTTTCCTTTATGGCCGACGTCATCGGCATCCGGGACGACATGTTCATCGGAGAGGGCCACAAGTATCAGAAAACCTTCATGGACGCCGTGAAGGAGGGCTACCGGGACGGCATCCTGGAGCAGCAGCCCACCCTGGTGAACCTCCAGTGCGACGTGGACCACCCCACCCAGTGCATGGCCGACATGCTCCACATCATCCACCAGTTCGGAGGCGTGGAGAACCTCAAAGGCAAGAAAATCGCTATGACCTGGGCCTATTCCCCCAGCTACGGCAAGCCCCTGTCCGTGCCCCAGGGCGTCATCGGCCTGATGACCCGGTTCGGCATGGATGTGGTGCTGGCCCATCCCGAGGGCTATGACGTCATGCCCGAGGTGGAGGAAATCGCCAGGAAAAACGCCGCCGCCACCGGAGGCAGCTACAAGAAGGTCGCCACGATGGAAGAGGCTTTCCAGGATGCCGACATCGTCTATCCCAAGAGCTGGGCCCCCTTTGCCGCCATGGAGGAGCGGACCCGCCTCTATCAGGCCGGCGACCAGGCGGGTATTGACGCCCTGGAGCAAAAGCTGCTGGCCCAGAACGCCCAGCACAAGGACTGGACCTGTTCTGAAGAGATGATGAAGCGCACCCGCAACGGCAGCGCCCTCTATCTCCACTGCCTCCCCGCCGACATCACCGGCCTCAGCTGCCCCGAGGGAGAGGTGGATAACTCCGTGTTCGACCGCTATCTGGTGCCCCTGTACAAGCAGGCCAGCTACAAGCCCTATATCATCGCTGCCATGATTATGATGAGCAAGGTGAAGGACCCTGTGTCCGCCCTGATGGCCATGGACAGCGGGGATAAGAGAAAGTCTTTCTAAGAGGTACCGCCATGCCTGAACGCATTGTGATCGCCCTGGGCGGCAACGCCTTGGGCAAGAACCTCCCGGAACAGATGGCCGCCGTGAAGCACACGGCCAGGGCCATCGTGGACCTGATCGAGGGAGGCTGGGAGGTGGTGGTCTCCCACGGCAACGGCCCCCAGGTGGGCATGATTAACATTGCCATGACCACCCTCTCCCGGGAAGATCCCACCCATCCCATGGCCCCCATGTCCGTCTGCACGGCCATGAGTCAGGGGTATATCGGCTATGACCTTCAGAACGCCCTGCGGGAGGAGCTGCTGGACCGGGGCATCATCAAGCCCGTTTCCACCATCCTGACCCAGGTGGAGGTGGACCCGGAGGACCCCGCCTTCCAGAACCCCACGAAGCCCATCGGGACCTTTATGACCGAGGCCGAGGCGGAGGAAATGCGCCGCCGGGGCAACGCCGTCATGGAGGACGCAGGCCGGGGCTGGCGGCGGTGCGTGGCCTCTCCCCTGCCCAAGTCCATCATTGAGATCGACACCGTCCGGGCTCTGGTGGAGGCAGGACAGGTGGTGGTGGCCGCCGGCGGCGGCGGCATCCCGGTCTATAAGACCGAGGGCCACCATCTGAAGGGTGCGGGCGCGGTCATCGACAAGGACTTTGCCTCGGAGCTGCTGGCAGAGGAGCTGGACGCGGATGTGCTCATCATCCTGACCGCCGTGGAAAAAGTCGCCGTGAACTTCGGCAGGCCGGATCAGAAATGGCTGGATCACATGACTCCGGAGGAGGCCCGGCGCTATGCCGCCGAAGGCCAGTTCGCCCCCGGCTCCATGCTGCCCAAGGTCCAGGCGGCCCTGAAATTTGCCGAGTCCCGGCCTGGCCGCCGCGCCCTCATCACCCTGCTGGAAAAGGCAGAGGCCGGCGTGGCCGGAAAGACCGGCACCGTGATTTCTCAATAAGCTCCACGGCGCGGAGAGGCCGGGAGAGGTCTTTCCACACCGTGGGCGGCCGGGGACCGGCGGCGCGGCGCCGCAATCGCGGCGTCAACGCAACAGCGCCGCTTGCCAGGTTCCCTGGCCGCCATAGCTGAATAAGGAGACCGGCGTGAAATCCACGCCGGTCTCCTCATTTTTTGTGCCATTCATAAAGGCCGGCAGAAAATGGTGTGCCACGCCTTATATCCAGCTCAAATAATCGTCGGTTTGAAACGGCCTGCGCCAGAATACGTCGTTTTCCTGCGCTTTCAGCACCAGCGCCCGCCGTTCTTTCAGCACGCTCCGGTCCATCTGGCGGATGAAACAGGCGGCGCCGATCTGGCAGTCGGACCCGTCGTAGTCCTCATTCAGCAAAAACTCAAACAGCAGGTCCGCCAGTGCCCCGTCCGTCCGAAACTGCGCAAAATAAAGCTCGATCAGCTGCTGAAACCTCTGATCGCACGACTGGATCAGGTATTCTTTCAGCTTGTCCCTGTCCCATTTTCCGCCGCAAAACGGCGCTTCCTGACTTAACTCACTCCAGGAATCAAAGCGCATGGGCATCCTCCTTCCAGGCGCGGCGCAGAGTCAGGAAAACGGGCCCCGCTTTTGCCCTTTTCCAGCCGCGTGGAACCGGCCTGCTCAAGCACCCGACTCCAGGAGCGGCGCAGAGTCAGGAAAAACGGGCCCCGCTTTTGCCCTTTTCCGTCCGTGTGGGACCGGCCTGCTCAAGCGCCCGACTCCAGGCGCGGCGCTAAAAGGATTTCTGCATGATGTGGATGGCGAAACCGCCGAACTCGCCGGAGAGGTAGACGTTTTTAATGCGCCCGGCTTCGTCATAGGCGGCGGTGTCCATGTTGAAGGAAAAGCCTTTGGCTTTCAGCTCCTCCATGGCGGCGGCAAGGTCCGGGGTCCGCATGGCGATGTGCCCGTTGGTTCCCAGGAAGGGGGCCTTCATGCACTCAAAATAAGGTCCGGCAAACTCAGACTTCTGGCCGTGGCGGGGCTCCAAGCTGAACAGGCCGCTGAGGAGCTCCGCCAGCTTCAGGGCCTCGTCGGCATTGGCCGTATTGACGCCGATGTGTTCCAGCTCAAATTTGCAGCTCATCAGACGCCCCCCTTATTTCATCTGGGCGGCGGTGGGATTGTACAGGCCCACGGTCTCCCGCTTCGCGCCCATGACGTCCGCCTCGGTGAAGCTGACATACTTGATGGCCTTCCGGGTGAAGGCGGCGTAGGTCAGGTGGATGCGGCCGTCGGAGCTTTGCATGATATGGGGGTATTCATACTGCTTGTTGTTGGTTCTGTTCTCATCTCCGACGAAGCCCTCGCCCCGCTCCATCCAGCGGATCATGGGGAAGGTCAGGCCGCCGTCCTCGCTGAGGGCCACGGCCACCGGGCACCGCAGGCCGGGCCAGGCCGCCTTGCCGGGACTGGGCGCCGGGGTACAGGTGGGATTGCAGGCCACGGCGATGCGCCCGCTCTGGAGGCGGATGGCGCTGATGCTGGAGTTGTTGTTGGGCAGAGGGGTGGGCTTGGGCTCAGACCAGGTGTCGCCCCAGTCCAGGGACTCGCTGCGGTAGATGTTGGCCGCCTCCCGGTCCCGCATGAAGGCCACCAGATGGCCGTTCTCCAGCTCCACCACGTTGGCGTGGACACGGCCATGGCTGTTGGGCATATCCACCTGCCGCCAGGTCTTCCCCTGATCCTCGGAAATCTGGAAGGCGGTGGGGTCGCCGGAAAGACCGTCCGCAGAGTCGGTGCACAGCCAGTTGGCGAAAATCCAACGGCCGTTGGACAGCACCTGAATGGCCTGGCGGCAGAAGGTGCCTTCCCTGGGGAACATGGTTTCATAGGGACCCCAGGTCAGGCCGCCGTCGGTGCTCTTCTGCACCCGGACCTGAGAGGTGAACTGCATGTTGTCCTTGCCGGCCTCCCGGTCCTTCTGGGCGGTGTACATAGCCCAGATGGCCTCATCGGGCCCGTAGAACAGAGAGGGGTTCTGCTCGCTGCGGGCAGGGTCGCCGGAGATGTCCACAGGCTCCGTCCAGCGGTCCGCTCCCTTGGGCAGACGGGCGCAGACGATATGGACGTCGGCGCTGCCCTCATAGGTGCCGGCGAACCAGCAGCACACCAGGTCCCCATTTGGCAGCTCCAGTGTAGCAGGGGAGTGGCAGGTGGGATGAACGCCGGGCGGGATGACCGCCTCCACGGTGCCCATCTCCAGATTCTGATAGAGAACGCCGTCATACGTCAGGCCGGGGAGAACAGGATAATCCATGATACATGTTCCTTTCTATGGAAATTTTCCTCACAGCCGGAGCGGAGAAGCTCCGGCCGGGGCGGCGGCAAAAAGGCGGAACGGCCCGCTGGGCCGTTCCGCCCGCCGGTTTCGCAGGGGATGCGGTGATTGCTATTGGAGCACTCAGGCCGCCTTTGCGGTCTTTTTCTTCCGGGCGGTGTTCAGGACGAGCATGGCGACGCCCAGGACCACGCCCACAAGGGAGGTCATGGTCTCCGGAGTGATGAGGCAGATCGCCGCCGCGAACAGCAGCACCCGTTCCAACACGCTCATCTCCGTGCTGAAATAGCCGGAAACCACGGTAGCCAGGAAGAAGGTGCCCACCAGCAGCATGGCAGCGCCGATGGCGATTTCCACAGCGGTGCCCTGGAGCAGAATGGCGGGATTGTATACGAAGACAAAGGGCACCATGAAGCCCACCATAGAGAAGAGGAAGCCCTTCACGCCGGTCTTCATGGCGTTGCCGTCGGCAATGCCCGCCGCCGTGTAGGATGCCACGCACACAGGCGGGGTGATCTGAGCCATGATGCCGTAATAGAACACGAACATGTTGGCGCAGAGGTTGGCAGTGGCGTCCGCCATGCCGCTGGCAATCAGGATGGGACGGATGCAGGGCACGAACAGGATAACGCCCACCAGATACGCGGCCACCGTGGGCAGAGCCATGCCCAGCAGCATGCAGCCCACCATGGCAATCAGCATGGCGATGAAGAGCTTGTCGGTGCCAAGACCCGAGATGACGCCGGAGAGGTTGGTGGCCAGAGCGGTCTGGCCCGTCACCACGTTGATGATGATGCCGCAGGCCGCGGTGGGAATGGCGATTTCCGCCGCCTGCTTCGCGCCGTCCATGCAGCAGTTCCAGATGCCCTTCAGGTCCACAAAGTCCTTTTTGTCATTGATAAAGTAGCTGATGACGTCGCACACCAGACAGGAGAAGATGCCCATGGTGCCGGCCCGCATCAGAGACGCGCCCCGGACGATAAAGACCACCAGAATGATGGCGGGCAGCAGCAGATAGAGACGGGGAAGGATCTTCCGCTCCACCTTGATGGTGGTGTCCACCTTGCCGTCCAGACGGCTGGAGCGCTTGGCGGCCAGCCGGTCCACCAGGATGAACACAGCGAAATAGTACGCCACGGCGGGGATGATGGCGGAAGCGGCAACCTTGCCGTAGGAGATGCCCAGCATCTCCGCCATGATGAAGGCACCCACGCCCATGATGGGGGGCATGACCTGGCCGCCGGTGGAGGCCACAGCCTCAATGGCGGCGGCTTCCTCGGGCTCATAGCCCACCTTCTTCATCATGGGAATGGTCATGACGCCGGTGGTGGCCACGTTGGCCACGGCGGAGCCGGAGATCATGCCCATGAGGCCGGAGGAGATGACGGCGGCTTTCGCCGGGCCGCCGGAACCCTTGTTGGAGGCCTTCATGCCGATATCAATCAGCAGCTGGCCGCCGCCGAAGGCGGAGAAGAAGGCGCCGAAGACAATGAAGTAGAACAGGCTGTTGGCCGACGTTTGCAGCGGGGAACCGAAGACGCCGGAGGTGCCCATGGTCATGCCCTCGGTGAACTGCTTGAGCATCTGAGCCGCGGCCTTGCCCCGGGTATAGAGGATACCGGGCAGATAAGGAGAGGCCCAGGCATAAATGATGAACACCAGAATAAAGCCGAAGAGGATCGCGCCCAGGGTCCGGCGCACCGCCTCCAGCAGGAGGACCACGGTGATGACCATGAATGCGATATCAATTCCGTCCACCGGGCTGATGAACATGACGTGGTTGATGAGATACTCATACCGGCTCAGTACATACCCGAGCTGGAAGATGATGCAGGCGTAGACCGCTATGTCAATCCAGCGGGTCCAGGCGAACTTGTTCAGCTCCGCCGGAGCGGCGGCGTCGCCCTTTTCCTTTTGAATCTTTTTCCGGTATTTCTTGTCCGGGGGATTATAGAGGTAGACCAGGGTCAGAGCGAACAACAGATGAATGGGGGCCTGGAGCATTGTGGCGAACTGCTTGACCAGCGCAAGGTATGCCTGGAAAATGACCATTGCCACTGTCAGCACGATCGCCGCCCATTTGCGCCAATCGAAATTCTTTCCCATTGAGACAACCCCTCCTTCGTTCAGTGATGTATATGGATGTGGGAGAGAAAAAGGAAGCGGGGGACGCTGGGAGAGCGCGTCCCCCGCTTCCTTACTTCCGCGCATTGCGCGGCAGTGCGTTGATTAGGGCGTTTCCTGCCGCCCCGCCGGTTCCCCGCGGGGCGTGATTATTGGGGGCTTTGCTTTGTTTGCTTTGACAGCTCGGGTTTTACCCGCTGTGAGCAGGTTTTTTCGCACGGGCTTTCGTACAGGCTTCGTGCGATGGGTAAAAGCGCCGGAAAATCAGCCGTGGGGATAGCCGGCGTCCTCATAGTAGGCGGCGGCGCCGGGATGCAGGGGCACGCCGGTGAGGGTCATGGTGCCGGCGGTCTGGGGATCGAGATAGCTCATGGCGGACACGGCGCTGGCCAGGTCGTCCTTGTTCTCGCACACGGCCTTGGCCATGTGATAGGCAACAGCATAGTCCAGGTCGGCACGGACCAGGATCACCTGCTGAGAGCCGACGGTCTTGATCTCCTCGGTCTGGCCGTTCCAGGTGTTGGCCTCCACGGTCACATAATCATAGCCCATTTCCACCATCTTGGCCATGGTCTCCTCGCCCAGCTGGACATCATACATGTCGTGGGTCAGGCAGAGCTCGGTGGTGTTGGCCTGGCCGGCTCCGATGTGGTCGATGGTCATATCATACAGGTCGTCCTGAAGTCCGCTCTTGATGGCGTCGCCGCCGGTTTTCTCAACCACGCCGCCCCAGGAAACCACGTCTTCCAGAGTGACGCCCAGCGCCTCGAACACGCGCTCAGCGGCCATTTCACCGAAGGTGCCGTCGGTCTTGCAGACCAGCTTCACGGGGTACTTCTGGGCCACCAGGTCCTCCATGGTGGTGATGCCGGTGGCGTCCACGAACTTCTGGGTGAACATGACGTTCACGAAGTCATGGCCCAGGCCGCCGGCGATGGCAGCGATGTCGGGGGTGGGGCCGTTGCCCAGGATGCCCTCTTCATAGCTCCACTTGGCGGGGGCGGAGTTGGACATGACCACGTCGCACTGCGCGCCGCCGTTGACAATGATGGGCGCGCCCACGCCGCCGGGGGAGGTGGTGGTGATGCTGATATTGGCGCCGGGCATCTCTTTGACCAGAACGGTCTGGATGGCGGCGGCGTAGTTGTAGGCGGCGGTGCCGACTTCCTGAGCCGCAAAGGTCAGGTCCACCTTGTCGGGGACGTCGGTGCTCTGCTCGCCGGAGGGCTCGGTCTGCTGGGCGTCACCGCCGGAGGGCTGGGTCTGCTGGGCGTCGCCGCCGGAGGTCTGGCTGTCGCCGCCCTTGTCTCCGCCGCAGGCGGCCAGGCTCAGCACCATTGCCAGAGCAAGGATCATAGCAAATACTTTTTTCATGTTGTTTCTTCCTTTCGATGATTTGTGGATACCACTTTATTTCTTCACCAGCCAAAGCCGGTAGAAGCCTTTTTTGTTTTCACGGTCTGCGGAGCTAGAGAAAACTTTCCGCTGTTTCTTACTGCTCCGCCTTGGCGTTGGCCATGCGGATGCCGTAATCCATGGCGTTGACCAGGCTCAGCTCGTTGGCGTGGCCGTCTCCAGCGTGGCCGAAGCCGGTGCCGTGGTCCACGGACGCCCGGATGATGGGCAGACCCAGGGTGACGTTGACCCCGGCCACGGCGTCCCAGTGGCCCTCGGCCTTGTTGTAGACAAAGCCCTTGACCTTCAGGGGGATGTGGCCCTGGTCGTGGTACATGACCACAACGATGTCATACCAGCCGCCCAGCGCCTTGGAAAATACGGTGTCCGGCGGGGTGGGCTTCTTCTCGGGGATGATGATGCCCTCGGCCATGGCGGCGTCAATGGCGGGCTGGATTTCCTCGATCTCCTCGGTGCCGAACATGCCGTTCTCGCCGCAGTGGGGGTTCAGTCCGGCCACAGCAATCTTGGGCTCCTTGATGCCGATGGCCTTGCAGCCCTCATTGGCAATGCGGATCACGTCCAGCACCCGGTCCTTCTTCACCCGGTCGCAGGCCTCCCGCAGGGAGACGTGGGTGGAGACGTGGACCACCCGGAGCTCCTCATGGGCCAGCATCATGGTGTATTTGCTGGTATGGGTGTAATCGGCATAGATTTCCGTATGTCCCGAATAGTGGTGGTCCGCCATGTTGATGGCTTCCTTGCTCAGGGCGTTTGTGATGGTGGCGTCCACTTCGCCGGCCATAGCCAGCTCGATGACCTTCTTGACATACTGGAAGGCCGCTTCGCCGCCCAGCTTGGTGGCCCCCAGGCCGAAGGGCTTGGGATTCTCAGGGTCGTTGGGGATGTCTCCGGCCTTGACAATGCCCATATCATAGACGTCAATGACGCCGTACTCATAGCGGGCCTCGCTGACGGCCTGGATGACCCGGATTTTCATGTCGATGCCGGAAACCTTTTTGGCAACCCTGGCGGCGTACTCCATTGCCGCCACGTCGCCAATCACCAGGGGACGGCAGCGGTCATACACGCTCTTGTCCGCCAGGGCCTTGACGGTGATCTCCGGACCGTTGCCGAAGGGGTCGCCCATGGTGATGCCCAGAATAGGCTTGTTCATAATAACAGTACCTCCTTATTTTTTACAGCAATTCCTGTCGATTTCAGCAGACGCCTTTGTCGGCGGTCTCCTTCAGGACGGCTTTCAGCTCCTCAACGCCCTCGTCGCAGAGGTAGTTGAAGGGCCTGCGGCAGTCTCCCACGGGATAGCCCATCATCGCCACGGCCTTCTTGATGATGGTGTTGGGGTTGCCGAATTTGAACACTCTCTGGAGCGCCACAATGGCGTCCTGGGCCTCCTGGGCCTTCTCCAGGTCTCCGGCCACGAAGCAGTCATAGATGGAAGCAATGGTCCTGGGCCAGATGTTGGCCCGGCCCGCCACGCCGCCTGCGCCGCCGGCCTTCAGGCAGGGGAGGATGTTGCCGTCGTTGCCTGCCAGAACAGCAAAGTCCTTGCCCACGTCCCGGGTAAGGGTGATGTAGGCCTTCAGGTTTTCCAGATCGCCGCTGGAGTCCTTGGCGCCCATGATGACGTCCACGTCCCGGGCCAGCTTGGCCACGGTTTCGGGCAGCAGCTTGTTGCCGGTGCGGGCGGGGATGTTGTAGAGGACGATGGGGATGTTCACGTGCTTGGCCACCTCACAGTAGTGGTCGTAAAGCTCCTTCTGGCTGGCGGCGGCAAAGCTGGGAGTAATGATGGACAGCGCATCCGCGCCCAGGGCCTCGGCCCGCTTGCTGAGATACACGGTGTCCCGGGTGGAGATGCAGCCGGTGCCGGCGTAGACGGGAATGCGGCCCTTCACCTGGTCCACGGTGGCCTCCAGGATCTCCTCCTTCTCCTTCATGTCCAGGATGTAGGCTTCGCCATTGGTTCCGAAGGGGAAGATGCCGTGGACGCCGGCGGTGATCTGCCGCTCGATCTGGTTGCGGAGCTCGGGGATGTTGACGCTTTCGTCCTCGGGGTTCATGGGAGTGACCACCGGGGGAATGATGCCCTTGATTTCAAGCTGCTTCATGTTGCACGCTCCTTCTTTTACTAAAATCGACAAACGCTTCCGCCTTTGTCCGGTTTACGTCGTACAGCCGCCCTCCGGCGGAGTCCCTCAGCAGGCGGTTCAGTTCATATATTTACCGCCGTTGACATTGATGGACTCCCCCACGATGAAGGCGGACATCTCCGAGGCAAGGAACACCACCGTGTTCGCCACGTCCTCCCCCCGGCCCAGACGCCGCAGCGGGATATCCTCCAGCACTTTCTTCCGGTAGTCCTCCGTCCACTGCCGGGACATATCCGTCTCGACAGGGCCGGGACAAACCGCGTTGACGCGGATTCCGTAGGGAGCCAGGTCATAGGCCAGCTTTTGGGTCAGGGAGTTGATGCCCGCCTTGGAAACCCCGTAGCTCAAGGAGGCGTTGGGATGGGCGGTCTTTCCTGCGGTGGAGGACATATTGATGATGCACCCGCTCCGCCGCTCCAGCATGTGGGGCGCCACGCATTTGCAGGCGCAGAATACGCCGGTCAGATTGACCCGGAGCATCCGGTCCCACTCCTCCAAGGTCAGGTCCTCGAAGCGGCTGCGGCTGTTGACGCCGGCGTTGTTCACCAGGGTGTCAATTTTGCCGTAAGCCTCCAGGCACGTTTCCGTCAGTCGCTGCGCTGTGGCGCAGTCTCCAATGTCCCCCGCCACAAATTCGCACCGAACGCCCAGGGCCCGGATTTCATCCCGCAGGTCCCTCAGCGCCTCTTCCCGGGTGCCGTGAATCACCAGATTCGCGCCGTTCCGGGCGAAGGCCAGCGCGGTTGCCCGCCCGATGCCCCGAGAGGAGCCGGTGATAATCGCGGCCTTTCCCTCCAGAAGTCCCGCCGCACCTTCTATCTGGCAGGACCTCACAGGACTTCCTGATAAATTTTCCGGGCGTCGTCGGGGGTGACCTGGCGCATGTTGTTCACCAGCAGGCGGGTGACCTCCATGCCGGCGGCCACCAGACCCTCCAGGTCCTCCTTGGGCACGCCGAACTCCGTGAGGCTGGTGGGGATATCCAGGTGCTTGACAATGCCCTCCAGCTTGGCGATGACGGCGGCGCTCTTCTCCTCCAGGGTTTGCGCGTCTCCCCCGAGGCAGCGGTCATAGGCTCTGGCCAGCAGGGGACGGATGGCGGGCTCGTTAAACCGCATGACGGGAGCCAGCAGTATGGCGTTGGACACGCCGTGGGCAATGTGGTACTTGCCGCCCAGAGGATAGCTCAGGGCATGGACGGCGGTGGTGCCGGAGGCGGTGATGGCCACGCCGGCGTAGAAGCTGGCCAGGAGCATGGTATTCTTGGCGTCCATGGCCTCGGGGTCGTCACAGGCCCGCTCGATATTGTTCAGAATCATATCCAGAGCCTGGAGGGCGAAAAGATCGCTGAAGGGGTTGGCCTTGTTGCTGGTAAAGCACTCAATGGCATGGGCCAGGGCGTCCACGCCGGTGGCGGCGGCAATCTTCCGGGGCAGCTTTTTAATCATCACCGCGTCCAGAATCACATAGTCCGCAATCATCTCCGTGTTGACGATGCCCACCTTCAGCTGCTTTTCCGGCACCGCCACAATGGCGTTGGGCGTGGCCTCGGAGCCGGTGCCCGCGGTGGTGGGAATCATCAGGGTCTTCATGCACTTTTTGGCCCGGCCGGGTTCATCCAGCAGCTCCTTGATGCCGTATTCATCGGTCATCAGAATGCTGGCCAGCTTGGCGGTGTCCATGACGCTGCCGCCGCCCACGGCCATGATGAAGTCCGCGCCGCAGGCCTTGCACTGGTCTACCAGCTTCTGGGCCTCCATATAGGTGGGTTCCGCCGGCAGATCGTCCAGGACGATGGTCTCCACACCGGTCTGTCTGACCTGGGCCATGGGGAACTCCAGAAGACCCGCGCCCTCGATGCCCTTGTCGGTGAAGACCGCAAGGCGCTTGACGCCGTTGGCGGCGAAAATCTCGGGAATCCGGCCCAAAGCGTTCTCGCCGCTGTAAACGGCATGGGGCATTTTCAGTTCGTACTTTGTCAGCATGTTCCGTCCTCCTCGTTGTCCTCTCCGGCGCCCAGGGAGCGGGCCAGCCTGATGAACAGGTCCGGCTCTCCAAAGCCGCCGGATTTTGAAATGATATGATAGGTTTTCCCGTGGTACACAAAATCAGTCAGAACTGCGCCGGTATCCAGCTCGCAGACCGGACGCAGCTCCGCCACGCCTACCGCCCGCATCAGGGCCAGCAGGGCGTCCCCGCCGGTGCAGAGAATCGTGGCGTCCAGGCCGCCGTCCAGCATCCGCTGAACCAGCTGTCCCAGCTGCCGGGAAATGCGCCGCCGCAGGTCCTCGGTGGTCAGGCCCCGGGCCCGGGCGTAAGGCGTGGTATCGTCCTGCCCTGCCGGGTCGTTCACATCCAGAATGAAGCGTTTCTTCGCCGCGGCCTCCGCCAGCCAGGCCCCAACGGCCTGATTGCAGTCCGGGCTGTCCGCCCAGGCGGGCTCCAGCTTCTGCACCGGGTTCAGGTGAACATGGGGGAATCCCGCCGCCTCCGCCTCGGCCATCTGACGCAGCGTCACCTGGTTCACACTGCCGCAGGCCACAAACAGCGCACGGGGCAGAGGCGGAACCCTGGGCTTTTCTCCGCTGAGGCCCAGACTGTCCGCCAGCACCGCGCCGAAGCCTGCGCATCCGGCGGAAATCCGCAGCCCAGCCCGGCCCAGCCTCCGGGCCGTCCGGCGGAGGTCGGTCTCGTTCTCCGCGTCGTAAACCTGAATCCCCGGCGCGTCCATATCCTCCCCGGGCTTCCGGACGCGGACCGGCGTATCGGTCTGCTCCCCGATGATCTCCGCAACGGCGGAGCGCCGCACCGGCTCAAAGGGGTCCTGGCCAAACACGCTGTCGGCCACCGGCACGCCGTCTATGTAGTGCACGCCTCCCCGGGTCAGCCGCCGCAGCTTGGGGAAGGCGGGAAGGAAGGGCATCCGGTCCGCCCCGGCGGCGTCCAGCACCGCGCTGAGCTCAGCGCCCACGTTGCCCCGGAGGGCGGAGTCTGTCTTCTTATAGATGTACGAAAATCCTGCGTCCAGCGCGGACCGCGCCGCCCGGAACACGACGTCATACGCTTCTTTAGGGCTCAGGTGGCGGGTCTCCGCGTCCAGGACCAGAATCTCCGCCTCCGACCGGGAAAAATCATAGGCCGGGTCCGTCACCACACAGGTCCGGGCTCCCCGGGCGGCGAACTGGACGCCGGAGTCCAACGCCCCGGTAAAGTCATCCGCAATCATCAAGAGTCTGCCCATGCGCGCCTCCTTGTGCGTTCATTTTTGAAACATCAAAATCGACAGATGTTCCGTTTCGGCGGTTCGCTAAAAAACCCGGCGGTCCGCCGCTGTACTTTGGCATCATTTTATAAAGAACCGTCTGCAAGTGCAATCATTTTTTTGGTTTTTGGCGTTCACATTTGAAACGCACCGAAAAAACCTTGCGATTTTTTTGTTGGTTTGTTATAATACGTTTAATATCGAAACACTTTTGGAGGGCCTATGGACAATCCCATCCGCGTTCTGGGCATTGCGCCCTACGAGGGCATGAAAACCCTCATGTCCAATCTGGCGGCGGAATACCCGCAGATGGACCTGACTCCGTTCGTGGGCGACAGGGAGCTGGGGCTGGAAATTGCCCGGGCCAATTTCCACGGCAATTACGACGTGGTCATCTCCCGAGGGGATACCGCCAGCATCCTGCGCCAGAATCTCTCCCTGCCGGTGGTGGAGATTGAGGTCTCCATGTACGATATCCTCTATGCCCTGAAGCTGGCCAACGGCCTGGAGGGCAGAACCGCCATTGTTGCCGCCGTCAGCGTTGTGGAGAACGTCCGGGCCCTCTGCGGACTGATGGACTACCGCATCGAGATGTTCTCCTATGATACAGAGGACGATATTGAGCCGATTCTGCGCCGGCTCCGGCGGGACCGGTGCCAGACCGTCCTCTGCGACACCGTGGCCAACGCCACTGCCAAGCGCCTGGATATGGATTCCTTCCTCATCACATCCTCCGGGGAGAGCATCCGCCAGGCCTTTGACCAGGCCATTCTGCTGAGCTGGAGCCAGCAGCGCCTGCGGGACGAAAACCTCTTTTTCCGGGAACTGATTCACGGCCAGATCGGCCAGACGGTGGTGTTCGACGAAAGCGGCACTTTGTACTTCTCCACTCTAGACAACCTGACCACGGAGCTGCTGGAGCTGCTGCGCCGGGAGCTGCCGGAGTCCTGGAAGGTTCCGGAGCGCCGGGTGGCCCGGACTCTGGGCGGGATGCTGTACTCCATCCGCAGCCGGCAGATCCGCTCCGGCAGCCTCTCCTGCGTGGCCTTTTTCGTGGCGGCCCGGCGGACCACCCTCTCCCCCAACCAGGTGGGCGTCCGCTTCTCCAGCCGCCAGGAGTCCGAGTCCTCCTTTTACGGCAGCATTTTCAGCCTCTTCCAGACCATTGACGATTTGCAGGAGCAGATTGAGCGGATCAACCAGAGCCGGGCCCCGGTGCTGGTCTCCGGCGAGGACGGCACCGGCAAGGAATCCATCGTACAGGCCCTGTATCTCCGGAGCTCTCTCCAGAACCATCCCCTGATTTCCATCAATTGCAGCCTCCTCAACGACAAGAGCTGGGCCTTTCTGCTGGAGCACCACAATTCCCCCCTGACGGACAAGGAAAACACGCTGTATTTCGCCAGCATCGACGTGCTCTCCGAGGAGCGGATGCGCCAGCTTCTGGCGGCGCTGATGGAGATGGATGTCTGCCGTCAGAACCGGGTTCTGTTCTCCTGCGTCTGCCAGCCGGACGAGTACATCTCCGCTGCCGGGTCCCTGTTCCTGGACAAGCTCCGCTGCCTGACCCTGTATCTGCCGCCCCTGCGGGCGGCCCCCCAGCGGATTCCCGCCCTGGTCAATCTCTCCATCGCCCACTTCAGCGCCAACGTGCCCCTTCAGATTCTGGGGGCGGAGCCGGAGGCCGTGGACCTGCTCCAGCGCTTTCCCTGGCCTCATAATTACACCCAGTTTCAGCGGGTGATGAAAATGCTGGCCGTCACCGCCTCCGGCCAGACCATTACGGCGGCAGCCGTGTCGGAGGTGCTGAAAACAGAGCGGCACATGGGCACGTTCTCCCTCAGGGCGGAAAATGCCGCCGCCCCTCTGGATTTGAGCCGGACCCTCAGCGAAATTGACCAGGACGTGGTTCAGCGTGTGGTGGAGGAAACTGGAGGCAATCAGACCGCCGCCGCCAAACGGCTGGGCATCAGCCGGACCACCCTGTGGCGTCTGCTTCAGAAGGGATGACCGGCTTGGCCGGAACAGCCGGACCAAAAATAGGCCGCCCGCGCTTTCTCAGAAGCGCGGGCGGCTCGTCCGTTCCGGTTTATTGAGTTTTTTCCGCCGGAGCCGGGAGCCTGCCCCGCGAGTCCCGGCGGGCTGTCCGCCTCTCCCTGCGCCGGACGGAGGGCCTCTGTCTTCCCGCCACAGGCAGCACGGCCCCTTCCGTTCCCGCCGCATCTGCGGGAGCGCCGCAGCCCGCCCTGACAGCGGGACGCTCCGGGTAAACGGAGGGAGCCCCCGCCCCTATCTGTAAAATTCGGCGATATAGGCCAGCACATCGTCCCGGCTTCCCTGGAAGGGGCCGGGCGTCTCCATTTTCAGAGAGACCAGGGCGGTGCAGTACAGCAGTGCGTCCTCAATGCCGGCCCGCTGCCGCTCCGTGATATACCCGGCAAAGGTGGTGTCTCCCCGTCCGGTCCGGCCGGAGAGGTTCCGGGCTTTGATGGGGCAGGTGTAAATCTCTCTGCCGTCATAGGCCAGCACCTCGGTGTTGTGGGTAATCAGAACCTCCCTGGCCCCCCAGCTGTGGAGAAGCCTGGCCGCCTCAGCCCGGTCAGTGAGGCCGGTGAGAATCTCCGCCTCGGCGGCGTCGGTTTTCAGGTAGTCGATGCAGGGCAGGCATTCCTTTTTCTCCGCCCAGTCGTGGAAGGCCATGGTCTTGTCCGGCTCCACGTGGCGCAGCAGGCACTGTACATCCACGGCCACTTTGCCGTGCTTTGCCGCCTCGGCGAAGAGGGCCCCGTCAAAATCCCCGTAGACCAGACCGGCGAAATGGTAGATGGCGGCGTCCACATCCGGCAATTCCTCGAAGCGGAAGGGGTCGCAGACCCCCATGGAGGTGCAGGAGCGCTTTTCCTTATCGGCGGTGAAATACTGATTGCGGATGGAGCAGGTGGCCGCCGAAGGGCTCCAATACACATCCGCCCCGGAGCCCGCGAAACGCGCCTCCACGTCGGCGTCCGCCGGATTCAGCTTGGTAAACAGGGCGGTTTTATTCCCGCTCTTCGCCGCCGCGAAGCCGGAGGCCACCACCGCGCCCCCCACTTCCTTCCGCTGGTTTCCCTGGTAGTCGATGTTGTGGTCCAGGGAGACCGGCCCAATCACCAGGACGTCATACTGTTTTTTCATATTCGTTCCTCTCCATTCCGCCCGCAGGCATCTGCGGGGCATCGTCTGACGGTTTGAAAGCCGACGCTGTCATCGCCGGGAGTCCTGCGGCGGCCATGAAGCGGGCTTCACAGGCGGCGCGCTGCACAGTTCACGCGCCGGCGGGCGAAGCCCGCTCCGAAAACCGTATGCCGGTTTTCAGGTGCGTTGACTCTATTATACCGTCTTTTTCCCCTTCTGGCAAGCGGAAGCGCTCCTCCGGGCGTGTCCGCTCATAAATTTATCCGAAGGAGGGGGCGGCCTCTGCGTCTGTTCTCCCAATGATGCCTGCCTTCCGGCAGACGGGCCGGGACGGAGCCCGGCCCCTGCATATTGCTTCCTTTGCAATCCTCAAAAATACTGACAGCAGTCCGGCAGATGCAGGCGGCACACCCCTGCGTCTTCCTCCCTGACGGGCGTCAGCCCGCCTGCACCGTCATCCCTGTGCTGTACCGCCTGTATCCGCCTTTTCTGCTGTCATGGTTTCCGTCGCTCCGGAAGCGCCTGGTCGCCCGTTTGATCCGGAGGCGGCAGTCTTTGCGGGCAGCCTTCCTTCCGGGAGGTCTGCGGATATTCTATGCGCACGCTGTCCGGCGGGAGCGGAGAAATTCGCCGTTTTTTACAAGAAGCAGAGTATATATATCCTTATTTTCATCACATCATCCAGAAAAATCGAACGAATCATTTTTCCAGTTGCGCTTTGCCGGAGGGCTATGTATAATAATCAAAAAAACAAGGACCCCAACTTTTACAGAATGGCCGCCGTCAAGGCGGCGGAGGCTTCATGAACATGCTGACCGCTCTGAACAGCATCCTGGCCCTGTACATTATTCTGGTACTGGTAGTTCTGGTACGGAAACAGAATAGTGCGTTTGGTCATGCGCGGAGCGTGGAAGCGATGTAAGCGGCGAAGCCGCCTCAGATTCAGCGGTTTCAAAACGTCCGTGGCCCAACGCAGGGTCACGGGCGTTTTTGTTTCCCTCCGGGGCGGCGCAGACTGCCGGAAGCGAAAAAGGAGAGTTCACTATGGAAATGACAGGCGCTCAAATTTTAACGGAGGCCCTTCTGCGGGAAGGGGTGGAAATGGTCTTTGGCTACGCCGGGGCCACCATCTGCCCCATTGCCGACGCTCTGCTGGCCGCGCCGGGACTGGGATATACCCTGGTCCGCACGGAGCAGAACGCCGGGCATATGGCCTCGGGCTATGCCCGGGTCACCGGGAAGACCGGGGTCTGCATCGTCACCTCCGGCCCCGGAGCCACCAATCTCATCACCGGCATCGCCACTGCCTACATGGATTCCATCCCCCTGGTGGCCGTCACCGGCCAGGTGCCCTCCATTCAGCTGGGCCGGGATATTTTCCAGGAGGTGGACATCACCGGAGCGGTTCTGCCCTTCACCAAGCACAGCTACCTGGTCAAGGACGCCGCCCAGCTGCCCCGGATTTTGAAGGAGGCCTTTCACATCGCCTCCACCGGCCGCCCCGGCCCGGTGCTCATCGACATTCCCATTGACGTGCAGGACCAGCTGGTGCAGGATGTGGAATTTCCCGAGGCGGTCCAGATCCGGGGCTATAATCCCAGCGTCCGGGGCAATGACAAGCAGATCATCAACGTGGCGGCGGCCATCTCCTCGGCTCAGCGGCCTGTGATCTGCGCCGGCGGCGGCGTGTTCCTGGCCCGGGCGGAAGAGGAATTGAGGGACTTTGCCGCCCGGACCGCCATTCCGGTGGTCACCACCATGATGGGCCTCTCCCTCTTCCCCACGGAGCACCCCCTGAACATGGGCATGATCGGCACCCACGGCAACGCCGCCGCCAACAAGGCTCTGGCAAAGTCCGACCTGCTCATCATGATCGGCACCCGTGTGGCCGACCGGGCCATTTTCTCCCCCGACGAGATTCAGAAGCGGATGCCCAACATCCACATCGACGTGGACCCGGCGGAGATCGGGAAAAACATGCAGTCCACCATTCCCCTGGTGGGCAGCGCCAAGATTATTTTGCAGCAGCTGATGGAGCGGACCCTGCACGCGGACTGCGGGGAATGGCTCAGCCAGCTCCAGGCCCTCCGCCGGGAGGAGCTGGACCGGACCTATCCGGAACAGGAGGGCTTCGTCTTCCCCGGCCGGCTGCTGAAGCTCCTGGGGGAGCGCCTCCGGGAGGATGCCGCCATCTGCGTGGACGTGGGGCAGAACCAAATCTGGAGCTGCAAGCATCTGCGCCTCAAGGGAGGGCGCTTCCTCACCAGCGGAGGCCTGGGCACCATGGGCTATGCCATCCCCGCCTCCATCGGCGTGAAAACCGCCCAGCGGGACCGGCAGGTGGTGGCCGTCTGCGGAGACGGCTCCTTCCAGATGTCCATGAACGAGCTGGCGGCCATCCGGGCCCGGGGCCTGGACAATAAAATTCTGCTGCTGCGCAACGGCGTGCTGGGCCTGGTCCACCAGTCCCAGACCAGGCCCCCCTATCACGGCCCCTTCGGCGTTCACCTGGAGGGAGATCCGGACTTTGCCGCCATCGCCGCCGCATACGGCATCCCCAGCCTCCGCCTGAACCGGGAGGCAGACGTGGAATCCACCCTGGACGCCTTCCTGGCGGAGCCGGGCCCCTGCCTGCTGATTGCCGAGGTGGACCCGGCGTGGCGGACCACGGACTGACTTTTTCCTGAAAGAAACAGTCAGCAAAAAAAGATCTTTCGTTCCTGCGCCGTGCGCGGCTTTTGCCGGAAGGACAGGCAGAAGCGCTCTTTATTTCCGCGCCGTGCGCGGTCTTCTGCGGAACGACATCAAGAATAAGGAAAAAGGAGGCTCTCCCGTGAAACAGACCATTTCCGTACTGGTGGAAAACCAGGCCGGCGTTTTGAACCGCATCACCAGCCTGTTTTCCCGCCGGGCCTTTAATATCGACTCTCTGGCAGTGGGCGTCACCGACGATCCCTCTCTCTCCCGCATCACCATCATTGTAGACAGCGGCAACAGCGTGGTGGAGCAGGTGGAAAAGCAGCTGAACAAGCTGGTGGAGGTCATCAAGGTCCGCCGTCTGGACGAAAGCGCCCTGGTAGGCCGGGAGCTGATGATTATTAAAGTCAGCGCCAACAAAAACAACCGGGAACACATCATGACCATCTGCAATATCTGCGGCGCCAAGGCGGCGGACATCTCCCCCACCTCCATGACCCTGGAGATCTCCGACACGCCGGAGCGGGTCCGGACCTTTGAGGACATGATGCGCCCCTTCAATATCCTGGAGGTGGCCCGGACGGGAGTCATCGCCCTGCAAAAGGGCAGCGGGAAAATCTGACCCCTGGGGGCGGTTATGAAACGCTGGTGGAAGCGGCCCCGGAAGCTGGTGCTCGGAAGCACGGTCTATCTCTGGTCTCTGCAGGACCGCCCCCTATACCGGGAGCTGCGGGTCTTCCGGGAGAAGGAGAAACAGTCGGCTTTCCGCCTTTGGCTGACCTACCCGGAGTGCTGGGCCATCGACCTGTTCCGGCCCGGAGCCGCCGCCTGTATCATCGGCTGGCACGAGGGCAGCGAGCGCGGCGGACCCGGAAAGCCTGTCATCCTGCAAGAGGAGCCCGCCCTGCTTCAGCGTCTGCTGGACCTCTCCTTTTCCCCGGAGGAGCAGGCGGAGCGGAGGCGGTTTCTGGAGCGGATCAGGTGCCCAGGCGGGGCCAGGAAAGACCTTTAAGCCCGGAGCCTCTCGCGCCCTGCTGTTCACATTCCGCCGGCGGGGGTACGGCAGTCCGGCGGAATCTATCGGAACGCAAGAAAAAAGGAGAACAGACAACATGGACAAAGCACAGAAAAAAGCCCTGACGGAGGCGTGGAAAAACCGCCGTCCGGAGATGGGCGTCATCTCCCTGCGGTGCAGGGAAACCGGAGAGACCTTCCTGGGAACCGCCAGGGACACCAATGCGGCGTTCAACAGCGTCCGGGCCAAGCTCTCCGGGGGCCTGCATCCCAACAAACGCCTGCAGGAGCTGTGGAAGCAGTACGGGGAAGAGGGCTTCGAGTTCTCCGTGGCTGCGGTGCTGGAGTACGAGGGCCCGTTGGAAGACCACGCCGGGGAACTGGAGACTCTGCGGGACATCTGCCTGGCTGAGGACGCGCACGCTGTGAAGCTGTGGAAATAAACCAGGAACACATGACGACCATCTGTAACATCTGCGGAGCCAGAGCGGCGGAAAGATCTGAGCCGATGCGGAGCGTCTTGTGGCGGTGGTGGAAAAAGCCCCAGACCATCACGGTTAACGGGACGGTCTACCGCTGGTCTCTGCTGGACCGCCCCCGGTGCCGGGAGTTGCGGGCCTTCCGGGAGGACAGGAAGCAGCCGGACGTCTGCCTGCGGCTGACCTATCCGGAGTGCTGGGCCATCGACCTGTTCCGGCCCAGGGTTGCGGCCTGTGTCATCGGCTGGTATGAGGGCGGCGGACGGGAACGGTCAGGCCCTCTTTGCCTGAGGGGGGAACCCGCCCTGCTGGAGGGGCTGCTGGACCTGTCTTTCTCTCCAGAGGAACAGGCGGAGCGGGAACAGTTTTTGGAATGGATTCAAACGGACGGCCCGTCGCCCTGTAAGTGGGAGTATTGATGAAACAAGGAGGACATCGCTGTGAGTGAAAAACGGTATCAGATTTCCCCCATCGAGCTGGTTCAATGGGCTGAGCCTTTATTCGGTGAGGAAGAAGCCGCCAACGGATTTTCAGAGGATTTGGTTTCCGCCTATGAGGCCAGCGCGGGAATCAGGCTCCCCGCCGCCCTGCGGGATTACTATCTCGCCTGCGGAAAGGCCAGCCTGAACGATACGCTCCACCCTATGCGCGTTCCAGACAAGGACGCCAGACCCTTCGGCGGCCGCTTAACATTCTCCCATGATTACATTGAGGACGCCATGCTGGACTACAGGCGGCACAACGAAACCGGCAATGAGGAGCAGGAACGGCTGTGGGCGCTGCCCAAGGAACGCTGGAGCGAACGGCAGGACAACTATCTGCTGTTCTGGTGCGAAAATCAGGGCTGCTGGTATGCGGGCATCAAAGCGGAGGATTTGGCCCAGCCCAACCCGGCGGTGTATTTCAACGATCAGGATACCATGTATCACTGGGCCCCTTTTGCAGATTCCGTTCAGTCCTTCCTTCTGTCCATTTCCCTTGAAAATCTGGAGGAAACCACCAGCCCGGACGAGATCGACGACCCCGCCGGGATTCAGAAGCTTCTGGCGGAGGACGGCGTGGACTTCCAGCGTCTCCAGGAGCCCTACCCCTTTCCTGGCGGGCGCTTCTGCCACACCTGCCTGGACACGGAGACCAACACCTTGTATGTCTACGGCGAGGAGGCGGAGGGCCGTCCCGCCTATTTGAAGGTATTCAAATCTGAGGACGAAGAGTAAAGGAGGCGCTTGTATGGGCTGTCTGGGAGGCTTTCGGGCCATTACAAAGGAAACGCTGGAAACGCTGCGGGCCGTGCCCAGAACGGACCGGGTCCCCGACTATCTGGACGAGATGGAGACGGCGGACATTTTTGACGTGGACAAGGCCTGGGACGCCATGCACCGGGCCCTGTGCGGAAGCAGTCTGGACTTTGGAGATACGCCCGCCCCCGGCTGCTGGGTGGTCCTGGGGGGCGAGGTCCTCCGGGGCGACCGGGAGGGAGAGGAGGACTATCTCGTCGTCTGCAAGTCCCCGGAGCAGGTCCGCCAGGTAGACCAATTTCTCCAGGGCATGACGGAGGAGGCCTTCCGGAAGCTCTATTTCGCCATAGACCCCGAGGAATACAACTATCCGATGGATGAAGAGGATTTCGGGTATACCTGGGAGAATCTGTCGGGTTCCCGCCCCTTCTGGCACAACGCGGCGGAAAAGGGGCTCTGGGTCCTCTTCGACGTGGACCAGTGAGGGGCAGCCGCTTTCCCGGTCTCGGGAGCGTCCGATTGGGAGATTTTTCACAGGGTCCTGTCCCGGCCCGTCTCCCTTCCCAGCAACGGGGCAGGGCAGAGCCTGCCCCCTGCACCGCTTCCCCCTGACAAAATGCGTGAAGAGACACTCTTCCCGGTCTCAGGGGACTTGCATTTCCCGCCGCCCTTCTATATAATGAGTAGCTTAAACCGAAAAGGCATGCCTGAATTCAAATCTTGGGGTGATGTTTCATGAAGATCCGCGCCACCGCCGCCATTATGGAATGTCTGCTGGAACAGGAAGTGGACACCGTCTTTGGCTATCCCGGGGGGACGATTCTCAATGTGTACGACGAGCTTTATAACTATCAGGGCAAGATCCGCCACGTCCTCACCGCCCACGAGCAGGGGGCGGCCCACGCCGCCGACGGCTACGCCCGGTCCACGGGAAAGGTGGGGGTCTGCTTCGCCACCTCCGGCCCCGGGGCCACCAACCTGACCACCGGCATCGCCACCGCCTATCTGGACTCCTCCCCCGTGGTGTTCCTCACCTGCAACGTCACGGAGGCCACACTGGGCAAGGACGCCTTTCAGGAGGTGGACATCACCGGCATCGCCATGCCCATCACCAAGGCCACCTTCCTGGTCCGGGATCCCCAGACCATCCCCGCCGTCATGCGCCAGGCCTTCGCCGTGGCGGCCAGCGGCCGGCCCGGCCCGGTGCTGATCGACTTTTTGAAGGACGTGACCTTTCCCGGCGTGGAAATCGACTATGAGTTCGTCCCCTGGCGGGAGAACCGGGGCTGCTCCGGCATGCGGGAGCTGAACCGGGACCAGCAGCTGAAAAAGCCGGAGCCCAACCAGCAGGACGTGGACATTCTGCTGGAGATGATCGCCGAGGCAAAAAAGCCCTTTGTCATCTGCGGCGGCGGCGTGGTGCTGGGCCGGGCGGACAAGGAATTCAAGGAGTTCGCCGAGAAGCTGGACGCCCCTGTAGCCATCAGCCTCATGGGCGGCGGCGGCTTCTCCGGAAGCCACCCCCTCACCACCGGCATGATCGGCATGCACGGGTCCAGGGCGTCCAACACCGCCTGTGACGAGTGCGACCTGCTGATTGCCGTGGGCTGCCGCTTCTCCGACCGGGTGGCCCTGAACCCCGCCACCTTCGCCAGTCAGGCCAAAATTGTCCACATCGACGTGGACCGGGCGGAGATTGACAAAAACGTGCTGACGGACCACCACATCATCGGGTCCGCCCGGCGGGTGCTGGCCATGCTGAACGCCAAGCTGCCCCAGTACAGCCACAGCGAGTGGAAGGCCCATATCCTGCCTCTGCGGACCCCCTCCCAGGCGGAGGAGAGCGACCACCTGACCCCCCAGCAGGTGCTGGAGACCATCCGGGTTCAGATGCCCGGGGACGCCATCGTGGCCACCGATGTGGGACAGCATCAGATGTGGGCCATCAAGTATCTCCACTTCCAGTATCCCGGACAGATGCTCACCTCCGGCGGCTTCGGCACCATGGGCTTCGGCCTGGGGGCCGCCATCGGGGCCCAGATGGGAAACCCGGACAAGCGGGTCTTCCACATCACGGGAGACGGCTGCTTCCGCATGAACTGCCACGAGCTGGCTACGGTACAGCATTACGGCCTGCCCATCATCACGGTGCTCTTCAACAACGGCACTCTGGGCATGGTCCGGCAGTGGCAGAGCCTGATTTACAACAAGCGCTATTCTGAAACCACCCTGGACCGGGGGCCGGATTTCGTGAAGCTGGCGGAGGCCTACGGCATCCAGGGCTTCCGGGTCCAGAGCCGGGAGGAGATGGAGGAGGCCCTCTCCCGGGCCCTGGCCAGCGGAAAGGCCGCCGTCATCGACTGCGCGCTGGACATCGACGAGATGGTCAGCCCCATGGTGGCCGCCGGGTCCGCCATCACGGATTTTCTGCTCAGCTGAGCGGAGAGGAGGAAACAGGTCATGAGAAAGCAATGGGACACCGCCCGCAAGCTCTACACGCTCTGCATCCTGACGGAGGACACCCCCGGCATCCTCAGCCAGGTGGCCCGGCTCTTCTCCCGGAAGGGCTATAACATCGAGTCCATCGTCTCCGGGGCCACGGACCGGCCCCACACCGCCCGCATCTCCATTGAGCTGCTGGCGGACGAGCTGGTGGCAAACCAGCTGGCCACCCAGTGCCGGAGGATTCTGGGTGTCCAGGCGGTGAAAATTCTGGACGAGAACAGCTGCATCCGCCGGGAGATCGCCCTGATTAAGGTCCGGGCCGCGGACCACGGCACCCGGGACGAGATCATCCAGCTGGCCAACATCTTCCGGGGCCACATCATGGACGTGGACCGGGAGTCCCTGACGGTCTGGGTCTTCGGCACCCAGAGCAAAAACGCGGCGCTGATTCAGATGCTGGAGGATTTCGGCATTCTGGAAATCGCCACCACCGGTACTATCGCCATCGAAAGAGGGCGTAGCACGATATACGACGCCAGCAAATTGAAGGAGGAATACGACTATGGCAAAAATGTATTATGAGAAGGACTGCGATCTCGGCAGACTGGACGGAAAGAAAATCGGCATCATCGGTTACGGCTCCCAGGGCCACGCCCACGCTCTGAACCTGAAGGAATCCGGCTGCAACGTGCGGGTGGGCCTGCGGCCCGGCAGCAAAAACCAGGCCGTTGCCGAAAAGGACGGCCTGACGGTCATGAGCGTTCCCGAGGCCGCGAAATGGGCCGATATTGTGATGATTCTCATCAATGACGAGGTCCAGGCCGATGTATATAAACAGGACATCGCCCCCAACCTGGAGGCGGGCAACCTGCTGATGTTCGCCCACGGCTTCAACATCCACTTCAAGCAGATCGTCCCCCCCACCGGCGTGGACGTGGCCATGATCGCCCCCAAGGGCCCGGGCCATACCGTCCGCTCCACCTATGTGGCGGGCAAGGGCGTGCCCTGCCTGGTGGCCGTGGAGCAGAACGCCACCGGCAAGGCCCTGGATCTGGCCCTGGCCTATGCCGCCGGCATCGGCGGCGCCCGGGGCGGCGTGATGGAGACCACCTTCCAGGACGAGACCGAGACCGACCTCTTCGGCGAGCAGGCCGTCCTCTGCGGCGGCGTGGTGGAGCTGATGAAGCTGGGCTTCGAGACCCTGGTGGAAGCCGGCTATGCCCCTGAAAACGCCTATTTCGAATGCATCCACGAAATGAAGCTCATCATCGACCTCATCAACAAGGGCGGCGTGGCCATGATGAACTACTCCATCTCCGACACCGCCGAATACGGCGAATATGTCTCCGGGCCCCGGATTCTGCCCTATGAGGAGACCAAGCGGAACATGAAGGCAGTTCTGACCGACATCCAGGACGGCGTCTTTGCCGGCAAGTGGATTGCCGAGAACAAAAACGGCCGCACCTTCTTCAACGCCAAGCGGGCCCAGCTGGCCAAGCATCCCATGGAGACCGTGGGCGCGGAGCTGCGGCGCAATATGCTCTGGGGCGACGATACCAACCCCGATACCGCTTCCAACTAACAGAAGCGGCGCAAAACAGGAGATAGGAGATGCCCGGGCGCAGGACGGCTTCATCAGAACGGCATTCCCTATCTCCGCCTTCTTATCATAAAACTTTCCATTTGCCTGCGTGTTCCCGGATCATTTGCAGGGGCCGGGCTCTGCCCCGGCCCGTTTTTCCGCAAGGCCACACCAGACGGGCGGGCGCAGAGGCCCGCCCCCGCAGGTTTCCGGGAACATAAACGCAAATCGGGAGATCTGAAAAAGGGGCGACACCATGAATCACATCCTTTCCCGCCTGATTCTCTACAGCGACCTTGGGCACGACAGCATCCTCCGCCGCCTGGCGGACCTCTTTCACGACTGGGAGCGGCAGAGGAGCCAGGAGCGGGGCTGGACCATCGACAAGGACGTCCTGGTCCAAAAGATTCACCAGCAGGTCAAGCGCCTTCTGGACCTGGCCACGGACTGCGGCTTTGATGAGAACCTCTGGCAGTGCTATCTCACCTGGGTGCTGATGACCAACGAAAATTCCTTTACCCGGACCTGTGAGCGGACGGGGGCCGGCGATGGCAGCGTGAACCATTTTGCCGAACAGGACTTCGCTCTGTTCCGGCGGCTGTTTCACTACGATTTTTCCGCCATTGAGGCGGATCTGGACATCGACTGTTTCTCGACCCTCTGCTGTTATCAGGCCATTCCCAAGCGGGAACGGACCTATAACCGGGACGTCAGCGCCCAGGTGCGGGCCCTCCGGAAGCAGCTGGACCGGGCCCGGGACGGGTGGGAGATATTCACCATTATGACGGACTATTACAGGCAGTACGGCTACGGCGTATTCGCCATGAACCGGGCGTTCCGGCTTCAGGACCCCGGCAGGAAGCCGCGGCTTCTGCCCATCAGCAATCTGGACGACACGCGTCTGGAGGACCTTCTGGGCTACGAGCTCCAGAAAACGGAGCTCCGGCGGAACACCGAGGCCTTCCTGGCGGGGCGGCGGGCCAACAACGTCCTGCTCTACGGAGACGCGGGCACCGGAAAGTCCACCAGCGTCAAGGCCCTCATCAACGAATACTACACCCGGGGCCTGCGGATGATTGAGCTGTACAAGCACCAGTTCGGGGAGCTCTCCCGGCTGCTGGGGACCATCAAAAACCGGAATTACCGCTTCATCATCTTTATCGACGACCTGTCCTTTGAGGAGAACGAAGTGGAGTACAAATTCCTCAAGGCCGTCATCGAGGGCGGCGTGGAAACCCGGCCGGAAAACGTGCTGATTTACGCCACCTCCAACCGGCGCCATCTGATCCGGGAGACCTGGAACGACCGGCAGGACATGGAGCACCACGGGGATATCCACCGGTCCGACACCATGGAGGAAAAACTCTCCCTGGCGGCGCGGTTCGGCGTGTGCATCAACTACAGCGCCCCCACCCCCAGGGAGTACCACGCCATTGTCCGCCGCCTGGCGGAGCGGCAGGGCGTCGAGATGGACGAACAGGAGCTGATGGTGCAGGCCAACGCCTGGGAGGTCCGTCACGGCGGCTTCTCCGGCCGGACGGCCCAGCAGTTTGTCGACTATCTGGAGGGCCGGGGCCAATGAAGGTTCTGGTCAGCGCCTGCCTCCTGGGGGAGAACTGCAAGTACAGCGGCGGAAACAACCTGTGCCCCCGTCTCCTGGACTGGCTGGCCCGGGAGGGCCACGAGGCCGTCCCCGTCTGTCCGGAACAGCTGGGGGGCCTGCCCACCCCCCGGACTCCGGCGGAGATCGCGGACGGCGTGGTGATGACTCGGGACGGAAAATCCGTAGACCGGGAATTCCGTCAAGGCGCGGCTCTGGCTCTGGAAATCGCGGGGCGGGAGGAAATCGGGCTGGCCGTCCTCCAGCCCCGGAGCCCCAGCTGCGGGGCAAAGCAGGTCTACGACGGGACCTTTACCGGCCGGAAGGTCCCTGGTACGGGCATCTTCGCCGGGCTGCTGGCGGAGAACGGCATCCGGACTCTGGAGCCGGAGGACCTGCCGTAAAAATTTCCGCCCTTCAGGGATTGCGGAGCCCTGGCGGGTTATGCTACAATGGGCTTGTCAATTCCCCGCCTGACGGCGGGAGCACGGGAAAGAAGGTCGTTTCGCAATGATGGACCAACAGTGGCTTCAAACCTATCAGCGGGAAATTGGAGAGTTTTCCGAAAAAATCAGCACCTTTGCCCAGGGCGGCATGGACAAAAAGGATTACAAGGGCTGTTCCGGCGGCATGGGCAGCTATGCCCAGCGGGACCCGGCAAAGCACATGCTGCGCCTGCGCCTGCCCGCCGGACGGCTGACTCTGGAGCGGCTTTCATTTCTGGCGGACACCGTGGAGGCATACGGCGTTCAGCGGCTGAAGCTCACCACCTGCGAGACAATACAGCTCCATGACCTGGCGGCGGACCAGGTCCCCGCCATTCTGGAGCAGGCCGCCAAAGCCGGCATCATCTGCCGGGGCGGCGGCGGGGACAACCCCCGGAACGTCATGTGCAGCCCCCTGTCCGGCGTGCAGCAGGGGGAGGCCTTTGATCCCACGCCTTACGCCGAGGCGGCCACGGAGTATCTCCTTTCCATCTGCCGGGATATTCACATGCCCCGGAAGCTGAAAATCGCCTTTTCCAACGGCGCGGACGACTCCGTTCACAGCGCCTTCCGGGACATGGGCTTCCAGGCCCAGGCGGACGGGACCTTTTCCCTCCGCATCGCCGGAGGCCTGGGGGCGGCCCGGCCCTCCATGGGCGTGCTGGCGGACGGGGCGGTTCAGCCGAAGGACGTCCTCTATTATATCAAGGCCATGGTGGACACCTTCTGCCGGCACGGCAACTATGAGAACCGGGCCAAGGCCCGGACCCGCTTCATGCAGGAGACCCTGGGGCCCGAGGGGCTGAAGGAGGCATTCCTGAAAAACGTGGAGGCCGCCAAAGCCGCCGGAGGGCTGGAGCTGCCACGGCCGGAGGCCCTGGCCGATGTCTGCGGGGGAATGGAGACGTTGGACCACCCCCGGGCCATTCCCCAGAAGCAGCCGGGAATGTACGCAGTGAAGTACCACCCCATCGGCGGCCTGCTGCCGCCGGAGAAGCCGGCAGAGCTGTATGCCGCCATCAGGGACCTGTGCAACGCGGAGTGCCGGGTGGGGCCGGACGAGACCTTGTATATTGTCAATCTCCCCGCCGCCGGGGCGGAAAAAATCCTGGCCCTTACGGAGGACGGGGCGAAGACAGAGTTTGAGTACAGTGTGGCCTGTATCGGCGCCGCGGTGTGCCAGCAGGGCGTCCGGGACAGCCAGAGCCTCCTTCAGACCGCCGTCTGGGCGGTGCGGGAGGCGGGCATCCCCGACGGGGCCCTGCCCCGGATCTGCGTCTCCGGCTGTCCCTCCAGCTGCGCCGCCCATCAGGCGGGGACCATCGGCTTCCAGGGCTGTGTCAAGCCTGTGGACGGCAAGGCCCAGCCCGCCTTCAAGCTCTTCCTGGGCGGCAGCGGCGCTGTGGGCGCGGCCCGCTTCGGCGAGCCCGCCGGAGTCATCCTGGAAAAGGACGTTCCCGCCCTGCTGGTGGAGCTGGGCCGGGCGGCGGCAGGCGAGGGCTGGGAATCCTGGTCCCGGAGCCACGCCCCGGAGCGGGACGCCATCATCGCCCGCTATGTGTAAATACGCTGTAACGGCAGAGGCGGCGGGCGCGGCGGCGTCCGCCGCCTCTGCCGCCTGCGGGGAGGTTCGTGCCTCTATGAAACGCCTTTGGATTCTGGCGGCGGCGCTGCTGCTCCTGTCCGCCTGCGGGGGAACGGCCCCCGGAGAAACGCCGCCTGCCGGACCTGAAACGGTCTCCTTTACCGACGACCTGGGCCAGTCCTTCTCCATTGCCCCGCCCCGGCGGACAGCGGCTCTCATCGGCAGCTTTGCCGACGTGTGGTGCCTGGCAGGGGGCCGGGACAGCCTGGTTGCCGCCGCCGGGGACGCCTGGACCTCCTTTGACCTGGGCCTGCACGAGTCCACGGCAAATCTGGGGGCCGTCAAGGAACCCCATCTGGAAATCCTGCTGGCGGCGGAGCCGGACCTGATTCTGGCCAGCTGCAACACCGCCGCCGACCTGGAGCTGCGGGAGACCTTTGCCCAGGCGGGCATTCCCGCCGCCTATTTCGACGTGCAGACCTTTGACGATTACCTGCGGATGCTGGAAATCTGCGCCCGGCTCACGGGACAGCCGGAGCGCTATGAGCAGCACGGCGCATCGGTCCGGGCGCAGGTGGATGCCGCCATTGCCCGGCAGGACGGAACCGCGCCCTCGGTTCTCTGCCTCCGGGCCACGGGAAACGGCTGCAAAAGCAAGGGAAGCACGGACAACGTGCTGGGGGAGATGCTGGCGGACCTGGGCTGCGTCAACGTGGCCGACGGCAGCTCTCTGCTGGAGACCCTGAGCATGGAGGCCATCATCGCCGCCGACCCGGACTATATTTTCGCGGTGCTCCAGGGGGCCGACGCCTCCGGCGCTCAGGCGGCCCTGGAGGCCGCCCTGCTCTCCAACCCCGCCTGGAGCCGTCTTCGGGCGGTGGAGGAGGGGCGTTTTTTCACCCTGGACCACCGGCTTTACAACCTGAAGCCCAACGCCCGATGGGGGGAGGCCTATGAACAGCTTGCGAATCTTCTGTACCCGGAGGCATAAAACGGGCCTGGCGGCGCTGGGCCTGCTGGCGGCGCTGGCCGGCCTGCTGAGCCTGTGCCTGGGACCGGTGCCGGTGGCTCCGGGAGAGGTGCTGTCCGCCCTGCTGGGGAAGGGCGGCGGCACGGCGGCGCAGATCATTCTCTATGCCCGCCTGCCCCGGACCTTCGGCTGTCTTCTGGCGGGCTCCGCCCTGGCCCTCTCCGGAGCGGTGATTCAGGGGGTGCTGGGAAACCCTCTGGCGGCCCCCAACATCATCGGAGTCAACGCCGGGGCGGGCTTTTTCACGGCCCTGTGCTGCGCCCTCTGGCCCGCCCGGACGGCGGCGGTTCCTCTGGCGGCCTTTCTGGGGGCCCTGACGGGGGTGCTGCTGGTGCTGTTCATTGCCGAGAGGGCCGGGGCCTCCAGAATGACCCTGGTGCTGGCGGGGGCGGCGGTGTCCGGCATGTTCAGCGCCGGCATCGACGCCGTGGTGACCTTTTTCCCCGACGCTCTCAACGGCTACACGGACTTCCGGGTGGGCGGGGCCTCCAGCCTCTCCCTGAGCCGCGTTCTGCCGGCCTTCTGGCTGATTCTGGCGGCGGCGGCGCTGCTGTTCCTGCTCTCCGGGGCCCTGGATGTGCTATTGCTGGGCGTGGAAACCGCCCGGAGCCTGGGTCTGCCCGCCCGGCCCCTGCGGCTGGTTCTGCTGGCCCTGGCGGCGGCGCTGGCGGGGGCCGCCGTCAGCTTCATGGGTCTGCTGGGCTTCGTGGGGCTGATCGTCCCCCACATGGCCCGGCGGCTCTTTGGGGAAGACCGTTCCGCCGTGGTTCTGGCGGCCTCCGCCCTGGGAGGCGGGCTGCTGCTGACGCTCTGCGACCTGCTGGCCCGGTGCCTGTTCGCGCCCTACATCCTGCCGGTGGGGGTGGTGCTGGCCCTGCTGGGGGGGCCCTTCTTTCTCTGGCTGCTCCTCTCCGGCCGCCGGGGAGGGAGGCGGCGGGGCGCGTCCCGCCGGCACATCTGACAAGCTGTCCGGATTTCCCCGGGCACCGGCTTTGAAGTCTGCCGCCCCTCAATCCTCCTGATATTCCTGCGGTCAAAAAGCGTCCGCCGTCTGAAGACGGCGGACGCTTTCGTCTCTGCCGGGCCGCTCCCGAAAAGAGCGGAACCCGTTACATCATCGTGTAGAGAATCTTGGCCATCTGGCCCCGGGTGATGGGGTTGTTGGGCCGGAAGCTTCCGTCAGCATAGCCGCTGAGGATGCCCTGAGAGACCATGGTCCGGATATAGAACCCGGCGTAATTGGGAATGGACGCGGCGTCGGTAAAGCTCAGCTGCGGCGCGGCGTAGCCCTTTTCCAGAGCCCGGCCGATCATGGCCGAGGCCTGAGCCCGGGTCAGACCGTTCTGGGGATTGAAATACAGCTGGCCGTCCTTGCCCGCGGTGCCGGCCACAATCCCCAGCTGATACAGGGCCCGGACCGCCGGAAGGGCGCTCTCCGGAATAGAGGCCAGGTCCGCAAAGGTCAGGGACACATCGGCGTAGGCCGCCGGGTCCAGACGGAGGGCGTTGTACAGCATTTCCGCGAACTGGAGCCGGGTGAGCTTCTCGTCGGGCCGGAAGGTCCCGTCCTCAAAGCCCGCTGTGATGTGGTTGTCATACAGGAAGGCGCAGTAGTCCGCTCCCCAGTAGTCCGCCGTATCGGTGAAGGGCTGGCCCCCGCCGGCGGCGGGAATATCCACCGAGGCCCGGCCGATATTGCCGGAGGCGTCCCGGGCCGTCACGGTCACACGGGCAATGGAGGTCTGCTCTCCAGGCAGGGAGAGAGAGAAGGTCCCGGCGGCGGGGTCGTAGCAGCCCGGCATCTCCGTGCCGTTATAGGCCACCGTCACAGAGGCGGCAGGCAGCAGGCCGTCCACCGCATCCTTCACCGTGCCGGAGACGGTCCGGCTGTCCTGGTACAGGCCGGCGTCAATCACCGGCGGCGCATTGTCCGCCTCGGCCCCGGCGGTGGCGGTGATGTGGTCCAGATAGACGGTCCCGGTCCGGGGAGAGGAAAGGGGCTGGCCGTTGGCGTCCCGCTCCGGCGAGATGTACAGGCCCTGAAGCTCATAGCAGTCCCCCATGGGAACGCTGACCTGCTTCCAGCCGGTGAAGTCCAGCCTGACATTCATCAGCGGCAGGTGGCCCTTGGTTCCGTTGTTCCCCCAGGCGTGGAGGACGTTGCCGGAGCCGTCGCCATAGACCCACAGATGGAGGGTGGTATTGGCGGGAACCGGCAGAGAATTCCAGCGGATCTCACCCTGATGGCTGTTCTCGGCGGTCAGCGAATAGTCCAGCCGGAGAGAGGCCCGGCCCATGCGCACGAAGTCGCTGGAGGCATTCCGCCGGCCTGTCAGCCCCACGCCCTGGGTGTAGAACAGACTCTCCATCCCCTCAAAGGACTCCACCACCGTGGTCCCGGCCCCCTCGGGTATCAGGACCATCTGATCGAGGTAGACCGTGCCGGGTCCGGCCTTGCCGCCGTCCACGGACAGGCCCCGGAGGGTGAGAGGCATTCCCTGGATGGGCTCCGGCAGGTTCATATGAATCTGCTTCCAGCCGGTAAAGTCCAGGGAGGTGATGGGAACGGTCTGGGTCTCCTCCTCGCCATAGCGGTACTGGAGCTGAAGGGTATTGCCGGAGCCGTCGCCATAGACCCAGAGGCTCAGGGCGGTGTAGGGCGCGGCGATGACGGCGGGCTGGGCGGTGGCCTCCCACTGGGCGGAGCCCTCGGTGAGGTCATAATCCAGCCTGCCGGAGCCCGCGCCGGACTGGACGAAGGCGGCATCATGGTTCAGGCTGAAATCACAGTGGCTGCCGGTCCCCCGGAAAATGGTGGTCTCTCCCTCGAAGCCCTCCAGAACGGTGGGCGCAGGGGTCCCCACGGTGACGGGGATGCTGGCGCTCTGGCCTCCGGCAGAAACGGTAACGGTCCCCTCTCCGGCGCTGGAGGCGGTGAAGAGGCCGGTCTCGCTGATGGTTCCAATCTCCCCCTCCACGCTCCAGGTGAAGGCGGCGGGATCCGCCTTCAGAGGCCGGTGCTTATAGGCGGCGGAGCCGATGAGCTGGGTTTCACTGCCGGGAACGGCGGACAGCTCGGTAATGATAGTGTTGGAGGCGTCCCGGACTGCCACGGCGTCGGGCGTAACAACGGCGTGGACCACGGTCTCCCCCTGCTGGCCGCCGCTCTGGGCGGTGACGGTGATGTCCCCGCCTTCCAGGGGGGTGGTGAGGGTATTCCCCTCCAGCATGCCGGCGGAGGCGGAAAGGTCATAGCTCCGGTCCATGGGAATGAAATTGGTGTCCACAGCGGCGGCGGAGATGTTCACAGCGCTGCCCGCCAGGACATAGGCATGGTCGGCGCTGACATGGAAGTGACTGAGCTCTCCGGTGGGCTGGGCGCTGGCCACCAGGAAAATCTGGTTGGACACTGCCCGGGCTCCGCCGTCGGAGGGGACATTGACCACCCTGGCGCTGGTGGCGGTGGGCTGGGTGACGGCCAGGGTGGTGGACCCGCCGCCGTCCAGGCCCAGGCCGGTGACGCAGCCCAGCTCGATAAGCCGCCGGGCCACCTGGCTCATGGACGCGCCCACGGAGTGGCCGGACTTCCGTCCGTCGATGGTGTAGAAGACCAGACTGCCGTCGGCCCTCTGGCCCACGGCGGTGCGGGGAGCCGCTCCGGACGGCAGGCCGGAGACCTCATGGCCGTTTTCCACCAGGGAATACAGGGCTCCCACAGCATACCGGACGTCGTTCCAGGCGGGGTCGGCAGGCGTCAGGGAGAGCTCCAGCACCGTGCCTGCCGGGATGGACCGGAGGGCGTGCAGGGTCTCCGCCCCAGCCTTGGCGTTGGCGCTGAGAACCGCCTGGGCGGGGCCCAGGGACGTGGCGGTCTTCTCCGTCTCCGCCACCCGCTCCACCGTCAGGCGGGTGGTGCCCCCCAGGGCCAGGGCGGCGCTCTGGCCGGGCTCGATGGTGCAGATCACGTCCACGCCGGGCTGGGTGCTGCCGGTGGTGTGGGACGCATTGAAGTCGTAGGTATAGAGGTAAACCCCCGCATCCGTCCGGGCCTTGTTGACGGCGGCGAGCCGCAGGGTCTTGTCCACCAGCTGGCCGGTGCCGTCCATGATGGGCGCGCCCAGCTCGTCAAAGAGGGGTTCTCCCTCCTCGGTGAACTGCTGGAGGCCGGTGCCGTCCTGAACCGTATAGCGGAGGGAGGCGGCGATGCCGGGACGGCCCAGAATGGCGGTTCCGTCGGAGCGGAAGCCGATGGCGTGGTAGCCGCCGTCGCTGGAGCGAAGCTGCCCTTCGGTAATCACCACGCCGATGGGAAGGCCGTTGCCCACATTATAGAAGTCGGCGTTGATGCCGGCCACCACCCGGTAGCCCTGGGACTCCAGATAGGCCGCCGTGTTGGGGACGGAGCTCCGGTCCGTCAGCACACCGCCGTAGGTGACGATGGGTGTGACGGAGGCGTTGGGGCTGTATGTAATCAGGTTTTCCGTGCGGTAATCGCTGTACGCTGTGGACCAGAAGACATTGGTGCTGAGCTGGGTCTGCTGGTTCAGCAGGGTGTCCGTCATGGTCAGGTCGTCCCCCAGGGCGGGGGAGGCCGCGGCCATGGGGGCGGAGAGGGCCGCCAGCAGGCTCAGAACCAGCAGGACGGCCAGGAACCGGGGCGGGTGAAGTCGTTTCATAGGGTCCTCCATTCGTAAAACACAAATCGCAGAAGGATGCAGAATGATATGATACCACGTTCCGGCAGTTAAAGTAAAGAACAAAGTATTAACAAATTCCATACAATTTACATCATTTTCCCATTTCATGAAAGCAGGGCGGGGAAATCCCCGACCTGCTTTCATGAATTCGCTTCGCCCCCGCGGCTGAACGCCGTTCCTGCTGTTCTCCTGATAAGGCTCCGCCGCCGCAATGTGCTCAAAAAGCCCTGGCTTCGCCGGTTTGGGGTCGTTCGCCGCCAAAAACAGCGGTTTCATAACAGATGCATCCTTTCTTGCGGGCTTATTCCGGCATGTTCTTTTCCGGTTGTCAAGCGGCCTGCCGCTTTTTTCAACCCCCGCCGGGTACGCAGAAAACAGGAGGCCGGGCGTTTGCCCGGCCTCCCGTTCTGTTTTTTTGTTCAACGCTTGATTTTGATAGCGTTGACGGGACAGCCGTTGGCGGCGTCCGCCGCACGGCGGTCCCAGCCCTCCGGCTGGGCGATGACCGTGGAGGCTCTTCCGACGATGCGGAAGACCTCCGGAGCGGCATAGGCGCACATGCCGCAGGCGATGCAGCGCCCGGCGTCGACAGTAACAGTCATTTGTCCTCCTTCCCCGGCAGGAAAATATTCCTCATGGTATCTAAACTCTCCACTCTCAACTCTTCACTCTTAACTCTCAGCTCTGCCCTCCGGCCTGCTTCATGGACAAGGAAATCCGTTTCTTCTTCTCGTCCACCTCCAGCACCGTCACCTTCACCACATCGCCTACAGAGACCACCTCCGAGGGGTGCCTCACCCGCCGGTCCGCCACCTGGGAGATATGGACCAGCCCGTCCTGATGGACGCCGATGTCCACGAAGACGCCGAAGTCAATGACGTTCCGCACCGTGCCTGTGAGGACCATGCCGGGCTTCAAATCCTTCATCTCCAGCACATCCGTCCGCAGCACGGGCCTGGGCAGGTCGTCCCGGATATCCCGGCCCGGCTTCATCAGCTCCGACACCACGTCCAGCAGCGTGGGCACACCCACGCCGGCATCCGCCGCCGCCCGCTCCTCGCCGTAGTCCCGGACCTGGGCCGGCAGCTCCGCCAGCCGTCCCGCCGCCACGTCCGCCAGAGAGTGTCCCGTCAGGGCCAGCAGCGTTTCCGCCGCGCCGTAGCTCTCCGGGTGCACAGCGGTATTGTCCAGCACGGATTTGCTCTCCGGCACCCGCAAAAAGCCCGCGCACTGCTGGAAGGCCTTGGGCCCCAGCTTGGGGACCTTCAAAAGCTGCTTCCGGGCGGTAAAGGGGCCGTTGGCCTCCCGGTAGGCCACAATGTTTTTCGCCGTGGCCGCCGTCAGACCGGAGACCCGCCGGAGCAGAGAGGTGGAGGCCGTATTGACGTCCACGCCCACTGCGTTGACGCAGTCCTCCACCACGCCGTCCAGGGCCTCGTCCAGCCGCTTGGGAGGCATGTCGTGCTGATACTGCCCCACGCCGATGGCCTTGGGGTCAATCTTCACCAGCTCTGCCAGGGGGTCCTGCAAGCGCCGGGCAATGGACACGGCGGAGCGGAGATTGACGTCGTACTGGGGGAACTCCTCCGCCCCCAGGGGGCTGGCGGAGTACACGGAGGCCCCGGCCTCGGACACAATCATATAGCTGACGTTCCGCCCGGCGGCGTTGACCTGGTGAATCAGCTCCACCGCCATCTGCTCCGTCTCCCGGCTGGCGGTGCCGTTGCCGATGGCGATGTGCTCCACGCCGTGTCTCTCAATCAGCTTGGACAGGGCGGCAATGGCCTCCTTTTTCTGCCGCTCGCCGTAGGTGGGATAGACCACGGCGGTGTCCAGCACCTTCCCTGTGCCGTCCACCACCGCTACCTTGCAGCCCATCCGGTAGCCCGGGTCCAGACCCATGGTGACCCTTCCCTTCACCGGCGGCTGCATCAGCAGCGGCTTCAGATTCAGGGCGAACTGGCCGACGGCCCCCTCGCAGGCCCTCTCCGTCAGGGCGGACCGGCATTCCCGCTCCAGAGAGGGGAAGAGGAGCCGGTCATAGGCGTCCTCTGCCGCGGCCTTGACGAACTCCATGGCCCGGCTTCCGGGGACCACCACCCGGCGGCGCAGGGTCCGCAGGGCAAGCTCCCGGTCCAGCTCAACGGAGACCTTCAGCTTCTCTTCCTTCTCCCCCCGGTTGATGGCAAGGACCTGGTGGCCCTGCATCCGGGAAAGGGGCTGGGTGAACTCATAATACAGGCGGTAGACGCTGTCCTCCTCCACAGCGGCAACGCTGTGGAGGGTCCCGTTCCGCTCCAGAAGCCCCCGGAGGGCCTTCCGCAGCTCCGCGTCGTCGCTCAGCGCCTCCGCCACGATGTCGGAGGCTCCCGCCAGGGCGTCCTCCGCCGTCTCCACGCCCTTCTCGGGGTTGATATACTTGGCCGCTTCCTCCGCCGGGTCCGGGCAGTCCGCCCCCTGGGCGAATAAGAGCTCCGCCAGGGGCTCCAGCCCCTTTTCCTTCGCCATGGCGGCCCGGGTGCGGCGCTTCTGCTTATAGGGCCGGTAGAGATCTTCCACCTCCGCCAGGGTTTTGGCGGCGTCGACGGCGGCGGCCAGCTCCGGCGTCAGCTTCCCCTGCTCCTCAATGGAATTCTTGACGGTCTCCCGCCGCTCCTGGAGACCCCGGAGGTATTTCAGGCGCTCCTCCAGAGTCCGGAGCAGCTGGTCGTCCATGGCCCCGTGAAGCTCCTTGCGGTAGCGGGCGATGAAGGGAATGGTGTTGCCCTCGTCCAGCAGCTCCGCCACGTTGGCGACGTACCGGACGGGCTGGTCCAGCTCCTGGGCAATCAGTTCGATGATAGCGTCCATAAAACTCCTTTCGACAATGGGGAAACCGGATGTGGAGGGAAATTCCTCACCCCTGATTCCTGATATTTAATTCTTCTGCGGCGCGCCGATTTTCGCCTCGGCGGCCCGCATGGTTTTCCGGAGGAAGAAAATGCTCAGCACCAGGGAGACCACCTCCGAGATGGGGAAGCAGAACCACACCAGATCCAAAATGCCCGTCCGGGCCAGCAGCCAGGCCGCAGGCAGCAGCGCCGCCAGCTGGCGGCAGACGGAGCAGATCAGCGTATAGACCGGATTTCCGATGGCCTGGCATACGGACCCGGCGATGATGTCGAAGCCCGCCAGCAGGAAGGAATAGCTGATGACCCGCAGGGCCACGGTGCCGATGGCCAGCATCTCCGCCGAGGGGCTGAAAAAGCCCAGCAGCACCCCGGGAATCAGATTGAAGGCAGAGCAGCCAATCACCATAATGACCGTTGCCACCGTAGCGGTGAGTCTGATGGTATCCCGAACCCGGTCCAGCCGGGCCGCGCCGTAGTTGTAGGAGATGATGGGCACCATGCCGTTGTTCAGGCCGAAGACCGGCATGAAAATGAAGCTCTGGAGCTTGAAATAGGCCCCAAAGACCGCCGTGGCCGTGTCGGTGAAGGAGATGAGAATCTTATTCATGCCGAAGGTCATGATGGAACCAATGGACTGCATGACGATGGAAGGCACGCCTATCCGGTAGATTTCCCGGACCATGGCCCGGTCCGGCCGGATGGCCCGGAGGCGGATGTGGATGTCCCTGTTGAACCGCAGGTTCATCCACAGTCCGATGAGGGCGGCCACAATCTGGCCGATGACTGTGGCCACGGCGGCCCCCGCAACCTCCAGCCGGGGGAGGCCGAAGAGGCCGAAAATCAGGATGGGGTCCAGGATGATATTGATGACCGCGCCGATGAGCTGGGTAATCATGGAGTACACCGTCCGGCCCGTGGACTGGAGCAGCCGTTCAAAGCAGAACTGACTGAAAATGCCGATGGACAGGCCCAGGCAGATGCGGGCGTAGTCCGTGCCATAGTCTACAATGGACTCGATATCCGTCTGAGCCAGGAAGAAGGGCCGGGCCAGCAGCACGCCGAAGATGCCGAACAGGACGGCGCTGACCAGGAAGACGAAAATACCCGTGTTGGCGGCCTGGTCCGCCTGGTCCTGCTTCTTCTCCCCCAGGGACCGGGACAGCAGAGCATTCATGCCCACGCCGGTGCCGCCGCCCACGGCAATCATCAGGTTTTGCAGGGGGAAGGCCAGGGACACGGCATTCAGGGCGTCCTGGCTGAGGCGGGCCACAAAAATGCTGTCCACCACGTTATAGAGGGCCTGGACCAGCATGGAAATCATCATGGGCACCGCCATGCCCGCCAGCAGAGGGGCAATCGGCATGACGCCCATCTTGTTCTCCTGGGGCGCTCCGCCGGAAACAGGTGATTGTGTTTTGTTATCTTTCATCTTTTATGTCCTTTCTGTATATACAGGGCTTTGCGGAAAAAGGACGCGGCTCTTACAGCCGCGCCTTTTTGTTCTAAGGGAATCAGCTGGGGTACCGGGTCCAGATATCATAGGTATACTTGCCGCCTGCGCTCCAGGAGTAATCCACATCCCAGTGGAGTTTGTATACGCCCTGATTGTCCGTAGCGGCCTCTGTGACAACGAAGGTGGTCTTTCCGTTCCCAGTGCTGGCTCTCCGGGTAATCATGGCCACATGGACCAGCAGTCCTTCGCTGTTGAGCTGGACCATGACATCGCCGGGACGGGCCTCCGCCAGGGTAACCTTCCGGACCGGGAAGCCATTCTGCCCCAGCATAGCGTCACTGAGGAGCGTGGCCCAGCCGCCGCAGCCCAAGGTGTTGCTGGTGTGGGTAGCGGGGTCTTCCGCCCGGGAGTAGGGGTGCGTTCCAAGCCGGACAGGGCTGGATTCGCCCAGAGGATAGCCCATGGAAAAATCCATCCCCTCCGGATACTCCTTCTTCAGCTCTGCCAGCATGGCCAGCACGTTTTCTTCCGTCACGGCCTTACCGTTGGTCAGGGTTGTGGGCGCGGGCTTGGTCTCCTGCCGGACGGAAGCGTCCAGAACACCCGGCTCGCCGGAGAGGCACTGGGTCATGCGGTAAATCACCACCGCCGCCTGTCCCCGGGTCATGGTTCTGCTGCCGGAGAAGCTGCCGTCGGCGTAGCCGGTGATGATGCCCAGGGCGAACACAGTCTTGATCGGCTCCTGAAAGCCCTCAGAGATACCGGCGTAATCGGTGATCTTTGCCTGGGCGGCGGCTTTGTCTTTTTGCGAGACAGTGTAGCCCTTGGCCGTCATCACCTGGCAGATGAAGCGTGCCATATCATTTCTGGAGATCACGGCGTTCATGACAGAGGAGTCAAACCAGTTTTTATGGCCGTAAGCCGCCGCGCCCGCGTCCTCCAGGGCGGCCGCCGCGGGAATGAACCAGCCGGAGGATTTGAGGTAGGCGTTGGCCTCCAGCTCCCTGGGGTAAAAGGCCCGGGCCAGCATCACGCAGAACTGGGCGCGAGTGACGCTTTCCACGGGGCGGAAGGTGCCGTCGCTGTAGCCGCTGAGGATCCCCTTGCCGGTGCAGTATTGGATCGCGTCCGTAAAAGCATAATTGGCGGGCACATCGGAGAAGTCCGCCGCAAAGGCCGGAACCGCCATCTCCAGACAGAGGGCCAAAAGCAGCGGCAGGATCAACCTGCGTTTCATAGAACCGATCTTTTTTCTCATCCTTCAAAATCCTTTCCACACATAAGAGTCTCATGAAAACAGGACGCGGTTCTGACCGCCGCACCTGTTAATACAGAGACAGGTCGCACATAAATCGCCAGAAGCCCGTCCGTTTTTTGGCGGCCTCCGGGTCCAGCGCCTTCAGCCGCATTAGAAAAGGGGCGTACAGGGACCGGCGGGACTTGAAGATATAGTCCAGCTCGCTGCCGTCCGGACGCTCTTTTTGAAAGGTGCGGACCTTTCCCGAAAAGGCGGCGTAGAAGGACCGCCAATAGGCCATGGACAGCAGAAACTGTTCCAGGCTCCCGTTCACAAAGGTACATGTGCAGTCCTGAAACTCCGGGACAAGATTCCAGACGCTTCCCGTTTTCAGCTCCGCGGCCAGCCAGGCCCGGGATTCCGTCTTGTTCCAAATCCAGACCTCGTCCGGCTTTCCGTAATTCCGGACGGCGCTGCTCCGGCCCAGGCTTCTGGATTCCCCGATGACAAGATACCGTTTCCGCCGGAGCTCCAGAATGCGGAGGCAGCTCACCCAGAAGAAAATCCCGGCGTCGCGCCGGTCCTCCGCTTCCTCATCCGGAGAACGCCACGTCTCAAACCGGTCCGGAAGCCCCACATGAGTGAGAAAATCCCGTATCCCCTCCGGCAGCTCCAGGCCCCGGAGCTGATAGGGCTCGTACAGCCCCAGGGACGGGGGCCGGAGAAACGCCTCGTCCGGCTCCAGGCCGCCCTCCGCCGCCTGGGCCTGTTCGTAAAAGCGGACCATGGAGGGAGCTTCCGTCCAGTCGGGTTTTTCGGCGGGTCTGTTCATCACAGCGTCCCCCTGTGCCGCAGGGAGGCCCCGGCGGCGGACCTGAGACGGATCACTTTTTCAGCTCTCCCGTGGCCAGCTGGGTGAGATAGGCGTTGAGGAAGCCGTCCAGGTCTCCGTCCATCACCGCGTCGATGCCGCTGGTCTCATAGCTGGTCCGGGTGTCCTTGACCATCTGATAGGGCATGAAGACGTAGGAGCGGATCTGACTGCCCCACTCGATTTTCATCTGCACACCCTTGATGTCGGAAATCTTTTCCGCGTGCTGCTGGGCCTTCAGCTCCAGGAGCTTGGCCCGGAGCATCTTCATGCAGTTGTCCTTGTTCTGGAACTGGCTCCGCTCCTGCTGGCTGGCCACCACGATGCCCGTGGGCTTGTGAATCAGCCGGACGGCGGAGGACGTTTTGTTGACGTGCTGGCCGCCTGCGCCGCTGGCCCGGTAGACCTGCATCTCAACGTCCTCGTCCCGAATCTCGATGCTCTCGTCGTTTTCAATCTCCGGCATCACCTCCACCGCGGCAAAGGAGGTCTGCCGCCGGGCGTTGGCGTCGAAGGGGGAGACCCGGACCAGCCGGTGGACGCCGTTCTCGCTTTTCAGCAGGCCGTAGGCGTTTTCTCCCTCGATGGAGATGGCCGCGGACTTGATGCCCGCCTCGTCGCCGTCCTCGTAGTTCAGCGTTTTATAGGAAAAGCCGTGGCGCTCCGCCCAGCGGGTATACATCCGGTAGAGCATCTGGGCCCAGTCCTGGGCCTCGGTGCCCCCTGCGCCGGGGTGGAACTGCAAAATGGCGTTGGACCCGTCATATTCCCCGGAAAGCAGGGTTGCCAGCCGGGTTTCCTCCACTCTGGCCTCCAGGGCGGAAAAATCGCTTTTCAGCTCCTCCAGAATGTCGGCGTCGTCGGCCTCCTGGCCCATCTCACAGAGAACGGTCAGGTCCTCCCAGGAGGAAAAAAGCTTTTCCTGCCGGGCAATTTTGGTCTGGAGCTGCTTCAGCCGCTGCTGAACCTTCTGGGAGCGCTCCAGGTCGTTCCAGAATCCGTCCTGGGCGGTCTCGTCCTCCAGCCGCGCGGCCTCCTGCTTCGCCGCGTCCATGTCCAGGGCGGCGGAGAGCTTTTCCAGCTCGGGCCGAAGCTCCCGGAGCTTTTGTCTGTAAACGTCGTATTCGATCAAAGCCATAGTCGTTCGTCTCCATTCCTTGGTATTTCGTCAGCTCTAGTATTATATCGGAGGGAAATTTATTTGTAAAGAGAAACCTTTGTATCCAAAGTGATACAAAAATGTTGCCGGTTGTTCACAGTTTGTTCATGATTATGACGAGGGTTTCCGCTATGGTATATACACGAGTGACTACTGCAATCGTAATGTGGAAGAAATTGACAAATCCGAACTTGCGGAACTGCATGGAGGGACAAAAATGAACGGATTTTGGAAAAAAACAGGAAAGCGGTTTTCGTCAGCCCTGCTGGCGCTGGTTCTGGTGCTCAGCCTGATGCCTGCGGCGATGGCGGAGCCTGCGACCCGGGACCATGAACATGGTTTCGATTCCTACGGCATGGACGATAGCAGCCATTGGCAGGTATGCAGTGAATGCGGTGCACAGTCCCCATCAGAGCCCCATAACAAAGACAGCTCTACCGTGGACAGAGAAGCCACCTGCTACCAAAAGGGAACAACAAAATACACTTGTTCTGTCTGCAATTACAGCTGGACGGAAGAGGATATTCCCGCGACTGAGCAGCACAGCTATGAAGGTGAATGGGTCGGCAACGACACGACCCATCAGCGGAAATGCGTGACTCCGGGCTGTACCTCTCTGAGCGCCGCCCAGAATCACCGGCCCATCAATAATGGAATTCCACACGACCCCACCTGCACAAAAGACGGTTATACGGAACACACCTGTGCGGACTGCGGAAAAACCTATACCGTAAAGACCGCCAGTGCTCTAGGCCATACCGATCCTGACAGCGCAGGAAAATGCACCCGCTGCCATCAGATTATCCATTCCCACACCTATAATTCTGCCTGGCAGTTTGACAACACGAATCACTGGAAAGAGTGCTCCTGCGGCGCGAAGGGCAGCACCGGCAAGCATACCGGACCGAACGCCTCCGGCCAGTGCACGGTTTGCGGCTTCCAGATGGGCTCTGCCACCACTTATACGGTTACCTTTATGAACGGCGGAACCGCCCACGATGTCAAATCCAACATTGCCCCTAACGGAAAAGTATCCGGGCTCACTAATCCCAGCAAGCCTTCCGCCGCCGCCAGCGGAACCTATACATTTTATGGTTGGACTACCAGCTCCAGCGGCGGCAGCAGCAAAGGTGTCTATACGGGTCAGTCCCCGGTGTACAGTTCTTCTCAGGTTATGAACCTGTCCGTGACCGGCAACACGACCTATTACGCCCTCTTCTCCCTCAAGGCCACCAGCCAGAACTTCACCGTCTCCGCCGGAACCACCAGCGGAACCACCGTGGGCGGCAGCATCCGTTCGGAGATCAGCAGCAGGTTCAGCTCCCTCACCGGACAGAGCAGCTTCAACAGCGTCAGCTTTTCCAATCCCCGGGGAAGCAGCTACGGCGTCCTCTACGCCAACAGCAGCAAGGGCACCCTGGGAACCGGCAGCTACTCCTACAGCAGTGTGGCCAACCTCTACTTTGTCCCCGGCTCCTCCAGCGGCTACACCGTGAACTACACCGCCGCGGACAGCTACGGCAACAGCGTGGCCGGAACCATCACCATTTCCGGCACGTCCTCCTCCAAGTCCTCCACCATCACCTATTCCGTGGCCCCCGGCGGCACGGTGGACTTCAAGACCAGCGACTTCCGGGAGGCCTACCGCGCCATGAGCGGAGACACCAGCACACCCCGCTGGATCACCTTCTCCCCCACCAGCAGCTACGCCAATTTTGACGGAGCCATTTATTCCGGCTCCCGGGAGATGACCCGGAGCATTCTGGACGACGGCACAGCCTTCTACTACAGCGATTCCGACTATGGCCGCTACGCCCTGAACACCCTGAACTTCAAGGCCACCGACCGGGCCCGGAACGGCGATGAGCTGTCCATGACCTTCGAAGCCTGGTACAACAAAAGCGTCAGCTACAAGGGCACGCTGAAAATCGTGGTGGACGGCAAAAGCAATCAGGACGGGGACGTCACCTACCGTGTGGCCCCGGGCAAGTCCGTGACCTTCGACCGCAGCGATTTCAACGAGGCCTATCAGGATCTCTCCGGCACCAGCCGGACCATCCGCTATGTGGAGTTCAAGGCCCCCAGCGCCTATAACTCCTTCGCCGGCAAGCTCAACGTCAGCGGGAAGACCGATTTCACCCGGAATGACCTCTCCTATGGCGGGCTTCAGTTCTACTACAATTCTTCCAGCTACGGCGACTACGCCCTGGACGACGTGCGCTTTACGGCTACCTCCTCCGCCCGGGACGGCGACACCCTGGAAATTCCCTTCCGCGCCTACTACTCCGGCAGCGACTACGAGGAGGGCGCTCTGAAAATCATCATCGACAAGGACGAGTCCGATGATACCGTGGCCTATGAGGTGGCCCCGGGCAAAAGCATCAGCTTCAAGCGGGCGGATTTCAACGAGGTCTATCAGGACCTCTCCGGCTCCAGCCGGACCATCCGCTATGTCACCTTCAGCGCCCCCAGCAGCTACACCAATTTCAACGGCGAGCTGTACGCCGGACGCACGTCCTTCAGCCGCTCCGACCTGACCCATTCCAAGACCTTCTTCTACTACAGCGATTCCAAGGAAGGGGACTACGCCCTGGACGACCTGACCTTCCAGGCCACCTCCTCCGCCCGGGACGGCGACAGCATCTCCATCCCCTTCCGGGCCTACTACTCCAGCAGCGACTATGAGGAGGGCACTCTGAAAATCACTGTGTCCACCAGCAGCGGCAGCAGCATTGCCTATGAGGTGGCTCCCGGCGGCTCCGTGGATTTCAAACCGGACGACTTCAACAACGTCTACCGTTCCCTCTCCGGCACCAGCCGGACCATCCGCTATGTCGTCTTCAGCGCTCCCAGCGCCTACGCCAGCTTTGCCGGCAGCATGTACGCCGGGAACACCGCCCTGACCCGGAGCAACCTGTCCTACAGTCAGACCAAATTCTATTACAACAGCGCCAGCTACGGCAGCTACGCCCTCAATACCCTGAGCTTCCGGGCGGACAGCGGCGCGAAGAACGGCAGCACCCTTTCCATCCCCTTCCGGGCCTGCTACTCCGACACGGACTATGAGGAGGGCACCCTGAAAATCACCGTGAACACCAGCGCCGGGGGAGACATCTCCTATACCGTCACCCCCAACAAGACCGTGAATTTCGACCGGACGGACTTCAACAGCTTCTTCCGCAAGACCTACAGCAATTACCAGCTCAGCTATGTGGAATTCCGCCAGCCCACGACCTCGGAGTTCTCCGACAGTGACGGCACGTTCTACACCGGATACGGCACCAGCTACGCCAATTCCTTCCGCCGCACCACCCTGGCGGACGCCCGGTTCTACTACAACAGCGGCGACGCGGGCCGGAACGACTATGCGCTGGACGACCTGACCTTTGCCGCCGCCAGCGCCTTCACCGGCAAGGTGACCCTGCACTTTACCGCCTACGGCACAAATTCCCGCTCTGTGGAGGGCACCGTGGTCATCACCCCCGCCGGCGGCGCGTCCTCCAGCCTGGTGGGCAGCATCCGCTACAATATCACGGCGGGAAACAACCTCCAGATCAACGCCAACGACCTGGCCAAATTCTATAAAACCAGCGGCTATACCACGGACGCCCTGCAATATGTGACATTCAGCGACGTGCCCGCCGCCGGAGCCCTGTACTACAACTACTACAGCGCCAGCGGCTACGGCACCGCCACCCGGGAGCAGATCACCGCCGCCAACCGCAGCGCCCGGAGCTTCTACATGAGCCCCACATCCGCCAGCCAGTACGCTCTGACGGAACTGACCTATGTGCCCAGCGGCAGCAACTACTGCGCGGTGATCCCCTTCACCGCCTACGGCACCGGCGGACGCAGCGTCACCGGCAGCATCCTCATCAGTGTGACCTCCACGGCGGTGTCCGAGGTCTACGGCGTGACGCCCAGGGGCGTGGCTGTGAACTTCCCCGCCAGCTCCATCTACACGGCGGTGGCCTCCGCCACCGGCAGCGCCCTCAGCGGCATCCAGCTTCTGAAGCTGCCCGCCTCCAATGTGGGCACGATCTATGCAGGGTCCGGAAACACCCCCGCCGACACCAAGACGGTCTACACCTACAATACCGGCTCCCAGCAGATGGGCCAGCTGCGCTTTGTTCCCACCGGCACCTACACCGGCCCGGTGGAAATCCCCTACGCGGCCCTGAACGCCAACGGCACCCCCATCGCCTCCGGCGTGTTCTCCCTGGGTGTGCTGAACAGCCGGAAGTCCTTCCGGGACGTGACCACGTCCACCTGGTGCTATAAGTACGTCACCGAGCTTGCGGACGCCTCGGTCATCGACGGCTACGCCAACGGCAGCTTCATGCCCAACAACACCATCACCTATGGCGCGGCGCTGAAGCTGGTCATGCTGGCCGCCGGCTATCCCGAGCAGGCCCCCACCGTCAAGGGCAGCGTATTCAGCGGCTATCTGGCCCGGGCTCAGGCCGACGGTCTGGTGACCCGCACCAACGTAAACCTCGGCGCCCCCATTACCCGGCTCCAGGTGGCCCAGCTGGCCGCCGGCGCGCTGAAGCTGGACATCAATAACCTCTCCAGCGTCAAGCCCTTTACGGACACCTCGGACGTCTATGTTCAGGCTCTGAACGCAGCGGGCATCATCGAGGGATATTTCAGCAACGGCGTCAGCACCTATAAGCCCGGAAACACCCTGACCCGGGGACAGGTTTCCGCCATTGTCTGGAGAATGCGGAACTACAACAAATAAGCGGTTTCCGGTGGAACACCGGAGAAGGCCCGCCGTACGGCGGGCCTTCCGCTTGACGAAAGGAGCAGGTCACTTATGTACGACGAACTGACCGCAGTGGACATCCGGAAAATGAAGGAGGAGCTGGAGCACCGCATCCAGGTTCTCCGTCCCCAGCTGATTGAGGAGGTTCAGACCGCCAGGGCCTTCGGCGACCTCAGCGAGAACTTTGAGTACAAATGCGCCAAGCAGGCGAAAAACCGCAACGACAGCCGCATCCGCTATCTGGAGCAGATGATCCGCACCGCCAGGGTCATCGAGGTGAAGGACCGGGAGGACGCCGTGGGTCTCTTTGACCGGGTCACGGTCTACAATGAGATGCTCAAAAAGGAGATGGTCCTTCGAGTTGTCACCACGCTCCGCCAGGACGCGCTGAAGGGCCTCATCAGCAAGGAGTCCCCCGTCGGGCAGGCCCTGCTGGGGAAGCGGGCAGGGGACCGGGTTCAGATCACGCTTGATTCAGGAGCCGGTTATTTTATGGAAATCCGGTCCATCGAAAAAGGGGAGGACGATGAATCCCTGGAGATCAGCCGCTATTAGGGCCGGCTTCAAGCTCCCGTACAGCCCTGTATTCCGAAGGGGGTACGCCGCATTCCAACGGTTCATAAAAACGGAGCTCTTTTTCAAAACAGCAAACGTTTCAGCACGGGACGGCATCCTGATTGACGGACGCCGTCCCTTATTTTATAATGGAAGCTGGCGGAGATAAAAACACAGCCCGGTTGGTAGTCCGGGCGGTTCCTGGGAAGTTCGCCCGCCCCAGGAGCTCAGTAACCTGCCTCCTTGGTTGTCCGTTCTCCGTGACGAACCGTTTCAAGGAGGATGTTTTTATGGAAACCGGATACGCACAATTAACTGTCCGTTTTGAGCCGCCTTTCTGGACCCTTCTCTATGAGCGTAGCAGCGAACAGGGCTGGGAGGCCTGTCAGGTCACCTTCGGCGCAGAGCCCCGGGATGGCGAGGTCTACGCCTTTTTGCTGGAGCACTGGCGGCGTCTGTCCTTCAGCCCCTCTGTCACAGGAACACCGAGGAACGCCCGTCCCATTACGCCCAAGCAGGCCCGCAGGGAAGCGCGCAGGGCCACCGCTCCCCGGGCCATGGGCACAAAAGCTCAGCAGGCCCTGACCCTCCAGCGGGAGCAGGGGAAGGAAGCCCGCCGGGTCCGCAGCCGTGCCGAAAAGGACGCGGAAGAGGCCCGGCGTTTCGCCCGGAAGCAGGAGAAGCGGAGGGAAAAGCGCAAGGGACATTAACCCAACGCAAAAACAAAAAACTCCTCTCAGGGCGAAGAGGAGTTTTTTTGTGCCGCGCCTCGAGTCTGATATTGATGGACCATCCTCCCACGCGCTTATATGCCCCTCCCATACGCCAGCTTTTTTGCGCCCCGCCTCGGGCTCGATATTGATGATCCCTGATTCCACACAGCCCAAACCTCCCGGCTTAAGAGCCAAAAATTTTACGCCGCGCCTCTGATTCATAATTTGCGGACGCTTCTCCCCACGCCCGGCAATTCCCGTTTCCTCACTCCGGCAGAATCTGGCCATAACCGCAGTGCCCCGCCCCCTGCATCAAATTTCCACCTCTGGAGAACAGGAACAATTGACTTTTTGCCCACCGGGTCCCATAATAGAGATATCAAAAATGAAAGGCCGTCTGGCACGGTCAGGAAAGGGAACTGCTATGGATACCATTTATATCACCGGACATCGGAACCCGGATACCGATTCCATTGTCTCCGCCATGGCCTACGCGGCGCTGAGAAACGCCCTGGGCGACCGGCGCTATCAGGCCGCCCGGCTGGGCCAGGTCAGCGACGAGACGCAGATTGTGCTGGACCGTTTCGGTTTCCAGCCCCCCAAGCTGATTCACAATGTGCGGACCCAGGTCCGGGACCTGGATTATGATACGCCCCCCACCCTTTCCGCCGCGGCTACCGTCAGCCGGGGCTGGCAGACCATGCAGAACGGGAAAATCTCCGTCCTCCCTGTGGCCAATGAGGACGGCACCCTCTTCGGAACGCTTTCCGCCGGTGACGTGGCCAACTACGACATCACCTCTGTCCGGAATCCCTGTGTGGAGGACATTCCGGTTTATAACCTTCTCTCCGTGCTGGAGGGCAAGATTCTGAACGAGGGCAGCAATGTGCAGGAGGTGATTTCCGGCGAGGTGACCATCGCCCTGCCCACCGGACGGGAAAATCTGCTGTTTTCCAACAAAAACAGCATCGTGGTCTGCGGCGACCAGCCGGACATGATCCGCCGGGCTCTGGACCTCCAGGTGAACTGCGTCATCGTCTGTCAGGCGGAGGTCTCCCCGGAGCTGCTGGAGACCGCCGGCGAAACCTGCATCGTCTCCACCCCCATCGACGCCTATCAGGCGCTCCGGCTGATTTTCCACGCCGTGCCCATCTCCCGGGTCTGCAAGAGCGGGGACCTGGTCTGCTTCCATCTGGACGATTATATCGACGACGTACAGAACACGGTTCTGGAAAGCCGGTTCCGGGCCTATCCCATTCTGGACGAGAACGAACAGGTGGTGGGCATGCTGTCCCGGTTCCACCTGCTGCGCCCCCGGCGGAAGCGGGTGGTTCTGGTGGACCACAATGAGAAATCCCAGTCCGTCATCGGTCTGGACCAGGCGGAAATCCTGGAGATCATCGACCACCACCGCCTTGCGGACATCGAAACCAAAAACCCCATTCACGTCCGGAACGAGGCAGTGGGCAGCACCAATACCATCATAGCCGAGATGTACCAGGAAAAGGGCCTGATGCCCACCGCCAACATGGCGGGCCTCATGGCCGCCGCCATTGTGTCGGACACCGTCATGTTCAAGTCCCCCACCTGCACCCAGCGGGACATCGACATGGCGGGCCGGCTCTCCCGCATCGCCAGCGTCAAGCTGGAAGACCTGGGGCAGGCCATTTTCTCCGCCAGCTGCGGCGACGACAAAACCGCCGAGGTCATTCTCGGCACCGACTATAAGGAATTCCACATCGCCGGGCACAACCTGGCCGTCAGCCAGGTGACCACCATGGACTCCGAGCGGCTGCTGAACCGGCAGAAGGAGTTTTTCGAGGTCATGGACCGTCTTCTGAAAAAGCAGGGGCTGAACACCGTGGTCTTCATGATTACCGATGTGCTGCTGGAGGGCACCCACCTCCTCTTCACCGGCGACGAGGACACCATCCGGCAGGCCTTCTCCATCAAGGGGGAGGAGAATTCCGCCTTCCTGCCCAAGATTATGTCCCGGAAAAAACAGGTCATTCCCATGCTGTCGGCCCTTTGGGGCTGACCGGCGGGCGTTAAAACTCCTCCAGCAGCTGAGCCATCAGCCGGGCGCCGAAGCGGACGCCTTTATAAAAGGATTTTTCTGCCTGTCTGTCCGCAAGAGCCTCAATGCTGGGCGCCAGGGCCTTCGCGGCAGCTTCCTCCACGGCGCGGAGCTGAATTGCAATCTTCCGCTCCTCCTCACTTTGAGGATTTTCCAGAGAGGAAACCGTCTCCAGTGCGAGAGGGTCGTCGTGATAAATGGCCTTTAAAAGATTCGACATAAGTTTCACCCCTTTTTCAAAAAACTATTCGTGCGTTATGCTGATGGTAACACGCATATAGTGCGTTGTCAAGAGGTTTTATGGAAGTTAAAGCTATTTTTGGAGAAAGGCTCCGGGAGCTGCGGCAGAAAGCTGGGCTCCAGCAAAATGAATTGGGAGAAAAGCTTGGATTGTCAAGCAACGGAATCGGTATGATGGAGCGGGGCCACCGGGGGACCACGATTGAAAAGGTAGTCTTGCTGGCGAAGTATTTTCACGTATCCGCGGACTATCTGCTGGGCATCACTGACGACCCCACATGGCGGGGCAGTCCCGGAGAACAGGCGGACACATAAGTCCGCCCCCCGCGGGGTGCTTCAACAACAGAAGAGCAAAAACAGCCCAAAGGACCTGTTTTTCCCTTCTCCCTTTGGAATGGTATCCAAATGGGGCTTGATGTAGTTGGTATAAAGCCATTTTATGAAGTCAGACATAATTTTTCTCTTTTCAAAGGACAATTAAATAATGGTTCTAATCATAGAATAGCACAATTGTTTAATTGTGTCAAAGGGGTAAGCATGGAATTTTTGCTGAAAGAACGGCTGCGAGAACTGAGAAAAGAAAAATATGAAACACAAGTGCAGGTTGCCGCTGATATCGGCATCAAAGAGCAGCAATATCAAACATATGAAAGAGGCGTAAATCTTCCGAATTTAGAAAATACCTGGAAGCTGGCGGACCACTTCGGAGTAAGCGTGGATTACCTGATAGGTCGGTCTGAGGAACGATAAGAAAAAAAGGAGGCCCCGTCATGTCCCATACCCCCGATTTCACCGGTCTGTTTGACGACGGCATCAACCTCCGGGGCCTCTTTGACATCCTGAACCCGGAGAACAACCTGGTTTTGGCGGACGACATGATGCTCTCCGACGCCAAGGGCATCATCCTCCGGGTCAGCGAGAGCTATGAGAGGAATTTCGGCTTTTCCCACGACTCCATCGTGGGCAAATCCGCCTTCGACCTGGAGGCCGACGGCACCTTTTCCCCCTGCGTCACGGCGGAGGTCATCCGCCAGCGGAAAAAAGTCACCGCCACACAGACCATCAACCACTCCCACAAAAATGTCATGACCGTGGGCATCCCCCTGTTCGACAGCGCCGGCGAGCTGAAATTCGCCGTCTGCTTCAACACCGTGTCCATGGAGCAGATCAACACCATTCAGCGGAACTACCGCCATCTCCAGGACTCCCTCCAGCACTATTCCGAAGAGATCGCGGAGCTGCGGACCCGGGCCACCTCCACCAGCCTGATTTTCAGAAGCGCCCCCATGCAGCGGCTGTGGACCCTGATGCAGAACACGGCAAACACCAAAGCCAACATCCTCATCACAGGGGAAACCGGCGTGGGTAAAAGCGCCGTGGCAAAGGCCATCCACGCCATGAGCAGCCGGGCCGACGGCCCCTTCATCGAGGTGAACTGCGCCGTCCTCCACGAGAACCTCATCGAATCCGAGCTCTTCGGCTATGAGAAGGGGGCCTTCACCGGGGCCTCCAGCAGCGGGAAAATCGGCAAGATCGAGCTGGCCAACAACGGTACCCTCTTTCTGGACGAAATCGGGGAGCTTCCCGCCCACATCCAGTCCAAGCTGCTCCAGCTGATTCAGGAGAAGACCATCGAGCGGCTTTCCGGCACCAGGCGCATCGAGCTGAATTTCCGTCTGCTGGTAGCCACCAACCGAAATCTGGAGGAGGCGGTCCAGCGGGGCCTGTTCCGCTCCGACCTCTTCTACCGGCTCAACGTCATCCGCATCCACATTCCGCCCCTCCGCCAGCGGCAGGAGGACATCCTCCCCCTGGCCCATCAGTTTCTGGCCCGGTTCTGCGGGGAGTACGACAGGAGCCTGACCTTCAGCCCCCGCCTCCAGGCCTTCCTGGAGCAGTACGAGTGGCCCGGCAACGTCCGCCAGCTGGAAAATCTGGTGGAGCGTCTGGTGATTACCTGCCAGGACCCCATCATCGACCTGGGCCAGCTGCCCCAGGAATTCACCGGCGAGGCCGCCCCCGCCGCCGCCTCCGGGACCCTGGCGGAGCGGATGGACGCCTACGAGGGTCAAATCATCCGGGAGTCCTTCCGCCGCTGGGGCACCACCGCCGCCGTGGCCCGGGAGCTGGGCATCTCCCAGGCCACTGCCTCCCGGAAAATCGCAAAATACGCCCGGTGAGGCCACCCCCGGTCCGCCGTCTGTCAGAGCCTGATTAAAATCCATCGAAACGCCGTCACAGGGCATCTTTTTCCGCCGATGCTGCGTTGGTTTGACTTGAAATCCGCCAGAATTCCTGCGTCAAACCGCCTTGCCCGGCAAAAAAATCTGCCCCAATCCGGCACTCCGCCGGATTTTAAACAGGCTCTCAGTGAGAGAGAAAAAGGAGCCGTTTCATGAGTCTTGTCCAGCTGAAAACCGAACTGCGTCAGGAACTGAAGCTGACGCCCCAGCTCCTCCAGTCCATGGAGGTCCTGCAAATGACCTCTCAGGAGCTGCTGGAATACATCTCCCGCCAAACGGAGGAAAACCCCCTGTTGGACCAGTCCGACACGCCGGAACGGGCCTATGAGGAGCTCCGGCAGCAGGCCAGCTGGATTGACGGCGGCGTGGGGCGGGCCACCTTCGCCCATGAGGACGCCGCCCTGGCGGAGCCCGGCCGGGCGGACCGGGACCTTGAGAGCCTGTCCGCCTTCCTGCGGGACCAGCTGGAGCGGCAGCGCCTGCCCAAGCCCCTGCTGGCCCTGTCCGTGTACCTTGCGGAGCTGGTGGACGAAGACGGGTATCTGGCCCAGGAGGACGTGAACGGCCTGTCGGAGCTGAACATCCCCCGGGAGCTGACCGGCAGGGCCCTGGAGCAGCTCCAGAGTCTGGACCCTCCCGGCGTGGGGGCGCGGTCCCTCTCCGAGTGCCTGGTGCTGCAATTAAAGCGCCGGGGGGAGACGAATCAGGCCGCGCTGGACATCGCCGCCCGGTTCCTGCCTGAGCTGGGCCGGAAGCACTACGGAGCCATTGCCCAGAAGCTGGGCCTGTCTGTCAGCGAGGTAAAGGCCGCCGAAAAAATCATTTCCTCCCTGGAGCCCCATCCGGGCCGGGCCTTCCAGCCGGCGGAGCCGGCGGTCTATGTCCGTCCCGACGTGTTCGTGGCGGAGCTGGAGGGCGAATTGCGGGTCATCCTGAACGAGTACTATCTTCCCAGAGTCTCCGTTAACGATTACTATGTCCGGCTTATGAAGGAGTCCGACGAGAAGGAGACCCGGGATTATCTCCGCCAGAAGCTCCAGCAGGCCAAATGGCTTTTGGGCAGTCTGGAGCGCCGGGGCGGCACCCTCCGCCGATGCGCCGAGGCCATTCTGGAGGCACAGCGCCCCTTCTTCGCCGGGGACACCGCCGCCCTGGCCCCCATGACCCTGTCCTCCCTGGCGGAGCGGCTGGAGCTGCACACCTCCACCGTCTCCCGGGCAGTGCGGGGAAAATACCTCCAGTGCCGCCAGGGGACCTATCCCCTCCGTTATTTCTTCAGTCTGCCGGTCAGCGGGGGAGACGCCTCCCGTCAGGCGGTGAAGCACGCCCTGCTGCTGCTGGTCCGGGACGAGGACCCGGGCCGGCCCCTCAGCGACCAGCGTCTCTGCGCCCTGCTGGAGGCGGAGGGCATCTGTGTCGCCCGGCGGACGGTGGCCAAGTACCGGATGGAGCTGGGCATAGGCTCCTCGGCGGCCCGGAAAAAGTAATTCCCCCTTATGCCGTATAACAGCAAACGCCCCGCCGTTTTTACAGACGGCGGGGCGTTGTTGATAGAGGGTTTTCCGGCTTCGGGAGCTCATTGTGCCGCGCCGCCGCTTTCGGTCTTCTCCGGGGGAACGGAAGCGGCGTTGGCGGCCCGGTACAGGAAGGTCACAATCTGGCCCCGGGTGCAGGGATCGCTGGGGGCGAAGATATCAGCGGTCTTGCCCGTGGTGACGCCCTGCTTCACGGCCCAGTCCACAGCGTCCAGGAGGTCGGGCCAGTACCACTGCTCACCGCCCGCTGGCTCCTCCGGCATATCGGCAAAGCTGGCCTTGGTCTCCGCTTTGGCGCTGCCGTTGGCTTTCCAGAGGAAGTACACAGCGTCTGCCCTGGTACAGGGTTCATTGGGGCTGAAGGTACCGGCATACTCCATGTCCATCTCCGCCGCCCACTGAACGGCTTTGTAGTAATAAGCGCCGGCATCGGTCACGTCCTCATATTGGCTCTCCGTCAGCTTGGGCTCCGGAGACCCGGCGGCCCGCCACAGGAAGGTAACGATCTGCGCCCGGGTGCAGCCCTCGCCGGGAGCGAAGGTGGTCTCGGTCTTGCCGTTGGTGATTTTCTGCTCTACGGCCCAGTCAATGGCGGCGGAGAAGGGGGATCCGGCGGCCACATCGGTGAACTTGGGGGCAGCAGGGGATTCGGTCCGCGCACCGGGCTTCACATTCTGCACCTGGGGCACATTTTTGGCCGCGTCATAGGTCTCGGAGGCGTCATAGTTGAATTCCAGCTCGGTGGTAATCTGGTCGCTCTTGGGAAGGAACCAGATGGCCCCGTCCAGACTCATGGTGCACTCGGCCAGCAGGACCGCGCCCCGGGGCACCTGATCGGCCACGTCCAGCTTGCCGTCCAGGTCGAAGAAATACATGGTGCCGCAGTTGTTTGCGTCGGGGGTAATATCTTCCCCCTTCATTTTTTTGTTGCTTCCCTTGTAGACTACTTTGCAGTCAATGTTGGGACCTTCGCCGGCGCCGCCGGCTTTGGTGGCCAGCTTATAGTCCCAGCGGGAGGCAAAGTAGATGCCGTTTTCGTCCGGCTCCAGCATCGTGCGGATTTCCTTGGTCTCATCTGTGGTGCCCTTGCAGTTTTTAAAGTCCTGAATCAGCTGTACAGAGCCGGCGGGGGCCTCCACCTGAGCCTGGGCGGCGGAATCCAGGGGAAATGCGTCCACATTGTTCTCTTCGGCGGGGGTGGCGTCCTTGTACTGGAACTTGACCGCCAGATCCAGCCCCTCGGTTTTGGGCATGGCCACCACGGTCCAGTTGGTCAGGTCAACCTTGAACTTGGCAATCTTTTTCGCCTCGTCGGGGGCGCTTTCGGTGCCAGCAATCACCTTGCCGTCCAGCTCGTAGACGCTGATTTTCACATCCTCCAGGCCCTCCAGATTCATGTCCTTGGTCTTGACCTTATAGTCTTCGCCGTTATAGGTAACCGTCAGGCTGATGCTTTCCACATCGTATTTCCAGGGGGAAATGTAGTAGCCGCCTTCCACCTCCACATAGGTGGCCGTGCCCTTTCCATCGTCCACGCCTTCCATCTGGAAGTCATGTTTGACTTTCATTTCGTTGGCTGTATAGATGGTGCTGGCGGCGGCAAAGGGAATCATGGCGCAGGTCATAACCAGCACCAGGACCAGGGACAGGATTTTTTTCATAGCAATGCCTCCATTCCGATTTTGTGCAGTATCCCATTTGACTGTTTTCAGTATAGCATCAGAATCTGTCGCTTTCAACTAAAGCGCCGCTGAAAACAGAGGGATCTTACTGGCGATAATAACGACATATTTCCGGTTTTTTCAAAAATTTACGGCAAAGTGCAAAAAGACTCCCGCCCATATCTGACAGGCGGGAGTCTTTGCCGGTTGATATTTAGAAATTCTCGATGATGTCCACCAGCTCTGCGCCGATGCGCTTCTGGGCCTCTTTGGTGCCTGCGCCAATGTGGGGCGTGCAGGAAACCGCAGGGTGCTGGGCCAGGGCCCAGTTTGGGTCCTTCTCACTCATCCACACGTCCAGACCTGCGGCCCGGACCTTGCTGGAGTTCAGAGCATCCAGCAGGGCGGCCTCGTCCACGTTGCTGCCCCGGGAGACGTTGATAATCACCACGCCGTCCTTCATCTTCGCCAGAGACTCCCCATCCACCAGGGCCTTGTCGCCGCCGGGGGCACAGAGGATGATGATGTCGGAGCCGGACAGCAGCTCGTCCATGGAGACGAACTTCATGGTCTCGCATTCGCAGCCCTCGGGCTTGTTGCGGTGGACGGTGGAGAGGACATTCATGCCCAGAGCCTGGCACTTTGCGCCCACCATCCGGCCGATGCGGCCATAGCCGATGACGCCGGCGGTTTTGCCGGAGAGCTCAAAGCCCTTGGAATAGGCTTTTTTCTCCCATTTGTTCTCCCGCATGGTATGGCCCGCAATGGAGATATTCCGGGCGCAGGAGAACAGCAGGGCCAGGGCCAGCTCCGCCACGGCGTTGGAGGAGGCCCGGGGGGTATTCTTCACGGTGATGCCCGCCGCCTCGGCGTACTTCACGGCGATGTTGTCCACGCCCACGCCGGCCCGGACAATCAGCTTCAGCCGGCTTCCCTTGGCGGCGTCAATCTGGGGCTCCTTGATCTTGGTGGCAGAACGGATGATAACCGCGTCGAAATCCCGCAGGGCATTGCCCAGGGCGTCGGGCTCATAGAACTGCTCTACCACCTCACAGCCGTCCGCCCGGAGCTTCGCAACGGCGGAGGCGTCCATTCCATCAGTGACCAATACGCGATTTAACATGATATATTCCCCTTTCATTCGTTCTCGATGCACCCCAGGGGCATCGACAGCGCAAGGGTTCACGCCCATTGGGGGACAGGCGTCGAAAATTAGGAATGAGGAATTAGGAATTAGAACGCTCCGACTCAGGCGCAAAAACACGCGGAGCCGGGAATTCCTGACTCCTAATCCCTAATTCCTAATTTTTCAGGCGTGCTCCGCCTCATACTTCTTCAAAAACTCCACCAGGGCCTCCACGCCTTCCTTGGGCATGGCGTTGTAAATGGAGGCCCGGAGACCGCCCACGCTCTTGTGGCCCTTCAGGTTGTCGAAGCCCGCGGCCTTGCTGGCGGCCACCACGTCGGCGTCCTGCTCCTTGCTGGGGGTCACGAAAGGAACGTTCATCAGGGAACGGTCCTCCTTCCGGACGGCGCCGGTGAAGAGCCTGCTGGAATCCAGGAAGTCATAGAGAATTTTGGCCTTCTCTTCGTTGCGGGCGTTCATGGCCTCCAGGCCGCCGTTGTCCAGCAGATACTTGAAGACCTTGCCGCAGCAGTAGATAGCCCAGCAGTTGGGGGTGTTATACAGAGAGTCGTTGTCCGCGTGGGTCTTGTAGCTCATATAGGTGGGCACAAATTTGGGCAGATCCTCCCGGATCAGGTCCTCCCGGATGATGACCACGGCCATGCCGGCGGGCCCCACGTTCTTCTGCACGCCGCCCCAGATAAGGCCGTACTTGCTCACGTCGCAGGGCCGGGAGAGGAACATGCTGGACTGATCGGACACCAGCACCTTGCCCTTGGTGTTGGGCAGATTGAAATAGGTGGTGCCATTGATGGTCTCATTTTCGCAGATATAGACATAGTCCGCGTTCTCCGGGATGTCCAGGTCCGAGCAGTCGGGGATATAGGAGAAGTTCCTGTCGGCGGAGGAGGCGACAATTTTCACCTCGCCGTATTTCTTCGCCTCGGCAATGGCCTTCTTGGACCACGCGCCGGTCTCCACATAGCAGCCCACGCCGTTCTTCATCAGATTCATGGCCACCATGGCGAACTGCACCGTCCCGCCGCCCTGAATGAAGAGAACCTTGTAGTTGTCGGGAATGCCCATGAGCTTCCGCAGGTCCGCCTCGGCCTCGTCCCGAATCTGCTGGAAGACCTTGGACCGGTGGCTCATCTCCATGACGCACATGCCGCTTCCGCGGTAGTTCATCATCTCGGCGGCGATTTCCTCAAGAACTGGCTCCGGCATCATGGCAGGACCGGCAGAGAAGTTATAAGTGCGTCCGTATTTCATACTTGTTCCTCCAATTATATGATTCACAGGAATGGGGCGTCTGCTTCTTTTTTCAGTATAAGACATCAGACCACACAAATCAACCTATATTTAAAATTTTTCAGACCGTCTAAAAAAATGTTAGGTTTTTGTGCAGAATCGCCATATCCGCTCCGTCCCGCAGGCGTTATTTTATATTTTCCACGGTGGAATTTTCAAAACAGACGAAAATACGCTGGGTTCCCTTGCATTCTCCCGGAAAAAGTTTATACTGGTGTTAAGAAGTCGTTAAGGAACAGCCTCCGCCGCCGGTTCGGGGCAGGCGGAGGGTTGCCTTCTCCGGGAGGATGGTGCTATCATGAAACGATTGAGGGAAACTCTGGTCCGCTGGAGCGGAGAATGCGTGCTGTACGCCGTGACCATGGGAAAGTGGCTGCTGCTGTCGGCGGCGGTGGGTCTGGCCAGCGGCGTGATAGGCGGGGCCTTTCACGCCGCCGTAGAGGAGGGCAGCGCCCTGCGGGAGGCACACCCCTGGCTGCTGTGGTGCCTGCCTCTGGCGGGTCTGGCCATTGTGGGGCTCTACAAGCTGCTGAAAACCGAGGGCCAGGGGACCAACAATGTCTTCGACCAGGTCCGGCAGGGCCGGGCCCTGTCTCTCCGCCTGCTGCCGGCCATTTTTTTCAGCACCATCCTCACCCACCTCTGCGGCGGCTCCGCCGGCCGGGAGGGAGCGGCCCTGCAGATGGGCGGCGTCCTGGGCTATCAGGCCGGGCGGCTCTGCCGCCTGGACGACGCGGACCTCCGCACCGCCACCATGACCGGCATGGCCGCCTTTTTCTCCGCCCTCTTCGGCACGCCTCTCTCCGCCGCCATCTTCGCCATCGCGGTCATCAGCATCGGGGCCGTTTACCACGCGGCCCTGGTCCCCTGTCTGACAGCGGCCCTCACCGCCTACGGCGTGGCCCGGCGCATGGGCATGGAGCCTACCCATTTCACGGCGGCCGTCCCCGTCCTCAGTCCAGGGGCCCTGATTCGGGTAGGGGTGCTGGCGGCGCTGTGCGGCCTGATGTCCATGGTGTTCTGCGCCGTCATCCACGGGACGGAGCACCACCTGAGAAAGCGCCTGCCCAATCCCTGGCTGCGGGTCTTCGCCGGAGGCTGCGCCGTAACCGCCCTGACGCTGCTCTGCGGAACCACCGACTACAACGGCGCGGGCATGGGCGTGATTGCCGCCGCCGTGGAGCAGGGAAGCGTCCGGCCCGAGGCCTTCGCCCTGAAGCTGCTGTTCACCGCCGTCACCCTGGGGGCCGGCTTCAAGGGCGGCGAGGTGGTGCCCTCCTTCTTTGTGGGGGCTGCCTTTGGCGGCGCGGTGGGGCCGCTGCTGGGCCTGCCCGCCGGATTTGCCGCCGAGGTGGGGCTTGTAGCCCTGTTCTGCGGCGCGGCCAACTGCCCCATCGCCTCCATCATTTTGTCGGTGGAGCTCTTCGGGGCGGAAGGACTGCTGTATTACGCCCTGGCCTGCGGCGTCAGTTATATGGTCTCCGGCCGGGGCGGCCTGTATTCCAGCCAGGCCATTCTGTACTCGAAGTGGAAGCTCCCCGCCACCGCCGCCGGCATGACGGTTCCCGCCCCGGGGACGGAGGCCGGCGAAGAAAGAAGGACTGTTCATGAAGCCTCAGCGGGACGTATCCGTTGATCTCGTCAAAACCCTTGCGATTGTCTCCGTGCTGTTGATTCACGTCTCTGCCCCGGGTCTCTCCGGCGCGGAGGTGGGTTCCCCCCGGTGGCTGACCTGCCTGTTCTGGGACAGTATTTCCCGCATGGCGGTGCCTCTGTTCCTCATGGCCAGCGGCGCGCTGCTGCTGGACCCGGAACGGCCTCTGCCCCTTCGGAAGCTCTATGGGAAAAACATCCCCCGCCTGCTGATTGCCCTGCTGTTCTGGGCGGCGTGCTATAAGCTCTTCGACTTGGTGCTCTGGGGCGGTATTGACCGCTGGACCCTGGAGCAGTCGTTCAAGGAAGTGCTGCTGTTCAAGCACGAGGAACACCTTTACTATCTTCACATCATGCTCCTGGTCTACGCCTTCCTGCCCCTGACCCGCCTCCTTGTCCAGCACGGGGACCGGAGGCTGCTGGAATACGGCCTGGGGCTGTGGTTCCTACTGGGCATCCTCTATCCCACGGTCCGGACCTTCTGGCCCTTCACCCTGCTGACGGGCATCCCCGTCCAGTGGCGGATGAACATGACCTACGCCTCCATCGGCTACACTCTGCTGGGCTGGTATCTGGTGAAATACCGTCCCTGCATCCGGACGGGGACCTCCCTTTTAATGCTGCTGGCAGGCATCTGCGTCACCTTCGGCGGCAGCTGGACCCAGTCCGCCGCCGCCGGGAAACTGGACACCCACTTCCTGGAGGGCATGGGCGTGGGGGTCTTCCTGGTGGCCCTGGGCAGCTGGGGGCTGTGCCGGAGCCTCCGGCTCTCCGGCCCGGCGGTCCGGGTGGTGACATACATTTCCAAAGCCTCCTTCTGCGTCTTCCTCACCCATGTTTTCTTTCTCAAGGGCCTGCTTCAGCTGGGAATCAGCGCCAGGAGTGGCCCCGCCATCGTCACCGTGCCCCTGATCTCGGCGCTGCTGCTGGGGTGCGGCTGCGGCGTGTACGCCCTGCTGTCCCACATTCCGGGGGTCCGGCGCTGGCTGGTCTGATCCGGTCAGGAACGAGGAATGAGCGGTCAGGAATTAGAGATTGGCCCGGTCGGGAGCGGAGCACGGAAGCAGACTGCCGTGGGGGCTGCGTCTCCGCGGTCCGGCTTCCGGGGCCGCGGGTTTCCGCCGCGGCACAAAAATCCTCATTCTTCATCACATAAAAGTCCGCTTCCCGGGAAAAGCTGTGTCAAAGACATGCTTCCGGGAGGCGCTTTTATGTTTGACGTTCAAAATCTGCCCCTCTGGCAGTCCGTGAGCCTGACGGGCCTCACCACGCTGCTGTCCATTCTGGCGCTCTTTCTGCTGACCAAGCTGATGGGGGCCAAGCAGGTATCTCAGATGACCATGTTCGACTATGTGGTGGGCATCACCATCGGCTCCTCCGCCGCCGAGCTGGCCACGGAGCTGGAGGAGCCCCACAAGCCCCTGACGGCCATCATCCTCTATGGATTGATCGCGCTGGGCATTTCCATCCTCTCCTGCAAGTCCCTGAAGGCCCGGGCCTTCATGCAGGGCAAGCCCCTGATTCTATTGCAGGACGGCGTCATTTACCGGGACAACCTGAAAAAGGCCCGGCTGGACCTGAATGAGTTCCTGACCTACTGCCGCATCGGCGGATGGTTTGACCTGAGCCAGCTTCAGACGGCGGTATTCGAGCACAACGGTACCGTCAGCTTCCTGCCCAGGGAGACGGACCGCCCCGCCACTCCAAACGACCTGAATCTGGAGCCGAAGCAGTCCTGGCTTCAGACCCCCTTTGTCATGGACGGGAAGCTGCTGGCGGGCAACCTCCGCCAGGCAGGGAAAGAGGACGCCTGGGTCCACCGAGCCCTCCTCCGTCAGGGCTACCGGGACGAGAAGGAGGTATTCCTGGCGCTGTGGGACGGCAGGGAGACGCTGACCGTATTTCCCATGGACCCCAAAAAACGGACCGCGGAGCAAACACGGACACCCGAATAAGACGGGTCCGGCGGAAAAATTTTCAAAGGCGAGGGCTGAATGCCCCCGCCTTTTCATAAGGTTTCTCAGGTGATCCTATGAGAAGCTCCAACTGCAACCCCCTGGCCCTGACCACCGCCGTCAATACCCTGGCGGTGGCCATTGCCGCCCAGCTGAACGAAAACGAGCTGGCCCTGCTGGCGGCCATCCTGACCCAGCTGGCAGATACGCTGGAAACCATCGCCGCCCAGCGGGAATTCTGTGCGCCGCCTCCGGCGGAATGAAGGCCACGCCTCCGGACCGGTTTCCCCCTCCGGGGAGCCGGGGGTCCGGGGGCCGCCTCATTTAGGGCCTGTTCACATAAGCCCGTGCGCACGTCTTTTCGGAAAATTTTTCCGCCTGCTTCGTTAAAAATTTTTACCGTACGCCAGTACGCCTGCAAATTTTTGCCTCGCATCCGGCTAAAATTTGCTCGAAAATCCGCACATGTGGTTTATGTGAACAGCCCCTAGGAAAGCAGCCGCCTGGCGGCGTCGGTGTTGCCCCGCTCCAGCTCCCGGAGCTTCCGGACCGCCTCCGCCTGGGCCTGCTTATCCCCTGCCCGGGCAGCGGCCCGGTCAATCATGTCCTTCAGGCCCTCCTCCGTCAGGCTGTCCAGATCCGTGAACAGCTCCTGGCCGATGTAGCGCAGGAAGGAGGAGACTTTTGGGTCGTACACCACCCCCGCCAGCGGCAGCCCCTGGCCGGCGGCAAAAATCAGAGCGTGAAGCCGCATGGACACCACGACTTCCATCCGGGCCAAAGCCCCGATGATGGTTCCGGCGGCTCCGGCGTCGTCCAGGAAGTAATGAGGGATCCCCGCCTCCTCCAGCCCCTGGGCCGCCAGGCGGTTGGCCGCCGGGTCCAGGTGCCTGTCCACCGACACGAACACCGGCGTCAGGCCATAGCGCTCCCAGGCGTACCGGGCGGCGGCGGCAAAGAGGGGGGTCCTTTCCTCAAAGCCCTTCCACTGCCGCAGGGCAAAACAGATATACCTTCCATGGGGCGGGATGCCCGCCTGAAGGAGGACGCTGTCCGTCTCGTCGCTGACAGCGGGGCGGAGTGTCAGGGCCGGGTCCGCCGTCAGCAGAATGTCCGGCCCGGTGACCCCCAGGCGGCGGAGCTCCTCCCGGGAATCCGGCTCCCGGAGGGTAATCACGTCCACATTCCGGTTCATCACCCTGGCGGACAGCTTCCGGTGATTGTCCCGGGTGACGGGGCCGATGCCGCAGCCGTACATCAGGACCCTGCACCCCGCCAACCTGGCCGCCCGGATGTTCATCAGATAGAACCACAGAGAGCGGCGGGAGGTCACGTCCTGGATGAGGCTGCCGCCGCCGTTGATATACAGGGTGGACCGCCCCATGGCCCGGAACCAGGACAGGAACGCCATCCGGCTGAGGGCGGCGGTCCGGTAGGCCAGGCGGGTGGACCTGGGATCCTTGGAAATCACCGTCACCGGCATGTCCGGGTCGATGGACCGCATCTCCTGCAAAATGGCCTCCAGAATGGCGTCGTCCCCGGCGTTGCCCCGGCCATAGGCCCCGCAGATCACCACGCCGTCCCGCTTTTTCCGGGGGCGGCTGTGGCGGCGGAGAATCTCGCTGTAGATGTGAAGCTGGGTATCCACGGTTTTTTCGATGGAGAACTGAGCGGAGGCCTTTTCATACAGCCGTTCTCCCATCTCCCGCCGGAGGGCCGGGTCGTTCCCCAGGTCCGCCAGCCGCTTTCCCAGGGTCTGCCAGTCCCGGGGCTGGAAGAGATAGCCGTTGACCCCCTGGTCAATGAGGTAGGGAATGCCCCCCACGGCGGTGGAAACGGTGGCCAGGTGGAACCGGGCTCCCTCGGTGAGGGCATAGGAAAAGGTCTCGGACAGGCTGGTGAGGACATTGATGTCCAGGGCGCTGTAAAAACGGTCCATGCCGCCGCTGATCCACCCGGCAAAGGTCACCCGTTTTTCCACCCCCAGCTCCCGGGCCAGATTTCCCAGCTTCTCCCGCTCCTCGCCGTCTCCGGCGATTACCAACCGTAATTTATTGCAGGATTGATACGCTTCGGCAAATCCCCGGATGAGGGTGGACATGTCCTTGACCGGGTTCAGCCGGGCGGCGATGCCCACCACCACGGAATCCTCGTCCACGTCCGCCCCCAGCTGCCGCAGGTAGGGAAGCCGGTCCCCCTGGGGCGGGGCGGGGGTGAAGTCGATGCCGTTGTAGATGGCATAGAACCGGTCCGCCGGGAAGCTCCGGGAAATCAGCAGGTCCACCATGGCGTCGGACACGCCGATGCGGTAGTCCAGCCGCCTCAGGGCCCAGGTGTTAATCACGCCGAAGGTGCACCGGGCCAGGGGCCGGCCCATGTAGTCAATCTTATAGTCGCTGTGGACCGTGGTGACCACCGGCAGGCCCGTGGGCCCCCGCAGCAGAGCCCCGATCATGTTGGCCCGGGCCCCGTGGCAGTGAATGAGCTGGAAGCCCTCCCGCCGGATATACTCCGTCAGCTGCTTCCGGACCCGGAGAATCTGGTTGCCGCCGCAGATCATGGTGGGGATGCCCATGGACCGGGCCTCCTCGGCAAAGGGCCCGTCCCGGAAGCACACCAGCTGTGCGGTGATGGTCCTGTTCAGGTTTTGCAGCAGGCTCAGCACGTGGGTCTTGGCCCCGCCGGAATCGCCGCCGCTGATTAGATGAATCACCTTCATGTCGTCTCTCCCTGCCCCGGGGTTTTCCGGGGCTCTTTCTTCACTTCGTCGTGGTAGTACTCATAGGCCCGCCGGGCCATAGCCTCCCCCGCCGTATCCCAGAAATATTCATCCGTCTGCTTCAGAACGGCGGTGTCCTCCCGGGTGAAGTATCGGGGAATGTCCCAATAGGCCTTCAGCCGGGGGTCCTCCTTGAATTTGTCGAAGACCTCCATATAGGTCCTGTGGAGGCGGTCCAGCAGGTCCCGGTCCCCGATTTTCCGGAGGCCGCACATGGCATACCAATATCCGGTATAGCCCCAGTTGCAGAAAAACTGCTCAAAGCCGCCGTTGTAAGTGTCTTCCAGCAGCTTCCACAGTCCGGCAATCTCCCGCTCCTCCTGGTCCAGACGGTCCCAGTCGCCCTCACAGTCAAATTCCAGGGTTTTGTTGAACTGTATGGAGTAATGGTCCCAAAGGGCGATATAGTCTTCCATCATCAAACCTCTTTTCATTGAAGCGTTCCGCCCCCTGCGGGCGGGGAACAAAAAACCCCTTGTGTTATGACGGGAAATATTATACAATGATTGGGCATCCTTGTCCACTGCGGACACAAGAAAAAACAAAGAACGCGCTTTCGAAGCGCCGCGGAGGAAAACATGAAAGAACAAAAGCCCATCCGTATCGGTAAATTCAACATCGTGGACGTCATCGCCGTGGTCCTGCTGCTGCTGGTGGCGTGCTACGGAGCCTACCGCCTGCTGAACCGGGGAGACGGCATGCCCGCCGAAACCATCTCCATCACCTATGTGGTCCGGGTGGAGGAGGCGGCGGCGGAGATGTACGACGCCTGTCAGGCCCATCTGCCCTCTACGCTGATGGCCAAGGGCACTCTGCTGGACGGAAAAATTGAATCCGTGGAGAAGACTCCTTTTCTGGTGCTGGGCCCCGACGGGGAGTGGTACGAGGACCCGGACCACGTGAACCTCTATTTCACCTGCACCGCCAACGTCATCCGGGACCACGCCCTCACCACCAAAATCGGAGAGCAGGAGGTCCGCATCGGCAAGACGGACTATATCATGAAAAGCGAGTATGTGGAGTTCCAGAACGGCACCGTGGTGTCCGTGGAGTGGGACGAGTAATTCTGAGAGGGGAAGTGGAGAGTGAAGAGTAAAGATATCTTTATGAAAGCCGGTGCGCTGCTGCTGTTGCTGGCCCTGCTTCTCTGCGGCTGCGGAGCAAAGACGCTCCCGGGCGTGTATTCGGTATACATCCAGCCGGCGGAGCTGACGGAGGAGGAGTCCGCCATCGCCAAGCTGCTGGGGGCGGACACGGACCAGCACCTGTTCGATGTGGTTCTGGACGGTACGGCAAAAACGGTAAGCGTGAACACCTATGAGCTGATGGACGGGACCTGGGCGCTGCTGACCGGCGGCGGGGGCATGGCCCTGAAGGAGGGCGCGAAGGAGGGCCGGATGGCCTTCGGCTTTGAGGACCTTCGGGGAGAATACCGGGAGGCCCTCCAGTTCGGGGCGGACTTCACCGCCGTGTCCTACGGTTCCCCGGAGGAAGCGGCGGCGGGAGAGGGCCTGGGCCGGACGACGGCGTTCCTCTCTGAGCGGACAGAGATTGTCTATGAGCAGGAGATCCCCCTTGCCATTCAAATCAGCACGGCCAAAAACGAGGTGCTCTCTTATAACCCGTCCTATTTCTTCCGGCCGGAGGAATACGAAAAGCTGGGCTATGAGCACGTCTATGCCCTGACGGTAACCTTCAGTCAGGAGCCGCTTTCCTGATAAGCAAACGAGCAAACGGGCAAAAAAGTAAAAACGCAAAAAGACCGGTTGACCTGTTCGGGCCAACCGGTTTTTCGTTCGCAATTCCTCATTTACAATTTACAGGGAGCACTTGCCCCGGACCAGATACCTGCCGTGAGGGGGCTGCTCCAGAACCGTTCCGTCCTCCACGCTGAGGCAGCCCCGGAGCCACACCTGCCGGATGACTCCGCTGGTGGCGAAGCCCTCATAGGGGCTGTATCCCGCGGCGGAAACGCTGTCCTCCCCCCGGATGATCCGGCTGCCGCTGGGGTCATAGACCACAATGTCCGCGTCGCCGCCGGGCTGGAGGGTCCCCTTCCGGGGGAAGAGGCCATAGAGCCGGGCGGGGTTCTCGCTGAGGAGGCGGCACATCTGGGCGGCGCTGATTTTCCGCCGGGCCACGCCGTAGGACCACAGCAGCTCGCCCCGGGTCTCCACGCCGGGAAGTCCGCCGGGAATTTTGGTGAAGTCCGCTCGTCCCATGGCCTTCTGCTCCAGAGTAAAAGAACAGTGGTCTGTGGACACGGTCTGAATCCCCCCCTGGCGGAGAGCCTTCCACAAAACGTCCTGCTCCCCCTTCTCCCGCAGGGGCGGGGCGCAGACATAGCGGGCGGCGTCGGAAAACGCCTCGCTGTTATACAGGCTTTCGTCCAGCAGCAGGTACTGGGGGCAGGTCTCCACATAGATCGTCTGTCCCCGCCGCCGGGCCCGCTGGACCTCTCTCAGGGCCTCGCCGTTGGTGAGATGGACGATGACCACCGGGCAGTCCGCCGTCTGGGCAATCCGCAGAAGCCGGGCCACGGCCTCCGCCTCCAGCCAGGGCGGGCGAGTGGCGGGGTGGCTGGCGGGGGAAAGGGCCCCGGCGGCCTTTTTCTCGGCAATCATGCCGTCGATGACGCCGGCGTTCTCACAGTGGACGCCGCAGATGCCCCCCAGGCGCTTCAGCTCCTTCAGGGCCCAATAGAGATCCCGGTCCCCCAGCATCATGGCGGGGTAGGTCATGTACATCTTGAAGGAGGAGATGCCCCGGGCGAACATGTCCGGCAGCTCGTTCCGGACGGACTCGTTCCAGTCGTCGATGGTCATGTGGAAGCCATAGTCGCAGAAGGTCTTCCCCTCCGCCTTGCCGTGCCAGCGGGCAAGACCGCTGTGGAGGCTTTCCCCCCTGTCGGGGCAGGCGAAGTCGATGACCGTGGTGGTGCCGCCCCGAAGGGCCGCCCGGCTTCCCGAGGCGAAATCGTCGGCGGTGACAGTGCCGGCCACCTCCAGGTCGAAATGGGTGTGTGCGTCGATGAAGCCGGGAAACAGGAAGCAGCCGGAAACGTCCACCACCCGGTCCGCCTCTTCCTTCAGGTTCCGGCCCAGGGCGGCGACTTTCTCGCCCTCCGTCAGCAGGTCCAGCCGCCGGACTCCGCTTCCGGAGACCACGGAGCCCCCCTTGAACAGTGTGCGCATGGGCATCCCTCCGCTCTTTTTATAGATAGGACCAGTATAACATAGACGGCGGAGGATTACCAGCGCCCGCCGCATTTTTTGGGCGCTATGCCTCCGCCTCCCGGATGGCCTTCTCATAACAGGAAATCTTGCCGTCCGGATTCTCCGGATACGCGTCCCACCGGTCCCGCTGCTCCAGAACATAGCGCCGGTGGACGCGGAAGGAGGACAAGCCGCTCCGACATCGTGCCGGGCCCGGCATAGCGCAGTTGGGCGCAGCGCCGGATGTCTCTGAGGGGCATCCCCGTTTCTTTCAGCCGGCAGAGGAACCGGACCCATTCCAGGTCTCCCTCGTCATAGACCCGCCGCCGTCCCGCCCCACGGCCAGGAGTCCCTTTTGCCCGTAATACCGAAGGGCGCCGGAAGGAAGTCCGGTCTTCCTGGAGAATTGACCAATGGTCATTGACTTTGCCGCCTTTCAAAAAAACCGGATAAACCTCTTGACTTCAACCACGGTTGAAGTGCTATGCCTCTCAGCATGAACCAGACAGGAGGAAAAAGCAGATGGAACCGACACGATTTGAAAGAGGACTGGTAAAGCTGCGGGAAATTGACGGCCCGGGCGGCGAGGGCGTAATCCGTTCCCTGGAGGACATCGCCCCGGACCTGGGGCGGTACATCGTCGAGTTCGCATTCGGAGACATCTATTCCAGAGGGGAACTGACCTTCCAGGAGCGGGAACTTGTCACCATTGCCGGCCTGCTGGCCGCCGGGGGCTGTGAGCCCCAGCCGGAAGTCCATCTTCACGGGGCCCTGAACACCGGACTTCCGCCGGAGAAGCTGGCGGAAGCGCTGATGCAGTGCGTGCCCTGTGTGGGCCTTCCAAGGGTGCTGAACGCCGTGTTCGCCGCGAAAAGGGTCCTTAAGGAGTGGGAACCTGCATGAGGAAGGAGAAGCCGAAAGCGCTTAATCAAGAAAAACAAGAAAAAAATCACCGCCGGAGAAATTTTGCGCTTTCTATTTGGAAAAAATGTGCTATAATGGATTTGACAGGCGGCAGGCGGGCCCGCTGGGGCCCGGACCCCGGAAGCGGGCCGGACCGCCTGATCACAAAGGAGGTACAAGAATGAGGAAAAAGAAACTTCTGTCCCTGCTGCTGGCTGTGGCCATGATGTTCTCCCTGGCTGTCTCCGCCCATGCGGTGGACGATGTGGCCGAGGGCACCATCGTCATCCTCCACACCAACGACGTCCATGGCGCCATTGCCGGCTACGCCAAGGTTGCGGCGCTGAAGGCCGCCTATGAGGAGGCCGGCGCGGACGTGCTGCTGCTGGACGCCGGCGACTTCATCCAGGGCGACCCCACCGTCAGTGTCAGCCAGGGCAAGACCGCCGTGGAGCTGATGAACCTGGCTGGCTATGACGCCGCCGCCATCGGCAACCACGAGTTCGACTACGGCTACGCCAACATGCAGGCTCTGGCCAAGGAGGCCGAATTCCCCATCGTCTCCGCCAACACCCTCTATAACGGCAAGGCGGAGAACGCCCACGTCGTCCTCACCACCGAGAGCGGCAAGAAAATCGGCGTCTTCGGCATGGCTACCCCCGAGACCGCCACCAAGGCCCACCCCGCCAAGATTCAGGGTGTGACCTTCCCCGCCGGACAGGCCATGTTCGACATTGCCCAGAAGGAAGTTGAGGCCCTGAAGGCCGAGGGCTGCGACTACATCGTGTGCCTGGGCCACCTGGGCATTGACGACGAATCCGCCGGCAACCGCTCCTTCGACCTGCTGGAGAAGGTGGAGGGCATCGACGTCTTCATCGACGGCCACTCCCACTCCACCCTGGAAGAGGTGAAGGAGATCACCGACGGGCTGCACTTCAAGACCTGCCTCACCTCCACCGGCACCAAGCTGGCCAGCATCGGCGTGGTGACCATCGCCCCCGACGGGACCATCACCCTGGAGAACGTCTCCACCGAGGGTCTGGCTGAGGACGAGACCGTGGCCGCCCGGGCCGCCGCCATCCAGAAGGAAATCGACGACGACTATGGCGCCGTGTTCGCCAAGACCGACGTGGAGCTCAACGGCGAGCGGGACCCCGGCAACCGCACCCAGGAGACCAACCTGGGTGACCTGATTACCGACGCCCTTGTCTGGGGTGCCGAGAAGAACGGCGAAACCGTGGATCTGGCCATCACCAACGGCGGCGGCATCCGGGCCGCCATCAAGGCCGGAGACATCACCAAAAAAGACGTCAACACCGTTCTGCCCTTCGGCAACACCCTGAGCATTGTCAAGGTCACCGGCGCGGAGCTGCTGGAAGCCCTGGAGGCCTCCACCTACTGCACCCCCACCGCTGTGGGCGGCTTCCCCCAGGTCAGCGGCATCGACTTTGAGGTGGACACCACAAAGGCCTTCGACGAGGGGGACCTCTATCCCGGTTCCACCTATCACAAGCCCGCTTCCATCAACCGGGTCACCATCACTCAGGTCAACGGCAAGGACTTTGACCTCAAGGCCACCTATACCATCGCCACTAACGACTTCATGGCCGCCGGCGGCGACACCTACTATGCCTTCGCCTCCGCCTCTGTGAACTACGACCTGGGCATCCCCATGGACGAAATCCTGATGGACTACATCAAGGAGGAGCTGGGCGGCACCGTCACCGCCGGTCTCTACGCCGAGCCCGCCACCCGCATTATGATTAAATATGCCGAGGCCGAGAAGACCCCCGCCGAGGAGCCCGCTCCTGAACCGACTCCCGAGCCCGTTCCTGCTCCCGAACCTGCTCCCGAGCCCGTTCCTGCTCCCGAGCCCGCTCCGGCCCCTGTGGTTCCCGAGGGCAGCTATGTGGTCAAGGCCGGCGACTGCCTGTGGAGCATCGCCCAGAGGACCTATGGCAACGGCGCCAAATGGACCGTGATCTACGAGGCCAACAAGACCACCATGAAGGATGCCGATACCCTGAGCATCGGTCAGATTCTGGTGCTTCCCGCTGCGTAACGCACGGGTTTCCGATTCCGCAACATACCGAAGGCCGGAGGGGCCCCTGGGGCTCCTCCGGCTTCCTGCTTTTTTCCTGTTTTCTATAGAGAACGCCCGCCAAAAGGCCGCGGCGTTTTCTCACGGCAGGGGGCCGCTTACTCCTCCAGCGCCCGGCGGGTCCAGGCCTCCAGCGCCGCCAGCTGCTCCGGCGTGTGAAACCAGTGCTCCCCCTCCTCCAGCACCGTCAGGCCGCAGCCGAAGCGCTGAACGAAGGCGTCCACCGTGTCCCGGCCCACCAGATGGTCCCGGCCGGCATAGAGGATGTCTGTGGGGCTGTTCCATCGCCTGATGGGGTGGCTCCTGGCATAGCAGAGGTAATCCCAGGATAGGGTTTGGCCAAAATCGGTGGGAAGCTCCCCTGCCTGTTCCAGTTGGGCCTCGGTGACGCCGGCCCAGTCCATCATGGTCTCAATCAGCCGGGGCATGTCCAGCACCGGGGAGACGAACAGGGCCCGCTCCGGCGGCGCGTCCTCCATGGCCAGCATGGAAAACCACGCGCCTATGCTGTCCGCCCGGAGATCCAGGCGGGACCAGCGGTCCCGGGCCCAGTCCGCCGCCGCCCGAATATCCGGTACGGCGTGCCAGGGATCAAAGCCGGGCTGTCCGGCCCGCTCCCCATGCTCCGGCAGGTCAATGCTCAGCACCTGCCGCCCCACTGCCGCCGCAAGCTCCGCGAAGGCGGCGGCATATTCCTTGCCGCCGCCCTGGCCGTGTATATAGAGACATCCCCGGTCCCCGGGCGGGCCCCAGAGAATGGCCGGAATTTCTCCCAGCAAAAAGCGCGTTTGCTCCATAAACGTCTCTCCTTCCGGCGGTTTACAGCCGCTTGCTCTCATTCTATCAGATACCCGCCCGTTCCGCAAGGACGGTTTCCGCGAAAAAAGGGGAAAAAACTCTTTACTTCTGGTAGCTCCTTTGATAGACTATACGGTACGTATTTGAGCCTGTACCTAAAAGGAGCGAGAAACGATGAAATCCGAGTTTTCACGGACCCTGTCCCTGCTGCGGCAGGAGAAGGGCGTCAGCCAGCGGACCGCCGCCCAGGCCCTGGGCATCTCTCAGGCCCTGCTGTCCCACTATGAGAATGGCATCCGGGAGCCGGGCCTGGCCTTTGTGGTGAAGGCCTGCGACTATTACAGTGTTTCGGCGGACTTTATCCTGGGGCGCACCCTCTCCCGGGAGGGCAACATGCTGACGGAGCAGGACATTCTGGACGCCGCCGAGCCGGGAAACAACATCCGCGGCAGCGTCCTGGCCACCCTTCAGAGCAAGCTGATCTCCGGCGCGGCGGGCGTGCTCTTCGAGCTGCTGGGCAAGCTGGGGGACAAGGCCGCCATCAACGCCGCCGCTGCCTATTTGGGCAGCGCGCTCTATCAGCTCTACCGCCACCTGTATAAGGCCTCCGGAGCCAACGAGAGCTATTTTGCCCTGGAGTCCGGGGCCTGCGCCATGGGCATGGCGGACGCGGACATGAAGCTGTCCGAGCACCACTATGTTCAGGCCTTGCAGGCCCTGGATCCCCGGAAAACGGAGTTCCCCGACCTGTCGGCAGGGGCTGTCAACGCCGCCTTCCCCGGCCGGTGCCAGAGCCTGACCCAGGTTCTCAGCACCGCCGACGCCCGGCTCGCCAGCCTGTCCCGCCAGTAAGATGAGCTTTCAGTCCTTTGGATTTCTGGCCTTTCTGGCTGTGACGGTCTGCGTCTGCCGGGGTTCCGGAAGCACCCGGATGGGCGGGTGGTTTCTCACCGCCGCCTCCCTGGTCTTTTACATAGCGGGAGCCGGCTGGCGGGGTCTGGCCGTGCTGGTTCTGGGCCTCTGCGTCAGCGCCGGGGCCGTCCGCTATGCGGAGCGAACCGCCTCCGTCCCGGCAGGCGGTCCCGGCGGACCGGCCCGGCGGGACCGGGACCCCCGGTCCCGGCTGGTCTTCGGCCTGGCGGCAGCGTGGCACATCGGCGTGCTGGCGGTCTTCAAATACAGCGGCTTTCTCACCGGCGGCCTCCTCTCCGTCCCCTGGGCCCCTCTGGGGCTGAGCTTCTTCACCTTTCAGCAGCTCTGGCTGCTCCACGAAACCGCTGCGGGCCGTTTCCATCCGAAGCGCTGGGATGAGCTGCTTCTATACGGCTTTTTCTTCCCCACCGTGGTCTCCGGCCCCATTCTGAAGCCCCAAAGCTTTTTTCCACAGCTGGAAGAAGAGGGATTTCTCCGGCCTGATAGCCGGGATATTGCCACCGGGCTCTACGCCATCGCCGCGGGTACCATGAAAAAGGTTCTGCTGGCGGACCACCTGGGAGTGATTGTAAATAACGGCTGGGCCCGGCCGGGGAACCTCAGCGCCCCCGCCGCCTGGCTGGTGATTCTGGGCTATACCCTGCAATTGTATCTGGACTTCTCCGGCTACTGCGACATTGCCGCCGGGGCGGCCCGGCTGCTGGGCTTCCGCCTGCCGGTGAATTTTAACTCTCCCTACCGGAGCCTCTCTGTGGGCGAGTTCTGGAAGCGCTGGCACATCACCCTGACCAGCTTCCTCCGGGAATGCCTTTACTTCCCTCTGGGGGGCAGCAAAAAGGGCCCCGCCCGGACATACCTGAACATTCTGACCGTCTTTCTGGTCAGCGGCCTGTGGCACGGGGCGGGCTGGACCTTCCTGGTCTGGGGCGGGCTCCACGGCCTGGCCCAGATTGCCGAGCGGCTCTGGGGCCAGAGACGGGAGCGTCTGCCGGTTTTGGTGCGCTGGGGATTGACCTTCGCCTTTGTAAATCTGGCCTGGGTGTTTTTCCGGGCCCCCGGCCTGGGTGCGGCGGGAGAACTGCTGTCCGCTGCCGTCACCGGCGGGCTGGCAAGGCCGCAGGCATGGCTGCTGGAGGGGCTTTTGACCCGGGAGACCATAGCCCTGGGGATGCTTCTCCCCGCCCTGAAGCCCTGGATGAACATTCTGCGGCTGTTTCTGCTTTACGGCGTGAGCCTGGCCGTTGTGCTCTGGCCCCGGAACGCTCTGGAGCGGGCGGAGGACTTCCGGCCCGCAGTCTGGCGCTGCGCCCTGATGGCCCTGGGGCTGAGCTGGTCCATCCTCTCCTTCTCCAATGTGGTTACTTTCATCTATTCCAATTTTTAAGCTTGTTCCTATTCACTTCATGTTCCCAAAGGGACGCATCAAAAAGCTACGAGGAGAACCAACATGGCATATTATACGGTTTACTGGCCCCAGGATCGGGTGGAAGAACTAAAAAAGGCGGGGGACACAGGACCCATCAAAGTGATCTATGGAAGCATCCATTCCCGGATGCCCACCATCGTCTCTGTCAAAACAGGGGATGTGGTATTTCCTGTCACCCTGGTAAAAAAGAAGCTGTATGTCATGGCCCGCCTGCCGGTGACGCACAGGGAACGCGCCTTTGATTACTGTATGCGGGAGCTGGGGCGCCAGTATGGCGCGCTGATTCCCGATGGGGTCGCCGTGAAGGAGTCGGATACGTTCTATTATATGCCTGGAAAAAGCTTTAAGGAAGCACTGATTAAAGCAGGTAAAAGCCAGGCAAACAAACGAAGGTAATAAAAACGTCCAATAAAGGGCCATATTTAGGGATGAATTCCTCGCTTTTCCAGTCCCAGCCCGG
>CAJTFK010000004.1 GCA_910575505.1 Oscillospiraceae bacterium
GCGGCGGCTGGGGGTTCATACGCCCATGGAGGTCTACAGCCAATGCAGGGCCGCCTGACAAAATTGCGCATTTTATTTCACTGTCTACTTGATGGGGGGCAGTTCAGAATGGCCGGAAGCAGTCTGTGCCATGTGCTGCGGCGGAAATCATATCACGGCAGGAGGAACACACCATGTCCATGATTGGCTTTTTCAGAACCTGCGCCAGAGGCAGCTTCGAGGAGCTGGCAGACCTCATCAAAAGCGGGGCCACCGCCGAAGCGGACAATCTCATCAGCAAGATGCTTGACGAAATGGAGCTCTCCGTGGGAGCGCCGGAAACCGCCGGGTGTTCCGGCGAGGTCTTCACCGCCCTGTTCCGCTATCTCCAGACGGTCTGCGGCGTAGACATCCGGCGCGGCACGGAAGCAGTGGGAGACGCATGGCGCAGCGCCACCGGCGACTTTGACGTGGTCGTGTTTCATGAAAAGGAACAGGTCCTGGCACTGGAGGAGGCCATGGACTTCGAGGGGCTCTCCCGGTTCCTCTGCGAGTTTTTCCAGGCCGATTACGGGACTGCCGGGCAGACCGCCTGGGATGCGCTCGTCCGCGGTCTCAAGGGCACAGGCGCGGACCATTTTAGTCTGGCGGCTGGTTTAAAGGCTGGTCCGCCGGACGGCCATTCCGACGCCTTTGGCGCTCCGCCCCCTTGCATTTCCAGCCGTTCCGCGTTATACTTTCCATAGAAATTTCAGGCAGAATCCGCCGGAAAAGGAGAGCGCAGTCATGTCACAGCCATACAGCCGCCGTTCCGACCTGTTTTTGGTCATCAGTCCCTTTTTCTCCATCTTCCCCGCCCTGCTGCTGGTGCTGGGGGCCCTGTCCGATCCCGTTCAGCGCTGGTGCCAGGCAGGCAGGAGCACCGCCTACGGCATCCTCGGCGCGGCCCGGATCTGGTGCTTTCTGATGCTGGGCGCGGCGGCGCTGGGGCTGGCCGTCATCCTTCTCATCACGGTGCTGGCGGCCCGGGCCCTGAAAAAGCGGAGGGCCTCCGGCGTGTGGAAGGACCTGTTCAAAATGGCCGTCCTGCCCCTGGTCATCCACGTGGGGCTCTGCGGCCTGATGCTGAACAGCGAGGTCCTGCCCCTGCTGGGGAAGACGGGAGCGGATATGAAGCAGATTGAATCCAGCCAGACGGCGGAGCGGGAGGTCTGGTTTCTCCCCGGAAGCATGGCCGCTCATCTGCCGGGGTACTTCGGGCCGGAGAAAAACCTGACGCAGTACCAGGTCCGGGACGCCGGCGGAGAGACGCTGACGGTGTACGTCCCGGCGGAACTCAGCTTTGAGCCCGGGGAAACCTGGCAGTCCTCTCAGACCCCGGAGTGGAACCGGGAGAACATCCCCGGATACCGGCTGTCCCTTACCGATGAATTTCATCTGGCGGTCACTGTCGGGGAGACTGCGCCATGAACAGAAAGACGGCTCTGGGCCTGTTCTCCCTCTTCCTCTGGGCCGTGCTGCTGAGCGCCGCTGTGGCTGCCCTGAGAGGAGGAGGCCGTCTGGAGTTCTCCGGAGCGCTCCGGATTCTGGCCCTGGTCCTGGGCGCAATCCTGATTGCGGCAGGGTTCGCGGCCTCCAAGGGCCACCGGCTCCGGCTGGCTCTGGTGATCGCTATAGCAGCGGCGGCGCGCTTTCTACTAAACGCATGGCATCTCCCGGCCTTCGCCGAGACTCTGGTCATCCTTGCCCTGCTGGCGCTGTATCTGTTTGCCTGCGTCTGGAGCAATTCCCGTCCGCTCCGGAAGGCCCTCAAGCCCCTGAACGAAGCCGCCCGGGCCTATCAGAAGGACCAGGATGGGGAGAAGTTCCTGGCGGCCCTGGACCGGTGCGCCCCGGCTTTTCCTGAAAACGGCGTGCTGAAACGGGCGGACACAGGCGTCATCACCTTCCGGGAGCACATCGAGTGCGAACGGATCGAGGTCCTGGGCAGGATGGGCCGTCTGGAGGAGCGCCGGGCCCTGATCGACCGGCTCCGGCGGGAGACCCGGCGGCCCGGCCTCCAAGCTTACCTGGACCGCCTGAATGCGGAGGAAACCCCTTCGGAACATAACTAAGCCGCCTGTCTCACCAAACGCCGGGGAACGCCTCCAAACGCGTTCCCCGGCGTTGTTTCCGCCCTTTTATAAATGGGGCAGATGCTCCCGGTAGGCCCGCAGCCGGTCCTCCCGTGCGGACCCTATGATTTCATCCAGCCTTGCCAGCAGGACTTCCTTTTCCTCCGGCAGGGAGCCCTGAAACTGAAAGACGTTGGACGCGCCCATCGCCGCAAAGACCGTGGGGATGTTCAGACACTCCAGCAGCATCCGGGTCTCCCGGTACTTTTCAAGCTCCCCGCTCTCCTTCCAGCTTCCCCGCTGAATCTCCTGATAAAGCGCAGAATCCGGATAGACGGTCAGCATATTCACCCCGATCAGCCAGGGATGCAGCTGATTGCACACGGCGGCGGTGGCCCGCGCCCCCGCCTCCCCCCGCCCGGCGCCGGAAATCCCCGCCAGATAGAAAAAGCTGTACCCGATGCCCGCCCCGTCCAGACGGCGGCACTGGGTCAGGATGTCCCCAGGCGCATAGCCCTTGTTCATAAACGCCAGGGCCTCGCCGTCGCCGGTCTCAATGCCGATGGTCAGGCCGTCGTAGCCGGCCCGGCCAAGCGCCGCCAGCTCCTCGTCAGACTTCAAGGCAATGTCCGTGATTCTGGAAAAGCAGCCCACTGTCCTGACAGAGGGCAGATACTGCCGGATCAGTCCGGCGATCTCCAGCAGCCTGTCACAGCGCAGGACGAAGGGGTTCGCCCCTGTCAGAAACACCCGCTCCACGCCTCCGGGCTCCGGAAGCCCCTGTAAGCGGGCCGACAGCCGGGCCATGGGATCCGTCCCCCGGAGCTGCGCCTCCCGCAGATCGCTTTCCACGTCTTTCAGCGGCGACATTCTAAATTTGAATGGCAGCTCACTGTACAGCGTGCAGAACTTGCAGCCGTGGTGGGTACAGCCCGCCGTGACCTCCAGCAGCAGCGACGCCGCCTCATAGGGCGGCCGCCAAATGGTCCCTGTGTAGTGCATCGTCATACCTCCTGACGTCTTTTTGATGGGTCCATTATACCGGTCCGCCGGAAAAAGAAAAGTACGGTACTTTTTTGCAGTATCTTGATTTTTCGCCGCAGGTCTGATATGGTGTGACCGGACCATCCGGAGGGAGGAATACGCCATGCGGAAAACCAGACAGGCTGTTGAGCGGTGCAGAACCATTTCCACCCTGCAAAAGCTGCTGGGCGGAAAGTGGAAAATCGAAATACTCTACTACATAGCCGTGTCCGACATACACCGCTTCGGCCAGCTGCGGCGGCAGCTCGGGGAGATCACGGAGTCCTCTCTGACCAAGCAGCTGCGGGAGCTGGAGGCCGACGGGTTCCTCCTGCGCCGCGATTTTCACGAGGTTCCCCCGCGGGTGGAGTACACGCTGACGGACCTGGGGCAGAGCTTCATCACCGTCTTAAACGTGATGAAGGAGTGGGGCGACCGCAATCTGCCTCCGTCAGACGGCTGAATCAGACGGGAACTGCAAAAAAGGACCGCCGGATGGCGGTCCTTTTTATTCAGATGCGTCCGCAGATCTCCGCGCCCATTTCCGTGCAGCCCAGCAGCGTGCAGCCCTGCTCCATGATGTCGCCGCAGCGGAAGCCGGCCTTCAGGGTCTGGTCCACGGCGTTCTCGATGGCGGCGGCTTCGGCGGCCATGTTGAAGCTGTAGCGCAGCATCATGGCGGCGGCCAGGATGGTGCCGATGGGGTTGGCCTTGTTCTGCCCGGCGATGTCCGGAGCGGAGCCGTGAATGGGCTCGTAGAGGCCCCGGGTCCCGTCGCCCATGCTGGAGGAGGGAATCATGCCGATGGAGCCGGTAATCTGGCTGGCCTCGTCGGACAGGATGTCGCCGAACAGGTTTTCCGTCACGATCACGTCAAACTGGCTGGGGTCCTTTACCATCTGCATGGAGGCGTTGTCCACATACATATGGAGCAGTTCCACATCCGGGTACTCCCCGGCCACCTCCGTCACCACCGCCCGCCAGAGGCGGGAGGTGTCCAGCACGTTGGACTTGTCCACGCTGGTCACCCGCTTCCGGCGCTTCCGGGCCATTTCAAAGGCCACACGGGCCACCCGGCGGATCTCCGTCTCGGAATACTCGCAGATATCCCGGGCCTTCTTCTCCCCGTTCTCCTCCACGGTGGTGTGCTCGCCGAAGTACAGTCCGCCAATCAGCTCCCGGACCACCACGAAATCAATGCCCCGGTTGGCGATGTCCGCCCGGAGGGGACAGGCGGAAGCCAGCTCGGAGAACATCCGGGCGGGCCGGACGTTGGTATAAAGGCCCATGGCGGCCCGGAGCTTCAGCAGGCCCTTTTCGGGCCGGTTGGCGGGGGGCTGGCTGTCCCACCTGGGGCCGCCCACCGCTCCCAGCAGCACGCTGTCACTGCTGAGGCAGGTCTCCAGACTGGCGTCCGGCAGAGGCACGCCGAAGGCGTCGATGGCATTACCGCCCATGGGAGCCTCTTTGTAGGTGAAGCGGTGGCCAAATTTCTCCGCCACGGCGTCCAGCACGCCGACGGTCTCTTTTACGATCTCGGGGCCGATGCCGTCGCCCCGAATGACGGCGATTGTCTTGTCCATGGTCACGCCTCCGCCTTTTTCGCCTTGAGGGAGGCCATGAGGCCGCCCTTGGCAATCATATCCTTGATGAAGGGGGGGAAGGGCTCCGCCTGATAGGTCTCGCCTCTGGTGATGTTGGTGATGACGCCGGTGTCAAAGTCCACGGACACCTCGTCTCCGGCGGAGATGCCGGCGCTGGCGGCGGGACACTCCAGAATGGCCAGACCGATGTTGATGGCGTTGCGGTAGAAGATGCGGGCAAAGGTGGCCGCGATGACGCAGCTGACGCCGCTGGCCTTGATGGCCACCGGGGCGTGCTCCCGGGAGGAGCCGCAGCCGAAGTTGGCCCCGGCCACCATGATGTCGCCGTCCTTTACCCTGCGGATGAATTCTTTGTCGATGTCCTCCATGCAGTGGGAAGCCAGTTCCTTGGGGTCCTGGGTGTTGAGATAGCGGGCGGGGATAATCACGTCGGTGTCCACGTGGTCCCCATATTTATGGACAGTTCCCTGTACGTTCATAACATAAACCTCCGTTTAAATCAGGAATTAAGAATTAGGAGTTAGGAATTGCCGGAATAACGGATAACTCCTCATTCCTAATTCCTCATTCCTAATTGCAAGCACTCTTTCAGCACAGAATCAGATTTCGTCGGGGTGTGCGATGTGTCCGGCAATGCCGGAGGCGGCGGCCACGGCGGGAGACGCCAGATAGACCTCGCTCTTCACATGGCCCATGCGGCCCACAAAATTGCGGTTTGTAGTGGAGACGCAGCGCTCCCCCTCGGCCAGGATGCCCATGTAGCCGCCCAGGCAGGGGCCGCAGGTGGGGGTGGAGACGATGCAGCCGGCGTCCATGAAGATATCGGAGTAGCCCTCCTTCATGCACGCCCGGTAGACGCTCATGGTGGCGGGAATCACAATGCCCCGGACGCCCTTGGCCAGATGCTTTCCCTTCATCACGGCGGCGGCGGCGGCCAAATCGGGCAGCTGGCCGTTGGTGCAGGAGCCAATGACAATCTGGTCGATGGCGATGTCCTTTCCCTCCCGGGCGCTGTGGGCATTCTCAGGCAGGTGGGGCCAGGCCACGGTGCAGTCCACCTGGCTCAGGTCGATGTCAATGGTCCGCTCATACTCGGCGTCGGGGTCCGCCTCATAGGCGGTCCAGGGCCGGCTCACCCGCTCCGCCACATAGGCCCGGGTGATGTCGTCCACCGGGAAGATGCCGTTTTTGCCGCCGGCCTCAATGGCCATGTTGGCGATGGTCAGCCGGTCGTAGATGGAGAGTTCGGCCACGCCGGGGCCGGTGAACTCCAGGGACTGGTAGCGGGCCCCGTCCACGCCGATCATGCCGATGAGGGTCAAAATCACGTCCTTGCCGGAGACGTGGGGCCGGAGCTTGCCGGTGAGGTTCACACGGATGGCGGAGGGAACCTTGAACCAGGTCTCCCCGGCGGCCATGGCCGCGCCCATATCGGTGGAGCCGACGCCGGTGGAGAAGGCGCCCAGGGCGCCGTAGGTACAGGTGTGGGAGTCGGCGCCGATGACGGCCTCGCCGGGGGCCACCAGACCCTTTTCCGGCAGCAGGGCGTGTTCGATGCCCATGTCGCCCACGTCGAAATAGTGGTCGATGTCGAAGCGGCGGGCAAAGGTCCGGCACTGCATGCACTGGGTGGCGGCCTTGATGTCCTTGTTGGGCACAAAGTGGTCCATCACCAGGGCGATTTTGCTCTTGTCAAACACCCGGTCAAATCCGGCGGCCTCAAACTCGTTGATGGCCACGGGGGTGGTGATGTCGTTGCCCAGCACCAGGTCCAGCCTGGCCTGGATCAGCTGGCCCGCCCGGACGGACTCCAGACCGGCATGATGGGCGAGGATCTTCTGCGTCATTGTCATTCCCATGACTGTCACACTCCTTAGGTTTTGAAAAATAATCAGGATATCGGATTCACAGGACCGCGGGGAAACAAAAAAGCCTCCGTCTCTTCTCCCTGAAGAGACGAAAGCTCAGCTTCCGCGGTACCACTCTCATTGGCGTCTATGCGCCCGCTCCCGGCATCAGTCCGGCGCGCCGGACGAATCCCGCCTCTTTGATAACGGTGAGGAAACCCGTTTTCGCCTAAACCGCCGCCGGTCTCAGCGAACCTACTCAAGGGCCAGTGACGTCTTTTCCTTCCGTACCGCCTCGCAGCGCCCGGCAGCTCTCTGAAACGTCCCGAAAAGACTTTTTCCCTGTCATCGTATTTCTGTCATATGCTCTTGTGGGTCGATGGCATGTAGGATACAGGATTTTTCCCCGTTTGTCAAGCCCCTTTTTCAAATCTCCCGGATTTTAAAAGGCGATACCCGCCGGGACCCTCAGCGCCTGGGCAGGAACAGCGAGAATTTCGCCCCCTCTCCGGGCCGGGAAAACACCTTGACATAGCCCCCCTGGCCCCCGGCGATCTGCCGGACCAGGTACAGCCCCACGCCCACGCCCTCGGTCTCCCAGGCGGCCTCCCCCCGGAAAAAGCGCTGGAAAATCCTGGCGTGCTCCTCCTCGGGAATGCCGGGGCCGGTGTCGTCCACGTCGACGCGGCAAAACAGCTCATAGGGCACGGCGCTGAGGGTGACGCGCCCCCCGGCAGGGGTGTATTTCACGGCGTTGTCCAGCAGATTGCATACCGCCTCGGCGGTCCACTTGGCGTCAAAGACGGCCCGGGCCTCCGTGGGAACCAGGGTCAGCGTCAGACCCTTCTCCGCCGCCGGGGCGGCGAACTGGGCGGCGGCCTCCTCCAGCAGGGGCCCCAGCGAGCCGGGCCGGGGATGGAGCGCCAGCACCCCCGCCTCCAGCCGGGAGGTCTTCACCATCCCGTCAATGAGAGAGCGGAGCTTCTGGACCTGGGCGTTCAGCGCCTCCGTATAGGGCCGGCAGTCCTCCGGAACCTGCTCCTCCAGAAGCTGGGCGTACAGCAGGACGTTGGCGATGGGGGTCTTGGTCTGATGGGAAATATCGGCAATCAGGGTCTTGACCGTCTCCTTCTCCTCCCGGAGGCGCCCGGCAGTGACGGCGGAGGCGGTCAGATACTGGCGCAGCCTGGCTTCCGCGGCGGAAAGGCGGCTCTCGTCATAGCGCGTTTCCTGAAACTCCCCCCGGACGGCGTCGTCCAGCATATCGTTCAGCCGGGAGAGCATGCGGTTCATCCGCCAGCGGCACCACAAAAGCAGAACCGCCGCCGTCAGCGCCGCCGCCGGAATCCACAGCCAGCATCCTCTGTCCATCACGCCGGGCTCCTTTCCTGTTCCTCTGCATCCGCAGCCGCCGGAACGCTTCTTCTCCGGCGCGCAGACTCCCCCGTCTGCCATTCCCGGCCCGGGAGCGCCGGATTTCAGGGAGCGGCGGTCCAGGCATAACCAATGCCGTAGACCGTTTTCAGATACAGGGGATGGGCCGGGTCCTCCTCCAGCTTGCCCCGGAGGCGGCGCACCGTCACCGACAGGGCGTTTTCATCCACGTACTCCGCCCCGTCGGTCCAGATCCGGTCCACCAGCTGGGCCCGGGTCAGGGTCCGGCCACGGTTCTCCACCAGAAGACGCAGCAGCTTCTGTTCCGTCTTGCTCAGCTCCACGGGCTGTCCCTCCCGGCGGAATTCCATTTTCTCAAAGTCAAAGACAAAGGGCCCCTGCTCCACCGGCCCGGCCGGCCGGAGGCCGGTCCGCCGGAGCTGCGCGTTGACCCGGGCCCGGAGCACCGCCAGAGAAAAGGGCTTGGTCACATAGTCGTCGGCCCCGCATTCCAGACCCGCCACGATGTCCATCTCCAGGTCGTTGGCCGTCAGCAGGATGACGGAAACCCCGCTGGTCCGCCGGACCTCCCGCAGGAGGTCCAGGCCGTTTCCGTCGGGGAGATTCACGTCCAGTATCACCAGCCCGAAGTCCCCTGCCGCCAGAGCCGCCCGGGCGGCGGCCAGGGTCCGGCAGAGGGTCAGGTCCAGCTCCGGACTCTTCAGGGCCAGGCACAGTCCGTCCCCCAGAGCCCTGTCGTCCTCCACAATCAAAACAGATTTCATATCGCACCTCTCAGAGCCTGTTTAAAATCCGGCGGAGTGCCGGATTGGGGCAGATTTTTTTGCCGGGCAAGGCGGTTTGACGCAGGAATCCTGGCGGATTTCAAGTCAAACCAACGCAGCATCGGCGGAAAAAGATGCCCTGTGACGGCGTTTCGATGGATTTTAATCAGGCTCTCAGGCCCTGCACCGGCGAACCGTCCGCGGCGGGACCCTCTGACCGCTTACGAGACGGAAAGGGAATCCTCCAGCGTCAGGCCGGGGTTGTGCTTCGTCAAAAAGCCCACGGACCACTCGCCGCCAAAGGCCACCAGCAGACGGCCCCTGAAATCCTCCAGAATGGCCGCGCCTGTGCAGAGCACCAGCTCGTCAGGCTTGCAGGGGCACGCCGTGATGAGCCGCAGGTGGTCGTAGGGCAGGCCCTCCATATAGAGCTCCACGCCGTACTCCGCCTTCATACGGTACTGGAACACGTCGAACTGCAGGGTGCCGACAACCCCCACCACGACCTCCTCCAGGCCGCCGCCGGGGCGCTTGAAGATCTGGATGGCGCCCTCTTGGGCAATCTGCTCGGTCCCCTTGATGAACTGCTTGCGCTTCATGGTGTCCCTGGGGGAGACCCGCATGAAGTGCTCCGGCTCGAAGGTGGGAATGCCGGCGTAGCGGAATTTTTTGCCGGGCACGGTAACGGTGTCGCCGATGGAGAAGAGGCCGGGGTCGAAGACGCCGATGATGTCCCCGGCGTAGGCCTCGTCCACAATCTCCCGCTCGGCGGCCATCATCTGCTGGGGCTGGGAGAGGCGCATTTTACGGCCGGACTGGACATGGAAGTATTCCGCGTCCCGCTGGAAGCGGCCGGAGCAGATGCGCATGAAGGCCAGCCGGTCCCGGTGGGCCTTGTTCATATTGGCCTGAATCTTGAAGACGAAGGCGGAGAAGTCCGGGGAAAACGCGTCGATCTCCTCTTCCCCGGCCTTCCGGCTCAGGGGGGCGGGGGTCATGCGGAGGAACGCCTTCAGGAAGGGCTCCACGCCGAAGTTGGTCAGGGCGGAGCCGAAGAACACCGGGGAGAGGGTCCCGGCCCGGACGGCCTCCAGGTCGAAGTCCCGGCCCGCTCCCAGCAGCTCCACTTCCTCCTGGAGCTGCCGCCAGCGCTTTTCGCCGATCATGTCCCCGACGGCGGGGTCGTCCAGGTCCACGGCGGTGGCCTCCGCCTTTTTGGCGTGGCCCTCGCCGGAGAAAAAGAGGATGCAGCGCTTTTCCCGGTCATAGACCCCCTGGAACTCCTTTCCGGAGCCGATGGGCCAGTTGACGGGACAGGTGTCGATGCCCAGCTCCGCCTCCACCTCGCCGCACAGCTCCAGGGGGTCCCGGCTGTCCCGGTCCATTTTGTTGATGAAGGTGAAAATGGGGATATGCCGCAGGGCGCAGACCCGGAAGAGCTTCCGGGTCTGGGGCTCCACGCCCTTGGCGGCGTCGATGACCATGACGGCGGAATCCGCCGCCATGAGGGTGCGGTAAGTGTCCTCGGAGAAATCCTGGTGTCCGGGGGTGTCCAGAATGTTGACGCAGCAGCCGTCGTGCTGGAACTGCATGACCGAGGAGGTGACGGAAATGCCCCGCTGCTTCTCAATCTCCATCCAGTCGCTGGTGGCGGCCCGGGCCCGCTTGCCCTTGACCTCGCCGGCCTGGGCGATGGCTCCGCCGTAGAGCAGCAGTTTTTCCGTCAGCGTGGTCTTGCCGGCGTCCGGGTGGGAGATGATGGCAAAGGTCCGCCGCCGGGAGATCTCTTCCTGTAAAGTGGCCATAAAAGCCCTCCTTTTGTAGGGTAAGAAGCGCAGCCGCCGGCGGACGCGGAGGACTGGCGGGGGACATGGGTCCGCCGGCGGGCACGGCTCCTGAAAATCCAGACTGGTAGTATACCATAAGCCCGCGGGCTTTGCAAGGGAAGAACAGAGACGGCCGCGGAAATCAATTTTGCTCCATAAATTTCCAAATCCCTGCCGGAGCAAATGCAGCGCAGCGCAATTCGGCTGACATAATTCTTGCTGGCGGCCGAAAAACACGCCCAGGCATATGCCGAGGAAGCAAAAACAATTTCCAAATTCAAGAAACTGGTTTCCGCGGGAGACGGTGAGTATCCTTTTGCGTGCATTTTATCACATTATGATTTCAGCCGTTTTGCCCGCCGCCGCAGGCGGCGGGCGCAAAACATGGCAGATATTGCCTCCGGCCTTTCCCTTCAGAAGTAATATCAAGAGAGTGCGGTGCAGGGAGCGGGCTCTGTCCCGCCCCGTTTTCGGGAGGCGCCGGGGTTCCGGAGACGGAACCCGGTCCGGCTCCGGGGGACGGGCCGGAGCGGAGTCCGGCCCCCACGGGCGATTTACAGGGACCGGCCCGTTTTCGGCCCCGGCAGGCCCTCAAAAACCGGTTTTTTCCAACACCTCCGCATGCTTCAAAAATTTCCCGGAACGGCTTGCCAGGGTCCGGAAAAATTGCTATAATCGGCTGGGGGAGTGTTCGCATCATGAACATGCCCCTATATAACTGCGTCTGCCGGCGGGAGCCAAATCCTCCTCCCGGCAGTATGGAAACGGAGGACGCCTGTATGCGCCTGCACAAACGAATCCTATCCCTGCTGCTGTCGGCGGCACTGCTGCTGCCCGCCCTCCCGCCGGCCCGGGCGGCGGAGCGGGAAACCGGCTCCGTCAGCGCCACCCTCCGGGTGGACTATCCCCAAAGCCTGGAGGCTCTGCGGGACCGGTCGGTTCAGGCGGAGCTGTTCCAGGGCAGCCGATCCCTGGGAACCCTGGACCTGACCCGCCAGGACGAGTCGGACCTGGACGGCTACCCCGCCGCCGTGACCCTGCGGAACCAGGACGGCGGAGACCTGGGCGGCGGAAACTGGCCCGGCTTTCTGGACCTGAGCGTTTCCGGCCTGCCCCTGGGAGCCTACACGCTGGAATTCACCGGCGAGGGCTTTGTCCCCTTCCGCCAGGACGTAATCCTGGAGGACTGCTCCCAGCACATCACCCTGGGCACCAGCGACGCCACCTTCACCCTGGGCGATGTGAACGGCGACGGCCAGGTAACCAAGGCGGACCGGGAGCTCATCGCCGCCGCCCTGGGCTCGGAGTCCCGCCGTGACCTGCTTCAGTACGACCTCAACGGCGACGGCGCCATTGATATTTACGACCTGGCCTATGCCAGCCGCAATCTGAATGCCCAGGGCGAATCTCAGGTGCGGGACACCGCCCTGCTGGCCCCGCCGGTGGACGCCGACGGGATGTGGGAGGCCCTGAACCGGACCGGCGTCACCGTAAACGGCGACCCGGAAGCCCTGTTCAGCGGAGACGGCCAGGCGGTGACCTTCACCCCCGCCGGCGAAAGCCTGAGCCTGACCATTCCCCTGAGGGAGCCTCAGGAGCTGGCGGAGCTGCGCATCCTCGCCCCCGAGGGGCCCGGCGCGCCGGAGGCGGGCTCCGTCACTGTGGAATATGAGGACGGCAGTCTGGAGGAAATCCCCTTTGACCACAGCCTGCCGGAGGGCGTCCGGGCCATCGGCCCCCTCCCCGGAAAGACCCTGGTGACCATTCCCCTAGGCCGCCGGACGGCTGTCAAGGAGATTACCATTACCGTCACCCGCTCCCAGGACGGCACGGGCTTTACCGTTCTGGAGTCCATCCAGTTCCTCCGGGATATCGTCCCCGAGAACCCCGTGCCCCCCAACAGCGAAATCAAAAATCTCACGGCGGACCCCGGCGACAGCCGGGTCAGTCTCCGCTGGCAAGAACTGCCCAACGTCTCCGGCTACCGGGTGGACTACTGGCTGCGGGGCGACGGAACCCCCCGGTCTCTGCGGGTGGATGTGCCCCGCGCGGAAGTCACCGGCCTGGAGAATCTGAAAACCTATGTCTTCACCGTCACCCCTGTGGACGGAAGCTGGGAGGGCCGGACCTCCGAAGCCGTCACCGCGGTGCCTCAGCCCGTCAAGGCCCCCAGCGCGCCGGATATGGTCAGCGTCAGTCCTCTGGACAGCGCCCTGTCCGTGTCCTGGAAGGCCTCCAAATCCGCGTCCTACTATGAAGTCTGGTACCGGGCCGGAGAGACGGGGAGCTTTGTCCAGTGGGGCAGCCGCCTCACCGGCACCAGCACCGTCATCACCGGACTGCAAAACGGCACCACCTATTCCATTTACATCACGGCGGGCAACTCCGCCGGTCTCAGCGGCCCTTCCCGCACCTCCCTGGGCACGCCTGAAGCGCCGGACTACAGCCGCCCCGAGGGCATTCCCACGGCGGGCGTGCTGGACTGGCAGAACCTTGAACGGGTCTGGCTGGCCGCGCCCAACAATGTCTCGCCCACCTCTTACCCGGCCAGCCGGCCCTTCCAGCCGGAATTCATGGCCGACGGCGATTTCTCCACCCACTGGACCTCTCATTCCTACGGAGACGGCAACTGGTGGGACAACAAGCAGGTTCTCTGCGACTTCAAGGAGCCCGCGGACATCAGCGCCGTGATCTGGGTGCCCCGGCTGGACGGGAGCTATGCCTCCAATCTCCGGCTCTACACCGTCACCGTCTGGCGGGAGGGAGACGACCTGAACGGCCCCGGCACCCTGCTGGCCCCGGACCCGCTGGCAGGCGGCAGCGCCTCCGACGCGGAGACCTGGCTGCCGGTCCGGAACAATCCCGCCTCCACCCGCTTCGCCGTGCTGCCTGTTGAGCCGGTGACGGATGTGGTCCGGGCGGCTGTCACCCTCGAGCAGGTAGGCTATTCGGCGGTGAGCCTCTCTGAACTGATGTTCCTGGAATACGACCCCGCCCGGTGCCTGCCGGACAACATCGCGGACCTCTTCTCCGACGGGCTCCGCACGACTCTGCGCCCCGGCGTTTCCCAGGCGGACGTCGACGCCCTGCGGGCCCGCCTGAACAGCGACGAGGGGAACTACTATCTCAACCCGGAGATTCTGGCCGACGAGCTGGATCTGGCGGAAGACCTGCTTCAGGGCAAGGGCCCCGGCAGAGTGCTCCGGGGGCTCCGGAGCCGCAGCGGCGGCGCCGACGGCCAGCAGTTCGGCCAGAGCGCCAGCGACCTCCAGCCCCTGGGCGCCGCCGCCAAGGCCGGGGAGGACATCACGATTTACGCCGCCGGCATCCCCGCCGGGGAGACGGTGACGGTGTACGCCACCCAGTTCAACGCCGAGGCCTCCACCTGGCGGGCCTCCATGGGGACCCTGAGAAACGGCCGGAATGTGCTGACCGTTCCCCAGATCGGCAGCCAGGATACGCCCAGAGGCGGCAGTCTGTACGTCGTCTACGGCGGCAGCGCCCCCCAGAACATCCAGCTCCACATCCGCCGGACGGTGGAGATTCCCCTGCTGGCTCTGGACGGCTGGTTTGACATGAGCGAAAAAGACCGGCAGACGGAAATTGGCCTCTATGTGGACGCCCTGACCGGCTATTGCGCCGCCCAGGGCATCACCAGCGCCAACCGGGACACCCACTGCCTCAACGTCACGGAGCTGTCCCTGCCCTCCGTGCTGCTGTCCCTGCCGGCGGCGGCGGTGCAGAGCGCCCTGGGCCCCAACCGGGCGGAGGCCGTGGAAACCCTCTATGACAATGTGCTGGCCTGGGAGGACGTCATGCGCATCTGCGAAACCACCCAGGGCATTGACGAGACCGGGGCCGGCGGCATGACCTCCCGCCAGAACATCCGCTGCATGCAGATGTTCGCAGGGGCCTTCATGTACGCGGCGGGCAGCCACATCGGCATCGGCTACGGCTCCTGCAGCGGCATGGTCTGCGGCAAGCCCCTCAGCAGCCTGGAGCCCGGCGCGCAGATCAACCGGCTCTTCGGCTGGGGCATCGCCCACGAAATCGGCCACAACATGGATAAGCTGGGACAGGCGGAAATCACCAACAACCTCTACTCCCTCATGGTCCAGACCGCCGACGGCGGGAAAAATATCCTCCCCTCCCGGCTGGAAAAGGAAAACCGCTGGCCCTCCGTTTTCTCCAAGACGGCGGCGGGTCTCCCCGGGGAGTCCAGCAACGTGTTCACCCAGCTGGGCCTTTACTGGCAGCTCCATCTGGCCTATGACGACGGAGACATGGACTTTTACAGCCGCTTCTTCAAGGACTGGAAGACCTCTGCCGGCAGCGGCAGCTACGGCGACCGGCTGGCCCTGACGGCCTCCAGAACCGCCGGGCGGAATCTGACGGAATTCTTCCAGCGCTGGGGCGTCAGCCTCAGTGAGGAGACCCGGAACGCCCTTGCCGCCTATCCGGAGGAGGAGCGGGCGGTCTGGTATCTCAGCGACCAGAGCCGCCGGGACCGCCTGGCGGGAAAGACGCCTGCCTCCGGCACGGTGTCCCTGACGGCGGAAAAGCAGGGAGACAGGGAAGTTCTTCTGACAATCTCCTCCACCGCCGCGCTGGACCAGGTCCAGGGCTATGAGATTCTGCGCAACAATAAGCCCATCGCCTTCACCGTGGACGGGACCTTTACCGACATCATCGGCTCCGCCAACCACCGCACCTATACCTACGCCGTCCGGGCCTATGACACCCTGGGCAGCTGCTTTGCCGAGGACGAGGCGCCCGAGCTCCGAATCGCCTATGACAAGACCGTGGACCCCGACGCCTACGAGCTGACCCGGGACGGCGATACCGTCACCCTGACGCTGAAGGAGGAGACCCCCGTCTCCGGCCTGAAGCTCACCCGGTTCCCCGCCGAAGGCGCGTTCAGCGTCTCCATCACCGACGGAGCCGGGAATACCGTCTCTGCCCGCCGGGGAGATTTCAGCCAGGGCAATCAGGCGGAGGACGACGCGGACAGCTATCTCACCTATTTCCAGAAGCCCGGCGCGCCGGAGACGGACACCCGCATCTGGACCTATGACGCCAAAACCGTCGTCATCACCGGCATCCCGGCGGACCCGGAAGAAATTCCCGACGCGGACATCCAGCTGGTCAGCTACGCGGGGGATGACGTGGCCTTCCTGGAGGGCTGCACGGCGGGCATCCTGGCCCAGCCCTACCGCTACGGCGAGGGCGCAAACCAGGAGCTCCCCGCCGGAACCCTGGTCATCGCCGGAACCTACCGGGGCAATCCCTTGTATCAGATTGTCCGGATTGAGGGCCAGTTCGTCAAAACCGCGGTGGACGGGAACGGCGAATTCACCACCACGGAGGAAATCCGGCCCCTGGACGGCAAAGCCCTGCTTCTGGCCGAGATTCCGGAGGACGGCGCGGTCAGCGACATCAGCGACGGACTCTTCCTCTTCGTCCCCAACGTCCAGCGGGAAGCGGAGCTTCAGGGCGAGGTCAGCGACTGCGCCGCGGAGCGCCTTCTGCCCAGCCGGATGCGGGCGGTGCTGTCCCGGACGGACCTGCCCACGGCTCCGGAGAGCCAGCGGGTCACGGCGGAAACCCTGTGGATCGACAGCCCCGGCGGCAGCGATCTGCCTGTCTTTGAATTAAAGGAGGGCTGAGACCATGCGGAACATTCACAGATTTCTGGCGGGCCTTCTGGCCCTGTGCCTGCTCTGGACCCCCGCCCTGGCGACGGGGCAGGACCCGGTTCTCACCTGGCGTCAGGAGGGCGACGGCATCGTCCTCACCCTGAAGGGGCTGGAAGATAAGCTTTCCGCCCTTCAGGCGGAGCTGACCCTGGAGGGAGAATGCCCCAACGCCTCCTTCACTCCCGCCTCCCGGGACGTCTACAGCCCGGACTGCCTGGTGAATGCCGGTCAGGGCCAGACCTCCGTCACCATCTGCCTGACGGCGGAGGGGGACAGCCTGATGGAAGGCCGTACCCTCTCCCTGGGAACCCTGTACCCCGGCGGAAGCTGCACCCTGCCGGCCCGCGCCTCTCTGGTGCTGCTGGACCGCTCTCTCCGTCCTCTGGAGGGAGGGAGCATCCGGGTGCAGCTCCGGGAGGACACCGGCTCCGGCTCCGGCGGCGGTTCCTCCTCCGGCAGCAGGCCCCTCCGGCGGGTCCGGACGGCGGAAACCGAGCATGGCAGCCTCTCCGTCCGCCCCTCCTCGGCGGCGGAGGGCGCCACCGTCACCATCACCCCTCTGCCGGACAGCGGCTATGTCCTGGACAGTCTCACCGTTACCGACAGTCAGGGCCGGAGCATCCGGACCGTCTCCGCCGCGGCCCGCAGCTATACCTTCACCATGCCGGGACGGGACGTGGAGGTCAAGGCCGTGTTCGCCCCCGGCGACGGCAGCCTGCCCTTCCTGGACATCGAGCCGGGGGCCTGGTGCTATGACGCGGTGCGCCGCGTCTATGAGATGGGCCTGATGAACGGCACCTCCGCCACCGCCTTTACCCCCAACGCAGCCACCAACCGTGGCATGATCGTGGCCATTCTCTACCGGCTGGAGGGCTCTCCCGCCGCCGGTTCCTCCGGCTTCTCCGACGTGGCCCCCGGCGCTTATTACGCCTCCGCCGTGGCCTGGGCCGTGCAGAACGGCATTGTCAACGGCTATGACGACAACACCTTCCGCCCCGGAAACCGGATTACACGGGAGCAGCTGGCCGCCTTCCTCTACCGCTACGTCCGCTATAAGGGCGGGGACGTGTCGGACCGGGCGGACCTCTCCGCCTTCACCGACGCGGGGCAGATTGCCTCCTATGCCGTGGAGCCTCTCCAGTGGGCCAACGCCCAGGGTCTGGTCAACGGCACCAGCGCCGCCACCCTCTCCCCCGGCGGCAGCGCCACCCGGGCCCAGGCGGCAGTCATCCTCACCCGGCTGATGGAAAACGTACTGTAAGCAATGCCTATTGAGAAAAGGGGCGAATGGTGCTATACTGTCCTCCGGAAAACATTTTTTGCCGGAGGATACTATGGAAGCATTCAGACAGACATTGACGGAAAACAGCTATTCCCGCCAGGAGGAACTGGTATTCTGGGACTGCGACCGGGAACAGCGGGCCCGGGTGTCGGCCCTGCTGAGCAAGCTGGGGGCCTTCGCCGGCTATGACTACGACGCCAGAGGCCTGACTCACGACGTGCTCTGGGCCAACCGGGAGGTCTTCCTGATCTCCCGGGCGGTCCTTCGGATTCACGACTGCCCTCACGCCGGGGACGTGCTGGACATCACCACATGGGAAAACGGGGCCAGAGGGGCCCACATGCAGCGGGTCTACGAGATGCGGGACCGGGCGGGAGCCCTCCGGGTCTCCTCGAAAACCGACTGGATTCTGGTGGACCCCGTCACCCGGAAGATTCTGCGCCCCAGCGCCTTCACCGCCAAGGCCATCACCGTCTGCCCCCGGGAGATCGACTGCCCGGAGCCCCGGAAAATCACCCTGCCCAGGGAGGGCCGGGAGGACCGGGGCTCCCGGACGGTCCGCTGGTCGGACCTGGACGGAAACGGCCATCTGTTCAGCGGCAACTACGGCGACTATGTGTGGGACGCCCTGCCGGAGGATTTGCAGGTTCGGGTCCCCAGGGAGTTTTACATCAACTACAGCCGGGAGGCCGGTCTGGGGGAGGAGCTGCGGCTGGAGGGCGTCCGGGAGGGCCCGGACGTCTACCAGATGGAGGGCCTGGGACCCCGGGGCTCCTGCTTCACGGCCCGGTGCGTTTTCTGAAATTCCTCTTCGGAGGACCCGGAAATTCCGAAAAACAGCAAAGAATCTCCCTGTTTGCCCTTGACAAACGGCCCCCTTCCCCGTACAATAAGGCCTGTTGAAAGACGATGAAGGGAAAAAAGACGGACGTTCCCGCCCACAGAGAGCCGGCGGACGCTGCGAGCCGGCGGGGGAAGTCCGTGGATGACTGGTCCCGGAGTCTCCCGCCTGAACGCCTCCGGCAGTAGGGCGGAACGGCCTGCCCCCGTTACCGGGCCATGAGGGCCGCCACCGTTTTCCTGGCGGCTGAACAGGGTGGTACCGCGTTTTTGATCGACGCCCCTGGCCGGTTTGGCCGGGGGCGTTTTCCATGTGAAGGGAGGAAATCGGATGGGCTTTGGAATGGGCGGCATGGATGTGATGTTTTCCCTTTTTCCGCTGTTTTTCACCATTGTATTCGTCATTGTCACCGGCGGATTCATCGTCATGGCGGTCCGGGGCGTCATGACCTGGAGCAAAAACAACGCCTCTCCCCGGCTGACGGTCCCGGCCCGGGTGGCGGCGAAGCGGACCTGGGTCAGCCATCACCGCCATCAGGCCCACGGCAGCCACCACGGCGGCATGGGCCACGTCACCACCTCTACCCGCTATTATGCCACCTTCCAGGTGGACAGCGGGGACCGGATGGAGTTTCAGGTCAGCGGCCCGGAGTATGGACTGCTGGCGGAGGGGGACCGGGGACGTCTGAGCTTCCAGGGGACCCGGTATCTGGGCTTCAAGCGGGGCTGACAGAGGGGGACCTGCTTTGAAATTCCTGAAAAGATCGTTTTGGATCGTCGTTCTGATTTCGACCTGGCTGTTCGCCATCCTGCTGGTCCAGGCGTTCACACCCCATCTTCCCCCGTGGCTGCTGCGGTTTTTCCTCGGGTCTGAATTTGGCCGCTTTCTCTTCGAGCTGTTCCTGAATGCCGCCTCTGTAGCCATCGTCTATGTCCTTCAAAAATGGATTCAGCGTTTGTATCTGCAATCCAGGGGCCAGGAGGTCCCCATGCCAAAGCCCCGGCCCCGGAAAAAGCCGCCTCCCCCACGGACCGTCCCCGCCGCCGTCACCGGCAGGCGGACCAAGACCCGGCAGCGGCCCAGGAGCCGCCCGGAGCTCTCTCATCACATCGGCTTCCGTCTGGCGGACGGAACGGAAGTCTGGCTGAGCGTCAGCGAACAGGAATACCGCCGCCTGTCGGAGGGGGACCGGGGCCAGCTGACCTTTCAGCCGGAAGCGCCCCTTCCCGAACGGAGATATGTTTCCTTTCTGAGAGACGGGGAGGGCGTGAGGACCAGCGGTTGAATATATCAAACAACTGAAAAAGATTCAGTGAAATAAAGGAGAGCGATTATGAAATACGATTTTTCCGCCATTGAGAAGAAATGGCAGCAGAAGTGGCTGGAGGAAAAGCCTTTCGCCGCCGTCAACGGGGACACGACCCGGGAGAAATTTTTCGGTCTGATTGAATTCCCCTACCCCTCCGGTCAGGGCCTCCATGTGGGCCACGCCCGGCCCTTCACCGCCATGGACATCATCTGCCGCAAGAAGCGGATGCAGGGCTATAACGTCCTCTTCCCCATCGGCTACGACGCTTTCGGCCTGCCTACGGAGAACTATGCCGTCCAGCACAAAATTCACCCCGCGAAAGTGACCCATGACAACGTGGAGAACTTCCGCAAGCAGCTCCATATGCTGGGCTACTCCTTCGACTGGGACCGGGAGGTGAACACCACCGACCCGGACTACTACAAGTGGACTCAGTGGATTTTCCTCCAGATGTTCAAAAAGGGCCTGGCCTATAAGGCGTCCATGCCTGTGAACTGGTGCACCAGCTGCAAAATCGTCCTGGCCAACGAGGAGGTTGTGGAGGGCGTGTGCGAGCGCTGCGGCGGCGAGGTCATCCGCAAGGAGAAAGCCCAGTGGATGCTGGCCATCACCAAATACGCCGACCGGCTGATTGACGACCTGGAGGATGTGGACTTCATCAACCGGGTGAAGATTCAGCAGCGGAACTGGATTGGCCGGTCCGAGGGCACCGAGGTGGACTTCACCGCCACCAACGGCGACAGGCTGACGGTTTACACCACCCGCTGCGACACCCTCTTCGGCGTGACCTATATGGTCATCTCCCCGGAACACCCCTATCTGGAGCAGTGGAAGGACCAGATTCAGAACTGGGACGAGGTATCCGCCTATCAGGCCGAGGCCGCGAGGAAATCCGACTTCGAGCGGGGCGAGCTGAACAAGGAGAAAACCGGCGTCCGCCTCCAGGGCATTGAGGCCGTGAACCCCGCCAACGGCAGGCACGTGCCCCTCTTCGTCTCCGACTACGTCCTCATGGGCTACGGCACCGGCATCGTCATGGGCGTGCCGGGCCACGATCAGCGGGACTGGGATTTCGCCACGGCCTTCGGCCTGCCCATTGTGGAGGTGGTCCAGGGCGGCGACATCACCAGGGAGGCCTTCGTCCTGAAGGACGACACCGGCATCATGGTCAACTCCGGCTTTCTCAACGGGATGACGGTGAAGGAAGCCATTCCCGCCATGAAGGAGCACGTGACCAAAGAGGGCTACGGACGGCCCAAGACCAACTTCAAGCTCCGGGACTGGGTGTTCAGCCGCCAGCGCTACTGGGGTGAGCCCATCCCCCTGGTGCACTGCGAGAAATGCGGCTGGGTCCCCCTGCCGGAAGACCAGCTGCCCCTGCTTCTCCCCGAGGTGGAGAGCTATGAGGTCACCGACACCGGCGAAAGCCCCCTGGCGAAGATGACCGACTGGGTAAACACCACCTGCCCCTGCTGCGGCGGCCCCGCCCAGCGGGAGACGGACACCATGCCCCAGTGGGCGGGCTCCAGCTGGTACTTCCTGCGCTATATGGACCCCCACAACGACAAGGCCCTGGCCTCCAAGGAGGCTTTGGACTACTGGTCTCCCGTGGATTGGTACAACGGCGGCATGGAGCACACCACCCTCCATCTGCTGTACAGCCGCTTCTGGCACAAGTTCCTCTATGACATCGGCGTTGTCCCCACCAAAGAGCCCTACGCCAAGCGGACCAGCCACGGCATGATTCTGGGCGAGGGCGGCGAGAAGATGTCCAAGTCCCGGGGCAATGTGGTGAACCCCAACGACATCGTGGCCCAGTACGGCGCGGACACCATGCGGCTGTATATCATGTTCGTGGGCGACTTCGAGCAGGCGGCCATCTGGTCCACCGAGGCGGTGAAGGGCTCCAAGCGCTTCCTGGACCGGGTGTGGAATCTTGCCGAAAACGCCAAGGACGACCCCAGCCCCACGCCTGCCAACGAGGCCATTCTCCACCGGACCATCAAAAAAGTCACCGGAGATGTGGACAGCCTGAAAATGAACACGGCCATTGCCGCCATGATGACGGCGGTGAACGAGCTGACGGCCAACGGCGTCACCAAGGGGGACATGAAGATCCTGATTCAGCTGCTGAATCCCTTCGCCCCCCACATCACCGAGGAGCTCTGGGAGCGCTTCGGCTTCGCCGCCGAAAGCGGAAAAATGTGCTGTCAGAGCGACTGGCCGGTCTACGACGAGAGCAAGACCGTGGCCGCCTCCGTGGAGTTCGCCGTCCAGGTGAACGGAAAGCTGAAGGGCACCGTCACCATGCCCACGGACAGCTCCGAGCAGGATGTGGCAGACGCCGCCATGGCGGTGGACAAGGTACAGAAGGCCACAGCGGGGATGAAGGTGGTGAAAACCATCTTCGTCAGGAACCGCCTGATTAACCTCATTGTGAAGCCCCAGTAACCGCCGGGGCGGACTCACAGCATCGGGAGAAAGCGGTTTTCCTGAAAATGCGGGCATCCCAAGACAAACAGACGAGAGGAACCCCTGGGGGGTTCCTCTCGTTTTCATCACCGGGCCGCGCTAAACGGCGCGGGGACGCCCTTCCCGGCAGGGGCCGGCGGCCATTCCGGGGCTGCCGATGCCTGCCCGGACCGACCGGCCACCGGAGGCCTGCCTCCATCCGGCCCGCCCGGTTCCGGCACAGCCGGAGGGAGAGAGGAACGGTCCTCTCTCCCTCCGGCTGCTGTGCTGCTTCCATTGATGCCTTACGCCGCGTCAGCACTCCAGAGCGCCGAAGGCGACGCATTTTCCGCTCTTCCGGTCAAAGAGCATGACGTTCTCCCCGGAGATGTCGATATGGACCCGGGAGCCGATGGTAAACAGGGTGCTGCCGAACACCACGCCGGTGAGCAGGAAGTCCCCGATGCGAACCTTGATGGTGGACTCCATGCCGGTGGGCATGGCGCCGTAGATCTCGCCGGAGAGGGCCCCGCCCTCCACAATGTCGATGAACTCCGGCCGGATGCCCAGAACAAAATCCTCGTTGGTAAGGACGGGGGCCTCCTGGAGGGAGTCGTCCTCCTCGTCCACCTTGGCAATGTGATAGCGGAAAGTCTCATCCTTGTTGCCCTTTTCCACATAGGACCTGTCCGCCAGCTTTTTCCTGTGCTCCTCCTCCGCCGCCGCGTCCCGGGCGTCCCGGTCCCGGAACCACTCGTCCAGCTTCAGGGGCCGGGCGGGCCGGAAGACCGCCTGATGGTCCCCGAAGATGGTCAGCGCCACGCCGCCGTCGGGCCGCTGGGTTCCCCGGGCCTCCACGAAGTTGATGGAGGGATTGCCCACGAAATCGGCGGCAAACAGGTTGCCGGGCCGGTTGTAGACGGTCAGGGGGGCATCGTACTGCTGGAGCACGCCGTTATTAATCAGGCAGATCTGTGTGGCCAGGGTCATGGCCTCCATCTGGTCGTGGGTGACATAGACGAAGGTGGACCCGGTTTCCACGTGGAGCCGCTGGAGCTCATAGCGCATTTCCAGCCGCAGCTTGGCGTCCAGGTTGCTCAGGGGCTCATCCATGAACAGCACCGAGGGCTCCGGGGCCAGGGTCCGGGCGATAGCCACCCGCTGCTGCTGTCCGCCGGATAGCTCCGCCGGATAGCGGTCCATGAACATGCCGATCTTCACGATGCGGGACACCCGGCGGACGGAGAGGTCGATCTCCTCTTTGGTGAGCTTTCGGACCTCCGTCACCACCTGGCCCCCCTGGACCACCTGGAATTCCTCGTTCAGCCCTGCCCTGGCGGCGCTGACCTTTGCTTCCAGGGCGGCAATCTCGCCGGATACGTCCCTGCCGGACTCCAGGTGATAGGCAAAGAGCTTTTTCGCGGTGTACATGGAGAGGGTGAAGGCGTCAATCAGCTTGATGCAGGCCTTGTTTTCGTCAATTTTTCCGGTTTTGTCCCGGCAGTCCTCTACAATCTTAGCCACCTCGCCGGGCTCCTTCAGAATCTCCGCCAGACGGGCGGCATTTTTGGTCTCGAAGTCCACCTTGGGCAGGGCCTCCTTGATGTTGGAGAGGCCGAAGGCGATATTCTGATACACCGTCATGTTGGGCCACAGGGCGTAGTTCTGGAACAGGAAGCCCACCTTCCGCTTGTTGGCGGGGACGTTGATGCCCAGGGCGCTGTCAAACACCACCTTGTCCCCGATGGTGATGCGGCCGCTGGTGGGAGTCTCCAGTCCGGCAATCATCCGCAGTGTGGTGGTTTTGCCGCAGCCGGAGGGGCCCAGCAGGGTCACAAAGGCGTTGTCCTGAATGGTCAGGTTCAGGTCGTCTACGGCGTAGAACCTGCCCCAGCGCTTGGTGATATGTTCCAATTTGATTTCAGGCATGATATTATCCTCCAATTCCTTTATCGAGGCTGGCGCCGGTGACCTTGTTTACCAGGGTGTTGCACACCAGAATGGTGATAATCAGGATCAGGTTGATGCCGCTGGAAAAGGCATACAGGCCCATTTCGTCGAAGTAGTCCAGCGTGGTGGACAGGATGAAGCCCTGGGTGCACAGCAGCATGAACAGGCTCAGCTCCCGGAGGCAGGTCATGAAGGGCAGCAGGTAGCCGCTGATGATGGAGGACTTCTGAATGGGGATGATGATGCGGGTCATGCGCTTGATCCAGGGAATGTCCTGGATGATGGCCGCCTCCTCGATCTCGCCGGAGAGCTGGAGCATGGAGTTCAGGGAGCTGCGGGAGGCAAAGGGGATGTATTTGATGGTGCCCACGACAATCAGCAGGGTATAGGTATTGAACAGGTTCACATGCTCGTTGGAGAAGAGGATGAAGAAGGCCACGCCCACAGCAATGGAGGGCATCAGATACGGCAGAAATGCCACGCTGTTGACGTAATTGGCCCATTTACTTCGCCGGTTCTTGGACACGGCATAGCCGATCAGGGTGCCGATGGTGCCGGCAATCAGGGCGCAGCAGACGCTGACCCAGACGGTGCCCCGGAAGGCGTGCCAGATGGTTTCGTTGTGGAGAATGCCCTTCTGGCCGTACATGCCGTTTTCCGAGACGTTCTCATCCGTCACCCACCACTTTGTGGTGAGGTTATCGGCGTCGCCGGTGTAAAGGAACGAATAGTCTCCGGGATTGGGCAGGAAGGTCTCGAAGGCGAAGGAGACGATGGGGAAGATGCTGGTGAAGAAGGTCACAATCACCAGAGCCAGGGCAATGACGTACTTCCCCGCCCGGCCCAGGTTAATCTTGGAAATCTGTCCGGATTTGCCGGTGACGGTGGTGTAGCTCTTCCGGCTGGTCAGGGACAGCTGGTTGAGCAGCATAATGGCCACGCCGAAGAACATCATGATGATGGCCAGGATGCTGGCCTCGCCTGTGTACTTGGAGTTCATGGAAACGTACTTGGTGGACAGGGTGGTGAGGCCCAGGTAGTGGGGCACCGGGTAGGAGCCCATGGAGCTGCCGAAGACCAGCAGAATGGTGGAGAGAATGGCGGGCTTCACCATAGGCAGGGTAACCTTGCACATGATTTTCCACTTGGGGGTGTCCAGGATGGTGGCGGCCTCCTCCAGGTTGGCGTCCATGTTGCGGAAAATGCCGCCGATGAGGATGTAGGCGAAGGGGGCGTAATGCAGGCCCAGCACCACCAGGCTGGGGAACAGGCCCTGGCACCACCACAGCGGCATATTCACTCCCAGAGTGGCCGCCAGAAGACCGTTGGAGGTGCCGGTGACGGCGTTGGAGTTGAACAGATTCTGCCACACCACCGCCAGGGTCCACTGGGGCATGATGTAGGGGAAGATGAAAATGGAACTGAGGTACTTCCTCCAGGCCAGATTCGTCCGGGTAATCAGGAAGGCGAACACGCCGCCGAAGAGGATGGACACCACGCAGGTGCCCACCGCCAGCAGAACCGTGTTCAGCAGGGGCGTCCAGAGATTCGTCTTTGCCAGGCGGCTGGTAAACAGGTCCACATAGTTCACCGTTGTATAGCCCGCCGCCTGGCCGGTGAGGTGGGCGTCGATGGTGCCGGGGTGAATCTTGAATGTGTCCTCCACAATGGCCAGAATCGGGGCCACGGTGCTGAAGGTCAGCACAATGCCCATCAGCACCAGAATGACATTGTGAGGCTTGGAGAAGAATGTCTTCACCTTGTTGAGCAGGATGGCGCCCCTGCCGGCAGTTGCTTGATTCATAGATCTCTCCTCTCAGCTTCCGGGGAAACCGGAATACCGGCCTGCCGCAGAGCGTCACGCAGCCTGGAGATGCTTTCCGGGTTCTTCCGGTATTGAAAGGCCTGCATCCCGCACCAGCGGGCGGCCTCGATATTCTCGTTGACGTCGTCGATGAAGAAGCAGTCGTGGGGCGGCAGAGCGAAGCGGGCGAACAGCCGCCGGTAGATGTCCAGGTCCGGCTTGAGCAAGTGCTCCTCGAAGGAGAGCAGAGCCCCCTTCAGCAGCGGCCAGGCGGGTACCCGCTCCCGGAAGCTGTAAAACCGGGCGGAGGTGTTGGACAGCAAATACAGCGGCACGCCCAGCCCATGGAGCTCCGCCGCCAGGGCGTTCATCTCCGGAACGGGCGTCAGGAATTCGTCCCAGCGGGCCATGGCCCGGTCCGCCGCCGGGTGAAGCCGCTCCGGCAGGCGCTCCTTCATGAGGGCCAGGGCCTGTTCCTCCGTGCCGCCCCGGTCCAGCGTGAGCCAGTCGGGTCCCTCAAACATCTCCCGGTGCAGCAGCGCGGCGTCCGCGCCGCCGGCGGTGACCGCCGCCGTCAGGCCCCGGGTATCATAGTCCATCAGCACGCCGCCCATGTCAAAAACCACGGTGGCGCCCATAGGCCTCTCTCCTTTCTGGTATGTATGAATTCAGCCGTTTTTCCCGCCGCCATAAACGGCGGCAGCTGCAAAACATGGCGCATATTATTTCCGTTCTTTCGGCCCGGAAGTAATATGATTTGCGGGTTTTTCATTCCGGCTGTTCGATTCGGAAGCAAGATTGTGTGAAGGGGAGGGGCTGTCCCCTCCCCTTCGGATTCACGGCGCTGAAAGGTTCTTCCGCCCGCTCAGGCGGGGCCGGGTTTCGGGAATGGCCGCAGAGACCGCCGCCCCTCCGGCCTGAGTCTCCGGAGCAGGCCGGGAACGGGGGATGCGCAGCTTGCGACTCCGCACGTCCCAAACCCGGCACGGCCCGTCGAAGCACTCCGCTGGGGCCCCCGCCGGAACCCGGCGAAGCGGTTCCGGCGGGGAACTGGCCGGCGGCGGAAACGGAATGGAGCGGATTTCGCCCCGACGTCAGCCGGCAGAATACTTGCTCAGCATCTCAATCCAGCTGCCCACGGTGAAGGAGACGGACGCGCAGTATTCGGGGTCCTCCAGAACCAGCTTGCCGTCGGTGGTCCACCAGTCATAGCCCCGGTCGTTCTTGGCCTCAAATTCCACGGTGGTTCCGTCCTCGGCCATGCCGCCCTTAGAGTGGCCATACTGGGCTTCGGTGCCCTCGGCCACGGTGGGATTGGAGGAATAGCCGCCCATGTCCTTGCCCCAGGCAGAGAAACCGTCCACGGTGCAGGTCATGTAGGCGATGAAGGCGCAGGCGGTCCAGGGCAGGGGGGAGTTGTCGGTGACGAAAAGGTAGTGGCAGTAGCCGTAGCCGCCGATTCCGGTGAATCCGTCGTCATAGGCCGCCACATTGATGTTGTTCACGGAAACGGAGCTGGACTCCTCCACGCTGCGGAGCTTGGAATACACCAGCAGTCCGAACTGATCCGTAGCAGACTTGTCTACCAGGGTGTTGCAGATGGGGCCGTCGTCGGTCTGGGCGTTGTAGCTCTCCACCCAGAGCTTAATCCAGGCCAGGGCATAGGCGCCGTCGGCGCCCAGGCCCAGATCGGCGGCCTCGGACTCCATCGCCTTGACGGTGGGCTGGAAATAGGCCTGTTCCTCGGCGGGCAGGGCGTTGAAGGCGTCCTTCAGCCAGCCGGCGTAAGTATCCTCGGTGAGCATGTACAGGAAGTTCTTGCCCACGATTTCCGAGTCAATGTCCATGTACAGTCCGTGCTCGCCCTCGGCCACAAAGTCCCAGCAGTTGTCATAGGACTTGGCGCCGGTATTGTTGTACATAAAGACCTTATTCAGGGTCTGGAGGGGAAGATAGCCCTCATAGGCGTCGGCTGTGGTGCCGTTGGCGTCGGCCCAGTCCTTGGGCACGAAGGTGTCCAGCACGCCGGTCTGGACCATCTTGCTCTCAATCTGGTTGCCGTCCTGGATCAGGGTCATGGCAAAGGTGCCGGTGTCCTTCAGGGAGTCGGCGGTGAGCTGGTCGAAGATCTTGTTGTTCTTGGGCTGCTGCCACTCGAATTCCATGCTGTAGCCGGGGTCGATGGTCTGGAGATACTCGATGAACAGGGGCAGGGCGCTCTTGCCCCGGCTGGAGTTGCCCACGCCGTAGAACATCTTGCCGTTGGACTCCTCGATGGCCTTCCGGGCCAGCTCCTCCAGAGTCATGCCCTCGGCTTCCCGGATGATCTTCTGGGTCTCGGTGAGGTCCTTGCCGTCGGCGGGAGGCGGGGTCTGGTCATCGCCGCCGGTCTGGGCAGGCGGGGTCTGGACGTCGCCTCCGGTCTGGGCGGGCGGGGTGCTTCCGCCGCCGCAGGCGGCCAGAGCCAGAAGCATGGCAAGAGACAGGAACAAAGCTGTGATTCTTTTCATACAGGTCCTCCTTCGTTGTTTTCCACAAAATAAGAATGGAAGGGTCTTTGCCGGTTGGTAATTTTATTCTAGCGGGTCCTGAAAAAAAAGAACAGGGGACAAACCTGCGGTTTTTTGTCTCCCTCTGAGATTTTTGTGAAATTCAGATGAAAACCTCCGGCGGAATATGGTATACTGTAGTCGAATTGATTGAGCGTCGGACGGAGGAGGTGCCGGAAATGAAGCGAATACGGCTGGCAGCGGTCCTTCTGACCCTGGTGCTGGCGGCGGGCTGCGCCGGGGGCGGCGGAGCGACTCCGGAGGGCGCTCCCGGCCAGGAGAACCGCCTGGTCCTCTACACCTCTCACAAGGAAGAGGTCTACTGGCCCATTGTCAAGGAGTTCGAGGAGCGGACCGGCATCTGGGTGGAGGTGGTGGCCGGCGGCACCAACGAGCTTTTGGAGCGCATCCGCCGGGAGGCGGACGCCCCCGGGGCAGACGTGATGTTCGGCGGCGGAGTGGAAAGCCTGGAGGCCTATCGGGACTGCTTCACGCCCTATGCCTGCGCCCAGGCAGAGAACCTCCAGCCCCAGTTCCGGGACGCTCAGGACCTGTGGACGCCCTTCTCTGCCCTGCCGGTGGTGCTGGTCTACAATACCAAGCTCCTGCGCCCCGGCCAGCTCACCGGCTGGGCGGACCTGCTGGCCCCGGAGCTCCGGGGCCGGGTGGCCTTTGCGGACCCCGCCGTCTCCGGCTCCAGCTTCACCGCCCTGGTGACCCTGCTCCAGGCTCTTGGGGAGGAGGACGGCGGGGGGGAAACCCTCCAACGCTTCGCCGCCCACTTGGACGGGCGGCAGCTGGAGGGCTCCGGTGAGGTCCTCAGCGCCGTGGCCTCCGGGGCCGCTCTGGCGGGGGTGACCCTGGAAGAGACCGCCCTGAAGCGCATCGCCGCCGGGGACGACGTGGCCATGGTCTATCCGGCGGAGGGCACCAGCTGCGTCCCGGACGCCAGCGCCCTGATTCAAAACGCTGCTCACGGGGACAACGCCCGGCGGTTTCTGGACTTCACTGTCAGCCCGGAGGTGCAGCGGCTGCTGACGGAGCAGCTCTGCCGGCGCTCCGTCCGGGAGCCCGGCGGGGCGTTGGAAACCCTGACCCCCCTGGCGGACATCCCTCTGGTGGATTACGACGTGGCCCGGGCCAGCGGCCGCCGGGAGGCGCTTTTGATGTCCTGGGCCTTCTACCTCAGCGGAGAGGAGGCCCCTTCATGAAACGGCATTCCTTTCAGACGCGGCTGTTCTGGGGCTTTCTGGTGGCGTCCCTGGTGCCTCTGCTGCTGTGCTCCGCCATGCTGCTGCAAATCTTCCGCCTGCGGATGACCAACGAGGCCCGCCGGGGCATGGAGGAACGTCTGGAAACGGCGGCCCAGGCCCTGGACGCCGCCTTTGACGCCTTCGCCCAGACCGCGGCCCGCCTCCAGGGAAACCCCATCATCGCCGGCGCACTGGCCGGCGGCGGCGTGGAGGACACCCTGGTTTACAACGAGGTCTTCAGCGCCACCGCGCAGGCCCGGAGCTGGGCCAGCTTCGACCTCTACGATCTTCAGGGCCTCTGGCGGTACTCCACCCGTCAGATTCCCCAGGCGGAGCGGCTGCCCACAGACTGGGGCGCTCTCTTCGCCGCCGCCGGGCCGGGAGAGGCGCCGGCCTTCGTGGCCTGCGAGGATGCAGCGGACACCGCCGCCCCCCTGTTCCAGGGGGCCGTCCTGCTGGCGGACGGACGGGGCCGCCCCGCCGGCTATCTGCTGATCAGCATGTACGATTCCCATTTCCGGCAGCTGCTGGCAGGAACCCACGGCGCTCAGAGCGACCTGATTCTGCTCAGCCGGTACTGGCGTCCGGTGTACTGCGAGCAGCCCTCCCTGGCGGAGGAGCTGGCCCCCCGGCTGCGGAGCCGCCTGCTGGCGGGCCAGAGCCTGGAGGAGGCCTCGGAAGCCTTTCTGTACGCCCAGGCCCATCATGCCGCCAGCGGGCTCTGGCTGGTGCTCCAGCAGCCTCAGGTGTTTACCCGGGCCACCCGGCGGCTTTTGTACACCGTCAGCTTCGGCTGCGCGGTGATCTGCGTGGCTATCTCCATCCTCATGAGCTGGAAGCTCAGCCGCCAGATGTTCCGGCCCATTGAGCGGCTGCACCGGGTCATCGGCGAGGTGGAGCGGGACAACCTGGACGTGTCCGTCCCGGCGGAGCAGGACGACGAGCTGGGCCAGCTGGCCCGGCGGTTCAACGGCATGGTTTCCGCCCTGAAGCAGAACCGGGAGGCCCTGATTGAAAACCAGAGGGAGCTGAACGAGGCCCAGATCCGGATGCTTCAGGCCCAGCTGAACCCCCACTTTCTCTGCAACACCCTGGACACCATGAAGTGGATCAGCAAAATCAACAAGCTGCCCCAGGTGGCCCTGATGTCCACGGATCTGGCGGACATCCTGCGCTTTTGCATCTCGCCGGACGAGTTCGTCTCCCTGCGGCGGGAGGCGGCGATTCTCCGGCGCTACATCGAAATCCAGCGCATCCGCATGTCCGGGGCCTTCTCCTTCGAACTGGAGCTGCCCCGGGACCTGGAGGACTGCCTGGTTCCCAAGATGATTCTCCAGCCCATTGTGGAAAACGCCATTCTCCACGGGCTGGACGGCGTGGAGGACGGCGTGGTGGCGGTGACGGCCCGGGAGACGGCGGGTATGCTGGAAATCACCGTCACGGACAACGGCCGGGGTCTGCCGCCGGACATGGCCCCGGGCCGGTACCGCCGGCCCGGCGGAGAGGAGCGCAAGCACCTGGGGCTTTACAACGTGGACACAATCCTGACAAAGCACTACGGCGGGGACTGCGGCCTGTACCTGGCGGCAGGCCCCGGCGGCAGGGGCGCCGCGGTGACGGCCCTGCTGCCCGCCCGGCGGGAGGAGGAACAAGAATGCTGAAAGTGCTGGTAGTGGAGGACGAGGAGATGATCCGCAGGGGCATCGTCCTGGCGGTGGACTGGGCGGCGCTGGACTGCGTCGTCGTGGGGGAGGCCTCCAACGGGGTGGAGGGCCTGGAGGCCGTGGAGCGGCTGAATCCCTCCCTGATTATCACGGATTTGAAAATGCCCCAGATGGACGGTCTGGAGATGGTCCGCCGCCTCCGGGAGAGGGGGAACCAGGTCTATGTCATCATCCTCACCGCCTATGACAGCTTCACCTACGCCCGGAGCGCCCTGCGGCTGGGGGCGGTGGACTTCCTTCTCAAGCCCTTCCACGACGGAGACCTGGAGCAGGCGGTGACCGCCCTGCGGCGGCGGACGGAGCGGGGCGGCGGCCCCCTCCCCCTGCCGGGGCTGAAAAAGGGGGACAAGAGCAAATACGTTCTGGAGGCCATGGACTACATCGGCGTCCACTACAGCGACCCCGGCATCACCATCAGCGCCATTGCCCAGGACCTGGGCCTCAGCGAGGGGCACCTGAGCCACACCTTCAAGAAGGAAACGGACTACACCCTGCTGAACTACCTGACCCGATACCGCATCCAGAAGGCCATGGAGCTGCTGCGGGACTGCCGTGTGAAGGTCTACGAGGTGGCGGAGCAGGTGGGCTACCGGGACATCACCCATTTCTCCGCCACCTTCAAGAAGGTGACGGGCATGAGTCCCTCGGAATATCAGGACACCTGCCGGTAGCGCCGGCGGAAGAAAAGGAGGACGCGGCATGATTCGGCTGATCGCCAGCGACATTGACGGGACCCTGCTTCAAAACGGAGCCACGGAAATTCCGGAGGAAATTTTTCAGGAAATTGGCCGTCTGGCGGAGCGGGGCATTCTCTTCTGCCCCGCCAGCGGGCGGCAGTACAGCAGCCTACGGCGGCTTTTCGCCCCGGCGGCGGACCGGCTCCCCTTTCTCTGCGAAAACGGGGCGGTGGTCTTCGGTCCCGGCAGCCCCGGACCCGTTCTGGCCAAGACCGTCATGGACCGCCCCCGGGCAGAAACCCTGTGCCGGGACATTGCCGCCCTGCCGGAGGCGGAGGCTCTGGTCTCCGGGGAGAACACCAGCTACATCTTCCCTAAGAGGCCGGGCATGCTGGAGCTGGTCCGGGATTTCGTGGGCAACCACACCGTGACCCTGGCCTCGCCGGACCAGGTCCCTGAGGACATCGTCAAGGTCTCCGCCTGGTGCCCCGGCTGTCTGGAGGAGACCTGGCAGGCCCTGTCCCCCCGCTGGGGCGGCGTCTTTCGGGCCGCCATTGCCGGAGAGGCCTGGGTGGACTTCACCCTGGCGGACAAGGGCACAGGGCTGACCCGGCTCTGCGCCGCCCTGGGCATCGGCCTGGAGGAGGTCATGGCCTTCGGGGACAACTACAACGACCTGCCCATGCTGGAGCGGGTGGGCCGGCCCTATATCATGGAGACCGCCGCCCGGCCGCTTCGGGCAAAGATTCCCCATCACTGCCGGTCCGTGGCGGAGACGCTGCGGGCGGAGTTCCCGCCGGACTAGGCCCGGGAGCATTGAGACGCCGGCTCAGATGCTGTCAATTCCAGCCCACAGTTGAAAATCGGTACCCCCGGATTTCAAACAGCAGCAAAGCCGCTGCCGGATAAAGCCAGGTTAAATCCCTGTGCCGGCCATGAGGCCCGCCGCAAGGCCGCATTATGGCCTGTTCGGCAAATCACCGCCGCACTCGCTGAAAAGAAGCAGATGCTTCTTTTCAAGTACGGTGACTACAAGCAAGAGGGGGAACCTCTGATGGGTTCCCCCTCCCTTTTCTTTCCGAACTCCTATGACGCTCCTGTCTCACAGGTCTTCAAACAGCGCCGCGCTGGGCTCCAGATAGCCCAGGCCGCCGGTGAGGTCCCGCACGGCCTTCACGCCGGTGCGCTTCTTGCCCAGAGACGCCTTTTTCAGCTTCTCCAGTCCCCCCTCCATGGGGTCCCTGAACTCCAGCACGCCCTGTTCCCGGGCCAGCTTCAGCAGGGCTTCGCCCTTTTCGGACCGGACAATCACCTGATTCCACCCCTTGTCCACGTCCCAGCCGTCGACGCTCCGGGCTCCGCCGACAGAGAGATCGGCAAACTCCGCCGTCATGTCTGTGCAGGCCCGGCAGGCGGGCCGGACCAGCGGCAGGACTTCATCCAAATCCACAGACACGCTCCTCCTGTATTCGGTCAGCTCCAGAGAGTGGAACTTGCTGGGAGGAATATCCATATGGCTCAGCATGTTCTGGCTGCAGTGAGACAGGGCCAGGTCGCGGAGGCCCTCCCAGTCCAGGCCCCAGCCGCAGAAGAGACCGAAGACCATGCCGATGTTCCCGGCGTGGTTGTCGTTGTCCGGCAGGGGGTTCGCCATCATCTTATAGACCGCCAGGGTCTTGCAGGGGGTGCCCACCACGCCGATTTTGTGATAACGGTCCTCCTTCAAGGCCCGGTTCAGCTCCGCCAGGGTAGGGGGAATCTGGAAGCTGCTCCCCCCGCACTGCCGGACCTCCTCCGGCGTGGCGGCCAGGACCCCCTCGGGGTCCAGTCCGCCGTGGGACCGGGTGAGAACGGCGGCGTCGATAAAGCCCTCCTTCATCGCCAGCTCCACCAGGGCGGTCACGGTGCCGCCGTGCTGGGCGCGGGCACGGACCGCCGGGTCGGCGGCCCGGGTCAGGCAGAGCCCCCGATAGGGGCCGATTTCGGGGAGAATGGTCTCCGCCGGGAAAAATTTTCTCCGCAGGGCGTCCAGGTCCGTGGGCATCCGGGGGCAGAACCGCTGGCAGCGGCCGTCCAGCCGCTCACAGTCGAAGAGGAGAACCGTCCGTCCCTCCACGGAGCTCCAATAGGGGCACAGCCCCTGACAGGCGCCGCAGCCGGTGCAAAGGCCCGGCCGGAGCACCTGGGTATCCAGCGCAATCGTACTCAGCATGGTCGTTCTCCCTCCTTTAAACCAGAACTTCCGGGAACGCGAAGATCTCCAGGGTCATCTCCCCGGCGCTCTCCGGAACATAGTCCCCCAGGACGCGGCCCGTGCCGCACAGGTGTTCCTGATAGAGATAGCGGTAGCCGGGCTTCTGGGGCTCCAGGAAGCCCTTTTCATACAGCAGCGCCGTCAGACCGGAGAAACGGGTGTCCCTGGGCAGGGACACGGTCAGCGCCTCACCGGTGAAGGGATGGAGAAAGCGCACCTGAATGGAATTCATCACTGCGCCCCTCCTTTCCCCGCGGCCCCGCAGCCCATGGCAAAGGCCTTCTGATTCAGCTCCAGCACCGCGCCCTTGAAGCGCCGGGCCAGAATCTTCTCCAGGTCCTCCCGGCTCAGGGGCGCTCCGGGAACCTGGCTGAAGGCCCCCAGCAGGGCGATGTTGGCGGCCCGGGAATCCCCGGCCTCCATGGCGATGTCCGCCGCGGGCACCGCCAGGGCCAGGGTGGTCAGACTGCGGATTTCCTCCTGAAGCGCGTCCAGATCCGGATAGGTCTGGACGCCCTGGAGGACGCCCAGGGGATAGACGGGCCGGGGATCGTAAACCGCCACCGTATCCGCCCCGGCGTATTTCCGGGCGATGCGCAGGGTCTCCAGAGGCTCAAAGCCGATGATGATGTGGGCCTCGCCGGAGGGAATCAGCACGCTGGGGTCGTCCTGAAGGGAGACCCGGACATGGCTCATGACCGAGCCGCCCCGCTGGGAAGCGCCGTAGGTCTCACCCACCGCCACCCGGCAGCCCCGGTCGATCATGGCGCTGCCCACCACCTCCGCCGCCAGGACGTTGCCCTGGCCGCCGATGCCGCAGACCACGATGTTCAGAGGGTCGTATTTCAGCTGAATCATGCTTCCGTTTCTCCTTCCACTTGAATGGCCCCGGCGGGGCAGAGCTTGGCGCACACGCCGCAGCCCACGCAGGTAACCGGGTCGATCTGGGCCTTGCCTGTGGAGAAGTCCCAGGTGTTGCCGGGGCAGCCCCAGACCCGGCTGCAATGCTTGTCGCAGCCGCAGCCCTCACCGATGCACCTGCTCTGGTCCACCCAGACCCTGGGCTTCTTCCCCTTGCGCTCCTTGGTTTTCAGGGTGGCGCAGGGCTGGCGCATAATCAGGACGTTCATGCCGGGCCGGGCCAGCATCCGCCGGAGGGTCTTCTCCGCCTGGACGGTCTCGAAGGGGTCGGCCACCTCCACCTCGCAGCCGATGGCCTCCAGAATCTTCTGAATGTCCATGGGCCTGGCGTGATCGCCCATAGCGGTCAGGCCGGTGCCGGGATGGGGCTGGAAGCCGGTCATGGCGGTGGCGGAGTTGTCCAGCACAATCAGGAGCATGTTGGCGCTCTGATAGACGGCGTTGACGATGCCGGGCATGATGGTATGGAAGAAGGTGGAGTCGCCGCAGATGGTGACCACCTTCTGGTCCAGCCCGTAGTGGGTCAGCTGGCCCAGGCCCTCGGCCATGCTGACGCCGGAGCCCATGCAGTTGCAGGCCTGATAGCCGTACTGCCCGGCGGACTGGCCCGCCATGAAGTAGCAGCCGATGTCGCCCACCACAATGCCGGGGTTCTTCTCCTGGCGGAGGGCCTTTTTCAGCAGGTAGAAGGTGGCCCGGTGGGGACAGCCGGCGCAGAAGGTCAGCTCCCGGACAGGCAGAGGCGTCTTTCCGGCTCCGTCCGGCAGGCGCTTCTCCGGCAGGGGCGCACCGGTGAGAATGGAAATGGCCTTTTCCACATTGTCCGGGTCCAGCTCTCCGATTTTGGGCAGGGCCCCGTGGTCGCGGCCGAGGAAGGTCAGGGACAGCTTCTCCCTGCCCGCCAGGGCCTCCAGGCCCTGCTCCAGGAAGGGGTCCACCTCCTCCAGAATCAAAACCCGCTCCGCGCCGCGGAGGTATTTGAGTATGTAGTCCTCCGGCAGGGGCCACAGGGCGCCCAGGCTGAGGAGTCCCACCCGGTCCTGAACACCCAGCCGCTTCACGGCCTCCTGGGCGTAGAGCCGCCCGGTGCCGCCGGCCACAATCAGGTCCCTTGCCCCCTCCGGGCCGGAATAGTGGTTATAGGGGCTCTCATTGAAGGCCCCCCGCAGGGCCTCCAGCTTTTCCAGCATAGGGCCGTGCATGTAGGACACGCACACCATCCGGTCCCATTCCCGGACCCGCTCCAGGGGCCTGTTCTCCTCCGGCAGCTCCCCCAGGGTCACGCAGCCCCGGCCATGGCAGACCCGGGTGGTCAGCCGGACAATCACAATCTGCCCGACGCGCTCCGAGAGCTCGAAGGCATAGGGAATCATGTCCTTGGCCTCCTGCATGGTGGTGGGCTCCAGCAGCGCCACGCTGGCGGACTGGGCCTGCCAGCGGGAGTCGAACTCATTGGTGCTGGAGTGGGCACTGGGGTCGTCGCTGGTCACCACCACCAGACCGCCCTTCACGCCCTGCTGGGCCCCGCAGTGCAGGGCGTCCGCCGTGCAGAGAAGACCGTTCTGCTTTACCACGCACAGCGCCCGCGCCCCGGCAAAGGACGCGCCCATGCAGGCCTGAATGGCACAGACCTCGTTGGTGGACCACTCGGCGTAAAAATTCCGCTCCCGGGCAATCTTCCCCAGCATCCCCAGAATCTGGGAGGAAGGGGAACCGGGATAGGACGCCGCGAAGTGAATGCCCGCCTCTGCCGCGCCCCGCACGATGGCCTCGTTGCCCTGCATCAGTACAACAGCGCCCGGCGCATTGGCTGTCATCGTCCATTCCATAGTTCCTGAGTCACCCTCTTTAGAAAAAATTAGAATCAGCCGGTCTCCCGGCCCCCGGCCAAACCGGCGCCGGGGCTTTTCCGGCTTCCATTGTAGCACGTTCCTCCGGAATTGCAAGCGGCAGAGGGAAATTAACATCATTTAAATAACAGACCGGCTCCCCGGCCCGGCGGTGAAAAAAACAAAAAGCACGGACGAAAATCTATTGACTAGATTAACGAAATTTAGTATAATGTTTCTATGTATTCTGGCGAAAAGCACAAAAAGCTTAAACGCCGGCTTCCGCCGGAGCACGGGCGGCGGGATGAAGCGCCGAAACCAACGACAAGAACGTCAAAAGGAGAGATTGCCATGAGAATTTACGAATGCGCGGATTACCGGGCCATGAGCCGTCAGGCAGCCAATGTGATCTCCGCCCAGGTAATCATGAAGCCGGACTGCGTCCTGGGCCTGGCCACCGGCTCCAGCCCTGTGGGGACCTATGAGCAGTTGGTGGAGTGGTACGGGAAAAAAGACCTGTCCTTCGCCCGGGTGAAGAGCGTCAACCTGGACGAGTACTGGGGCCTCAGCGGAACCCATCCCCAGAGCTACCGTTACTTCATGCAGGAGCACCTCTTTGACCATGTGGACATCCTGCCGGAAAACACCTATGTGCCCAACGGCCTGGCGGAGGACGCCGGGGCGGAGTGCGCCCGCTACGACCGGCTTATTGAGAGTCTGGGCGGCGCGGACCTCCAGCTGCTGGGCATGGGCCGGAACGGCCACATCGGCTTCAACGAGCCGGGAGACTGCTTTGAGCTGGGCACCCATATCATCGAGCTGGCCCCCAGCACCATTGACGCCAACAAGCGCTTCTTCGCCTCCGAGGACGAGGTGCCCCGCCAGGCTCTGACCATGGGCATCAGGCACATCATGCAGGCAAAGAAAATTCTTCTGGTGGTCAGCGGCGAGGACAAGGCCGACGCCCTGGCCAGGGCCCTCACCGGCCCCGTCACCCCCAGGCTTCCCGCCTCTATCCTCCGGCTCCACCCGGACGTGGTGCTGGTCGCGGACAAGGCGGCGCTGAGCCGCCTGGATAACCGGGAAGGGGTCATGACCGTATGAGACTCACCGGCGCGCGGGTATTTGACCCCCAGGCGGGCTTTGTGGAGCGGGACCTGTGCATTGAGGGCGGAAAAATCGTCCCCGACGCCGGGGACCCCATTGCCGCGGCGGACTGCTTCCTGATTCCCGGTCTGACGGACCTCCACTTCCACGGCTGCCGGGGGGCGGACTTCTCCGACGGCGACCCCCAGGGTCTGGAGACCATGGCGGCCTATGAGCTCAGCCGGGGCGTCACCCAGATCTGCCCCGCCGGCATGACTCTGGCGGCGGAACAGCTTCTGACCATCTGCCAAACCGCCGCCGCTCACCGCGCCGCCGGAAAACCGGGGGCCGAGCTGGTGGGCGTGAACCTGGAGGGGCCATTCCTCTCCGAGGCGAAGAAGGGCGCCCAGAACGGCGCCTGGCTCCAAAAGCCCAGCCTGCCTCAGCTGGAGGCGCTGATTGAGGCCTCCCAGGGCCTGGTGAAGCTGGTGTCGGTGGCGCCGGAGCTGGAGGGGGCCCTGGATTTCATCCGGGAGGCCAGCAGGCGGGTTACCGTCAGCGTGGCCCACACCACCGCCAACTATGACACGGCTCTGGCTGCCTTCCAGGCGGGGGCCCGGGAGGTCACCCACCTCTACAACGCCATGCCTCCCTTTGCCCACCGGGACCCCGGCGTCGTCGGGGCGGCGGCGGACAGTCCGGAGGTGTACTGCGAGCTGATCTGCGACGGCATCCACATCCACCCGGCAGTGGTGCGGGCCACCTTCCGCCTGATGGGCCGGGAGCGGATGGTGCTGATCAGCGACACCATGCGGGCCGCCGGCATGCCTGACGGGGACTATACCCTGGGCGGCCAGGCAGTACGGGTTCAGGGCAAGCTGGCCACTCTGGCGGACGGCACCATTGCCGGCTCCGTCACGGATCTGATGAGCTGCATGAGGACGGCGGTTTCCTTCGGGATTCCTCTGGAGGACGCTGTGACCGCGGCGGCGGTGAATCCCGCCAGGGTGCTGGGCATCTATGACCGGGTAGGCAGTCTGGACGTGGGCAAGGACGCCAACGCCGCCGTGCTGGACCGGAACCTGGAGCTGAAAGCGGTGCTCTTCCGGGGTCAGACCGTCTTCGGCGGACTGTAACCATCTGAATACGGACAAAGGCGGGTCCCTCAGGGGACCCGCTTTGATTGACGCCGGACGGCGGCGGGTATATAATTTGGTAGCCACCTGTTATCCTATCATCGGGAGGTTTTGAAGTTATGAGCAGAATCTATACATCCGCAGACCAGCTGATTGGGAGAACCCCGCTGCTGGAGCTGGTCCACATTGAAAAAGAGGAAGGTCTGAAGGCCCGGGTTCTGGCCAAGCTGGAGTGTTTCAACCCCGCCGGCAGCGCGAAGGACCGTGTGGCCCTGGCCATGATTGACGATGCCGAGAACCGGGGCCTGCTGAGGCCCGGGTCCGTCATCATCGAGCCCACCTCCGGCAACACCGGCATTGGCCTGGCCTCCGTGGCCGCCGCCCGGGGCTATCGGGTCATCATCGTCATGCCGGACACCATGAGCATGGAACGGCGGCTTTTGATGAAGGCCTACGGCGCGGAACTGGTGCTCTCCGACGGAGCCGGGGGCATGGCGGAGGCCATTGCCAGGGCTGAGGCTCTGGCGGCGGAAATCCCCGGCAGCTTCATCCCCGGCCAGTTTGTGAATCCCGCCAACGCCGCCGCTCATCAGCGCTCCACCGGCCCTGAAATCTGGGAGGACACCGATGGAGGCGTGGATATCTTCGTGGCCGGTGTGGGCACCGGCGGCACCATCACCGGCGCGGGCCGGTATCTCAAGAGCCGGAATCCCCTGGTGAAGGTGGTGGCGGCGGAGCCCGCCGCCTCCCCGGTGCTGAGCGGCGGGAAGGCCGGGAGCCACGGCCTTCAGGGCATTGGCGCGGGCTTCATCCCCGACGTGCTGGACACGGGCATCTATGACGAGATCATCACCGTAACGGATGCGGACGCCTATGCCGCCGGACGCCGTGTGGGCCGCAGCGAGGGCATTCTGGTGGGCATCTCCTCTGGCGCGGCGGTCTGGGCAGCGCTGGAGCTGGCCAGGCGTCCTGAAAACGAGGGAAAAACCGTTGTGGCCCTGCTGCCGGACGACGGCAGCCGCTACCTCTCCACGCCCATGTTCGCAGACTGAGGAAGCTCTGCCCGCAGAAAACGGGACCGCCGTCAGAAAGGGCGGTCCCGTTTTCTGATATAGTCCGCACACCCGAAAATCGGTAGATACCGATTTTCAAACAGCGGCAAAGCCGCTGACGGGCATCCCCCTGTGCCGGCGCTATGAGGTCCACCGCAAGGCTGTTTTGCGGTCTGCCCGGCGAATCATCGCCGCATTTGTTGAAAAGAAGCAGTTGCTTCCCAGGCTGTCGAAAAAGGAGTTTTCAACAGCCTGAGCAAGTTTTCAGAACCCGTGAGAAGTTCTGAAAACTGATTGATTGCACGTGACAGACGCCCCTGACGGGTTTCTTTCATACGATTACCTCCGAACTGAAAGGCCGGAAGTAATCTGTGCCATGTTTTTCGGCTGCCGCCGTTTACGGCGGCGGGCAAAACGGCTCAAATCATATCTTCCTCTCCGTTGTCCAAGTCTGTACTGCTTTTTCGGCAAGCTGCATCCGGCCTTTCATAAGGCCGGACTTTTTTCAGAATGAAGCGTGAAGCGAGTGGAGAATGGAGAGGTGAGAAATATTTTCGTATTTCAACTCTCAAGAGCCTGATTCACAACCGCTGCACACCGTCCGGCCGGTCTTTTTCTCTCCATACCGCGCCGGTTTCCCTTGCCTGACGAGAAAAATCCTCGCCCATCCGGCATCCCCCGGCTATGAATACAGGTTCTATGTATACGCAGGGGGCCGGGCTCCGTCCCGGCCCGTCTGCCGGAATCCCGATTTCACCGGGAGAACAGGCGGGCACAGCAGCCCGCCCCTACAGATGTTTGCCGCAGGCGTAAAGCCCGCCCAAAAGCACCCTCCGCCCAATAAAATGCGCAAAACCTCTTTTTAATTTCTCTATTGGCTGTGGAGAATTTTTGTGCTACAATAGGCACTATCATTACAAAAGAATGCGCCGGGGGCGCAAGAGGAGAACGGAGCATGTATTTTCTGGTAGACGTCGAAAATGTGAAAAACGCCGGACTTCGGGGCTCTGATTCCCTGCTGCCTACAGACCATGTGATTTTATTCTACAGTGATTCCACTCCCCATCTGGAGGCCCGCCATCTGGAGGACATCCGGGATTCCGGCTGCGGCTTTGAGGTCTGCAAGCTGCTGAAGGTCCGGAAAAACGCCCTGGATTTCTACATCGCCACCCGCCTGGGGGAAATCTTCGGCAGCGGCTATCAAAGCACCGCCCTGGTCATCAGCCGGGACGAGGGCTTTCAGTCCCTCCGGGAGTACTGGGCCAACCGGGCCGACCCGCCCCGCCGGGTGCTGGTCAGCGAAAGCATTGAGCGGGGCATCGTCAGCGCCAACATGGCCGACCGGCGGACGGCCCAGATTCGCCAGCGGATGAAGATGACGGACATCGGCGGCTTCCACGCCGCCTGTGAGGAGCGGAACCGGCTGCGGCGGCTGCTGGAGGAGTCCTTTGCCGGGACCGGCCTCACCGGGCGGATGGAGGAGATTGAGGCGCTGGTAAAGAGCGGGGGCAGTCCCAAGGTGATCTACCTGGACGCCCTGCGGCGCTTTGGCCGGAAGGACGGCCTGGAGGTTTACCGGCGGCTCAAGAGCAGCGGGGAGCTGTGAAATATGAAAAGCCGGGTCACCGTGCCCGAAGGAGGATGCTATGATGAAAAAGATGCTGTCTCTGCTGCTGTCCCTGATTCTGCTGGGGAGTCTGGCGGTTTCTGCCGCCGAACCGGTGAAGGTCAACAGCTATACCACAGGCCAGTTTGCCGACGTGCCCGAGGACAGCTGGTGCGCCGGCGCGGTGCAGACGGCCTATGAGTACGGCCTGATGGGGGGCAAATCCGCGGACCGCTTCGACCCCAGCGGCCTGGTGACCATGGCCCAGGCGGTGGTGATGGCCTGCCGGGTCCACAGCTTTTATTGCGGCGAGGGCCCGGAGCTGCCTGTAGCCTCGGGAGCGCCCTGGTATCAGCCCTATGTGCAGTACAGTGAGGAGCACGAGTTTCTCAGTTTTGAGGGTTACACCGAGCAGGATTTCAACAGCCCCATTCTTCGAAGCGATTTTGCCGGGGCCCTCTGGGCGGCTCTGCCGGAGGAGGCCCTGAGCGTCATCAGCAGCGTGGAGGACGGCGGCATCCCCGATGTGTCTCCGAATGCCTATTACGGCGAGCCGGTATACGCCCTGTATCGGGCGGGCATCCTCGCCGGCAGCGACGCCAAGGGCACCTTCGGCCCCGGCGGCCAGATCACCCGGGGGGCTGCCGCCGCCATTGTGGGCCGGGCGGTGGACCCCTCTCTGCGGAAGGCCGTCACCCTGAAAGCCGCCCCTTTTGAGCCGGTGCCCATGAGCCAGCTGGCCAATCTCAAGAGTCTCCGGCGGAAGACCGGCGATGCGGAGCTGGCCCAGGCCTATGAGGCCGCCCGGAAGGTGGTGGAGCCTCTGGCGGGCCTCAGCCGGGAGGAACAGCTCTACGGCGTGGCCGCGTCCCTCCGGGCCATGTTCGACGCCGGCATGAGCTATTCCATGGAGTCCCCCCACTATAACGATCCCTATGGCTATTTCGTCCTGGGGGTGGCCTCCTGCGCCGGGTGCACCCGGGCAACAGGACTGTGCCTGAATATGCTGGGCATCCCCTATGAGCATGTGAACGAGAATCAGTACTCTCACCAGTGGTGCCGGGTGAATCTCAACGGGACCTATTGGATCTGTGACGCCTACGGGCTTTACTGCGGGCCGGAGCCGGCGCCCTATCAGCACCCCTATCTGTGACCGAGAAAAAGCGGAGAGTGGAGCCTGGAAATGTGGTGAAAGAATGGAAGCGATAAAACGTCTGGAGACGGAGGCAATCAAAGCGGCGCAGCCGGCGGAAAAACCGCAGGGACGCCTGGAGAAACGGGCGGAGCGGTACGACGCGCAGACCCGGCGGCAGATTCGAACCCATCACGCCATGGCATTTGTAGGCGGTTTCTTCGGCATCTACGCCATTTTGACCCGGGACGGCACCTTTGGTTCCGCCGAGACTGGAAACCTGATCTATCTGGTGGTCTCCGGGCTGACCCGTTCCGGGTGGGATTTCCTGCTGCGGCTGGGGGCCTTGCTGGTCTACGCGCTGGGGATTGCCTGCTCTGTTTTGATCCGGCGGTATTGGAATCCGACTTATCTGCGCTGGTGCGCTCTGGCGGCGGATGCGGCGGCCTGTTTCCTGTTGGCCTGGATTCCGGCGGAGGCGGATCCCCTTGCGGCGCTGTACCCGGTCTTCTTCGTCACGGCGGTGCAGTGGACGGCCTATTCCCAGGCGGCGGGCTACAAAAGCGCCACTATTTTCTCCACCAACAACCTCCGCCAGTGCGCCGAAGGGGCGACGGAATACCTCTGCACCAGGGAAACGCGGTTTTTGCGGCAGTTCCAGTTTTATGGCGCGACGCTGCTGTGCTTCCACCTGGGCGTTGCCTACGGCTGGTTCTGCGTGGAGCGCTGGGGCGTCTCCAGTATCTATGCCTGTCTGCCGCCGCTGGCCCTGGGGGCCTGGTTTACTTGGAATGAGGAATCAGGAGCTCGAAATTAGAAGTTGTTCTGTCATTCCAGATATTTTCAACAGAAAGAAAACAAACAAGTCCGACGGATTTCATCCGTCGGACTTGTTTGTTTTACATGCCGATTGCCAGATAGGCCGCGCCCTCGGAGTCCTTTTCCGGAGCCGGCTTCCCGCCGCCGTTTTCAGAGGGCGGAAGGGGCGTTTTCCAGTGCCAGCTGGTTTTGCTGAAAATGGGCTCGCACACGCAGAGCACCGCCGGCATCAGAAAGATGCTCACCAGGGCGGAGACGAACGCGCCCCGGGCCAGCATGGTGCAGATAGCCCCGATCAGGTCGATGGAGGAAACGAAGGACACCCCCAGCGTGGCGGCGAACAGCACCAGGGCGCTGGTGATGATGGAAGCGTCGGAGGAGTCGGCAGCGATTTGGATGGCCTCCAGCCGGTTTTTTCCAGCCCGCAGTTCGTCCTGGAACCGGGAGGTCATTAAGATGGCGTAGTCCACGGTGGCGCCCAGCTGGATGCAGCTGATGATGCAGGGGGCGATGAAGCAGACCTGCGTCCCGGTGAAATAGCTCAGCCCCTGGTTAATCATGATGGCCAATTCAATGGTGGCCACCAGCACCGCCGGGATGGAGATGGATTTGAAAACCAAGGCGATGATGAAGAAAATGGCAGCTATGGAGATGGCGTTTGTTACCATGATGTCCACGTTCATCGTCTCGATCAGGTCCCGGTACATGGCTCCTTCGCCGGTAATCATGGCGTCGGGGTCGTGGTCGTCCAGAATGGCCTGCATCGTCTCCAGCTGCTCCGCCACTGCGTCGGTAGCGGGTTCCCGGTTGGAGTTGACCATCATCATCTGATAGCCGCCCTGCTTCAGGATGTCCCGCACATCCTCGGGCACGAAGAAATCGGGGATGCCCGTTCCCAGCATTTTGTGATAGCTCAGCACGCTGGTGACGCCGGGGACCTCCTCCATCCGCCGCTCAATATCGCTCATCTGGGCGGGGGTCAGATCGTCCCGCAGGAGGATGAAGTGGGATACCGCCATGTCGAAGTCGTTTTTCAGCTTCTCGTTGCTGATGATGGACGGCAGGTCCCGGGGCAGGGATTCGTCCAGCTTGTAATACATCTCCGTATGATTTTGAGAGTACCAGGCCGGCAGGACGGACAGCACCATCAGCGCGGCGAAGACCCTGCGGTGGCGGATGACGAAGGAATTGATTTTGCTCATGCTGGGAAGGAAGGGTCTGTGTGCGAAGCGGACAATCTGCTTGTCGAAGATCAGCACCAGGGAGGGCAGGACGAAGATGACCGTGGCGATGCCCAGCACCACGCCCTTGGCCATGACCAGACCGATGTTCCGGCCCAGGGTCATCCGCATGAAGCAGAGGGCCAGGAAGCCGGCGATGGTGGTGGCGCTGGAGCCGGAGAGGGACCGGAAGGCCGCCACAATGGCCTGGGCCATAGCGTCCCGCACGTCGTCATGGCGGGTGCGCTCCTCCATGTAGCGGTGATAGAGGAAGATGGAGTAGTCCATGGTGACGCCCAGTTGGAGGACCGCGGCGATGGCCTTGGTAATGTAGGAAATTTCCCCCAGGAAGATGTTGGTGCCGAAGTTATAGACAATGGCCATGCCGATGCCCGCCAGGAACACCAGGGGCAGGGCGTAGGACTCCAGCGTCAGCAGCATCACCGCCAGGGCCAGAACCACCGCCAGAGCCACGAAAATGGGCAGCTCCTGGTCCATGATGGCGCAGGTGTCCCGGACCACCACGGAGAAGCCCGCGAGGAAGCATTTCTCGTTGCACAGGGCCCGGATCTGGTCGATGGACGCCATGGTCTCGTCCGACGCGCCGGGGGAGTCGTATTGAATAATCATCATCGTGGCGGTCCCGGAAAAGAAGATATCCCGGAAGGAGGGGGGGATCATCTCTGTGGGAATCTGGATGCCCACCATATTGGAAAGCCAAAGGGCGTTGGAGACTCCGGGGACCTTCTTGATGTCGTTGAGCAGCTGATTGGACCAGCCCGCCGGCATCCCGTCCACCACCAGCATACTGGTGGCGGCCATGTGGAAGGGGTCCTCCAGCAGTTTTTCACCCTGGGAGGATGGCAGATCCTCCGGCAGATAGGACAGGATATCGTAGTTGACCCGGGTGGCAACGTATCCCAGCACCGAGGGAATCAGCAGGAGGACGGCGGCCAGGGCCACCAGCTTTGGCTTCCTCGTCAGCCAATGGGCGATTTTGTCAATCATGGGGGTCCTCCTTTCAACGGAATATGCCGGTGACGGCGTTCCAGAAATCCCGGAACATCTGGGCGATCCGGCCCCAGAAGGTGGAGGATTCCGCCTGAGCGGCGGCCTCGGACGCGGCTTCCGGCTCTTCTGCCTTGATCTCCTGGGTGCGGATCAGGATCTGAATGCTGGTGGGGCTGGGGTTGCGGCCGTCTGTCAGGGAGACCGGTTCCGCCGTGGCGTCCATCAGAAGCAGGTTGTTGACATCTCCGGTGTATTCGTTCCAGGTGTCCTCGATGATGCCGGTGACGGTGTCTTTTGCGGCCCGCACGTCGCTGGTGGTTCCCAGAGCCCTGGCGGTCTGGCGCAGGGCGGCGGACAAGCCGCTGAGAGCCTGCCGGGTACCGGCGTCCAGCTGTTCCCCGGAGGTTTTCAGCAGGGATTCCGCGTCGGCGGTCAGGGACTCCGCGTCCCGGACGGTCTCAACGGCGGCGGCGCTGAGGCTCCCCACGGTGTTCAGGGTTTCCTGCAGGGTGGGCTCATAGTCGTTCAGCAGATTCCGCAGGTTGTCCGTCTCCCCCAGAATATCCCGAATCTTGTGGGAGGCGTTCCGCAGAGCGGCGGAGACGTCTTCGGCGTCGTCCAGCACGTCGATGAGGCTGTCCAGCTGGCCGCAGAGGTCCCCCAGGTCTCCCACCACCTCGGCGGTAGGACCGGCGATGTCCTTCATGGCCCCGGTGAGCTGGTTTTGAATCTGGCTGATCTGAGAGGACGCGCTGTCCAGGCTGCCGGTGATCAGGTCCACCACTGCGCCGCCCACGGTATCGCTCTCCTGAGGCGGTTTTTCGTTTCCGGCGGCTTCGCCGCTGTTGGATGCTTCGGGGGGCGTTTTTTCGTTTTCGTCGCTGCCGGCGTTTTCATTGCCGGGCTCCCCGTCCTCCTGGGAAGCGGGGGAATCGTCTGCCTCGGGAGCGGGGGGCTCCTGGGAACCCGGTTCAGGTTTCCGGCTGTCTTCCGGGGGTTCTTCGGTTTCTTCGCCCTCGCCAGTTTCTTCGGCTTTTTCGGCCGCTTCGGACTCCTCCGCCGGGTCGTTGTGCAGGAGCGCGCCGGAGAGGGACCGGGTTTTGCTCCGACCGGTTTCCTCCTCCAGAGCAAGACCGTCCTCCAGACTGCCGCTGTTGTAGACGATCCAGAGATCATTCATCTGCTTGGCCTGCTCCGGCGTGACGCCGGGGAGCTTTTCGCAGAACTGCTGGAAGGACAGCGCGCCTGCCGCCTGATAGAGGGCCTCCAGCTTCTGAATGTCCGGCAGCTGGGCGTTTATTTCCTGTGCCACCGCTTCCTTCACGGCGGTGGCGGTGGGGTCCCCCGCCGCCAGAAGCGCCGCGAACTGCTCCTGGGTCAGGCCGGGGACCTGGGCCTGAGCCGCCTGAAAGGCCAGGGCCAGAATGACCTGTTCCCTGGCCTCCGGGCTGTCCAGCGCACCGGCGGCCACCAGCTGATTGGCTTTTTCGGCCTTCTCGGCAGCGGAAGAGGCGCTCTCGCCCTGGATGACCAGCAGTTTTTCATAGAAGGTCCGCCGGTCCCGCTCCTCATAGGCGCTGTGAACCGCTTTTACCTTGTCCACCGTGGCCCCGATGGTGCTTCCGGGATTGCTGGGCAGGCCGGGGATGGAAGGCGTGCCCCCCAGGGCGTCCTGAAGGCGGGAGAGGCTGTATTTCATGTCCTCGGCACAGCGGAGGACATGCCGCACATCGTCGGAGCCGTCTTCCAGGGCGCTGAGGGCGCTTTCCAGATCCTTGAGCTGGGTCTGGATGGAGATGGCGGTGTCCGTCAGGTCGTTGAGGACGGTTTTGGAGTCCGTCACCAGCTGGCTCAGGGCCTGCACCTGGCCCTGTACCGGCTCCAGTAGGTCCGCGATGTTGGAGAGGTCTCCCCGCAGGCGATCCGTGCCGTCATAGATCGCTCCCTTGCCGCTGGAGACGGTCTGCCGGGCGGTGTTCAGCTGGTCCAGGCCATTGGCGGAGGCGTAAAGTCCGCCCTGAATGTCGCTGAGGGCGTCCAGCAGATTGTCCAGACTGCCGGAGAGGGCCCGGTAATCCTCCTCCAGGTCGTCCTTCCGCTGGCTGAGCTTGGAAATCTCCTCCAGCTGGGCCAGGGTGGCGGGGACCATCAGCATGGTCATGCCGCCGAAAGAGAAGTCGTCGCTGCCCACCCGGATGGAGAAGTGCTGTTCCTCGCCGGGGAGGACCATGAACAGCACCGTCCGCAGGTTGCCCACCAGCTGGACCTGGGCCCCGGGAGCCTCCAGAGAGAGGATGTCGTCCTGGTTGAACATGGCGGCGGCGGCCAGGGTGTAATTATACCGGGCGTAATCGCTGGCGCTGTCGTTGGGCATGACGTCCAGCAGGATTTCCACAACGCCCTGTTTTCCCGCCAGCTCCTCCGCCCTGGCGGGAACGCCGTTGAGCGTGTAGTGCAGGCTGACGGTCCAGGGCAGAGCGTCGAAGGGCGCCCGGGTCTTCCCCTCAAAATAGAAGTGGGAGGGGACCTCGCCGTCAAACTGGAAGGTGGCGGCCTCTTTTCCGGCAGAGGGGGCGGCTCCGTCGGTGAGGTTGATTACCTCGTCGTAGGCTCCGTAGTCCGTTATGCTGGTTCTTCCGTTGAGGGCGTAGCTTTTGACCACGCTCCCCTCTGTCAGATTGCCATAGTAATCTAATGTAGCATAATACGCTTCGTCATAAGTAGGGGTCACACCGTCGCCGATGGGCTCGGCCGCGGCGGACGGTACGATGCAGCCCGCCGCCAGTGCTGCCGCCAGCGTCAGGGAAAGCATCCGCATTCTCAAGTTGTGTCCTGCCGTTCTCACATGCCGGGTCATATCCATTCCTCCAAATAATCAACTTGTGTTAATTAAAATATTTTTGTTGACTTATCAATTTAAGTTGATTATAGTAAGAACATGGGAAGCGGTCAATAGACAAAAGGAAGAATCTGTCTAACAGCAATGGCCGCTCCATACAAAGGAGGCGCGACATGCTGAAGAATCCAGAAGACCGCCGGGCGCGGCGGTCCCGCAGGATGCTGAAGGAAAGCCTGCTGGAGCTGATGAAGAAAAAAACCTTCTCCGAGATATCCGTCCGGGACGTCACCGACGGCGCGGACATGAACCGGGGCACCTTTTATCTCCACTACGCCGGCACCGCCGAGCTGCTGCAAAGTCTGGAGGATGATTTGCTGGAGGAGGTGCAGGCCCTGATTGACGCCCACATCCCGGAGACGGTGGCGAAAGGCAGCGTGGGGCCGGTGCTGGGCCCCGTGGTGGACTTCATCGTGGAACACCGGGAGACCTGCGCGGTCCTCTTCTCCAGCTCCGAGGCCAGCCGGTTCATCCAGTCCTTGCAGCAGCTGATCTCCCGGAACGGAGCCGCCCTGCTGGAAACCTGGTTCCACACCCGGGACCAGGCCCGGACCGAGTATTTTCTCAGCTTCCTCACCTGGGGCTTCATCGGCCTTTTAGAGGAATGGTTCCGCCAGGGCATGGCCCTGCCCAAGGCGGAGCTGGTAAACGCCGCCCAGCGGATGGCCGACGGGGCCGCCGCCGGTCTCTTCTCACGAACCTGACCGCATCAGAAAGGAGACATCCCATGCCCTCTCAAGCCCGGGCCGCCATCAAGGCGTCCTTTTTAAAGCTGCTGAACCAGCGTCCCCTGCGGGAGATTACCGTGAAGGACATCGTCCAGGACTGCGGAGTGAACCGGAATTCCTTTTATTATCACTTCCGGGACATCCCCTCCCTGCTCCATGAGATTGTGGAGGAGCACGCGGAGCGCATCATCAGGGAGCAGGGCACCGCCCTGAGCCTGACGGCCTGTCTGGAGACCGCCGCCCGGTTCGCCACGGAGCACCGGCGGACGGTGCTGCATATCAGCCAGTCGGTGAGCCGGGAGATGTTCGAGCAGCACCTGATGGAGCTCTGCCGCAGGACCGTGGAGGGATACGCCTCCGCAGCCTTCCACGGCGTGAGCATGCGGCCCTCCGACCGGGAAATCCTCATCCGGTTCTATCAGTGTGAGTGCTTCGGCCAGGTGGTGGCCTGGCTGAACGACGGCATGCGCTATGATATGCAGGAGGAATTCCACCGGCTCTGCCAGCTGGGGGAGGGCATGACGGCCCTGTTCCTCCGCCGGGCGGCGGAGGACGCGGAAACCTGAGCACACCGGGGCCGGAGCATGACGAAAAGCAGGATGGACGTCCATCCTGCTTTTTCAGAACCTGTATTCATAGCCGGGGATGCCGGATGGACAGGGATTTTTCCTGTCAAACAAGAGCTTTTCGTCAAACAAGAGCTTTTCCGCAGCCCGCAGCAATCCTGACGGATGGCAGGGGAAACCGGCTCGGTATGGCGGGAACAGGCCGTTCAGGCAGCGTTCAGCGGTTGTGAATACAGGCTCACCGTCCCCGGGGGCAGAGCCCCCGGGCCGTCAGAAGCCGGGAAAGGCCCTCCGGACATAGGCGTTTTTCCCCAGGGCCGCCGCCAGCAGCACCGACGCCGCCGCGCCAAAGCCCGCCTGGGCCAGATTGCCCGGAATTCCCGCCGCGCTGCCCGCCAGGCACAGCCCGAAGGCCCCCCCGCCGGACAGACTGACCAGCAGGCCGTCGAACAGCCAGTAGCCCAGCACCATGGGAACCTCCGCCGCCAGGGCGCAGGGAAGCAGGGTCCGTCCCCTCTTCCCCAGCCTCCGGTAAAGCAGCGCCGCCGTCAGAGCCATCAGGGCCTTAATCACCAGGGTCGCCGGCACATACACGGCATATCCCGACAACAGGTCCGCCAGAGCAGGCCCCACGCCCCCGGCAACGGCCCCGTACACCGGCCCCAGCAGCCAGGCGCCCAAAAGAACCACCGCGTCCCCCATATTCAGGTATCCCCCGGTGGGAGAGGGCACCTGCAAAACCATAGTCGCCCCGCAGCCCAGGGCCGCGAACAGCCCTGTCATCACAAGCTGCCGCACATGCTCCCGTCCCCCGGTCCGGTCCAGCGTTTTTTCCATCTGTCTTTCGCTCCTTTCGCCTTGTCTGTTGCCATCATAGCCCATCTGTGATATGATTGAAATATCCAGAATTGATATTTTTTATAAGGTCAGACGGGAGGCGCGGACATGCTGACATACGACATGGAAGCCCGGGGCGGGCTGCCGCTTTATGAATACCTCTGCAGCTGCATTCGGGAGGACATCCTCAGCGGCGCTCTGCCGGCGGGAGAGCGGCTGCCCTCCAAACGGGCCCTGGCGGAGCATCTGCGGGTCTCCGTCATCACCGTGGAAGGGGCCTACCAGCAGCTGGAGGCGGAGGGCTATCTGACTGCCCGGCCCCGCCGGGGCTTTTTTGCCGCTCAGGTGGACCGGCTTTCTCCGCCTCTTTCTGTGCCTCCGGAGCTGTCCAGCCCTCCGGAGACGCCGGTCTGGCGGCTGGACCTGGCCCGGAACCGGATGGACGGGGGGCTGTTTCCCTCCGCCGTCTGGGCCCGGCTCACCCGGCAGGTTTTGTCGGAGGGGAATCTGCTGGCCCCCACGCCCCATCAGGGCCTGCTGCCGCTGCGGCAGGCCATCGCGGAGAATCTCCGGAGCTTTCGGGGCATGGCGGTGTCGCCGGACCAGATCGCCGTGGGTGCGGGAGCGGAATACCTCTACCTGCTGCTGGCTCAGCTCCTGGGCCGGGAGGCCGTTTTTGCTCTGGAGGACCCCGGCTATCCCAAGATCCGCCAGGTCTATCACAAGTGGGGCGCTGTCTGCCGCCCTGTGCCCCTGGACAGTCAGGGAGTATCCCCGGAGGCCCTCCGAGCCTCCGGGGCGGACGTGCTCCACATCTCCCCTGCCCACCACTATCCCACCGGGGCCATTACCCCCATCGCCCGGCGGCTGGCCCTTCTGCGCTGGGCGGAGGAAACCGGCGGCATCATCATTGAAGACGACTACGACAGCGAGCTCCGCTTTACCGGCCGGCCCATCCCCACCCTTCAGAGCATCGACCGCCGGGGGCGGGTGGTGTACATCAATACCTTCTCCCAGACCATTTCCCCCTCCATGCGGGTAGGCTTCATGGTGCTGCCTCCGGCGCTGCTGGAGCGCTGGAGGCAGGAGCTGGGCTTTTACGCCTGCACCGTTCCGGCCCTGGAGCAGCAGGTCCTGGCCCGGTTTCTGGCGGGGGGCTGGTACGAACGGCACCTCTCCCGCCTGCGGAAGGTGTACCGGACCCGCCGGGCCGCCGTGCTGGAAACCTTTTCCCGGGCCTTCGCCGGCCGGGCCGCCATCATGGAGCAGGGGGCGGGACTCCACTTTCTCCTCCGGCTGGATACGGAGGAAAACGACCAGACCCTCCGCAGCCGGGCGGAGGGTCTGGGGGTGCGTCTCAGCTTTTTATCAGAATACGCGGCGGTCCAAAGACCGGAATACGCCCATACGCTGGTGGTAAACTACGCCGGTCTGGACCTGGGTCTCCTGGAGGAGACGGCAGCCCTCCTGACAGAGGCCGTCTGGGGGCCCCGGCCTAGCTGATGGCGGTCTGAGGCGCTCCTTTGCGGAAACGGACCATTCCGGTGCGGTCCAGCGCAATCACCACGGCGGGGATGCACACCAGCTGAAGGATGATGCCGGGAACGGCGGTGAGGAAGGCCCCGGAGAGAAACATCTCCCAGGTGAAGGCCTGTCCGGAGACGCCGGAGAGAACCACCCGGGCCGCGGCCCAGACCACGCGCCCGCCCAGCATGGAGGCAATCAGACAGCGGTACAGCGCCACTGCACACTGCCAGCGGGACCGGCTGTAGAGCCAGCCCGACAGGAAGCCGTAAGCCGCCAGCTCAAAGGCCATGGAGACGGCAGCGGGAAAAATGGGCGGCGCACCGGTGAGGAGGCTGCGGAGCAGAGGCAGGACGAAGCCCACCGCCAGGCCGTACCTCCAGCCGCAGAGGAAGCCGCAGAGCAGGACGGGCAGGTGCATGGGGCAGAGCATGTTTCCAACCTGGGGAATCTGCCCGGTGAAGAAGGGCAGAACATAGCCCAGGGCCAGCATCGCGGCGGCGACGGCCAGGTTCCGGACCCGCTTGGGGGAGGTTTGTGTTTCTTTCATGGGAAAAACTCCTTCTCAAAAGTCTGCCCGTCTTCTGAGGGGCGGGGCCTTCCTGGCTGCATTGTCAATACCTTCATGTCCGCCCCGTTCCTTCTGCGGAACGGGGCCGTCTGCCTGCGTCCTCCTCCGGGCCCTCAAAGGGCCGCGGATGCCGGAGGATAAACGGCGCGTTTCCGCCGCCTTCCTGGCGGCGTCATGCCGGGCTTCCTGGAGTCCGGTCCTGTCCGGGACCTCACCCACTCCGCCGCCCCTCCTCTCATCCAAAAATCCGCGGATTTTTTGGGGGCAAGCCAAAAGCCGGCATTTCATATGGAGAGTATACTACAGGGGTTTGGCTTCTGCCAAGCCCCTTTTTCCGGCTCAGCCGAAAAAGTCCGTGGTATCCACCGTCAGATCCGCCGCCGCCCGGGTACCGCAGGCGGAGAAATAGCGCTCCTCAAGGGTCCGCCATACCCGGTCAAAGGCAGGAAAATAATCTCCTTCCCGCTTCTGCAGGCGGCGGGTCTGCTCCTCGCGGTCACAGGTGAGAAAGATTTTATAATCGTAGTACCTTGCCAGAGAGGGATGCTGGGAATAGGTGCCCTCCACAAGAATCAGCGCAGCATCGTCCGGGTCCATCTCAATCTCCTCTCCGTATTCGTCCAGCACCGGGGCGTCGGGGAGAAAGGGCGGATATGTCAGGGGCTTTCCGGAGCGGACCGGCAGCAGGATTTCCCGCCGGAGCCGCTCCAGGTCCATGTTCCCGGCGGGTGTGTTCATCCAGTCCGGAGGCCGCTTCTCCCAGGGAAGGTAGAAGTCATCCATGTGGGCAATGTGCTTCAGACCGGGAATCAGCTGCTCCACGATGCCGGAAAAGCCGGTCTTTCCGCTGCCGCAGCGGCCGTCCACCGCAGCCAGATAAGGCCGCAGGCCCTTCTCCCGGGGGGACGCGCCGTTCTCCAGAGCGCCGCTGTGAGAGAGCCTGAGCCAGGCGGCATAATGCTCCCTGGACAGCCGGTCGATGGGGACCAGCGCCGGGAGATATCCGGCGAAGTCCTGCCGGATCACCCGGTAGTGGGGACGGTAGGCCTTCCGGAAGGCTTCGCTGTGGCGGACCGGGGGACAGCCTTCCCGCCGCCAGTTCTCCAGATAGTCCGGCAGGCCGGGGACGGGGAGGGCAGCCAGCCGGTCCAGCTTTTCCGAGAGGCCGGACGGGGTTCCCTCTGTGGAGGCCATTGTCTGCGTGAACATCCGCCCGATCAGGGGAAGCTCCGACAGGGTGGAGAGGGATTGGGTGATGTGGAAGCGGCACAGGCCGTTTCCAATGGGCTCCGGGGGCAGGGGGTCCGGCCCCGCCTCCTTCCGCTCCGCCAGCAGGGCCGCCAGCACCCTGTCCGGGCTCTCTGCCATGTGGGCGGGGCCGAATTCGCTCTGACAGGCCAGCTTGGCAAAGTCCTGGGGCTCCATCAGGGGATACCGCGCCCAATGGGCCCGGACTGCGTCCAGAAAATCCGCTCTCACAGGGCCAGCTCCTTGATTGCCTGGTCCGCCGCCCGCCGGAGATATTCCTCCAAACGGCAGTCCTCCGTCCCGGCCACGAGGACGCCGCAGGAGGCGGATGGAATCAGAATCTTCACCGCCCCGGCCCCGGAGACGGCGGCGGCCATGGCGGGAGAGACCTCCCCCAGGATGCCCCCCGCCAGGATGACGCCGATGGGGCCCAGAATCAAATCCGCCCGGGGGGCGTTCCAGAGCACGGCGTGTTCCCCGGTGGCTCCCTGGGGAGCCCCGGCCTTCAGCATGGCGCTGGTGGCCATGACATTGGTGCCCACGCAGAGGAGGCGGCAGTCCGCCGGCAGGCGGGGCCTCAGCAGCTTCACCAGCTGGCTGCCCACGCCGCCGCCCTGGCCGTCCAGAATCAAAACGGTGCGAACACGGCTCATAGTCTCACCTCCCGAAGAGCTCCGCCGCCCGGCGCATGTTCTCCATCACCGGCACGCCGAAGGGGCAGCGGGTCTCACAGGCCCCGCAGCCAACGCAGTCCCCGCCGCCCCGGGTCAGCAGGCCGTAGTGCTCCCGCACGGTCTCGGGGACGTCCCCCTGGGCAAGAGAGAGGTTCAGAAACTTTGTGACCATGGCCACGTCGATGCCCTGGGGACAGGGGGCGCAGTGGCCGCAGTACATGCAGTGCCCCTGCCAGCTGATTTTCGGCAGGGCCGCCAGGGCGGCGGCATAGTCCGTTTCCGCCTCAGAGGCCTCCTCATAGGCGGCGCTCTGCCTCAGCTCCTCCAGGGTCCGGGCCCCGGACATGACGCAGGCCGCGCCGGGCCGGTCCAGCGCGTAGCGGAGGCACTGGAAGACCGTCAGGGCCCGTCCGGCGGGGGAGAGGGTTTCGCTGAGGAGGTCCCCGCCGCCGAAGGCCTTCATCACCGTGATGCCCACCCCCAGCCGCTGGCAGGTCTCATAGAGGGCCTGCCGCTCCGGGTCCATGTTCACCAGGCCGGCGGCATAGTTCTTCGGGGCCCAAAGCTCCTCCACGTCCTCGCCGGCGGGCTGGAGATCGTAGCAGGGGTTGACACTGAACATCAGCACGCCGATGAGCCCGGTGTTCACAGCCGCCAGAGCCACCTGGGGGTTGTGGCTGGAAAGGCCGATGGTACGGATGGTCCCCGCCTCCTTCAGCGCCCGGGCATAGGCCATGACGGGGCCGTTCAGCACGGCTTCCCAGTCCGCCAGGGAATCCACATAGTGAATCATGCCGATTTCCACATGGTCTGTCTCCAGGCGGTTCAGCTGGTCTTCAAAGGCCGCCCGGACCTCTTCGATGTTCCGGGTCCGCATATACTGTCCATCTTTCCACACGGAACACAGGTGGGCCTGGAGCACAAACCTGTCCCGGCGGCCCCGCAGAGCCTGGCCCAGGCTGCTGCGGACGGCGGGGGCCGGGGTGTAAAGGTCGATGCAGGTGACGCCGGATGCCTCCATCAAATCCACGAACTCCCTGACCTGGGCGGGGCTCTTGTTCACAAGGCCCTCGCAGCCCATGCCGATCTCGCTCACCTGGATGCCGGTCCGGCCTAACGCGCGGTATCGCATAGAAAACGCCTCCTTTAAATCGCTCGGTGGATGTGTCTGCTGACATCCAGCATAACACGTGGAGTCCGCTCCATGTCAAGAGTCTTTTTCCCCGTTTGCCTTTTTCTCGATCCCGTTTGTTCCGCCCTCCGGCACATATCCCGCCGCCGGCCTGCATAAGATGGACCAACAAGAGGCGGGGAGTGAAGATGTTTTGAAGGGAAACATGGAGGAGCGGGCGGAACGCCTGGCCCTTTACATCATAGAGAACCGAACCACCGTCCGGGCCGCCGCACAGAGATTCGGCATCAGCAAGTCCACCGTACATAAGGATATCTCCGAGCGGCTTCCCCAGTTCAACCGGCCGCTGTACTTTCAGGTCAAGGCCGTGCTGGATGTGAACAAGGCCCAGCGGCACATTCGGGGGGGCATCGCCACCCGGAAGAAATACCGAGGCGACTGACGCAACATCACGGCGGGCCCCGCCGTGGGAGGAGGAAATTATGGCTAATCGACAATACGGCAGCAGACGGCGGGCGGCAAGAACCGTCCCGGTCTCCCGCCCTCCGGCAGGAGGCTGGGAGCCGGGCGTCCCCGTTTACGCGGAGCCGGAGGTCCGCCGCTGGCCTCATCCGGTGGGGGAGGGCATCCCCGCCGTCCAGCAGCCGGAGCCTACCCTGCATTATATCCGCTGCGCTCTGTCCTATCAAAACCAGCTGCTGGCGGATATCAAAACCTTGCTGGAGCAGATGTCGGAGCAGAACCAGGAGCCCCCGGCCCAGTGAACACCCCAGGCTGTAACGCCCGGCGGGACTCCGGTCTCGCCGGGCCCGCCTGCCCTGGAGACCGTTTCAGCCTTCCCGGTCCTTTCGGGTCCTTTTCGGTCCTTCTCGAACCTTTTCGGACGTTTCGGCCTTTTCGGCAGGCTGTTCACACTTTTTCTCTTGTCTTTTGACGGGACAGGCCTTATAATAGAAAAACTGATGCCATGCAGAAGCTCCCGAAGCCCGGCGCGGATGAACCCCGCGGAGGAACGGGAGACAGAAAAATCGCCTCAGGGCGCGTGGAGGTTTCCCATGCCAAGAACCCGTCGACGCCGCAGACGCCGGTCCAGCTCCCACCGGGGCCGGACGCTGCTGCTGGTTTTCATCCTGCTTGCCGTAACATACGCCTGCTTCCGGGCCTTTCTCCGGCCCCCGGAGCAGAAAACCGACGAGCCCGGCGCTGTGCAGAGCGTGTCGGACAACCTGCCGGAGGGGCTCAGCGACGAGGAGGCGGAATCCCTCCGCTCCCACTACGAGCGCAAGCCCTCCTTCTATACGGTGCTGGTCTCCGGCGTGGATGACGGAAACGGAGGAAGCGACACCAATATTCTGGTGGCCATTGACGCGGAAAACGACTATATCTACGGCGTCAGCATCCCCCGGGACACCAAAGCCATCATCAACGGAAAAAACCGGAAAATCAACTTTGCCTACAACTCCGGCGGAATGGAGCTGCTGGCCCAGACCGTGTCCGGGCAGCTGGGCATTCCGGTGGACTATACGGTGCTGGTGGATCTGCGGGGCTTCGAGGCCCTGGTGAACACCATCGGCGGCGTGGATTTTTACATCCCCGTGAACATGGACTATGACGACCCCCTTCAGGACCTGTCCATTCACTTCCCCAAGGGGATGCGGCACCTTGACGGGGCCGAGGCGCTGAAGGTGGTCCGCTTCCGCCACAACAACGACGGCACCGGCTACGGCAGCGAGGACATCGGACGGATGCAGACCCAGCAGAACTTTCTGAAGGCCGTGGCCAAAAAAACCCTGACGGTATCCAATCTGACCAAGCTGGACAGCTTCGTGAAGATTTTCCACCAGTATGTGGAAACGGACCTCAACCTGGGGAACCTGGCCTGGCTGGGCGCGGAGGCCATTGGCATGGGGCCGGAGGCCATCGATTTCTCCACCCTGCCGGGGGACTGGAAGTCTCCCTATATCTACCTGAATCAGGACGAGGTCCTGGCTCTGGTGAACCAGTACCTGAACCCCTATGTGGAGGACCGCCTTCCGGAGGACCTGAACATCCCTTCATAACCGGGGTCCGTCCACACAGGGCCCCCAAAAAGAAAGGAGCGCCATGAACAAGAAGCTGCCCGCCCTGCTGCTGGCCCTGTGCCTGCTGCTGAGCATTCCCGTCCAGGCCGCCCAGGACAGCACGGAGAACTTCATCCGCCAGAGGACCTATGAAAAACAGTTTTCCGACCTGGTCCCCGGGTCCACCTTCTACGACAACGCCGCCGCCCTGTACGAATACGGCCTGTCCAACGGAAAATCCGACGGCTCCTTCGGCCTGAACGACCCCATGACCGTGGGCCAGATCGTCATTTTCGCCGGGCGCATCCGCAGCCTCTACCGTCTGGGAAACGCCGAGGCCGGCCCCGCCGTGTGGGCGGAGGAGAGCGGCCCCGCCGCCCTGGGCTATCTGCGCTATCTCCAGTCCGAGGGCGTACTGGGTCCGGAGCTGGACGGGCGTCTGAGCGAGCCCGCCACCCGGGCGGAGGTGGCTCATGTCCTGGCCGGCGTTCTGCCGGAGGAGGCCCTGCCCAGCGTCAACAATGAGCTGGTGACGGTGGGGTACTCCAGCCGGCGCTATATCACGGACGTCACCGAGTACACCCCCTATTACACCGACATTCTGACCCTCTACCGCCGGGGCGTCTCTGCCGGCAGCGACGCCCAAGGCTCCTTCCTGCCGGACTCCCCCATCACCCGGGGCGCGGCGGCAGCCATGCTGACCCGCATGGTGGACCCCGCCCTGCGGGTCCGTCCCCAGTGGGATCTCTCCCGGCTCTACAGCGCCCAGGGAACCCTGCTGTCCGACCTGGTGGAGCCCGGCACCTTCTATCCCTCCCCCGCCAGCGCCGGGGAGATGGACAGCACCATCCGCCACATGCTGGCCAGAGGGGAGCATCAGCTGCTGCTGTACTACCCCGGCGTCACCGCCCCCCGGGCCAAGGAAATCATGGAGTCCGCCCTGGAGGCGGTGAAGGTCTACTGTGAGCAGAGCTACAACGCGGTCAACTGCACCTATGTCATCGCCGGTCCGGTGACACTGTCCTTCACCGCCGCCGGAGCCGGGGACCGTCTGGAGGAATACCGGGCCGCCGCCATGGAGGCCGCCGTGGCCGTCCATGACCAGCTGTGGGAGAACGGGACCATCACCACTGACATGACGGACCGGGAAAAGGCCCTGATTTACTATGACTGGATTTGCAGTCACTGCGTCTATGACTACCAGGCCAGAGACGATTCCCTCAGCCACATTGCCTACAGCCTGTTTGCCAACGGCACAGCCGTATGCGACGGATACACCGGAGCCTATAACATGCTGCTGAAGCTGGAGGGCATCCAGTGCTATGCCCTGGCCAACGACAGCCACATCTGGACGGTGGCCGTGCTGGACGGCGAGACCGTCCACATCGACACCACCTGGGGAGACAGCGGCAGCGCCGTCAGCTATGACTACTTTGCCATGACCCCCGAGCAGTCCCGGCGTTATCACGCCTGGTAAATCTGATTCGTTCGCGGCCCCGCCGTCAGGCGGGGCCGCTTGACGGCCGGGGGAGGATGTATGCAAAAACCTGTATTCATAACCGGGAAATGTCGGATGGGCTGGGATTTTTCCCGCCGGACAGGGAGAGTTTCCGCGGCCATACTGACGTATGGCAAGGGAAAGCGGCACAGTTTGACGGGGAAAAGACCGCTCAGACGGCGTTCAGTGATTGTGAATACAGGTTCTAAAATCTTCCACTGGAGAACGGGGCTTTTCAGGCCATACTGGATGAGGACGCCCCATTCGCTTCTGCGCCCTTCGGCTTTTGAAGGGACAGGCCCCTGTGCCCGTCCGATGCGTGCGGAGAACAGGCCGGAACAGCGCCCTGCAAGTGTTCCGGCTGTGCGGCGCCGGATGGGGCAGTCACCGCCGCAGCGGCTGAAAGGAAGGAAATGCCTCGTTTCAGCTCTGCGGCAGACCTCACAGACAACACTGCCGGGACAGGAGGAAACGCCATGGCAAGACAGCGGCCGGGCTTCGGCTGGCCCGTCTCCGTTCTGAAACGGAGGGGCTGGACCAGCGAGCTGATTCGGGACCTGCTTCCCGGTCCCCAGGTGGTCCATTGGGAGCGCCGCACGGTCCGAGTCTGGGACAAGGACGCCGTGCGGACCGCGGAACGGGACCCCCGCTTTGCGGAGGGCTCCGTGAAAAAAACCGCCAAAGCCGCCCCCGGTGCGCGGCACGCCTGTTTCCTGCTGTCCCAGGCCTGGGACGAGGCAGAGCAGGACGATTCCCCGGCCTGGCTCCTGGCCGGGCACTATCACAGCGCCCTCCTCTCCCGGATTCCCGAGATATCCGGAAGCCGGGCCTTTGACAGCTCCCAGGTCAAGGGCCCCCTGATGGAATTCCTCGCCCTGGAGCAGGGCTGCGGCGGCCCGCAGCTGACGGCGGCGCTGAAGCGCTTTCTGCGGTCCGCGGCCTGGCTGGGCCAGTGCGCCGGGCACCCTCTGTCCCGGCAGGTCCGGGACCGTTATCCCCATGTTCTCCGTGCCGCCGCCGGGGGCATCCTGGAGGACTTCTCCGCCGCCCAGCCGGAGGCGGATCCAGGGGCCATGCTCCGGGCGGAGGGCTTTCCCGCCTCCCAGCTGCTCCGGGAGGGGCTGGCCGCCGTCTGGTCCGTCTGGTATGTTCCCAGGGCCATCCGCACCAGCCTCAGCCTGCTCATCGCCCTGAACCCCAAGGACGAATACCCGGAGGCCCGGGCCATGCGCCGCCGCTTCGTGCTGCACCTGGGGGGCACCAACACCGGCAAGACCTATGCCGGCTTCCAGCGGCTCCGGCAGGCGAAAACCGGGGTCTATCTGGCCCCCCTCCGCCTCCTGGCCCTGGAGGCCCAGGAAACCCTGCTGGACGCCGGAGTGGACTGCTCCCTCTCCACCGGAGAGGAGGAGGACATCCGGGAGGACGACACCCACCTGGCCGCCACGGCGGAAAAGCTGGACATGAAACGCCGCTGGGACGTGGCGGTGGTGGACGAGTGCCAGATGATCGCGGACCGGCAGCGGGGCTACGCCTGGACCCGGGCCATTCTCGGCGTTCTGGCTCCGGAGGTCCACCTGTGCGCCGCGCCGGAGGCGGAACAGCTGCTGATCCGCCTGATTGAGAGCTGCGGCGACAGCTGGGAGGTGGAGGTCCACCGGCGGAACACGCCCCTGGTCTGCATGACCCGCACCGTGGACCCGGGCCGGGTCCAGCCGGGGGACGCCCTGATTACCTTCTCCAAGGTGGGGGTCCTCAGCGTGGCGGAGGACCTGCGCCAGAGCGGAAAGGAGCCCGCCATCATCTACGGGGCCCTGCCCTACTCCACCCGCCGCCGGCAGATGGAGGGCTTTCTGGCGGGAGAGATGGAATATATCGTTTCCACCGACGCCATCGGCATGGGGCTGAACCTGCCCATCCGGCGGATTATCTTCATGGAAACCGAAAAGTTCGACGGCACCGAGCGCCGCCCGCTGAAGCCCGAGGAAATCAAACAGATCGCCGGCCGGGCGGGACGCTTCGGCATGTACAACCGGGGCTATGTAGGGGCCACCCAGGACCTGGGGACCATCCGGGCGGGGCTGGAGGCGGAGATTCCCCCGCTGGAATACGCCGTGGCGGGCTTTTCCGACCTGGTTCTCCAGGCGGATTTCGACCTGCTGGAGGTGCTGACCCAGTGGAACCGGATGCCCACCGCGGAGCCCTACCGCCGTCTCGACATCTCCCGCTATATCACCGTCATCTCCAAAATGCGGGAAATGGGCTTCCTGCTGACCAGGGAACAGGAGCTGCGGGCGGCCAACATCCCCTTTGACGAGACGGAGGAGGCCCTGCGGGATCTGTTTTTCTCCTTCCTGCGCCGCTGGCAGCGGGGGGAGCCCATTGAACAGCCCGGACTGCCCGAGGGGGAATCCACCCTGCCGGAGCTGGAACAGTATTACAGAAAACTGGACCTCTATTTCTCCTTCTCCAAGGCCTTCGGCTGCCCGGTGGATCAGGACAGGCTCTATGACACCCGGGAGCGGGTGGCCGACGCCATCAACGAAATCCTGCTCCACCGCCTGCGGGACAACATCCGCTTCTGCGCCCGCTGCGGAAAGGCCCTGCCCCTGTACCACCGGGGGCGGCTGTGCGACGTCTGCTTCCAGAAGGAACGCGCCCCCATCCGCCGGAGCCGCCGGAAGCAGTAGACCCCCAAAAAAGCAAACCTTTCACATCATATCACAAGATCATAAATATCGAAAAACCCCGGCGGGCAGGCCGCCGGGGTCCGTTCACACAGGGCAAAGGAGGGAACATGACAGCGCGCAGACAGAACCGGGAGGCCAGGGCCGCCGTCCGCGTCATTCTGCTTCTTGCATGGCCCACCATGCTGGAACAAATCATGCAGTCCGCCGTCCAGTACATAGACACCGCCATGGTGGGCTCCCTGGGCACCCAGGCCACGGCGGCTGTGGGGGCCACCACTACCATCGGCTGGCTGGTCCAGTCCTCCATCACGGCCTTCAGCGTGGGCTTCCTGGCCTATATCTCCCAGGCCTGCGGGGCCGGGGAGACCCGGGCCGCCCGGCGGGCCGCCGCTCAGGCGGTGCTGTCGGTGCTGGTCATCGGCGGCGCGTGCACCGTCCTCACGGTCTCCCTCAGCGGACGGATTCCCGTCTGGATGCGGGCGGAGCCCCACATCCGTCCCGCCGCCTCCCGGTACTTTTTCATCCTGTACCTGCCCATGCTGTTCCGCACCGCCAGCATCATCCTGGGAACGGTGCTGCGGGCGGCGGGAGACACCAAAACCCCCATGAAGGCGGGCCTGGCGGTAAACGTCCTCAACGTGGCGCTGAATTTCCTGCTGATTTATCCCACCCGGACGGTCTCACTCCCGGGCTGCACCCTCTTCATCCCCGGCGCGGGCTGGGGCGTGGCCGGGGCCGCCGCCGCCAGCGCCGCCGCCTATACCTGGGGCGGCATCCAGATCACCAGGGCCCTGTGGCGGCATCCCGCCGTCTCTCCCAGGGGAGAGAGCCTGCGGCCCGACCCGGACATTCTCCGCCCCTGCCTGCGGGTGGCGCTGCCCAACATGCTCCAGCGCTTTGTGTCCTCCCTGGGCTATGTGGCCTTCGCCGCCATGATCAACGCCCTGGGGGAGGCTGCCGCCGCCGCACACACCATCGCCAACACGGTGGAGTCCGCCTTTTACATCCCCGGCTACGGCATGCAGACCGCCGCCGCCACCCTCACCGGCAACGCCTGCGGCGCGGGGGATCGGAAGCGCATGAGGTCCCTGACCACCCTGTTCATCCCTGTGGAGGTGGGGCTGATGTGCCTCACCGGCGGCATGCTCTTCGCCTCCGCGCCGCTGCTGATGCGGCTCTTTTCGGACAGCGGCGAGGTCATCACCCTGGGGGCCGCCGTGCTGCGGATGGTGGCGGTGTCCGAGCCCCTCTACGGCGTTTCCATCATTGTGGAGGGCATGATGATGGGGGTGGGCCAGACCCGGAGGCCCTTCCTGTACAACATCACCGGCATGTGGTGCATCCGGGTGCTGGGGACCTTCCTCTGCACCCAGGTTCTGGGCGGAGGGCTGATTGCCGCCTGGGGCTGCATGATTGCACACAATATGCTGCTCTTCGTCCTTTATTCGGCCTCCTTCCTCACGGGGAACTGGAACCCCCTGAAGGAGGGCGCGGCCCCCTCCCCGGCGAAGCCGGGAAAATCCCCCGATGGAACGGAACAGGAGGCCCCATGAAAAACAGCCGTCTTTTTGAAATTCTGTACCTGCTGGTGGAGAAGCGGGCCATCACCGCCGGGGAGCTGGCGGAGCGTCTGGAGGTGTCGGAGCGGACCATCTACCGGGACGTCGATGCCCTGTCCGCCGCCGGCATCCCCGTCTTCACCCTAAAGGGCCAGGGGGGCGGCATCCGCCTCATGGACCAGTTCGTTCTGGACAGGGCCCTCCTCTCCCAGGCCCAGCAGGACGAAATCCTCTTCGCCCTCCAGGCCACTCTGGCCACCGGCGGCGGGGACCGGGACATCCTGGCCCGCCTGTCCGCCCTGTTCCGCCGGGAGGGCGGGGACTGGCTGGAGGTGGATTTCACCGACTGGGGCAGCGGGGCGGCGGAACGGGAGAACTTCGCCCTGGTGAAGCGCTCCATTCTGGAGCGGAGGCCCCTGTCCTTCACCTACTACAGTTCCGCCGGGGAAAGGAGCCGCCGGACCGCAGAGCCCGCCCGGCTGGTGTTCAAGGGGGGAAACTGGTATCTGTCGGCCTTCTGCCGGAGCAGGCAGGACTGGCGGATTTTCCGTCTGGTGCGGATGGAGGACCTGACGCCGGAGGCGGGCACGTTCCAGCCCCGGCGGCCTCCGGAGCGGCTGGAAGCGCCTCTGCCCGGCGAATACCGGGAGACCGCTTTGCGGCTGCGCTTCGCCCCCTCCGCCGCCTGGCGGGTGCGGGACTATTTCCACCCCGGGCAGATCCACCGGGGGCCGGACGGCTGTCTGCTGGTAAGCTGCAATTTCCCGGAGGACCAATGGCTGCTGTCCTTCCTCCTGTCCTTCGGCAGTCAGCTGGAGGTACTGTCCCCGGCCTGCTGGCGGGACATTCTCGCCGGAGAGGCAAAAAAACTCGCGGCGGTTTATGAAACCGGACAGACCCTGTCAGGTTTGGAGGCGTATGCTGACATCAGCGGCGGGGACCAACAGCCCGCCCAACATAAGGAGGTACTTCCCATGGAAGAACGGAAATTCTGTCAGTGCTGCGCCATGCCCCTGGACCGGCCCGAGGACGCGGGCACCGAGGCCGACGGCTCCCCCAGCGGAGATTACTGCCGCTACTGCTATCAGAAGGGGGCCTTCACCGCCCCGGAGGCCACCATGGACGACATCATCGCCTTCAATCTGAAATTCAACGCGGAGAACGGCCACCCCTTCGGCCCCCAGGAGGAGGCGGAAAAAATGATGCGGGGCTGGTTCCCCACCCTGAAGCGCTGGAGGACCACCTGACCCGCCCTCCCCCGGGGCGGACCGGCAGAAAGCGCCCCTGCCCCGGTTCCGCCGGGGCAGGGGCGCTTTGCTTTCTTCTTCCTGCCGGGAAAAGGCCGCCTCACTCGCGGACGGTCAGCTCCAGCACGTCGGGCCGGGCATAGTGGCCGCAGGCGTCGAACTCCATCCGGCTGGCGGGAACCATCTCCATGTCCAGGTCCGCATAGATGATTTCCTCCCGGTCCCACACCGGCTCCGTCACATAGTGGCCGCAGGGGTCCACCACGCAGCTGCCGCCCCGGCAGACGACGTCCTTCAGCCGCCCGATCTCCTCGGGACAATGGAGGTCCTTGGGGTACATGTCCCGGGTAAAGTACATATCACAGTTGATAAAGAAGCAGTGTCCCTCTATGGCGATGTGCCGGATGGTGGCCTGCCATTCCTCGTTGTCGTTGGTATTGGGGGAGAGGTAGAGGGTCACGCCCTTCTGATACAGGGCCGTCCGGGCCAGGGGCATGTAGCTCTCCCAGCAGATCATGCTGGCCATGGGGCCCCAGGGGGTTTCGGCAATGGGGAAATAATCCCGGTTGGCGTCCCCCCAGACCACCCGCTCCGCCCCGGTGGGCTTCAGCTTCCGGTGATTGGTCAGCAGCTCCCCTTCCGGAGAAAGCACAATATTGGAGTTGTACAGCGTGGCGGTAAGGGAATCCCGCTCGGAGACGCCGATGCTGACATAGGCATGGGCCTCCTTCGCCGCCCGGGCCAGAGCCGCCGTCTCCGGGCCCGGGACCAGGATGGAGTTATCATAGTAGCTCTTCCAGTCCTTCCGGCCCTCAGGGGTCCGGCTGCCCACGGTGAAGCCGTAGGTCATGCCGTAGGGATAGCCGGGGATAAACAGCTCCGGGAACACAATCAGCTCCGCCCCCTGTTTCCCGGCCTCCCGGATGAGACCAACTGCCTTGTCCGTGCAGGCCGCCTTGTCAAACATCACCGGGGCCGCCTGGACCACCGCAATTTTACAGGTATGCTTCAGGTCTTTCATATTCATCCCAACCTTTCCAATGGCTTTCGCCAAGCTCTCCTTTTACTATATCAAAGCGGCCCCGGGAAAGCAATGACCGCTGTTCTATCATTTATCCGGAATTCCTTCTCTGTTCCAGCGATAACGAGGCGCAAAAAATTTGTCTCCGCCGCAAACAAATCCGGCCCCTCAAACGTGTTGTATGTGAAAAGCGCTTTTCAAACAAGGAAAGGAGGCATTGCCTTGACAGAACGGGAACTGAGCAATGCCATGACAGCGTATGGGGACACGGTCTACCGCCTGGCCCTGTGCCGCCTCCAGTGCGTGGAGGACGCCGAGGACGTCTATCAGGACGTGTTTCTGGGCTTCTTCCGCCAGGGCGTCACAGGCTGGGACGGCGAACACACCAAGGCATGGCTGATCCGAGCCGCGCTGAACCGCTGCGCGGATCTGGGACGGAAGCGGGGCCGGACTCTGCCCCTGGAGGCCGTACCGCTCCAGGCCCAGCCGGCATACGAAGCGGCGGAGCTCTGGGACCTTGTGGCCCGGCTGCCGGAGGACCTGCGGGTCCCTGTGCACCTCTATTACGGCGAGGGCTACGACAGCGGCGAGACCGCCGCCCTGCTGGGCATTCCGGCGTCGACAGTCCGGGGGCGGCTCCGCCGGGCCCGGATGCTGCTGAAAAATCTGTTGGGAGGGTTTGATGATGAAAGCGAACAGTCAGAACAACTATCGGAAGCTGGTGGAATCCATCCATACGCCCGCCGGGCTGAATGACCGGGTCCTCTTTGCCGCCCGGCAGGAGACGGCGGAGCCTCGGAGACGGACGGCGGAGCCCCGCCGCAGGCCCTGGCTCCTCCGGACGGCGGTCTGCGCCGCCTGCGCTCTGACGCTGGTGCTGGGAGGCATCTCCCTTCGGCCTGCGCCTGCGGTTTCCGGAGGCGGAACGGACGCGCCCGTCGGCGCGGCGGCGGAACCTGTCATGCAGCTGGTCCCCACCTTCGGCCTGACGGCCTATGCCGCCACGACCGAAACGGCCTACGGTCCGGAGGAAAACGGCGGCATCGGCTTCGCCGTGGGCGAGGGCTGCACCACGCCGGAATTCGGCGACTTCACCGGCTGCCTCTTCCGGATCACCGGGGAGAACATCGAGCGCGTGTCCTTCTCCATCGACCGGGGCGGGCTGTACCGCTACCAGCTCCACGACAACCTGACAGATGAGGAAATCGACGGATACCGGCAGGCCATGGCGGAAGGACGGATTGCCCCCGCCGCCATCAGCCAGCGGGACGACGGGACCTGGTACATGCCGGAGATGACCGCCCTGGGAAGCACGGTGGAGGAGGACTACGACCCCGATGCGCTTTATGGTTTCTGGGTATCCCCGGAGGAGATGGCGCCCGCCGGTCTGGGTATCAGCATTGAAGCGCAGATGGACGCGGACCTCTTTGACGGCGGCCTGCTGACCGTCACCGTGACCTCCGGCGACGGCACGGAAACGACCCAAGACTACCGGCTCCACAGCGGCCAGCTGAAGGTGGAGTGGACTGGGGATGGGGATATGACCGTCCTGCCGGAGCTGGCGGGCCCGGACGATCTCTTTGTCTACGGCATCTACGCGGTCCCTGAGAACTGAGCTGAGCGTAAAAAAACACAGAAACAGCCGTACCTGATTGGGTACGGCTGTTTTTCCGTCACTCGGCGGTGGTCTCGTAGGGCCAGTCCTGAATGCCGCCGAAATCGGCCACATTGGTATAGCCCATGGCGGCCAGCTTTTCCGCCGCCTCGGCGCTGCGGCGGCCGGAACGGCAGTAGACCAGAAGCTCCGCGTCCTTGTCGAAGGGCAGAGGCAGATCCGCCTGAATATCCTCGTTGGGCAGGCACACCGCGCCGGGAATGTGGCCCCCGTCGTACTCCTCCTGACTCCGCACGTCCAGAAGAATGACGGCGGGGTTGGCCTCAAGCCGCTCCTTCGCCTCCTCCGCGCTGAGGAGGGCAGCGCATTTTCTTTGCTCCCCGCCGGAGTAGTTGGAACGCATTCTGGCGGTACAGAGCTTCAGCGCCGCCACGCCGAAGCAGATCAGCGCGGCCAGCAGGAAAAACTGTTTCATCCCAAATCAGCCTCCGTTTGTTAAAATCCGAATACACATGTCTGCTATTTTTACCCATTATACTTTACAGGAAAAGTTCCGTAAATGCAAGATATTTTTCAAGAGATTTTCTCCTTTTTCCGCCCTTCCAGCGGGATTAACAGGCATCTTTTTTGATGATTTGGTGAAATTGTCCATGTTTTGGGCAAAATGCTGGAAGTTTGAGAAAATTTCTTATGCTATTTATGGATTGCTTTCCAGAAAATCAGCGATTATAATAAGAGAGCACTTTGCAAACGTTTACCATACAAGGACGGTCCTCAGGCCGTTCCTTGATATCTGGAAAAAAACGGAGGAATGAAAATGAGCAAAAAGTACTGCTACCTGTTCACCGAGGGCAACGCCAACATGCGGGAGCTCCTGGGCGGCAAGGGCGCCAATCTGGCCGAGATGACCAACATCGGCCTGCCCGTCCCTCAGGGCTTCACCATTACCACCGAGGCCTGCACCCAGTACTATGAGGACGGCCAGAAGATCAACGACGAAATCTTTGCCGAAATCATGGAATATATCTCCAAAATGGAGGAGATTACCGGCAAGAAGTTCGGCGACCTGGAGAACCCCCTGCTGGTCTCCGTCCGCTCCGGCGCCCGCGCCTCCATGCCCGGCATGATGGACACCATCCTGAACCTGGGCCTCAACGAGGACGTGGTGCAGGTGCTGATCCGCAAGTCCGGCAATCCCCGCTGGGCCTGGGACTGCTACCGCCGTTTTATCCAGATGTATTCCGACGTCGTTATGGAGGTGGGCAAGAAATACTTTGAGCAGCTCATCGACCAGATGAAGGAGAAGAAAGGCGTCACCCAGGATGTGGAGCTCACCGCCGAGGACCTTCAGGAGCTGGCCGGCCAGTTCAAGGCCGAGTACAAGTCCAAGCTGGGCGAGGACTTCCCCTCTGATCCCAAGGAGCAGCTGATGGGCGCTGTCAAAGCCGTGTTCCGTTCCTGGGACAACCCCCGCGCAAACGTTTACCGCCGGGATAACGACATCCCCTATTCCTGGGGCACCGCCGTCAACGTCCAGTCCATGGCCTTCGGCAACATGGGCGACGACTGCGGCACCGGCGTGGCCTTCACCCGGAACCCCGCCACAGGCGAAAAGAAGCTCTTCGGTGAGTTCCTGACCAACGCCCAGGGCGAGGACGTGGTGGCCGGCGTCCGGACTCCCATGCCCATCAGCGAGATGGCGGACAAGTTCCCCGAGGCCTTTGCCCAGTTTGAGAACGTCTGCAAGATTCTGGAAGACCACTACCGCGACATGCAGGACATGGAGTTCACCGTGGAAGCCGGCAAGCTCTACATGCTCCAGACCCGCAACGGCAAGCGCACCCCTGCCGCCGCTCTGAAAATCGCCTGCGATCTGGTGGACGAGGGCATGATTGACGAGAAGAAGGCCGTGGCCATGATCGAGCCCCGGTCCCTGGACACCCTGCTGCATCCCCAGTTCGACGCCGCCAAGCTGAAGGAGACCCCCGTCATCGGCAAGGCTCTGGGCGCCTCTCCGGGCGCTGCCAGCGGCAAGATCGTCTTCTCCGCCGAGGACGCCAAGGAGTGGGCCGCCCGGGGCGAAAAGGTGGTCCTGGTCCGTCTGGAGACCTCTCCCGAGGACATCGAGGGCATGAAGGCCGCTCAGGGCATTCTGACCGTCCGGGGCGGCATGACCTCCCACGCCGCCGTGGTGGCCCGTGGTATGGGCCGCTGCTGCGTCTCCGGCTGCGGCGACATCAAAATGGACGAGGAGAACAAGCGCTTCGAGCTGGCCAGCAAGACCTTCTGCGAGGGCGACTGGCTGAGCCTGGACGGCTCCACCGGCAATATCTATGACGGCGCGGTGCCCACTGTGGACGCCTCCATCGGCGGCGAGTTCGCCCGGGTCATGGGCTGGGCCGACAAGTACCGCCGTCTCCAGGTCCGGACCAACGCCGACACCCCCCACGACGCCGCTCAGGCCCGGAAGTTCGGCGCACAGGGCATCGGTCTGTGCCGCACCGAGCACATGTTCTTCAACGAGGACCGCATCCCCGCCATCCGCGAGATGATCTGCTCCGACACCGTGGAGCAGCGGGAAAAGGCTCTGGCCAAGCTGGAGCCCATGCAGCAGAGCGACTTCGAGGGCATTTACGAGGCCATGGAGGGCTGCCCCGTCACCATCCGCTTCCTGGATCCCCCCCTGCACGAGTTTGTGCCCACCGAGGAGGCCGACATCGAGGCCCTGGCCAAGGACATGGGCAAGACCGTTGAGGACATCAAGGCCATCATCTCCGGCCTCCACGAGTTCAACCCCATGATGGGCCACCGCGGCTGCCGTCTGGCCGTCACCTACCCTGAAATCGCCGCTATGCAGACCAAGGCCGTCATCAAGGCCGCGCTGAAGGTCCAGGCCGCCCATCCCGATTGGAAGATGGTTCCCGAAATCATGATTCCCCTGGTTGGCGAGGTCAAAGAGCTGAAATACGTCAAGAGCGTGGTGGTGGAAACCGCCGACGCCATCATCAAGGAAGCCGGGTCCGACATGAAGTACCTGGTGGGCACCATGATTGAGATTCCCCGGGCCGCCCTCACTGCCGACGAGATTGCCAGGGAAGCCGACTTCTTCTCCTTCGGCACCAACGACCTGACCCAGATGACCTTCGGCTTCAGCCGGGACGACGCCGGGAAGTTCCTGGACGCCTACTATGACCGGAAGATCTACGAGAACGACCCGTTTGCCAAGCTGGACCAGAACGGCGTGGGCCGCCTGGTGTCCATGGCCGCCAAGCTGGGCCGCCAGACCAACCCGGATCTCCATCTGGGCATCTGCGGCGAGCACGGCGGCGACCCCTCCAGCGTGGAGTTCTGCCACAAGACCGGACTGGACTATGTGTCCTGCTCTCCCTTCCGGGTGCCCATCGCCCGTCTGGCCGCCGCCCAGTCTGCCATCAAGGAAATGGGCTGATTGAATCGCATTCCATCCATTCCCAGAGAAAAAGGGGCCTGTCACAGAAGTGACAGGCCCCTTTTCTGTTCTTCAACGGAAGCCTTTCCAAGATTTTATGCAGGGGCCGTGCGCTGGCCCGGCCTTTTTTGGCATTTCCAAAAAACGAGGCAAGACAAGGCCCGCCCCGTTTTCTTCCTTCTGATAAAATGCGCGAGCAGACGACCCCGGCCAAAAATTATCCTCTTGACAAGCCCTGCGCAGAATGGTATGATGCAGTAAGTTCCAGTAGTGTAAAGTGCGGAGCACATGGCGGGTAATCGCATGGCCTGTCCACTGCACAAAATTTATATAGGAAGGAGTACTTTATGGAAATTAAGCTTTCGTTTCGCCCCACCCCCTTCGACCTCGACTGTCTTCAGACCATTGAGGCCCAGGCCGCTCCCCTCAAAGGCTTCTCCCCCGCTTTCTCCGCCCTGGTGTCTCAGACGGCGGCGGCTCCGCCTGACTGGCGCGAGGTCCAGCGGCACGCAGTCCCAGGCTCTGCCAAAGGACCGGCCTCCAACCCCATCACTCTTTCTGTCGATCAGGAGGAGTGGAACAGCGTGCGGATGAGCATCAACCGCACGCTGGGGATCGTGCGCCCCCGAACCAGCTTTCTTATTAGAATGACCTTGGTTTACGGCCTGATGCTGTCCATCCAGGCAGAACCGTCCCCCGTGCTTGAGGTTACGGCGGAACATCTGGACGGACTCCATTTGGTGGAACAGTTCGTCCGGCTTCTCCAATCCCAGGACCCGGCGGACAAGGCAAAGATCCAAACCATTGCCAGCCTGCTGAAGAACCATGAAACAGGAGGTACGACATGATCCCCACCGCCGGAGAGCTTCTCTCTTACTCTAACTCCGTTTTAAAAACGGTGCACCGTCCCCTTCCCTTAGACCGCAACCTGGCCTACCGGTTTTATAAAGCAGCGGATTTTATTACCATCTATCCCGGCTTCCGCTGGGATTCCAGTTTTTGGAGCTTCAAGGATGATCTGGAGCTTCATGCCTTCCCCAGCAGCCAGTGGATTACAGAGCCTGTAGCCATGAAAATCTTCACCGCGATGGTCCTAACCGCTATAAAACTGGACGCCTCCAATAATTTCTCCATCGCTGGCAGCTGCGGGCTCAAGGATTACTGTATGGACTGTAATTCCCCTCGCCTTCGGACGTTCAGACTACTCCAGAAATCATATGTGTTGAGGCTGGGAGTGATCTAAAAAAAGCCGCTACAACCAACGAAAACAGAGGGAGGGACTTTAAAGACCCTCCCTCTCGTCCTCTTCGGTCTCGTCCTCTCCGGCATTCTCCTCCAGAGGCGGCGTCTCCGGCTGGGGCGCGTGGGCCAGCCGCCACGCCACGATGCCCAGAAACACCGCGCCGCCCCCCAGAATGACCACGCCCAGGAGAAACTGATTCCGGGTGGGGCCGTAGGGGTCACCGGTCAGATAGGGCCAGGCAATCTGATACAGCAGGTAGACCAGATAAATGGCGGCCATCCCGTAAAGCCCGGCCCGGAACCTGGGGTCGGCGGGGGGGCGCTCCTCCGGGGTCTGTTTTTTCGAGCCAAACATGAGTCTCTTCCTTTCTGCCGCTCAGCGGATAAAATTGGTCATGGTCCGCCGGCGGGCCGGTGGCGGCGTCTCCCTGGAAGCCGCCAGCACCTTCACCATCCAGGCCATATTCTGGCCCAGCCGCACGGCCACCTCCATGCCCTCGGCGTCCTCCAGCACCTGGCCGGGGTCCGCTCCGTGGACTACGCCCCAATAATCGGAGGTCACCAAAATCATTTCCATGGCGTCCATGGCGGCGAGGAGCTGATGATAGGTCTCTGTGCCGCCGGAGCGGCGGAGAGTGCACAGTGCCCCGCCCACCTTCAGACGGAGCCGGTTTTCCCCGCAGCCCGCGGCCAGCATCAGCCTGTCAATCACGCACTTCATGCCCCCGGCGATGCCGGCGTGGTACACCGGAGAGGCCAGCAGGATGCCGTCCGCCTCGATACAGGCAGCTATGATCTCGTTGACGCCGTCACCGTCCTGGACACAGCGGAGGGTCCCGTGGTTCAGGCAGTGATAACAGGCCATGCAGGGGCGGACGCCGGGGCCGGGCTGGAAGACCTGGAACTCCACACCGGCGGCCTCCACCTCCCTGCGGACGGCCTCCAGCAGCTGGGCGGTGTTGCCCTTTTTCCGGGGGCTTCCGTTGATGGCGACGATCTTCATAAACAATCCACCTCTTTATATCAGTTTGTTCACGCTGAATTTTACCCATCATACCACAGCGCCGGGAGACTGACAAGAGGGGGATGCTCCGGAACCGACCGCCTGCGGGGAATTTTGACGTCCGGGGCCGGTATCTTTCCCGCCGGACGGGCACACTAAGGCCAGCCTGTTTGAGAAAGGAGCACGGCATATGGAGCATAAAACCAGCCGGCAGAGCGGCCCCATGGAAAAGGCCAGGGAGCTGTCCAAATTCACGGCCCCCAAAACCGACCCCCAGGGCAGCTGGACCGGCCGTCCCCTGGACCCCAACGAGGTTCCGGTGCAGGACGCGGACGATCTGTAGGCGTCCTCTGAAAAACGGCGGGGGTACCCCGCCGTTTTCCTGATTTCTCTCCAGCCGTCCCCCTGCCGGGCCGAAAGGCCGCGGCCGCATCCCTGCATAATCCGCCCCGCCGCTCTCCGTCCCGTGCCGGAGAAGCCGAAAGGCCGCCTTTATTTTTCAATCCGAAATCCGCCTCAGGTCCGTCTGTTTTCCCGGACCCCGGCAACGGAAGCGGGCGCAAAGCGGCCTTTCGCCGTCCTCTTTAACCGGGACTTCAAAATTGGTCTCCTCAAAACACTGGACAAATTCCCTGAAATTTGATAGGATAAGCAGGAGCAATCTTGTGAATACGGATAAAATCCAAACAGCGTTCCCGGCCTCGGGCCTGGGAAATCCCCACTTACCCGGGAATTTTTCAAAGGACAAGGAGCTTGTCAAGATGGATATTACGGCCATTGGTGAAATTCTGATCGACTTGACCCAGACCGGCGTCAGCGAGACCGGTGTGCCCCTGTTTGCCGCCAATCCCGGCGGCGCTCCCGCCAACGTGGCGGTGGCGGCCTCCCGGCTGGGGGCCCGGACCGCCTTTATCGGCAAGGTGGGCGACGACAGTTTCGGAGAATACCTCCGGGGCGTGCTGGAGACCGACGGCGTGGACTGCGCGGGTCTCCGGCGGGACCGCCGCCCCACCACCATGGCCATTGTCTCGGTGGACGCCGGAGGAGAGAGAAGCTTTCGCTTCGTCCGGGGGGCAGACTCCGAGCTCTCCCCTGACGCGGTCAACGAGCTGGCGGTGCTGGGCAGCAAAATCCTGCACTTCGGTTCCGTCAGCCTGACGCCGGGCCTCTCCCGCAGCGCCACCATTTTTGCCGCCCGCAGCGCCCACCGCGCCGGCGTGACGGTGAGCTACGACCCCAATTACCGCCCGGCCCTCTGGAACGACCGGACGGACGCCGTGGAGTGGATGCGGCTTCCCCTGCCCCTGGTGGACATTCTCAAGCTGGCGGAGGAGGAGCTGCCCCTTCTGACGGGAACCGGCGACCTGGAGTCCGGCAGCGCCCTTCTGGAGGACCAGGGCATCCGCCTGATTCTGATTACCCTGGGGAGCAGCGGCGTATTCTGCCGCTGGCAGGGCAGGACCTGGCGTCAGCCCGGCGTCCCTGTGAAGGTTGCGGACACCAACGGCGCGGGAGACACCTTTTTCGGCGCTGTGCTCAGCCGGCTCAGCCGCCGGGAGGGCGGCCCCCTGGCCGGACTGACCGCCTCCGAGCTGAAGGATATCCTGGCCTTTGCCAACCGGGCGGCGGCCTTCACCTGCTCCCGCAGCGGAGCCATTCCCGCCATGCCCCGGATGAGCGATCTGTTCGATGAGGACGGGCGGCCCCGCCTGCCGTGAGGACGGCGGACAAAAACACGCTATGATGTTGGAGCTTTCACCTCCTCCGGGAAAAGCTCTCTGTATCATAATAAATCATCACCAGAAAGGAAGTATTTCTCATGAAGCAGTTCACCTACACCATTACTGATCCCTCGGGCATCCATGCCCGGCCCGCGGGGCTCCTGGTCAAGGCGGCCAAGGCTCTGGACAGCACCATCACCATTGCCAGAGAAGACGGAAAGTCCGCCCCCGCCACCAAGCTGATGGCGATTATGGGCCTGGTTATCAAGCAGGGTATGACCGTCACGATCTCCGCCGAGGGCGGGGACGAGGACGCCAGCATCGCCGCTATGGAGCAGTTCTTCAAGGAAAATCTGTAAGGAGGCTTTCCCATGCAGGTAGCAACCGGCAAATCAATCCTCAATGGCATCGCCATCGGTCCCCTCCGCATCTATAAAAAAGCGGAGACCCAGACCAGCCAGCTGTCCTCCCTCACCCCCGAGGAGGAATTCGCCCGCTTCGACGCCGCCCGGGTCAAGGCTCAGGAGCAGCTGGCAGGACTGTATGACAAGGCCCTGGACGAGGTGGGCGAGGACAACGCCGCCATTTTTGAAATCCACCAGATGATGCTGGAGGACGAGGACTATCTGGATGCTGTCAAGGGCATCATCGAAACCCAGAACGCCACTGCCGAATATGCCGTCACCACCACCGGAGAAAACTTTTCCGCCACCTTCGCCGCCATGGAAGACGAATACATGCGGGCCCGGGCGGCGGACGTGAAGGACATTTCCCGCCGGGTGGTCAATGTCCTCACCGGCCAGGAGGACGCCGACATGCTGGCCGGCCAGCCCGCCATTCTGGTGGCGGACGACCTGACCCCCAGCGAGACGGTGCAGCTGGACAAGAGCAAGCTGCTGGGCTTCATCACCCGGCATGGCTCCTCCAACAGCCACACCGCCATCCTGGCCCGGACCATGAATATCCCCGCCCTGGTGGGCGTGGAGTTTGACGACAGCTGGGACGGCAAGCTGGCTGTGATTGACGGCTACAACAGCTGCGTGTACATTGAGCCCGCCCAGGAGCTTCTGTCCGCCATGGAGGAAAAGCGCAAGGGCGATCTGAAGCAGGAGGCCCTTCTCCAGACGCTGAAGAAAAAACCCAACGTTACCCTGGACGGAAAAGAAATCAAGGTCTATGCCAACATCGGAAACGCCGGGGACGTGGGCCTGGTCCTCCAGAACGACGCCCAGGGCATCGGCCTGTTCCGTAGCGAATTCATCTATCTGGATTCCCAGGATTACCCCACCGAGGACCAGCAGTTCCTGCTGTACAAGCGGGTGGTAGAGACCATGGCCGGGAAAAAGGTCATCATCCGCACCCTGGACATCGGCGCCGACAAGCAGGCGGACTACTTCGAGCTGGACAAAGAGGAGAACCCCGCTCTGGGCTACCGGGCCATCCGCATCTGCCTGACCCGGAAGGAAATCTTCAAGACCCAGCTCCGGGCCATTCTCCGGGCCAGCGCCTTCGGCACTGTGTCCGTCATGTTCCCCATGATTATCTCCGTCCGGGAGGTCCGGGACGCCAAGGAGCTTCTGGAGGAGTGCCGGGCGGAGCTCCAGGAGCGGGGCGTAGCCATGGGCAAAGTGGAAATCGGCATCATGGTGGAGACTCCCGCCGCCGTCCTGCTGGCCGACGAGCTGGCCGAGGAGGTGGAATTCTTCTCCCTGGGCACCAACGATTTGACCCAGTACACCCTGGCCATTGACCGGCAGAACCCCAAGCTTGACAACTTCTATGACGCCCATCATCCGGCGGTTCTCCGCATGATTAAGCACACCATCGAGGCGGGCCACCGCCACGGCTGCTGGGTGGGCATCTGCGGCGAGCTGGGCGCGGACCAGACCCTGACGGAGACCTTCCTGCGCTACGGCGTGGATGAGCTGTCCGTCTCTCCCGCCGCCGTCCTGCCCCTGCGGAAGCTCATCCGCAGTCTGGATTTGAGCAAGGACCCCGAGGTCTGACGGTTTCTTTGCAACGGCGCACAGCACGAAAAACGCCCTCCGGGAAACCGGGGGGCGTTTTGAGTCCGGGCATGGGAACCGTCTGCCGGATGGACGGCTGTCGCGCCGTCTTGTTGGTCAATTTTTCCAATTCGATACAAGAGAGGAGTCTTTATGCCTATCTACAAATCCACCGATTATGAACAAGTCCTGTCAGGAATCAAAGCAAAAGTCAAGGCTTTAGACCTTCAAATGGGTGACGTCCTTTCCGAAGAAGAACTGATTCGTTTCGAGAAGCAGCACGGTGTTTGTCTGCCGCAGGCATACCGCATGTTCCTGAAAGAAGTCGGTAATGGCTGCGCTATGATAGATGGCTTCCAGCTCCATTCATTAGCGGCTACTGACGCAAAAAAATTGAATGAACCCTTCATGCTGGAAGATGAATGGATTTGGGAAGACGATGATATATCACAGGCGGACTTAGTTAAAATCATAGACGCCAAATTAAACGGGCAGCTCGAACTGATTGATGTTGGGGACGGCATGACTTATAACCTGATTGTAACAGGGCAATGCCAAGGCGAAGTCTGGAACTTTACAGATGTCGGCGTTCAGCCCTGCTGCGAACGGCAGGACTTTCTGGGCTGGTTTGAATTATGGCTGGATATGCAGGATGATGTGGATTACTTCAAAGACTACGCATACGAGTGAAAATCGCCCATTTATCAGAGCAGGCACCGACCTGTATAGTCAGCACAGTTGAAAATCGGTATCTACCGATTTTCAAACAGCGGCGGAGCCGCTGACGGGTAAGGCCCCCTGTGCTGACTATGAAGTCCACCGCAAGGCCGTTTTACGGCCTGTGCGGCGAATCATCGCCGCACTTGTTGAAAAGAAGCGGATGCTTCTTTTCAACTGCGGTGACTATAGTATCAATCCGCCATATACATTTGTTCCCGGCTCCCGCTTTTGACTGGCCCGGAAAACCGAAAAGCGTCTCCGTCAGGAACCGGCTGGGTTCCGGACAGGGACGCTTTTTTCTGCATTGAGATAGACCGTCAAATCAGCTGCCCCAAAGCATGCAGGGTGGTGCTGACGCCGCCCAGGATGAACACCCAGACAATCAGCCGCCGGGAAACCCCGTCGCTGAGCCGCCGGTCCAGCAGTCCCCCCAGCTTCATGCCGATCAGCGAAGCGGGCATCGCCACAAGGAACAGCAGCAGGCTTTCCCGTCCAAACATCCCCCCGGCCACCAGCAGACACAGCCGGGAACTATTCTCCAGGAAGAACACGAAGCAGGCGTTGGCCCGGAATTCCTCCCGGTTGACAGCCACCCGCTCCATATAGGCCAGGAACAGCATGTTGATGCCGAAGAGTCCCGCCATCACGCCGGAGCAGAAGGAGACCGCCGCCCGCACATAGGCGTTGACCCCCCTGCCCGTGCCGGGCTTCCGGGTCAGCATCTCGACGCCCAGCCCGATAATCAGCAGACCCAGCAGCAACTTCAGCCACTGGGGGGAGCCGAATTTCAGCAGCAGCGTGCCGGGGATGATGCCCAGCAGCACAAAGGCAGCGATGGGCAGCACCACTCTGGCGGAGAAATGCCGCCGGTTCTTCCAGACAATGCCGGCGTTCAGCAGCAGGGACATGGGGGCCAGCCCCGGCGTAATCACGCTGTTGGGCAGAGCCAGGGACAGCAGCGGCGTGGAAATCAGCGCGTCGCCAAAGCCCGCCACGCCCTTGATGACGGAGGCCGCGCAGATGCTCACAAAATAAAACAAAAACCGTTCTGTTCCCATAACGTCCACCCGGTCCTCCCCACAGTATTTTTGCTTCTGCCATTATATGCGGGGCGGACGGCGCGGTCAAGAGTCTTTTCCCCTTTTTTTGCGCTCCCCTTTTTTTGCGCTCCCCCTTTTTTTGCGTCTTTTTTCCTGCGCTCCCTTTTTTAAACGCCGGCGGGCAAAACAAGGAAAGGAACCCTGACGGGTTCCTTTCCTGCTCTCCCTCCGCAGAGAGAGGCACATCTGTGTTTGAGGGCCTGCGCTTTGTCTTACTGCTTCCATTCCTCCGAAGCTCTGCGGAAGCGGGACAGAATCGCGGCGATCTGCGCCCGGGTGGCCTGACCCTGGGGGTTCAGCTGTCCGTCGGCATAGCCGTTTACCAGACCCTGCTCCACCGCCCAGCTCAGGGGCTCCACGGCATAGGCGGAAACCGCGCCCCGGTCGGTGAAGTCCTTCAGCGCGCCGGTATCCGCCGCCGCAGCCATGCCCTGTGCATTGGCATAGCGGAAGAGGAAGGCCGCCAGCTGCTCCCGGGTCACAGGCCGGTCCGGGGCAAAGCGTCCGCCGGCATAGCCGGAGACAATGCCCTGCTCCGCCGCCCAGGCCACGGCGTCCCGGTAATAGGCGCTTGCCGCCACGTCCTGGAAGCCCGCCGCCGCGGCAGGCGCAGGCTGGCCGGCCATGCGGTGAAGTATCGCCGCCAGCTGGCCCCGGGTAGCAGAAGCGCTGACGGAAAAGACTCCGCCGGAGCCGTTCATCAGGCCGTTCTGGTGGACATAGGCCACCGCGTCATAATACCAGTCTCCGGGAACCACATCCCGGAAGGGGCTCTGCCAGACCGGGGCCGGGTCATGAACAACCGCGTCCAGCACCACGGCATAGGCAGAGGCGTGGGTCATGGGGAAGCCGGCCAGACCGTCTTTGTCCACCCGGGCCGACGACTGGAACTCCATCACGCCGGCGGTGGAATTGTAGTAGTAGAGGCTCGCCTGGCGGCCCGCGTTTTCCTTGCCGGCGTCAACGGCCATATTCAGGCCGAAGCCGAAGGGGCCGTTGTGGGCCAGGGACAGCTGGATGACGGTCTGCCCCTGGCTCCGGGGCAGCGTTTCCAGCATATTGGAGGGAATGGCGTTGGTCTTGACCGCCGCCCCCAGGTTCACGGAGGAGGGAAGACTCTCCGGGTTCAGGGCGCTGCCGTGAATCTGCCAGCGGACAGGGCCGCTTTTCACCTCCAGCGTCACGTCCCGTCCCGCCAGTGCCCGCCAAACCTCCCGTCCCACAGAGGCGGAGCCGCTGGAGAGGGTCATGGTCACGGTGCCGCCGTCCCTGGCGGACTGGATGCTGGACGCCGTCCGCTGGCTGGCGGTGGTTCCGGAGGACGAGCCGCCGCCTCCGCCGCCGCCCGAGGAGGAAGCCCTCCAGATGGCCAGGAAGGAAACGTCGTTGGCGGGCATGGTGAATTGAAGCTCGGGGCTGGTCAGGCCGCTCAGGACGGTTCCATGGACCTCCCAGGAGCCGAAGCGGTGGCCGCTCCAGCTTCCCGCCCGGACGGTAACCTGCTCACCGGCCCGGTAGACCCCCGCGCCGCTTTCGGCGGCGTGGCTGTTGTCCACCCGCACATGATAGGTCTTTTCCGGCTCCACCGGCGGCGTCTCCCCCGCCTTCACCTCAACGGTGTAGACGGCGCTCAGGCCGCCGTACCGGACGGTCAGGGTCTGTGTGCCTGTCTTGTTCGGGTCATAGCCGCTGACCATATCCGCCGTAACAGCGACGGTCTGTGTGCTGCCGTCGGAATACCGGGCGGCCAGGGTCAGTCCGGTTACGTCCAGGGCCTCCCCCTTTGTGTAGACGGTCTTATGCCCGGTGCTGCTGACGGACACGCCTGTCAGCGTGGGTGCGCCCCAGGCCGGAACTACGACGGTGGCGGTTTCGCCCGGCTCATGGGTGGCCGTCTCCTTCACCCGCACATAGTAGGTTCCGGATGTAAGGCCGGTGATCTCGGTTCCGGTGCAGTCCCCCGCCCCGTCAAAATCCGCTCTGTCGGCATATTCCATGTCGGGCGTCACGCCGGCAATGCTGCCGTCCGCGCCGCCCTGGGTGCTGGGTGCTCTTCCCACAAGGCCCCCCGGTGCGGCGGGACCCAGGGCCCTGTCAATGCGCCAGATAATTTCCTTGTCCTCCTCGGTTCCGTCTTTCCACCGATAGCCGCTCTGGAGCGCCGCAATGGCGGTGTGCTCGCCCACATCCGCCGAGGTATGGCCGGTGAGGGTATAGCCGGTCCCCTGCTTCACGCCGGTGAGGGTATTGCCGGTCCAGCGCAGTCCGGTTTCGGCCCGGGGCACGTCAATGGAAATGGGCTGGCTGGGGTCCGGCGTGCCCACGGTGAGGACGGCGGAGACGGAAATAGATGCGCCCGCCTCGGTGTGGGTCCCTGGGACCGTCAGTTCAATCTCATAGCGGCCGTCCGGAATAATCTCGGGGTCATAACCGTCCGACCAGATATTTGTGCCGTTCCACCCGACGATTGTCAGGTCCTCCACCCCGTTTTCATCCATGAACATCAGGGCTACGCCGCTGGATTCCCCTGTTACATAAAAGGGAAAATTATCCATGCTTTTTGGAATAGCCTCTTTCCCGTTGACGCGGACCGTCATGGGGACACTGCTCAAGTAAGAGGGGCTTGCACTGGCCGCCCCATAGGCTACTGTCAGAGGAAAATTCGTCTCAGACACGTCGCTATCCACAACCCTCTGGCTGGGCTCCGTAAACTGGAGACTCTTCACAATCACCCGCTCGTCCGGCGTCTCCCCGGCCTCCTGGACGGCAGTCCAGGCGCCGGTTTCGGCCTTGACCAGCTTCATATTGGGCTGGGTGCTGTGGGGGGCCAGCTGGAACTGCCCATCGGAGGACTGGGTCGCCTGGATGTAAACATGGCCTTCCACCGCCGGTTTCGAGGTAGCACTGTTGAGCCCGCCGATGCCCACCGTCGTGGTTCCCGACACCGCGCCGGAAATGGACAGCGTCTGATTCTGGCCCAGAATCAGAGACCCGCCGCCGGTAAACGACTGAACAGCCGTCTCAGCGGGGACAGTCAGGGCGGACAGGTTCAGCTCAGCCCCGGTGAGTACGCTCACCGACGCATCTGGCAGCAGACCAGTCCCTGCGCTCAGGGAAAGGCTGCCGCTCTCCACGCCCACACCGGTAATGGACTTCAGCTGCCGGGGAACCGTGCCTTTTCCGCTGGCGTCCCGGAAGGAGACATAGGTTCCGTCCTCAGCGCCTGCGCCCTCCACGCTGGCCTGGCCCTGGGCAGGTGTGCCGCTCCGGCCCAGAATGACGCTGACCGCGCCGTTCACGGTATAACTGTCGGGGTCCGGCAGGGTGATTTTTCCCACGCCGCCGTCTCCGTTCCTCTGCTGGGCTCCGCAGGCATAGATGGTTCCTATAGCGCCGCTGCCCGTTCCGGTCAGACCCTCCACCTGAATGGAGGGATTTCCGTCATAGACGTTTGCCGGACCGTCGTTGTCCCGGCCCATACAGAGGTTCCCGGCGTAGATGTTGCCCGTGCCCGACTTTCCATCACCCTGGAGGCTGGTATTCCCCCGGACTATGACGGTTCCGTCCTGGGCAGGATCGGGTGCTGGGAGGGAACTGCCGAAGTTTTCGTTGTTGCTGTCCAGCAGGCCGCCGCAGAAGAGATTGACGGATCGCCCGGTGGGACAGGTCACGCTGTCCAGCGTCAGGGTGTAGCCGTTGGCAACAATGGCGTTGCGCATAAAGGACGAGAAATTGATCTCCGTATTCTGAAAGGTTACATTGTCCCCCAGGACAATGCCGCCCCGCCAGACGGTGATGGAGCCGCCCCGGATGGTCAGGGCCTTGTCAATCACCCAGGGGGCGTCGCCGCCGTCCTGTGTGCCCACCACGCAGCTGCCCTGGAGCACCAGCGTATCTCCCGCCGCGGCATTCTCCACCGCCTGCGCCAGGTCGCCGCCGGCGGATACATAGATTTCCGCCGCCAGAGCCCGCTGGGGCAGCAGCGCGGCCAAAAGGCACAGGGCCAGCAGTATGGACGCCGGTCTTTTCAATCGTTTCTTCATTCTGTTCCTCCTGTTGTCGTGATGTCCCGGCGGAACCGGGACTTCATGGGGTCTGTTCAGGGATTCAGGGGCTGGCCCGCAGGCAATACGGGTACAGTATATCAGAATCCGGAAGTATTTGCAAGGGCGTGGTTTCGGGCCGGCGTGTCCGTTCACGCATTTTATTACTTCCGGGCCGAAAGGCCGGAAGTAATATGTGCCATGTTTTTCGGCTGAAATCATATCAGAATGCGGTTCCAGGAGAGACGTCCCCGCTCCCGGCAGGCCCCTCTCCATTCTCTGGAAATACCTCTCTTGAAAACGCAGTCCGTCTATGATAGAATGACTTTATTTAATAGGATGGACTGATTGGAAGCATATAGGAGCCAGGACCCCGCCGGCTGTGAGACCCACATCTCAAATCAACCCAAAAGGAGCGAGCGGCTATGAAATTTATCGGAACTGTCAAAAAATCCCCTGCATTCGGAACCTTAAAATGGATCACCAGAGCGGTCTGTCCGGTCTGTCTGGCGGCGGTCCTGGCGGCCGCCTCGGCGGGGTGCGGCGGCAGCCGGAAGAGCCCCCTGGACCCAGAAAAGCCCGTGTCCCTGACGGTGTGGCACTATTACAACGGTTCCCAGCAGGCCGCCTTCGACGCCCTGGTGGAAACTTTCAACGACACCGTGGGCCAGGAGCAGGGCATCTATGTGGAGAGCTACTCCCAGGGCTCCGTCTCCGATCTGGAGTCGGCGGTGCGGGACGCCATCAACGGCAAGGTGGGCTCTTCCGCCATTCCCAATATCTTCTCCTCCTACGCCGACACGGCCTATGAGGTGGAGCAGGCAGGGGCCCTGGCCAATCTGTCCGACTACCTCAGTCAGGAGGAGCTGGCGGACTATGTGGATTCCTATATCGAGGAGGGACGCATCGCCGCCGACGGCTCCCTGCGCATTTTCCCCACCGCCAAGTCCACGGAAATCATGATGCTCAACAAGACGGACTGGGAGCCCTTCGCCCAGGCCTGCGGCCTCTCCCTGGAGAGCCTGAAGACCATCGAGGGGGTTGCCGCCGCGGCGAAGACCTATTATGAATGGACGGACAGCCTCACCCCCGACGTGCCGGAGGACGGCAAATCCTTTTACGGACGGGACGCGGTGGCGAACTATTTCATCATCGGAATGCAGCAGCTGGGCGTGGAGCTCTTCCAGGTGGAGAACGGGGAAATGACCCTCAATCTGCCCGAGGAGGCCCTTCGCCGCATATGGGAAAACTACTATGTCCCCATGGTAAGGGGCTATTTCGGGGCCTATGGCTCCTTCCGCTCCGACGATGTGAAGACGGGGGACATTCTGGCCTATACCGGGTCCACCTCCTCCGCCATGTACTTCCCCAATCAGGTGGAGCTGGACGGCGGCAGCCATCCCATTGACTACATCGTGATGCAGGCTCCCATTTTCGAGGGCGGACAGCACTACGCCGTGCAGCAGGGAGCCGGCATGGTGGTCACCAAATCCGACGAGGCCCATGAATACGCCTCTGTGGAGTTCCTGAAATGGATTACCCAGGCGGAGAACAACCTGCGCTTTGGCTCCGTCTCCGGTTATCTGCCGGTACAGAAGGCCGCCAACAGCATCGAAAAGCTGGATCAGGTCATCGCCGGGCAGGGTCTGGAGGTTGCCCCCAAGACCTATGACTGCCTGAGCACCATTTTCTCAGAGATGGAAGACATGACCCTGTACACCAACAAGAGCTTCAAAAACGGCTCCGCCGCCAGAAAGGTGCTGGAATACCACCTGGCAGACCGGGCGGCGGCGGACCGGGCGGCGGTGCTGGAGGCCATTGCCCAGGGCGCCGGCCTGGAGGAGGCCGCGGCCCCCTATGTGACGGACAGCGCCTTTGACGCCTGGTATGAGGATTTCTGCGCCGCGCTGCACGCCGCGGCGGACCAGTGAGCACGCCATGAACGCCAATACACGGAACGGCCCCCCCTCCGTCCCGCCGGAAGGGCCGGGCAAAGCTTCCGGAAAGCGGAGAAAAACCACCATATTCAAAATCTTTCTGCTCCCGCTGATTGCCATTATGCTGCTCCAGAGCGCCATCACCATCGGGACGCTGGTGGTCCGGCGCACCACGGAGACGCTGGAGGAATACGCCGGGAGCATGATGGAGCGGCTGGTGGAAAACCGGGGTGTGATTCTGCAGAACGACATGAATCAGCGCTGGTCCTCCGTTGCTGCGGAGGAGTCGATGATAGAGAATCTTCTGGTGGACTTTTTGGAGGAGGAGAACGTTGGACTGGACGCGCTGCTCCGCTCCGGCGAGCTGAAGGCCCGCCTTCTCAACCGGATTCTCCCCGAGTGCCTGGACATTCTCCAGAGCAATACCACCACCGGCATCTTCCTGATTCTGACCGGACCGGACCAGGGTGACGCCGGGGAATACGACGGAGTCTTCATCCGGGATTCCGACCCCTACACCAATCCCGTCAATTATACGGACCTGCTGCTGGAGCGGGGGAACAAGCAGCTCTCCAGAGCCTGGAACATCCCCCTGGACACCCATTGGACCACCCGGTTTCACATGGAGGGCCAGGGGACCAACGCCGTCCAGCGCTATTTCTATGAGCCCTGGCGGGCGGGGACGGAGCACCCGGACGCCGACGCCAGGGATCTAGGCTACTGGGCCCTCCCCTTCACGCTGGAGCAGGACGGGACGGACCCCCACCAGATGATTACCTATTCCCTGCCCCTGCGGCATCAGGGCCAGGTCTACGGAATCCTGGGCGTGGAAATCTCCGCCCACCTCCTGAACGACTATTTCCCGGCGGCAGAGCTGAACGAGTCTATGCAGTCCGGCTATCTGCTGGCGCTCCGGCAGCCGGACGGCAGCCATGTGTCCCTGATGGGCAAGGGCATCCTCTACGATCAGATCCGCTCCCACGGCGGGCAGTTCCATCTGGAGGAAACAAATTATGACGATTTGTCTCTGGTGCGGGACATCAGGCTGAACGACCAGGGGATTTACGCCGTGTCCTGTCCGCTGAAGCTGTACGGCAGCCATGTTCCCTATGAGGAGACCGACTGGGTCCTTCTGGGTCTGGACACGGAGGAGGACCTGTTCGGCATGAGCCGGAAGCTCTATGTGTGGATGGTCGCCGCCGTTCTCATCGGTCTGGTCTTCGGGGTCTTCGGCATCTATCTGGCGGTACGGCACCTGACCCGGCCGGTTCAGCGGCTGATGCAGTGCATCAGCCAGGGACAGGCGGGGCTCCAGGCCTTCAGGCCCTCCAACATTCTGGAAATCGACGCCTTGTATGACGTGGTCAACAGCCTGACGGAGCGGCAGAAGGAGGCGGAGAATATCCTGCTGGAGGAAAAGGAGCGCTACAAGCTGGCGCTGGAATCCTCCAAGGACATCTTTTTCTCCTACGACCTGCAAAGCCAGATGCTGGACATCGTGAACCACCGGACCATGAACGGTCAGTGGAAAAGCCCCCAAACCGAAAGCGGTCTCATCAATCCCGAGTCCATCTATGAGGCGGACCGGGCGTCGGTGACGGAGGCTCTTCTCCGAAACCCGGACCATCCCTATGCGGAGTTTCGGATGCGCTGGCAGGGCGAAACCGAATTTACCTGGGTGGCCCTGTCCGGCAAGGCCCTCTACGACACGGACGGCCGCCGCTGGAAGCTGGTGGGCAGCATCCACAGCATCCAGAAGCAGAAGGATCGGGAGGCCCGGCAGCTTCGCAGAAGCACCATCGACGGTGTAACCGGCCTGTACTGCTTCAGCGCCGGCATGGAACTGCTGAAGGCCTGCCGCCGGGCCCGTCCGGAGGGCGTCATGGCCGTGCTGCGCCTGAACCAGCTGACGGAGACCAGCGAGAAAAACGGCATCGTCTTCGGAGACATGATTCTGGAGGAAATCGGGGCGCTGATCCGCGCCAGGTGCCAGGCCTTCCAGGAGCAGACCGGACGGCGGGCCGTCGCCCTGCGGCTGAACAGAGACGAGTTCATCCTCTGGCAGGAGGCGGACCGGGCCCAGGCGGAGGAGCTGGCAGGCTCTTTGCTGGACGCCGTCAATACGGCATTTCCGGAGGAGCATTTCAGCGTACGGCTGAACGCCGGCCTCACCCGGGGGAAGCCGGAGCAGAACACCGAGAACCTCATCCGGCAGGCCAAGCTGGCCCAGAGTCTGGCCCCCGCCGGGGGAATCCTGTTCCACGAGGCCGGAACGGAGCCCCTGCCCCTGCTGCGGGAGCAGGAAATCACCTCCCTGGGCTACGGCGAGGACGTGAGCCTGGTATCCGTGGCCCTGAACCTCTTCGGCAAGGGCGCAGACTTCCCCGCGCAGATGACGCTGATGATCCAGAAAATCGGCCGGACCTATCAGGCAGAGGGGGTCCTGGTGTCCCTGCTGCGGGCCGACTTCAATTCCAACTACCTGAATTACCAATGGCGCCGGTCGGGAGCCGTCATTGAGGACTGCGTGCGGAAATACCGGGAGGAGGACAAAGCGGACTTTTTCAGCTGGCTGGGTCAGGAGGAGGTCCGTCCCTTCTCCGGCGAGGACAGCTCTCAGGCGATCCTCCAGTGCTTCCTGTGCGTCCCGCCGGGACACCGCGGCATTCTGCTGCCCCTGTACGACAGCGGAACCTACATGGGCAACATCTGCATCCTGGGCCTGGAGCCGGAGCTTCTGGAAAGCCCCGAGGAATACCAGAATCTGGCGGAGCTGGGCCGGGTCATTCAGAGCCAGCTGAACCAGCAGCAGCATGACATCGCCAGCAAGGCAAAGTCCGAATTTCTCTCCCGCATGAGCCACGAAATCCGCACCCCCATGAACGGCATCATCGGCATGACGGCCATCGCCCTGCAAAAGGACCAGGACCCGGAGCGGGTCACGGACTGCCTGCAAAAGATCCAGGCCTCCTCCGACTATCTGCTGGGACTCATCAACGATATTCTGGACATGTCCAAAATCGAAAGCGGCAAGATGAAGCTGGAGGCCCTGGATTTCCATATGGGCAAGACCCTTGACACCATCCGGGAGCTGATTGTCTCCCAGGCAGAGGCAAAGCAGGTGGAATTTGTCCAGGACATCCATCTGACGCACCACTGGTTCCAGGCGGACAGCATGCGCATCAGTCAGGTGCTGATCAACCTGCTGGGCAACGCCGTGAAATTCACCCCTCCGGGGGGACGCATCACCCTGACGGTACGGGAGGAAAGCGCCGCCGAAACGGAGTCCCTGGTCTATTTCGCCGTCAGGGACACAGGCATCGGCATCCCCAAGGAGGAACAGGAACGGGTTTTCCGCTCCTTCGAGCAGGCCTCCGGAACCAACCCCTCCAAGCAGCGGGGCACCGGACTGGGCCTTTCCATCAGCAGCCGTCTGGTGCAGATGATGGGCAGCAGCATCCAGCTGGACAGCGCCCCGGGACAGGGCAGCACCTTCAGCTTCTCCATTCCCCTGACGCTGGGCAAATGCACAGAGGGCGAGGAGCAGCAGGAGGAGCCCCTTTCCTTTGACGGATGCCGCATCCTGGTGGTGGAGGACAATGATCTGAACGCCGAGATTGCCCAGTGTCTTCTGGAGGAACGGAACTTTGAGGTGGACTGCGTTTATGACGGCGCTCAGGCCGTGGAGCGCATCCGCTCCACGCCGCCGGGAACCTATGACGCCATTCTGATGGACATCATGATGCCGGTGATGGACGGTCTGGAGGCCACCCGCACCATCCGGAGCATGGAGCGGGAGGACTGCCGCACCATCCCCATCATCGCCATGTCGGCCAACGCCTTTGACGACGACCTGAAAAAATCCGTGGAGTGCGGCATGAACGGACATCTGTCCAAACCCGTGGAGGTCGACAAGCTGTATCAGACGCTGAGCGAGGTCATCCGCCAGAGGCCCTGACCTCCGCCGGATGCGCACGTTCTCCAAAGGAGGCGGACGCCATGGGACGGCCGGGTGTGCTTCGATCCCGCATAAGCTGTGAGCTGGACCGGAATTGACGCCGCGGCGCACCTCAGCGGCGTGTCTCTGGCGGCAGTGATGCCGGCAAAAAGGAGAGGCCTGGAGCTGGCGGCTATGACGGCCATGCTTCATGACCTCCGGACCTGTCAAAACGGCAGCTGTGACGGCCACGCCCTCCAGGGCGCGGCGCTGGCCTGGGGCATCCTGGGGGCCTGGGGCTGGCCTCTCCGGAGGAAACGGAGGCAATCTGCTCCGCCCTCCGCTGCCGCAGCGACAAGCTGACAACGGACGGTCCCCCAGGGCCATATCCGACCGGGAAAAGCCCGGTTCGCAGGGCTTTGTGAAGAACTCGGCATGAACTGAACAAATTCGGCTCGTTTCACGGGTCCCGCCGGAGCGGCTTCCGGCGGGGCCCGCTCTTCTGCCCGGAGGCCGGAAGGCCGGACCCTCCGAATCCCAGGTCTTCCGGCGTCCCTGCCAAGAATCCTGTCCTTTTATCCCGTCTTTTTGTGTATCTTTTCGTCAAAACCGCATTGCGCACCCATTTATACAGTGCTATATTATGCTAATACGAATCCGAGGCCAGCAAGCCCCAGGGCCGCCGGCCTCCTTCAAAACGAGGTGCCGCAATGCAGATTTTAATTCAACTGTCTCTTTCCCTGGTGGGCGGGCTGCTGATGTCCCGGCTGGCCAAAAAGCTGAACCTTCCCGCCGTCACCGCTTATCTGGTCACCGGGCTTCTGCTGGGACCCTACTGTCTGGGCGCGATGGACCTGATGTCCCTGGGCTTCCAGAGCCTGGACGAGGTGGCTGCCCTGGACCTGATTTCCCAGGTGGCCCTGGGCTTCATCGCCTTCACCATCGGCAACGAATTCCGGCTGGAACAGCTGAAACACATGGGAAAGCAGGCCATTATCGTGGGCATTTTGCAGGCCGTGGCCACCACGGCCCTGGTGGACTCGGCTCTGATTGCCCTCCATCTCATAAATCCGGAGCTGATTTCCCTGGGCGCCGCCGTGACCCTGGGCTCCATTGCCGCCGCCACAGCTCCGGCGGCCACGCTGATGGTGGTCCGCCAGTACAAGGCCGACGGCCCCCTGACCAAGCTGCTGTTGCTGGTGGTGGCCATTGATGACGCAGTGGGCCTGATACTCTTCTCCGCCTCCTTCGGCGTGGCCTCCGCTCTGGAGAGCGGGACCATCAGTGCCGTGACCGTGGTGGTGGAGCCCCTGGTGGAAATCCTGCTGTCCCTGCTTCTGGGGGGCTTTGCGGGCTGGGTGCTGTTCCGGGTGGAAAAGTATTTCCATTCCCGCAGCAAGCGCCTGTCCATCTCCATCGGCTTCGTGCTGCTGACGGTGGGTCTGTCCATGGCGGAATTCGAGGCAGGCGGCATCCACTGCGGGTTCAGCCTGCTGCTGGTGTGCATGATGACGGGCACCGTCTTCTGCAACATCTGCGATTTCTCCGAGGAGCTGATGGGCCGGGTGGACGGCTGGACGGCCCCGCTGTTCGTGCTGTTCTTCGTGCTCTCCGGCGCGGAGCTGGATTTGAATATCCTGTCCAATCCCCTGGCCCTGCTGATCGGCGCGGTGTACATCGCCGCCCGGAGCCTGGGCAAGTACCTTGGGGCCTGTGGCAGCTGCGCCCTGACCCGCTGCGCCCCCAATATCACAAAGTATCTGGGCATCACCCTGCTGCCCCAGGCCGGCGTGGCCCTGGGCATGGCCCTCACCGCACAGCAGCTGTCCGACGGGCAGATGGTACGGAATGTGGTGCTGTTCTCCGTGCTGGTCTATGAGCTGGTGGGTCCGGCTCTGACGAAGCGGGCCCTGATTGCCGCCGGGGAAATCCAGTCGGAGGGCCGGACCTCCGCCCGGCGGAAGAATCCGCCCAAGGCGCCTCTCCGGCGGCTCTGAGGGAGCCTGCTTCCGGGGTCGGGCGCCCTGTCCCCCGGAAAGCCCCGCACAGCGGAGACGGACGGCGGTCTCTTCTGTCCGGGAAACCGGCCAAAGGCCCCGGGTCCTGTCAGAAGGTCCCGGGGCCTTTTCCAATCGCTCACAGAAGCACAGAAAACCGGCGCGGTCTGCTGAAATATCCTTTCAACAGGCCGCGCCTCCGCTTATTTCTTCTCCTTGGAATCCTCGCTCTCAAACACGGCCCTGGCCCCGGCGGCCAGACCCGCCAGCCCCTGGATCTCGCTGGGGATGATGATTTTTGTGGCTTTGCCGTCGGCCACCTTGGTCATGGTCTCCAGGGCCTTCAGCTTCACCACCTGGTCATTGGGGGCGGCGGCGTTCAGCAGCCGGAGGGACTCCGCCAGAGCGGTCTGGACCCGGGTGATGGCCTCGGCCTCCGCCTCGGCGGCCATGATCCGGGCCTCTTTTTCACCCTCGGCCTTCAGAATGGCGGCCTGCTTGGCGGCCTCGGCCTTTAAGAGGGCCGCCTGCTTCTCGCCCTCGGCCACCAGGATTTGAGACTGCTTCTGCCCCTCCGCCTGGAGGATGGACTCCCGGCGCTCCCGCTCCGCCTTCATCTGCTTTTCCATGGCGTTTTGAATCTCACGGGGCGGGATGATGTTTTTCAGCTCCACCCGGTTGATCTTGATGCCCCAGGGGTCCGTGGCCTCGTCCAGGATAGAGCGCATCCGGGAGTTGATGATGTCCCGGCTGGTGAGGGACTGGTCCAGCTCCATTTCGCCGATGATGTTCCGCAGCGTGGTGGCCGTCAGGTTCTCCACCGCGTTCATGGGGTTATCCACCCCGTAGGTATAGAGCTTGGGGTCTGTAATCTGGAAGTAAATCACCGTGTCAATCTGCATGGTCACATTGTCCTTGGTGATGACGGGCTGAGGGGGGAAATCCGCCACCTGCTCCTTGAGGGACACTTTTTTCATAATCCGCATCACAAAGGGAATTTTGATGTGGGGCCCCTGGTTCCACACGGTGTAGAACCGGCCCAGCCAGGTAATCACATAGGCCTGGGACTGCTGCACGATGTGAAAGTTCACACCAATCAGCAGCACCAGCAGCACAATCACCATCACCAAAGGAATCCACCACAGAGGTATCATGATACCGCCTCCTTTTCAAATTGGGAACTCTGCTCCAGCTGGTCCGGCTCCACCAGCAGCTTCACACCTTCGATCCGCCGGACCCGGACCCGCTCCCCTGCGGGAATGACGCCGCCGCCGGCGCTGCGGGCGGTCCAGGTCTTGCCGTCGACGTACACCGCGCCGGAGGCGCGCCGGTTGTCAATGGTCTCCGTCACCTCGGCCAGGGCGCCGATCACACGGTCGGAGTTGGTGGGGACCGGGGGCCTTGTCATAAACCGCCGCACCAGGGGCCGGGTCAGAATCAGGGCCGCGGCGGACACAATGGCAAAGACCAGCATCTGCGCCGCCACAGAACCCCCCGCCACCGACACAGCCAGCGCCGCCAGGGCGCCTACCACGAACCACACGGAGACCAGACCCTCTGTCAGCAGCTCCACCACACCGAACAGCGCCACGCCGCCCAGCCAGAGCCATACCATCAAATTCATAAGCGCCTCCTTTCCGCGCCTGTGCGCATACGCTTTTATTTCAGTATAGCATAGTCCGGCCCCGAATGATATTTCATTTGTGTAACATTATCCGGCGCGAAACGGCGGCAAACCGTTTGACTTTTTCCGCTGGCGGTGCTATAGTCAGCACAGCTGAACCGGGTCCCCCGAAGCCCTTTCAAAGCGCTCCGGCGGCCCGCCCTGAGTGATTTTACCCCCTATGTTATGCGGAAGGAGAGCCGGCCATGTATCGGATTTTGATTGTGGAGGACGACGAGGTCATCGCCGGCGTGGTCCGCCGGCACCTGGAGAGCTGGGGCTATCAGGTGGGCTGCGTCCGGCGCTTTGACGCCGTGCTGGAGGAATTCACCGCCTTTGACCCTCAGCTGGTGCTGCTGGACGTCTCCCTTCCCTTTTTCAACGGCTTCCACTGGTGCCGGGAGATCCGGAACGTCTCCAGGGTTCCCATTCTCTTCCTGACCTCCGCCTCGGACAATGTAAATGTGGTGATGGCCATGCAGATCGGCGGGGACGACCTGCTGGCCAAGCCCTTTGACCTTCAGGTTCTCTCCGCCAAGGTTCAGGCCATGCTCCGCAGGACCTATGACTTTGGGCCCTCCGCCGTCCTCCTCAGCTGCGGCGGCGCGGTGCTGAACCTGTCCGACGGCAGCCTGACCGCCGGAGACCATAAGGTGGAGCTGACGAAAAATGAGCTGAAAATTCTCCAGCTTCTCTTCCAGCACAAGGGCCAGATTGTCAGCCGGGACGCCATCATGACCGCCCTGTGGGAGTCCGACAGCTTCGTGGATGAAAATACCCTGTCCGTCAACGTAAACCGCCTGCGGCGGAAGCTGGAGACCGCCGGGCTGCCGGACTTCATCCGCACCCGGAAGGGCGCGGGCTATCTGATTGAGGGCTGAGACCATGAATCTGCTGTCTGCCTATCTGAAACGGCAGTGGAAGCTGCTGCTGCTTCTGAGCTGCTTTGCCGCCGTCCTGACCGGCGTTTTCTATCTCTATCAAATGCCCGCCGAGCCGCTGCTCTACGGCGGGGCCCTGTGCCTGGTGCTGGGGGCGGCGCTCTTTTCCGTGAGCTATGTCCGCTTCTGCCGGCGTCACCGGGAGCTTCAATGGCTGCTCCTCCGGGCCCGGGAGCAGTCCCTGCCTCTGCCGCCGCCCCGGGGACTGCTGGAAGAGGACTATCAGTCCCTGCTGGAGGCCGTCTGCGTCCACCGGGCGGCCCTGGCCTCGGAGAACGACAGCCGTCTCCAGGACATGACGGACTACTACACCCTCTGGGCCCACCAGATCAAGACCCCCATCGCCGCCATGGGCCTGCTGCTCCAGGAGGAGTCCAGGCCGGAGCTGGAAGCGGAGCTGCTGAAAATCCGGCAGTATGTGGACATGGTGCTGAACTATCTGCGTCTGGGCAGCAGCTCCACGGACTACGTGCTGCGGCCCTGTCCCCTGGACCCGCTGCTGCGCCAAGCGGCCCGGAAATACGCCCGGATGTTCATTCTGAAAAAAATCTCCCTGGACTTCCGGGAAACGGGAAGGACCGTGCTGACGGACGAAAAGTGGCTGGCCTTCGTGGTGGAACAGCTGCTGTCCAACGCCCTGAAATACACGCCGGAGGGAGGAACCATCCGGGTCTACGGCGACGGGGACACCCTGGTGATTGCCGACAGCGGCATCGGCATCCGGGAGGAGGACATCCCCCGTGTCTTTGAAAAGGGCTTCACCGGCTTTAACGGCCGGGAGGACAAAAAATCCACCGGCATCGGCCTCTATCTCTGCCGCCAGGTGATGGACCGGCTGAACCACGGCATCACCATCGCCTCCCGCCCCGGTCAGGGAACCCTGGTGCGGCTGGATCTCAGCCGGAAGGCCACAGGCGTGGAATAGTCCGGAAATGGAGGCGCTTCCTGATGGGCGTATTTTCAAAAATGGTCTCTCTTCAGCTGATGCTGTTTACCCTGATCGCCGTGGGAATCGCGCTGAGGAAGCTGGGCTTCATAGACGGAAAGGGCCGCAGGCTGCTGTCCGACCTTCTGATTAACGTCATTCTGCCCTGCAACATCATCCAGTCCTTCACCGGCGGAGTCCGGCCCAGCGGGGCATTCATGCGGAACTGCCTTCTGATGCTCCTGCTCTCCTCCGCCATTCAGGTGCTGGTCTACCTGCTGAACCGGCCTCTCTTCCGGCGCTTTCCGGACCATCAGTGCAGGGTTTTGTGCTACGGCATGATTTGCAGCAACTCCACCTTCGTGGGGCTGCCCGTCGCCGAGGCCCTTTTCGGGGACCTGGGTGTGATGTACACCGCCATGTTCCAGATTCCCCTGCGCTTCACCATGTGGACGGCGGGCCTGTCCCTGTTCACCTCTGTCAGCAAAAAGGACGCCTTCCGGAAGCTGGTCCGGCACCCCTGCATCGTCGCGGTCTTCCTGGGCCTGGCGCTGATGTGCCTGCCCCTGAATCCCGTTCCCGGCTTTGTAATGGACAGCGTCGCCGCCCTGAACCGCTGCACCACCCCGGTCTCCATGCTGGTCATCGGCTCCATTCTGGCGGACGCGCCGCTGAAATCCCTGTTCTCCCCTTCTGTGCTGTACTACAGCGCTCTGCGGCTGCTGGCCTTTCCCCTGCTGGTCTGGGGGCTGATGCTGCCCCTGCCCATGGACGGGCTGCTGAAATCCATCTGCCTGCTGATGACCGCCATGCCCGCCGGAAGCACCACTTCCATCCTGGCGGACAGATACGGCTGCGACGCGGCCTTTGCCGCCCAGCTGGTTTTCGTCTCCACCCTGCTCTCCATCGCCACCATCCCCCTGCTGACATTGCTCGTATAGTCACCGCAGTTGAAAAGAAGCATTTGCTTCTTTTCAACAAGTGCGGCGATGATTCGCCGCACAGGCCGCAAAACGGCCTTGCGGTGGACTTCATAGTCAGCACAGGGGCTTTTTACCTAGCCCGTCAGCGGCTCCGCCGCTGGTTGAAAACCGGTATCTGCCGGTTTTCAACTGTGCTGACCATATAGGCACATCCAAGGAGGCGCGCATGCCTGCCATTATCAGAATCATCACCGAGGCGGAGGACGGCAGCACCGTCCGCCATATCCTTCGGGCGGGACTTCATTTCTCCTCCCACGCCGTGTCCCGGCTGACCCGGGTGGAAAACGGCATCCTGGTCAACGGCCTCCCGGCCCACACGCCCCGCATTCTCCATACCGGGGACCGGCTTGAGGTGGAAACCGGGGACCGCCGCCCGCCCAAAACCGCCGTCGTCCCCGGCGACTGGCCCCTGCCGGTGGTCTGGGAGGACGAACACCTGCTGATTGCCGACAAGCCCGCCGGCATGACGGCCCACGCCTCCAATTTCCTGCCCCACACCCCCACAGTGGCCGGGGCTCTGGCCTGGACCCGGGGAACCGCCTTCATCTTCCATCCGGTGAACCGCCTGGACAAGGGCACCACCGGCCTGATGGCAGTTGCCAAAAGCGGCTATGTCCACGACCTGCTGCGGAAAAGCCTCCACACTCCGGATTTCCGCCGGGAGTACCGGGCCGTCTGCCTGGGCTGCCCCCGGCCGGAGGCGGGCACCGTGGACGCCCCCATCGGTCGGGACGAAAGGTCCACGGTGGCCCGGATGGTCCGGCCCGACGGGGCCCCCGCCGTCTCTCACTACGAGGTCCTGAGCAGAAACGGCCCCCTCACCCTGCTCCGGCTCCTGCCGGAGACCGGACGGACCCATCAGCTCCGGGTTCACATGGCCCACCTGGGCTGCCCCCTGGCGGGGGACTGGCTCTATGGCAGAGAGGACCCGGAGCTGATTTCCCGCCCCGCCCTCCACTCCTGGGCCCTCCGGCTGGTCCACCCGGTGACGGGGGAGGTCCTGCACCTGACGGCCCCCCTGCCGGAGGACATGAAAAGACTGCTCTGAATCCCTCGGGACTCAGAGCAGTTTTTGTCTGTACAGGGGCCAGGACACCCCGCACCCCTTTGTCCCCGCCCCTCAGGCGGAGCGAATGACGTCTTTGTTCTTCACGAAATACTCCACGCCGGAGTACAGGGTGGTCAGAGTAATCACCCAAATGCAGACGGTATCCACCCATAGAATCGGGGGACGCGGGGGAGAGAACTGGGACGAGTAGAGCATCTGCATCCAGGCCGCCTCGATCTGGGGACCCAGGGCCAGCATCACCACAATACACACCATAGTAGAAGCGGTCTTCACCTTCCCGGACCAGCCGGCGGCAATGACCCGGCCATTGTCCGAAGCAATCATCCGCAGGCCGCTGACGGCAAACTCCCGGGTGACGACAATCATCAGCATCCAGGCGGGCATCCGTCCGCCCTCCACGAACCACAGCAGCGCCGCCACCACCAGAATCTTGTCCGCCAGGGGGTCGGCAAACTTGCCGAAGTCCGTCACCAGGTTGTATTTCCGGGCGATTTTTCCGTCCAGCAGGTCCGTGACGCTGGCGGCGATGAAAATAGCCAGGGCCGCGTAGTCCGCGCCGGGGAATCCCCAGTACAGCACTGCCAGAAACACCGGCGTCAGAATGATGCGGAGCATGGTCAATTTGTTGGGCAGATTCATAGGTCCTCCTTCTCCGGATAGGGTTTGTCCTTCCAGTACCACCAGTTCAGCTTCTCCGGTTCCCGGTCCTCATGGTCCGTGTAGTACACCGCCGCCCGCCAGACGTACAGGGCGCAGCGGTCCTCCCGGTACCCCTTCATCAGGCACTCCCGGAGATACAGCGCTTCAGGGTCCTGTCCACAAAGGTCGGAGACCTGCCGGACCCCCAGGGCCTCCATGACGGCGGCGGTCCGGGGACCCACGCCGGGAATGTCCCGCAGGGGGCTTCTTGCCGGTCTCATTCCACCCGCTCCCCGGTGAGCTCGCCGTCCATGACGCCGGTGAGGCGGACGGTGACGAAGGTCCCCGGCTCCGCGTCCTCCTCTGATGTGAAGTAAATCCGTCCGTCAATCTCCGGGGACTCGGCATAGCTCCGTCCGTGGAACATCTGGGCCTGGGGATCGAAGCCCTCGCAGAGGACCTCCCGCTCTCCGCCCAGGACGGACTCGTTGTATGCGTCGATGACGTCGGACTGGACATCTACGGCAAGCTCCGCCCGGCGGGCCGCCTCCTCGCTCTCCACGTGGTCCATCTGGGCGGCCCGGGTGCCCTCCTCCGGGGAGAAGGGGAACACACCGGCCCGCTCAATCTTCGCCTCCCGGAGGAATTCGCAGAGCTCCTCGAATTCCGCCGCGCCCTCGCCGGGAAGACCGGTAATCAGGCTGGTCCGGAGAACCAGACCGGGAATCCGCGCCCGGAGCTTTGCCAGCAGCGCCGTGATGCTCTCCTTGGTGTCCCGGCGGTTCATGGCCTTGAGGATGCCGTCGCAGCAGTGCTGGATGGGGATATCCAGATAGGGGAGAATCTTCTCCTCCCGGGCAATGGTGTCGATGAGCTCCTCCGTGATTTCGTCGGGATAGAGATAGTGGAGGCGAATCCAGTGGAAATCCAGTCTGCACAATTCCCGGAGCAGGGCCGCCAGCTGGTGTTCCCCGTTCAGGTCCGTGCCGTAGCGGGTGATATCCTGGGCAATCACCAGCAGCTCCCGCACCCCGGCCTCCGCCAGCTCCGCCGCCTCCTCCAGAAGCTCCTCCATGGGACGGCTGCGGTATTTCCCCCGGAGAGAGGGGATGACGCAGTAGGCGCAGTGGTTGTCACAGCCCTCCGCGATGCGGAGATAGGCGTACCAGGGGGGCGTGGAGAGAATGCGGGGGCCGTTCTGGGGGGCGGTGTGGATATTCCCCATCAGACAGGGTCGGTCCCCCTCCATCACCGCGCCGATGGCCGGGACAATCTCGCCGTAGCTGCCGGTGCCCAGAATCCCGTCAATCTCCGGCAGCTCCTCCAGCACGTCAGCCTTGTAGCGCTGGGCCATGCAGCCGGTAACCAGTATCTTTTTCAGCTGTCCGGTCCGTTTCAGCTCCGCCAGCTCCAGAATCTGGCCGATGGCCTCCTCACAGGCGGAGGCCAGGAAGCCGCAGGTATTCACCACGGCCACATCCGCCCCGGCGGGGTCGGAAACGATTTCGTGGCCGGCGGACTGGACCAGGGACATCATCTGCTCACAGTTCACCTGATTCTTGGCGCAGCCCAGGGAGATAAAAGCAATTTTATATGACATGAAAATACCTTTCTTTTGTGGGAACCATTTTACACTGCCGTGTCGGAGTCCGCACACTTGTAGGTTGGCCAATCCGGTTTATAATCCTGGTTTGCCTGATTTCCCCAAAGCTCCCAGCCATTGCGGATACCGCGTGCGAACAGCTCCAGATAAGGGCCGGGGCTGCACTGTTCAATCAGGGTAATCATTTCCTCCGGCTTGCGGGAATGCTCTCTTTTCTGACTTCTGACCAGGTTCACCTGGACTCGTCCGGGGGCTAAAGTCCTGGCGTTGCTGCCGCGGACTCCAAAAAGCAGCAATTCCGTGACATTTCGGAAATAAAACCCTACGCCCCGTCCATCAGGCCCCCCGTCTTTTCGAACCTTCTCCCACACAATATTCGTCTTGTACTGGAACCCCCATGCCTTCATAACCTCCAATCCCTCCGGCAGAAGGGCGTTCGGCACCCATAAATAGAGATGACTGGGTTCGTCTGACACCTGAGCCACGGGCAGCCGCTTGATTTCTTCCAGACTCATGGTGGGATAGCGGTTCAGCCGTTTATTCTCGGGAGCCATTTTTCCTGTGCGGTTTTGAAATTGCCAGGGGGGATCCGCAAGAATGGTTTTGAATTTCTGTCCCTTGCAGAATTCCACAAGGTCATGCTCCATATGATAGCTTTTATCTTGAGATGCCATGGCTATTCCCCTCCCAGTCAGAAATTGTCTTAGGTGTAATTCCAACTACAAACATTGGACAACCTCCATGACGTCTGGCATGAATACGGGGCAGCAGTTTTCCCATCCACGTTGTACTGGCTCCATACTTCTTTTTTACCTCGCTCCCAAGCGATTCAAATACAGCGTTTAACTGTTCGCTCCGTGTGATAATCACGCCGCACGAAATCACGCCGCACTCAAAAAAGGTCCGAAATGCGTACAGATCCCGGTCAAAAGTTTGATCTTTGCTGTTCCACTCTAAATCAATGGCAATATCACCTTTGACATAATCTATTTTATGACCGCTGATGAAATCCGTCAATCGAAATTCGTGGTATGGGACTTTCCGTGCTTTTCCTTCTAAAAGGTGCACTACCAGATCCCCCGATATTTCCGTTTCCCTCCAGCCCAGCGGACGCAAAATGGCGCTCAGCTTTTTGGGAACTCTGGACTCATTTCCGCCCTTCTCCAAAATGTCGGACAGCTCAACATGAAATTTCTTCAGTGTATCTGTAATCTCTTCAAAGGATTCTGCATGTGTCTGACTTAAAATTTCAACAGCGCTGTTAAAATTATACAGCTCATACTTTTCCGCAATATCATCGGGGATCAACTCCCGCCATCTTTCCATCATTTAATCCTCGTCATAGTCTATCGCTTCACTCCGTCTCACCCACGCGGCCTTCACATCCCCCCAGGCAAAGCCCCGGCGGAGCAGGGCATTGGTCAGCCGCCGCTTCTCCTTCTCGTCCGGCGCACGGCCCCGGAGCCTGGAGGCAAGAAAGGCGTCAATGGGACTGCCCTCCGGAAGCTCCTCCAGCGCGTCTTCCCACAGCTCCTTCGGCACGCCCTTCTCATAGAGCTTCTGTCGGATGTAGGACGGACCGTAGCCCCGGCCGCCGTAGTGCCGGACCAGAGCGGCGGCATACTCCGCATCGTTGATGGCCCCGATAGCCTCCAGCCATTCGGCGGCGTACCGGGCCTCGGCCTCGCTGGCCCCCTTCTCCCGGAGCTTCTTCTCCAGGTCCCGGCGGCTCATGGCCCGCCTGCCGATGAGGTCCGCAGCGGCGGCCCGGGTGTTGGAAAGGCCGGCGGCGGCTTTCAGCCGCTCCAGCGTCTCGCCGTCCAGCTCGTCCCCCGCCTGAAAGCGGAAGTCCAGCAGCTCCTGTTCCGTGATTTTCAGACAGGCTCCATCCTCCAGAAATACCAGCACCCGCCCTTTCTTATGCTGGGAGAGTTCGACCCGCTCAATCCGCATCGCCGGCCGGCTCCTCCACAGGCGGCTCCGCCGGCTTGGCGGCCTTGCCGGACTTCGGCTTCTCCACAGGGGCAGAATCGTCAAAGTCGTCGGCGCTGACGTCCACCGCCCGGCCCGCCGCCTTGGCGGCGGCCCTGGACTGGCCGCTCATCAGCTTGTCGAAGTTCTTACGAATATCCGCCTCCAGCTGGTCCCGGATCTCCGGGTTGTCCTGAAGGTACTTTTTCGCTGCCTCCCGGCCCTGTCCGATGCGGGTCTCTCCCATAGAAAACCAGGAACCGGCCTTCTGCACCAGGTCCAGCTTCACGCCCAGATCCACCAGTTCGCTCTCCCGGACGATGCCCTCGCCGTACATGATGTCAAATTCCGCCTCCCGGAAGGGGGGCGCCATTTTGTTTTTCACCACCTTGGCCCGGGTGTGGTTGCCGATGAGCTCTGAGCCGTTTTTGATGGCCTCCACCCGGCGCACGTCGATGCGGACAGAGGCATAGAACTTCAGCGCCCGGCCGCCGGTGGTAACCTCGGGGTTGCCGTACATGACGCCCACCTTTTCCCGGAGCTGGTTGATGAAGATGACGATGGTGTTGGTCTTGCCGATGGCTCCGGTGAGCTTCCGCAGGGCCTGGCTCATCAGCCGGGCGTGTAGGCCCACATAGCTGTCGCCCATCTCGCCCTCGATTTCGGTACGGGGGACCAGGGCCGCCACGCTGTCCACCACAATCACGTCGATGGCCCCGGAGCGGACCAGGGCCTCGGTGATCTCCAGGCCCTGCTCGCCGGTGTCGGGCTGGGAGATCAGCAGGTCCTCCACCCGCACGCCCAGTGCCCGGGCATAGGTGGGGTCCAGGGCGTGTTCCGCGTCCACGAAGGCCGCCTCGCCCCCCAGCTTCTGGGCCTCGGCCACCACATGGAGGGCCAGGGTGGTCTTGCCGGAGGACTCCGGCCCGTAGATCTCAATGATGCGCCCCTTGGGCAGGCCCCCGATGCCCAGGGCCACGTCCAGGGCCAGGGAACCGGTGGGTATGACCTCCACATTCATGGCAGTCCTGTCCCCCAGGCGCATGATAGCCCCCTTGCCGTACATTTTTTCAATCTGCGTCATGGCCGTGCTGAGGGCCTTTTTCTTATCCGCCGCCGGAGCCAGTACCGGCAGGGGCGCTTTTTCCTTCGCCATAGGTCATTCCTCCGTTTATATTCTGTCAATTTCCGTCTCTGTTCCGTCTGTCCTCAAAGGGGCTCCCTGGGAATCACCAGAGCACAGATGATGTATGCGACGACGCCGCTAAAGCCCAGGGCGGTGAACAGCACCCAGGCCAGCCGCACCAGTGTGGGGTCCAGGCCGAAATACTTGGCGATGCCGCCGCAGACGCCGTCCAGCATTTTGCCCTGCTCGATTTTATAAAGCCGTTTTTCCATGGCAATGTCTCCTTTTATCCCCAATGCCCTCAGTGGCCCCGGAGGTCCCACTGGGTGGCCGCCTCTCCCAGACGGCCATAGATGTAATAGCCATCCCAGTCCTCCGGCAAAGACGGAAACAGCTTTCCCGGGTCCGCCGTGACGGGAAAGCCAAACCTCAGGTCCCAGCCCCAGAGGCTATCCCTCAGCGCCTCCGCCGGGTACCCGGCCCCGCTCCGGTTCAGCACGCCGGCCCAGACCTCCACATGGTTGCCGGTCCCGCTGCTGTTGCCCACCCAGACAGCGGTCTCCGCAATCTCCGTCTCCGGCGGCAGCTCCGCCAGCAGCCCGTCCAGCAGCCGGGCAGCCGCCCGGTCGTTCCGCAGAGGCGCGATGATAAATCCATAGGTGCAGGCGGAGAGGGTCAGCAGCACCGCCGCTGCCAGAAGCAGCAGACCGGCCCGCTTCAGAAGGCTCATACCTCCGTCAGCAGGGTCCCGAAGACCACCCGGGGGATATCCCCGGTGTCCTTCACCACCTGGATGTCCCCGAAGCCCTGGGCCCGCATCAGCCGCAATACGCTGTCCGCCTGTCCGATGCCGACTTCAAAGTAGAGCCGCCCTCCGGGGGCCAGGGCCTCCTGCCAGAGGCTGGAGACGGAGCGGTAGAAGTCCAGGCCGTCGGCGCCGCCGTCCAGGGCCAAATGGGGCTCATAGTCCCGCACGGACACGTCCAGACCGGGAATGTCCCCGGTGGGGATGTAGGGGGGATTGCAGACGATGCACTGGAATTCCCCCAGAGAACGCTCCGGCTTCTGCCGGGCGTCGGTCCGGATGGGCGCTACCCGGCCGGAGAGGCCGCAGCGCCGGATGTTCTGACGGCAAATCTTCAGGGCACTCTCGGAATACTCCCCCAGAGCCACCCGGGCCTTTGGGGCCTGGGACGCCACCGCCAGACCCACGCAGCCGCTGCCGGCGCAGAGGTCCAGCACCCGGCACTCTCCCAGGGGCTTCACATAGGAAATAGCCTGCTCCGCCAGAACCTCGGTATCCGTCCGGGGAATCAGCACATCGGCGGAGACATCCAGAGGCAGGCCGTAGAACTCCCATTCACCGATTAAATAGGCCACCGGCTCCCCGGCAAGCCGCCGTTCCACCAGCTCCCAGACCTGGCGTTCCAGCTCCGGGGAGGCATAAAGCCCCCCGTCCCGGGTCAGCTCCTCCCGGTCCTTGCCGGTGCCGAAGCAGACCAGCTCCCGCGCCTCCAGAGTGGCGGCGTCCACGCCCCGCTCCCGGAGCTGCTTTCGGACGTCCAAATAGAGATTGTTATACGTGACCGCCAATGGGATCGCCCCTTTCTCCTAGGCGAAAAATTTGCTGTATTCTCTCTCAGCCTTCCTCCAGCGTTTCCGCCGCGAAGCGGCCATAGACATACAGGCTGTCCTCCCCGCCGTTCCGCAGCCGCTTCATGGCCCGCTGTACCGGGAAGAGCAGAGAACCGTCCGGCAGGCGAACGGCGATGTTGATTTCCCCTTCCGGGTCGCCGTCGTCGGTCTCCCAGACGCCCCCCAGCTGCCGGACGAAAACCTGTCCCATATAGCTGCCCACGGCAAACAGCTTGCTTCCGGGTTTTCCGCCGGACAGCAGCCCGCCGGGGCGGGACTGCTCGTCAAAGAAACGGTCCAGCTCCCGGAAGCTCTCGATGGTGCCGTCCAGAGGATAGCCGGAGGCATTCATATTCTCCGTCAGCCAGCCTTCCGCCTTTGGGATGTCCTCCAGCAACGTGGGCGGCTTGGGCTTTTTAAAGTGGTCTGACAATCCCATATTTCCTGTCTCCTTTGCTGTTACCACTCGTCCTTCCCCTGTTCAGAGGGAAGCACCAGCTCCAGGGACCGGATGGCGCATTCGATCATACTGTCGTCCGGCTCATTGGTGGTGAAATTCTGCATCCACAGGCCCGGGGCCGTCAAAACCCTGGCCAGGGCGTTTTCCTGTACATGGCGGCCCACCCAGCGGTTGAACTCATAGGTCACGCCCACCACCAGTGGCAGAAGCAGCAGGTGCACCAGCGTCCGCAGCCAGGCGTTGGTGACAGGCCAGATGCCGAAGAAGATGCTGGAGAAAATGATAGATACCGCAATGACCACAAACAGAAAGCTGGTTCCGCACCGGGGATGGTGCCGGGGCTGCACCCGGACATTCTCCACCGTCAGGGGAAGGCCCGCCTCGTAGCAGAAGATGGTCTTGTGCTCCGCGCCGTGGTACTGGAAGACCCGGTAGATATCCCGCTGCCTGGAGCAGACAATCAGGTACGCCAGGAAGATGACCACCTTCAGAAGGCCCTCCACCAGATTCCGGCCCCACAGGGGAAAGCCGGGGAAAAAGTGGAGAATGGCCCCGGTAAGCAGCGTGGGCAGCACCATGAACAAAAAGACGCTCATGCCCACTCCCAGCACCACCGCCAGAGCAACCACCAGGCTTTCCAGCTTCTTGCTGGAGAAGTGCTCCTCCAGCCACAGCTCGAACCTGGAGGGCTGGCCCGCTTCCTCATCCGGGTAAAATTCGGCGGAGTACATCAGGGCCTTGACGCCGTTGACCATGGAGTCCAGAAAGTTCACCGTTCCCCGGATCAGGGGGACCCCCAAAATGGGATAGCGGTCCTTGATAAAGCGGAGAGGCTCCACCTTCTCCACCAGATTCCCCTCCTGGTCCCGGACCACAATGGCCTGCTTCTCCGGGCCCCGCATCAGAATGCCCTCGATCAGCGCCTGTCCGCCGATGCTGGTACGGAAGGCGCATTTTTTGTTTTCTTCTGCCATGAAATTTCCTTTCTAACGTGCGTACGTGCGTAAATTTTTTACCAGGCGCCCTTCTTGATTCTGCCGCCAGTCAGGATAGCTGCGAATACGGCGGCAAGCAGAAGGACCGTCAGCTGCTTCATATCCCCTTCTCCTCTCTGTCATGCCTGAACCGGCAGACGGATGGTCACCACCGCGCCGCCGCCCTCGGCGTTGCCGATGGTGAAGGTTCCCCCATGGAGGTTGATAATCTCGTCACACACCGCCAGGCCGATGCCGCTGCCCCGGGCCTTGGAGGTGCCCTTGTAAAACTTCTGCTTGATAAAGGGCAGTTCCTCCTCCGGAATGCCGGGGCCGTAGTCCCGGACCCGGACCACCTGCTCGCTTCCCTCCTGGACAATGGAGACGGCGATGCGCTTCCCGGCCCCGCCGTGCTTGGAGGCGTTGTCCAGCACATTGCAGAACACCTGCTTCAGCCGCTCCGGGTCGCCGGGAATCATGGGCAGAAGCATGTCGTCGGGGGAGTACTCCAGCAGGATGCCGTCCTGGCGGAAGAGCTCCTGATAGGTGAAAATGGCGTCCTCCAGCTCCGCCTGAAGGTCCACATTCTCAATCTGGAGGGTAAAGCGGCCGTCCTCCATCTTGGAGAAATCCAACAGCTCCTCCACCATGTTGCTCAGCCGCCGGGACTCGTTGACGATAATCCGGATCCCCCGGCGCAGCTGCACCGGGTCCCCCTCCAGGTCGTCCTCCAGAATGGTCTCCCCCCATCCGTTGATGGCGGTGAGAGGGGTCCGGAGCTCATGGGAGACGGAGGAGATGAATTCGCTTTTCATTTTCTCGTTCTGGCTGATTTTCAGGGACATGTCGTTGATGTTGTCCACCAGCTCCCCCAGCTCGTCGGAATATTTATTCTCGATGCGGGCCCCGTAGCTGCCGGCGGAAATGCGCTTGGCGGCCTCCGTCACCACCGCCACAGGCTCCACCACGTCGTTGATGAACAGCAGATTGGAAAAAACCACCAGCAGCATACACAGCAGCGCCACCAGGAAAATGGCCAGCACCACAAGCATCACCTGCCGGTCCACCGCCCGCAGGGAGGTCACCAGACGGATGACGCCCACCACCCGGCCATTGGCGGTCAGGGGACAGGACACGGCCATAATCTCCTCCCCGGTTTCCAGGTCCCGGCCCCGGTAGGGTCTGGAGGGCTGATTCTGGAGGGCCTGGCTGATGTCCTCCGTCCGGGGGGAGGTTCCCGCCGTCAGGCCGGAGGTGGAGACCTGTATCCGGCCGCTGGAGCCTATGAACTGCAATTCGATGCAGTTTTTATCCTCGAAAAACTCGGCGGACTGGACGGCCTTCTGGTAATAGCTCCCAAAGCCGTTGTCCATGAAGTACTCATTGAAGGAATTGGCCAGGGCCTGGGCGCGGGTCTCCAGACCCTTTTCCATGGTGCCGTAATAATAGCTGGACACGCCGGCGGAAAACAGTGTCACAATCAGCACCAGCAGCAGCACAATGGGCACAATGGAGTTGAAAATCCAGCGCTGACGGAGGCCCCTCAGACGGAGCGCTTTCCACCTCTGCTGCTTTTCCATAGGGTTCCCCCCTCCTTTCAGCCCCTTCCCCGGGCTACAGGCCCCACTTATATCCGTAGCCCCAGACGGTGGTGATATAGGCGGGATTCTGCACGTTGTCCTCGATTTTCAGCCGGAGACGCCGGATGTTCACATCCACAATTTTCAGCTCGCCGAAGTAATCCCGCCCCCACACCATGTCCAGAATTTCCTCCCGGGACAAGGCCTTTCCCGGGTTCTCCATAAAGACCCGCATGATGGAGTATTCCACCTGCGTCAGCTTAATCCGCTGGCCGTTCTTCTCCAATGTCCGGTTCCGGGTATTCAGCAGGAAGGGCGGCTGGCGCAGCTCCCCGGTCTGAACCGGGTCCTCGCCGCCCGCCCGGCGGAAGAGGGCATCCACCCGGGCGGTGAGCTCCGCCGGGGAAAAGGGCTTTGTCACATAGTCGTCTGCCCCGGTCATGAGGCCCGTCACCTTGTCCATCTCCTGGGACCGGGCGGTGAGCATGATGATGCCGATGCGGGTATTGGTGGCCCGCACCCGGCGGCAGACCTCAAAGCCGTCGATGCCCGGCAGCATGATATCCAGCAGGGCCACCCTGGTATCCGGATTCTCCCGGAGGAGGTCCATGGCCTCCTCGCCGCTCTCCGCCTCGATGACGTCGTAGCCCGCCCGGCGCAGATTGATGACAATAAAGCTGCGGATACTGGCCTCATCCTCTAAAACCAACACTTTTTTCATAATTTCACCCTTTCCCGGTGGGGTATCAATTATCGCCGGCGGTCCACTCGGCGGCGATGACGCTGAAGGCGGAACGCACCTCGTCCGCGGTGAGGCCTCCGCTCCAGGACTCGCCGCCCTCCGGCAGCTCGGCGGTATATATGGCGCTTTTCTGGCGGCTGAGCAGGAAACGGCTTCCCCGGGTGGCTCTGATCTCCCGGTTGGTTCCTGTGACAGCGGAAATGCGAAGCAGCGCTTCCCCCCGGCGTCCGTGTTCGTCCTGGGCATAAAAGGTTACGGCGGCCTCGCCGGAGGAGGAGGTCCGCTCGGTCTGCACCCGGCCCACCCAGGACTCGGGAAGCTGGAAATACCAGCCTTCTTCCATGCAGTGATAGGTGCTGAGGACCGTCCTGCCCTCGCCGGAGACGGCGAAGGTCAGCCAGTCCACCCGCTGGACGGCGCTCTCCCCGTCGGGCCGCACGGGCCGGGGAACCTCCGTCAGGCCGTCGCCGTTGATGTCCGTGGGATAGAGGCCGCTGAAAAAACCAATCTCCCCGGACACGCCGGTGAGCTCGGAGAGAAGGATATTCACCGGCTCCCCGTTCCGCACCGCCAGAATATCCGTGACGGCATCAAACTGCTCCGTGACTCCGGTGATGAAGAGGGCCGGGGCCCCGTCCTCCAGCGCGCCCACGGTGACCCGGCCCTGCTGGCTCAGCTCCGCCATGGTCATGGAGATGCGGGCGGCGGAGCGGAGAGACAGGGTCTCGTCCTGCCAGTCGTAATATTCCGCCGTGCCGTCGCCCTCCTCGTCGGCCCGGAGGACAATCAGCTCCTGCATGCCGTCCCCGTCCAGGTCCATATTGACATAGCGCACATAGCTGACGCTGCGGAGCAGCTCCCTGGTCCCGCCGCCGTCCAGGGTATAGACCGACAGGGCCTGAAGCTCCGTGTTGATTTTCCAGCCCACAATCAATTCCTGACGGCCGTCGCCGTCCAGATCGCTGTAAACCACGCTGTACACCGCGGAGCCGCTGCCCTCGATGACGGCGGTCTGCTCATAGCTGTCTCCCGCGGCGGAAAAAATGCAGATTTTCAGGGGCTTTTCGTCATCGGTCTTCCGGAAAAAGGCCACGGCCTCCTCCCGCCCGTCGCCGTCCAGGTCGGCCAGCTGGACGGGCTGGATATTCGCGCCGGAGGAGGGGGCGGCATACTCCGCGCCGTCCTCCAGAATCGCGTTGATCTGGCTGCTGAGCTCCGTGTACTTGGCCGGCAGGGTGGGCAGCGTATAGAGCTCCTCGGGGTTAAACACCAGCTTGCCCCCGCCGCAGCCGGAGAGGGACAGGGCCAGCAGCAGAGCCGGCAGCAGCGCTTTCCATTTTGTTTTCAAGACCTCCGCCCCCTTACCGTCATTTCTGGATGATCGGAATCATTATACCACGTTTCTTTTTGTTTGTGTAGGCCTGTTTGCAAATTTGAAAAAAAGCCCCGGCGGTTGCACGGCGGCGTGCAGCTTTTCCCCTGTTTCCGCCCTCTATAATGCTATACAGAAAGGATATTTGCCATATGGAAAAAACGCCGAAATACGACCTGAGCCAATGGGAGAAAACCGACCGCATTCTCATGGAGGACTTTAACGCCGACAACGCAAACCTGGAGGCCGCCCTCACCGCCCTGAACACGGCGGTGGGGCAGAAGGCCGCGGCCTCCGCCCTGAACAGCGCGAAAGCCGCCCTGGAGGCGGAGGACAGGCGGCTCAACAGCGTGAAGCTGGAGTTTGTCACGCTGCTGGACAAGACCTACACCGCCAGCGACACGACTCAGCTGAATATCCCCATCAATGGCGCAGCCATTGGTCAGTGCGTCGCCGCCTGCATCGACGTTTATTCCAGCAACTCGACCCGCTCCGACCTCACTCTGGGGTTTGGAAACAACGGGGGCGCGTATGGCGGCGAATATATGGCCCCCTACTCCACCACCCGCGTCACCGACGCCCTTCTCCCTCTGGTTCCCAGGGAGAGGGCCCTACTCCTTATGTTTCCCATGAAGCGGGGGGACATTATTATTACCACCTTTTCCGGCAGCCGCAATACCTATCATGGCAGGTGGAACAATTCTTATAACGACCTGGCATTCCTCCGTATCAAATGCGCTTCGGCCTTTTCCGGAGATTTCCAGGTGAAAATTTCCGGCATCCGATAAGCAAAAAAGAAAGGACCGCCCCAAGGGGGCGGTCCTTTCTCATGTCTGGGGTGACAACCAACCTCAAAAGTCAGTCCTCATCTCACATACTTAGCTCAGAGTGATATCGTCAAGAGTGAAGTTGTAAGCGGGCATCGCGAAGCTGACTTTCCAGACGCCGGCCACATCGCTGGTGGCGGCGGTGGGCAGAGCGCTGTAGTAAGTCGTGCCGGACACCCAAGCAGTCTTGTTGACGGTGGTCTCAACAAAGTACTCGGTGGTGCTGCTCACAAACTTAGTGCCCTTGGCCGGGGTGTAGGTGAAATATGCATTCGTAGCACCGGAAGGCATGGTAGTTCCAGTAGCAACCTTGCCGGTATCGGTATAGTTGCCATCACCGGGATCAGCCGTCCACAGGCCAGCCGCAATCAGTGCATCCCAAGCGGCCTGATCGAAATCAGGATCCGTAGCGTCAACGTTCTTGGCAACATAGTCACCATCAACATAGGCGTCGGTGGGCAGAGCGGTTCCGCCAGTCGCAGCGGTATACACGTTGCCGTTAGCGGCAGCGGCGTCCAGAGCGGCCTGGTCCGCGAAGGTGGTCGCCGTGCGGGTGGCCTCCGTGTCGGTGTGGTCGATGGTGGTCCAGTTCGCAGCAGTGGTGTCGGTCAGCGGATTGCCATCGCCAGTGTAGACATACAGGTCGGCGTTGGCCAGGAAGGCCTGATAGGTCGCGTCGTTTGTCACGCCGGCAGCCGGGGTAGCATTCGTGGCACTAGCACCGGCGGAGGGAGCCGTTACGGTGGTAAGAGTGCCAGCGATTGTCTTGTCAGCATCCGCGTCCGTATCGTGGACATCGAGGGAAACACTGCTGAAGCTGGCGGCTGCATAATCTTTCTGGGAGATAGTGAAGCTCACGTTGGTGCCAGCGGGCACATACAGGAGCTCATTCAGGCTGCCCAGGATGTAACCATTTCCATCCAGAGTGTCGACCAGGCCGGGGGTATTGCCGACGGTCGGCTTCGCAACACCGCTGTAACGGTTGACGACCACGTCGGTGCCGCCGCTGGTGCCAGAACCATCCAGATCAATCTCCTCAACGATGACCAGAGAAGCGGAACGGAAGCCGTCGTTGGTCACGTTGTCGTTGAAGACGAAGCTCAGGGAAACGGTCTTGCCGGGATGATCCTTCAGGTAGTTATCCAACTCCTTGGCGGAACGGATGTCAACGCGCTTGCCGTTGCCGTCGGTCCGGTCGCCCTGATACAGCCAGTTGGCGCCGTCCAGACGGACGATACCGGACATATCACCGATGCCCAGCTGAGAACCCTGCTGGCTATAGATGTTGGCGTCAGTGACGGTCTTGCCGGTGCAGTCGATGCGGATCAGGCCGCTGTTCACGTCCACAACCTCGTGGACAAGCACATCGTGCAGAGCGGTGGTCACCTTGCCGGGAACCATGTTCACACGGTGCATGCTGTAGAAGGGCTCGAAGCCTTCGCGGGTGCCGGCGGTGTAGCTGGCAAAGTCGCCAATGTTCAGCTTCTCGTCGGTCCAGATCTTGGTCTCGTCCTCATAGCCCTCGGGAGAGGTCATGGCCACGGTGTAGCGATACAGACGCTTGCCGTTGTCATAGGTCTCCTCGCCGTCCCAGTCGCGGATGTAAGCAACACGGTTGCTGATGACGTTGCTGGACACGTCCTTGATGACGACGGCCTTCACAGCGCCCTTATCGGTGGTGTAGGCCTCGGCAGTACGGCCGCCCTGAGCGGTCTTCAGCTCGTCGTTGGACACGTTCTGCATGCCCTTGAGGATCTCAATGCTCTCGACCTCGTCGCCTTCCTGGTTGAAGTTCACATAGATGAACTTGACGCCGCTGGCGATGGTGTTGGCCGCGATAGCATCGCCTTCGTGGCCGCCGTAGACCTCAACACCCTTCTTGGTGACGGTGGCGCCCTCCAGGGCAATACGGGTGTTGCTGGCCTTGATCTCATAGGTGCCCTGGTTGTACTTCCAGTTCACGTCGTAGATGTAGGGGCTGTCGTTGCCGTCGCCGTGGCCCACATTGATGGCCCAGTCAGCGGTGCTGGAGGTGCCGACGTTGGTGTACTGCACCAGGTCGCCGGGCTGCGCGCCCTGAGTACGGCCATTGACGCCCAGGTTCAGGTTCAGCTCATTGCCGCTCATGTCCCAGCCCTCGGCCACGGTCACGATGCGGTTGTTCACGGTGGTGGAGTAGAAGCCCTTCAGGACCATGTACTCGGAGGTGTCGCCGACGTCCTTGGCCAGCATGGCATTGCCGGCCTTGTCCAGCAGCAGGGTCACGTCCTTGACGGTGACCTGGATATCCTCAGCGCGGATGTCCTTCAGATCCTTGTTCCACAGAGCAATCTTGTACTCGGTGCCGCCCACGGTGACGGACACGGCGTTGCGGCCGTCGGTGGTCTTGCCGTAGGTGGTGACCTTGCTCAGCTTGCCGGAGACGGACTCGGGAGTGTAGGCTTCCCACACCTTCCAGCCTTCGTTGGCGCCGTCATGATCGATAGCGGCGGGAACCACGGCCACGACGTCGCCGGCCTTCAGGCCGTGCAGGAACTCAAAGTAATCGTCGTTGACCTCAACATTCTCAATGTCGGTGTCCAGGGGATTCTGGTTGTAGCCGACGATGTCGTCGTTCTTGTCCTCCAGGCCCTTGTTGTCGTCGTACTTCTGGAGAGAGACGTAGTCGGCGCCAATGCGGCGGACTTCCATCAGCTGGGTCTGAATGACCACAACGTCAGTGATGAAGTCGGCGGTCTGGTCGTCCACATAGACCTCGACGGTGACGCCGTTGTCGGTCAGGTCGGCGATGTCGGCCACCTTGGAGATGGAACCGATGTTCTCGTCGCCGTTGATCCAAACGCGGGTTTCAACACGACCGTCATTATCGGGATCCAGGGTGTAGCCATCCAGGCCCAGCTTGCGGACCTTGGCGGCGTCGCTGTCGGATTCCTCGTGAGCCATCTGCTCGGTGTAGGTGAAGTCGGCCTCCAGGGGATAGGTGCCAATGGTGACCTTCTTGTAGCTCCACTCGGCGGAGGGCTTGCCCAGGTCGTTGGGGGTGGTGGTCTTGTTCATGCTGTTGTCGTGCTCCAGGCGCAGGTCGACGAAGTGCTCCTCGCCGAACTCCACGGTGTACCAGCCGCTCTGGTTCACGTTCTGCTGCTTCTCATAGATGTGGCGGGCGAAGTCCTGGTTGCTGGTCTTGTAGGTACGGGTGGCAGCGCCGACCACAGAGGCCTCACCGGAGGTGATGGTCAGGCCGCCGGTGTACTCCACCAGAGTGGCCTTCAGGGTGTTCAGGGCCAGCTGGCAGGCCTGCTCACGGTTGACGGTCTCGTTGCCCTTGAAGCTCAGGCGGTCGAACAGGCCGGCCTCGCCGCCCAGACGGGCCACGTTCATGGTCCAGCCGGCGCCGGTGAAGCCGCCGGCCTCATACTCGCTCTTGTAGCCCAGAGCGCCCAGCAGCATCTTGGTGAAGGCATAGCCGCTCAGGGTTCCATCGGGCTTGAAGGAGCCGTCGGTGTAGCCGTTGATGATCTTGCTGGTCTTGCAGTAGCTGATCACGCCCGCGAAGGTGTGATTCACAGGAACATCGGTATACGGAGCGGACGTGGCCACCAGGTTAGAGGCGGCGTCGGTGCCGATCAGCAGGGACACGATGATCTTGGCGGCAGCGCCGCGGGTCAGCTCCTTCTTGGGCTGGAAGCTGCCGTCGCTGTAGCCGGTGATGATGCCGAGACGGTTCAGAACCGCAACGGCTTCCTCGTACTGAATCTCATCCTTGTCGGTGAGATCCTTGTACTCGGTGGCGCCGGCGCTGATGGTGACCAGGGACATGGTCATAACCAGTGCCAGAACCAGGGACAGGAATTTCTTCATGTAGACATTCCTCCTTCTAAAATTACGAAGCGGTCAAATGTTCCGTGCCGCAGTCCCCCTTCCAGGGTTCGTGTCGGGGCTAGCCGATCCCACATCAATCCTGGAACAGGCTTCCTTGGCCGGGCCATCCGCCCTTCGCAAGCCTAATGTAACAGCCCCGAATCCGTTTGTCTATGAATTCGCCGGACTTGTAATTTGTTTGATAAACGGCCTGTTTTTATTGCCATTATGGGGCAAACAGTGGTAACAAAGTTCCGATTTTGCCGGACCAAACCGCTGCGCTCCGCCGCAGCCGGAGGGCGGCCCCTCCGCCGCCGGGGCGGGTCCGGAGGGGCCGTCTGCCGCCAGCCTGCTCAGGCCTCCCCGGCGCTTTTATTTAATAAGTAGCGCTGCCGCTCCTGGCAAATCCGCCCCGACGCCAGCAGCTTTTGCAGCACCGGGCGGCACTGTCCCGGCTCAATGCCCAGCAGCCTCGCGATGTCCTGCCGGTAGGCAAAGCCCTCCCGCTCCAGATAGTCCAGAATCACGTCCGCCTGCTTCTCCGGCGGCACCACGGCCTCGGGAAGGTAGTAGCGGTTCCCCACCTGTGTGAGCCTGCCCCGCTTCACCATCTGCCTGAGGCGGTTGTAAGCAGTGGTCCGGGAGACCTCCAGCAGGGCGCACACGTCGTTCCGGGTGACGGCGCGGCGCTTCCGGACCAGCTCCAGAATCCGGCCCTCTCCGCCGGAGCGGAGGCCGCAGTCCATGCGCAGATCCCGGAGGGTCACGTCGTCCAGCCCCGCCCGGATCAGCGCCGCCCGAACCAGCTTGGACAGCCGGGTCCGGTCATAGGGCTGGCGGCTCCTGGGAGAGGTCAGCACCCATTCCGTATCCGGCTCCAATCCCCGCAGCGTCTCCAGCGCCCCCAGAACGCCGCCGGTCAGGGGGACCCTCCGGTCCTCCAGACGCAGCAGCCCCCGGTCCAGCTCCACTTGATTCCACCGCAGGGCCACAATCTCCTCCAGCTGCAGGCCCGCCTGCCAGGTCAGCCACAGGGCCACGCCGGCCGGGCTGGTTCCCTCCGCCCGCAGCAGCTTCCACAGGGCAAACTCGTCAATCCGGGCCGGCGCTTCCCGGCGAATCCGGGTGGACACCCGCTTTTCCTCCAGATGCCGGCCAAAGTGGACATTCAGGCCCGCCGCTTCCACGCCGGTAATCCGGGAGACATACTGCCAGTCGTGGGTCTCCAGCTGCCGCAGGACGAAGTCGTTCCGCAGATCAATGAGCCGGACGGCGGTCTGCCCCTCCCGGTCCAGGGCGGTCCGGGCCAGCCGGGAAATGGACTGGGGCGTCAGGGGCTTCCGGTCCCGGTCGGACAGCACCACGTGTTCCTGCCGCCGGTCCCGGCTGTCCCGCAGCCTCTGAAGCCACTCCGCCAGCTCATCGGAAATGGGGACGCTCCGGTCCGCCAGAACAATTTTCCGGTCCAGAAAATCCACCCGCTCCCAGGTCAGCCCCTGAATTTCCTCCCGCAGCAGTCCCGCCTGCCACGCCAGACGCAGAATGGCCCCGGCGGCGTCCTCCGCATGGGCCGCAAGGATGCGGTTCATGGCCCCTTCGTCAGGGCGGTTCACGACATAATCCTGCATGGCTCCTCCCTTTTTGTTACAGTTGTATAGCAAATTTTCTGTCTTCCCCATAAAGCAAAAAACGCCTTGTTTTCCTCGTAACCGCGGAAAACAGGCAAGTTTCAGCACAGGCTGTTTGTTACACTTATGGGTTTCAGGCATTGAATCTGCCAGATTCCTTGAATCCACTGCGGCGCAACGGATTCAAGGTTTTTCATACTTGCAGGATACGCTAAAAGATAACAAAAATCAATATCTTTTCGCATATTTTGCATCGCAGGAACCGGGAATAGACTGGAACAAAAGAGACAGAAAGGAACGTGACATACAATGACAAAGCAGGAACGCGTCGACATGGGGCACCGCCTGCGCCAGCAGAGGAGCCGTCTGGGGCTGACCCGGGAGCAGTTCGCGGAGCTGGCGGATATCGGAGCCGGATATTACGGTCAGATCGAGGTAGGCACCTCTCAGATGTCCATTGACACCCTGATTAAAATTTCCAAAGCCTCCCGTCTCTCCCTGGAATACATCCTCTTTGGCCGGGAGGAGGAACCGGCGGACCCGGCCCCCGTTCAGGCTCTGCTGGGCCGCTGCACCGCCCGGGAGCTGCGGCTGGCGGAAAAGGTTCTCCAGCTCTTCCTGCTCCGGGGCGACCTGTAGAGAGCGGTTCAAAAGGATTTCACGGATTTTTCCCCTTTCCCACTTTCCACGGCGGGAAAAAAAGAGTATAATGCCCCTGTCAACTATTGATTTCACGGAGGAACCTTCATGAACGACAAGGAAATGTTACTTTTAAAGCTGGGGGAGGTGGTCCTGAAGGGCCAGAACCGCCGTTCCTTTGAAGACCGGCTGGTTGCCAATACGGCCCGCCGTCTGAAAAGCTGCGGCAGCTTCCAGGTCTACATCCGCCAGAGCACCATCTATGTGGAGCCCACCGGGGACAGCTGCGATATGGAAGCGGCTTACGCCGCCGCCCGGCAGGTCTTCGGCGTGGTGTCCGTGGCCCGGGCCGTCCCCTGTGAGAAGACGGTGGAGGCCATTGCGGAAACCGCCAAAAGCTACCTGGCGGACCGGTTCGCCGCCGCCAGGAGCTTCAAGGTGGAGAGCAAGCGGGCGGACAAGAGCTTTCCCATGAACTCCATCCAGGTCTCCCAGGCGGTGGGCGGCGAGCTGGCGGAGGCCTTCCCCCATGTCGCCGTAGACGTGCACAACCCGGACCTGACGGTGTTCGTGGAGGTCCGGGAGAAATACGCCTATGTCCACGCCCCCGCCCTCCCCGGCGCGGGAGGCCTGCCGGTGGGCATGGGGGGCCACGCCATCAGTCTGCTCTCCGGCGGACTGGACAGCCCCGTATCCTCCTGGATGATGGCACGCCGGGGCGTGGAGCTGGAGATGGTCCATTTTGTCTCCCCGCCCTATACCTCCCGGCAGGCTCAGGACAAGGTGCTGGAGCTGGCCCGGCTGCTGACGGCCTACTGCGGCCGCCTCCGGGTCCACATCGTCCCCTTCACGGAAATTCAGGAGGAAATCCGGAAGAACTGTCCCGAGGAGTATTTCACTCTGATTATGCGGCGCTTCATGATGCGCCTGGCGGAGGCTATTGCCAGACGGGCGGGGGCCAGGGCCCTGATTACCGGCGAGTCCCTGGGCCAGGTGGCCAGTCAGACCATGATGGCCCTGGGGGTCACCGAGGACGTCACTACCCTGCCGGTGCTCCGGCCCCTCATCGGCATGGACAAGGTGGAGATCATCCACACCGCCCAGCGCATCGGCACCTACGATACTTCCATCCTCCCCTATGAGGACTGCTGCACCGTCTTCACCCCCCGGCATCCCGCCACCCGTCCCCATCTGGAGGACGTGCGGAAGGCCGAGGCCAAACTGGATGTGGAGGCCCTGGTGGCCCGGTCCCTGGAGGGGGAGGAATGGGTCTGGGTGAAGCCCTGAACCCTTCATTATGAAAGGAGTGTTTTTATGCTGTTGACTTCGGATGCCTGTTACGAACTTTTGAAACAGCACTATCAGGAACGTTTTGACCAGCTCTGCACCCAACTGTGGGAGGACATGCAGAGCCACCTGCTTCATACAAATGGCGTTGTATCCATTTGCCTAGAGATCGTATCCGGACTTTCCCAGCAAAGCCGGCTTTTTGTGGACCTGGAGTTTCTCAACGCTGCCGCCATCCTACACGACATCGCCAAATTCGACGGTGAAGACGGCCGTGCGGACGACCACCACAAGCTTGCCGGAGCCGTGCTTATGAATTGCCGCGCCCTTTTGGGAACAGACGTTGACAGCGATGATCTGGAAATCCTGGATGACATCATCAAAGCCCATAAAGGGAGCTTCAAACCGGATAAGGACTATGTCTGTGAGGCGGCGGTCCTGCGCATGGCGGATAAAATCGACATGCTGCGCCGGGGCAAGGATAAGCGGAACAAGTATGAAGAAGGCATCGAAAAAATCGAGACCTATTTCCAAAAGCACTTTGAGGACGATTCCGAAGAAGCGCAGTTTCTCTCTGACTTCCTGACGGTCATCCAAAAACTTCCAAAATCACCTCGCCAGGCATGAAGGGAGATCTTTTATGTCACACACCGCCGAGCTCATCGCCGTGGGCACCGAGCTGCTCCTTGGCAACATCGCCAACACCAACGCCCAGACCCTCAGTCAGCACCTGTCCGCCCTGGGCATCAACGTCTTCTGGCACACCGTCGTAGGCGACAACCCGGACCGCCTCCGGGAGGCCCTGGACATCGCCCGCCGCCGGGCCGACATCATCATCACCACCGGGGGCCTGGGCCCTACTTACGACGATCTCACCAAGCAGACCATCTGCGCCGCCTTCGGCAAATCCCTGGTCCTCCATCCGGACATTCTGGAGGACATCCGTACCTTTTATGAGTCCGCCCTTCATGTCCCCATGCCGGAGAACAACACCCAGCAGGCGGAGCTCCCCGAGGGCTGCGTGGTCTTCGACAATCCCGTGGGCACCGCCCCCGGCTGCGCCTTTGAGTCGGAGGGCGTTCACGTCCTCATGCTCCCCGGCCCGCCCCACGAGATGGAAACCATGCTCCGCCGCCACGGGGAGCCCTATCTGCGCAGGCTGTCCCACGAGGTCATCGTCTCCCGGGACATCATGACCTTCGGCATGGGCGAGTCCTCTGTGGATGAACTCCTACACGAGAAAATGGCCCGCATGACCAACCCCACCCTGGCTACCTACGCCAAGCCCTGCGAGGTCCGCCTCCGGGCCACGGCCAAGGCCCCCACCCGGGCAGAGGCGGAAGCCATGCTGGTCCCGGTGGTCGCGGAGGTCCTGGACCTTCTGGGGGACATCGTCTATGGCGTGGATGTGAAGGACCTGCCGGAGGTCTGCCTGGCGCTTTTGAAGGACAGGGGCCTGACCCTTGCCACCGCAGAAAGCTGCACCGGCGGTCTTGTGGCGGAGAGAATGACCGCCATTCCCGGAGCCTCCAGGGTTTACCGGGGCGGCGCGGTCAGCTACTGGACCAGCACAAAGGCGGATATCCTCCATGTCCCCCAGGAGATTCTGGACGGTCCCGGCCCCGTATCGGAGGCATGCGCCCGGGCCATGGCGGAGGGCGTCCGCCAAATCACCGGAGCGGACCTCGGCGTCTCCGTCACCGGCTCCGCCGGACCGGACCCCGACGAGCGGGGCGTCCCGGTGGGCATCGTTTACATAGGCCTGGCCACCCCTGACGGAACCTTCTGCCGCTCCCTGGATCTGGGTCGCCGGCGGCGGGACCGCATCCAGGGTCTGGCGGCCAACCACGCCTTCGACCTGGTGCGCCGGTATCTCTCGCGGCTGCCCATGTGAGGCCCCGCCGGGCTCCGGAGACAAAACAGAAAAGCCCCCTGCGGGAAATTCCCGCAGGGGGCTTGCTGTCTGGGTTCCGGCGCTTCAGCCGCTTATATCGCGGCCTGCCGGATATCAGCAGAAGATTCGCGTTACTGCATAAAGGTGCCGTCCATCACCTGGTCGATATAGCTGTTGTACTTGTCCTGCACCTCAGAGGGCACCAGGTCGCTGAGCTTGCCCACGGACAGAACGCCGTTCTGCATGGTGCCGTAGATGGTCTCGCCGCCGAAGGTGCCGGCCTCCACGGCCTCCATGCACAGGCCCACCAGACCGGAGTTGTCGGTGACCTGGCTGCCGATGATGCACTCGTTCTGGCCCAGGAAGTCGCCGGGCTGAGCGATGTCATAGACCTTCACGGAGCCGCTGGCGGCATTGGCCTCGTCAATGGCCTGCCGCGCGCCGGAGTCCACGGCGGAGGCGTCGCCAAAGAAGACGTCCGCGCCCTGGTCCATCATGGCCTTGGCAAACTCGATGCCCTTGTCGGAGGCGCTGAAGTCGCCGGAATAGACGATATCCAGAGCCTCGACGGTTTTGCCCTCCTGCTGGCCGATGTACTCGGCGGACTCCACAAAGCCGGCATATTTGCCCTTGGTGGTGTCGATTTCCATGCCGCCGATGAAGGCCACCTTGCCGGTCTCGGTCATGAGGCCCGCCAGGATGCCGGCGATCCAGCCCACCTGCTGGGAGTCGGGAAGCAGAGAGGTCACATTTTTGTTGGCGGCCTTGTCCGGGGTGTCCGCGCCGCCGTTCAGCAGGGCGAAGGCGATGTCGGGGTACTCCTCGGCGGCCTGGAGAATGGCGTCGGTGTACTGGTTGCCGGGGGCATAGATCAGGTCATAGCCCAGGTCGCAGAAGGACACGATGTTGTCATAGTAGGCGGACTGGGCAATGCTGTCGGATACGGCGGTCTCCCAGCCGTATTTTTCGGCGGCGTCCATCATGGCGTTGTAGCAGGCCATACCCCATCCGCCGTCGGAGATGCTGGAGTCGCAGATCATGGCAACCTTGTAGGTCTTTCCGCCGGAATCGCCGCCGGCATTGCTGGAGTCACCGCCGGAAGGGGCCGCATCGCCGGTGCCGGTGGAGCCGCCGCCGGAATTGCCGCCTCCGCAGGCGGCCAGGCTCAGCGCCAGAGCCAGGGTCAGGAGCAGTGCCAGAAACTTTTTCATACCAATGTTCCTCCTTGTTTTTCGTTTGTTCCTGCAAGTTTCAAAGACTTCTATGAAAACGGACGTGCCGCCCGTTATCACCGGTTTTACCGCTCCTCCCGCAGATAGGGCTTGCCCACGCCCTTGGGGCCGGCCTTTTTCGCGCCGATAACCGCCAGCACCGCCACTGTGGCGATGTAGGGAATCATCTGGAAGAACTGATAGGGGATGCCGTAGCTTCCCACCTGGAGCCGGATCTGGAGCGCGTCGCAGAAGCCGAAGAACAGGCAGGCCAGCAGCACGCCGCCGGCGCTCCACCGGCCGAAAATCACCGCCGCCAGAGCGATGAAGCCCCGGCCGGCCACGTTGCCGTCGGTGTAGGTGGTGGAATAGCAGGTGGTGAGGTAGGCCCCGCCGATGCCCGCCAGCGCGCCGCAGATGACGCTGGCGGCGTATTTCACGCCCACCACGTTGATGCCCAGGGTGGCGGCAGCCTTGGGATACTCGCCCACAGCCTTGAAATTCAGACCGGACCTGGTCTTGTTGAAGTAGACGGCGGTGAAGATCACCAGACCATAGGCCAGATACACCATAGGCGTCTGGTCCAGCAGCAGCCGCACCAGGAAGTTATCGGAGGTGATGCCCAGCAGGCCGGAGAGCGTGGTCATGAGGCCCACCTGCACCAGCTCGCTGCCTGCGCCGAAGTACACCCGGTAGATGAACGCCGCCAGGGCCGGGGCGAAGATGTTCACGGCCATTCCGTACACAATCTGCTCGGCACAGAGATTGACGGTGGCATAGGCATAGATCATGTTCACCAGGATGCCCACCGCCGCGCCGGCGGCCACCCCCAGCAGGGGGCTGCCGGTAATCAGGCTGACCATGAAGCCGGACAGGGAGCCGATGGCCGCCAGGCCCTCCAGGCCGATGTGGACCAAACCCGCCCGCTGGGAATATAACTCCGCCAGGGACAGGAAAATCAGGGGCGTGGCCATGCGGACGCTGGCCAGGATCAGGTTGGAGATGAAAGAAGCATCCATGTTATGCCGCCTCCTTTTTTGAGAACATCCGGGCCACAGCCGCCTTGAACTGGGGCAGCTTCACCATGGCCAGACCCGCCACGGTGAACACGATCACCAGGGCCTGAATGATGTCGGACACGCTGGTGGGCACGCCGGTGGCGGCCTGCATGGTGGTGGAGCCAACCCGCAGCACCGCGAAGAAAATGGCCACCAGAATCGTCGCCAGGGGATGGAGCTGGCCGATGAGGGCCATGGCCACACCGTCGAAGCCGTAGCCCGCGGCGAAGCCGTTGATGAGCCGGTACTGAGTGCCCATCAGCTCCGCGCTGCCGCCCAGACCGGCGATGGCCCCGGAGACGATGAAGCTCATAAGGATGTACTTTTTCACGGCGAAGCCGTTGAACCGGGCCGCCGTCATGTTCAGACCCACCGCCCGGAGCTGGAAGCCCTTGGAGGTGTGGAACAGGAAGTAATAAATCAGTAGTCCCGCGGCCAGGGCGATGACAAAGGCCGTCGTCACCCGCAGGCCGAAGAGACGGCTGAGCTTGGTGGCGTCGGGCACGGCGGCGGTCTGGGGCACGGTGCCGTCCCGGAGCCAGTTGGTGTACACCACGCCCATCAGAAGCGTCGCCACATAGTTGAGCATGATGGAGATAATCATTTCGTTCTGGCCCCGGTAGATTTTCAGAAGACCGGGAATGGCCGCCCACAGGCCCCCGGCCAGCGCTCCCAGCGCCAGACAGAGGAGAATGGCGGGCAGACCCTCTATGCCGCTCTGGGTGGCCACGAAGCAGCAGACGATGGAGCCGATGATGAACTGCCCTTCGCCGCCCAGGTTGAACACGCCGCAGCGGTAGGCGAAGCAGGCGCACAGACCCGTAAAAATCAGGGGCGTGGACCGGGCCAGGGTGGTGCCGATGTTCCGGGCGCTTCCAAAAGCCCCGATGAACAGGGACTGGAGCGCCACAAAAGGATTGGCTCCCAGGGCCGCCATGATGACGCAGCCGATGACAAAGGCCAGCAGAATGGAGACCAGGGGCACCAGGATATTGACCAGCTTGTTTTTCATGCGTCTGCCCTCCTTACTTCCCGGCCATGGCCAGGCTGATTTCCTCGATGGGAGGATTTTTCCCGGGATAGACGCCCATAACCTGCCCCTCGAACATGACGATGATGCGGTCGGAAACCTCCAGAATCTCGTCGAAGTCCGCGGACACCAGCAGCACGCCGCAGCCCCGGTCCCGGGCCTCAATCATGGTATCGTGGATGAAGCGGGTTGCGCCGATGTCCAGACCCCGGGTGGGGTGGACCGCCACCAGCAGGTCCGGGTTGTTCTCCAGCTCCCGGGCCAGGATCACCTTCTGCTGGTTGCCGCCGGAGAGGTTCCGGGCCTCCTGCTCAATGGAGGCGCAGCGGATATCATATTTTTCCTGCATCTTCAGGGCATAGCCCCGGATGGCCTTCTTTTTCAGGATGAATCCCCCGCCGCTGGAGAACTCCGGGGTGCCGGTGCTCTTGAGGACGATGTTGTCCTTTACGGACATCTCTCCGATGAGGCCCATTTTATTCCGGTCCTCCGGAATGTGGGAGACATTTTCCAGAATAAAGCCGTTGGGCGTGAACTGGGCCACCCGGGACCCCTTCATGTCCACGGAACCGGCGTCGGGGGTCAGCACGCCGGTAACCACCTGAGCCAGCTGGCTCTGTCCGTTGCCGTCCACGCCGGCGATGCCCACAATCTCCCCCCGGCCCACGGTGAGGGAAACGCCGTTGAGCCCGTTGTGCTTGGAGGTTTTCTGAAAATCCACGCCCCTGAGCTCAATGACCGGGTCCCCGGCCTGCTCCGCCTTCTCATACTGGGAGGGGGTCAGCTCCCGGCCGATCATCAGGTTGGCCAGGGCCTGGCCGTCGGTCTCCTCCCGCTTCAGTGTGGTGACCACCTCGCCGGCCCGGAGGATGGTGATGCGGTCGGAGATGTGCAGGACCTCCCGCATTTTATGGCTGATGAAGATGACGCTTTTGCCCTCCTCCGTCAGCTTGCGCATAATCTTGAACAGCCCCTCCACCTCGATATCCGTCAGGGCGGCAGAGGGCTCGTCCAGAATCAGGAGCTCCGCTCCCCGGTACAGCGCTTTCAGAATCTCCACCCGCTGCTGCGCGCCCACGGCGATCTCCGTGATGGGCTTGTCCAGCTCCACGTCCAGTCCGTACCGGGCGGAGAGCTCCAGAATCTCCTTTTTCCGGGCCTCCCGGTCAATGAAGACGCCCCTGGCGTTCCGGTCCCCCAGGATGATGTTCTCGAAGACCGTCATGGCCTCCACCAGCATAAAGTGCTGGTGCACCATGCCGATGCCCAGCTTTACCGCCTGGGCGGGGGAGTCGATGCGGACCTTCTGTCCGTTCAGGTAAATGCTGCCCTCCGTGGGCTGGTAGAGGCCGATCAGGACGTTCATCAGGGTGGATTTACCCGCGCCGTTCTCTCCCAGCAGGGTGAGCACCTCGCCCTTGTTGACGGTGAGATTAATGTCCTTGTTGGCGTAGAAGTCTCCGAAGCGTTTGCTGACATGCTCCATTCTCAGGAATTCTTCCAAGATTCCGTCCCCTCCTTTGTTGATTCGTCCCCGCCCCCCCCCGGAAGGGAGGAACTCCGCTCCGTCGGGCCCGCGGCCAGCGCCTCCGTTTCAGGGCGCCGCGCCGAAACAGACGGCTGTATTCTGTTCAGCCATGCCGGCTATAGCTATAGCATACGATATTTTCAGGCGTTTGTCCAGAAAATTGTCAGAACAGGAGGGGTCCATTCACGCTTTTTTCAGAAGGAGGGGCGGGCTCCGTCCCGCCCTGTCTCCGGGAGCCGCCGCGCTTACGGGAGAAGGGCCGGGACAGAGCCCGGCCCTTCTCCGTAAAATCTCTGAGGGGAACCCTCCCGCCGGAAAATCCCGCCCGTCCCGCCGGGCCTGTTCCCCCGGCCCGAAAACCCGCGGGGGCCAGCTGCGGCGGTTTGGCTTGCACAGGCGCTGCAAAAGCGGTATAATGAAAAAAATGCCGAATGTTCACATCGGAGGAGATGAGATTATGAAAAGGAGCATATCCATTGACAGGAAGAATTTCGGTGAATATGCGCAGAGGGTCAGCCGGATGGAGCTCCGGCGGAAAAGGCTGCTGTCCATGCGGACCTGCGCCGGGCTCACCAGCGGAGCCGCATTCTTCGCCGCCGCCCTGTCCGCCGCCTGCGGCATCGCCGGCTCGATTGAAATGCCTGTTTTCTCCCGGCTCCGCTTTCTGGGCAGCGCCTGGAACACCCTGTGCGCCGCCTTTCTGCCGGAGGGGTATTCTCTGCAAAAGGCCCTCCTGTTTTCCATGCTGTCTGCTGTCCTGATTTCTGCGGCGGTCCATCTCCTCACCGCACTGGCCGTGGGACTGGCCTGCTCCGAACCATCCCCCGTTCCCATGGAGGGCAGCGAATCCGAGCAGGCCGCCGCGCTCTGCAAGCGCTGCACCGCGGCAGGGACCAGGCTTCCGGACCGGAAAAAATCCGTCTGCATTCTCATATCCTTCGTTTACGCCCTCATTCTTCTGATACCAACCCTGCTGGACCGGGACGAGATGACGGGCGCTCTGGCGGAAACGGGACCTGTGGAGCTGATTGCTTCGCTGTCCTTTATGGCCGTCCTGCTGGCGCTGATCTACGCCGTCCCCTACGCGGTCTTCCTGTGGCTAAGCGGTCTTTTTTACCAGGTCCGCCGGAAAATCGAGTGGGAAGACGCTCTTGATGCATATGCCAGGCTGTGCAAAACCCGGGAGGAGGAGCGGGAACACGCCGAAGCGGAGCGGAAGAGCAGGGAAGAGGCGGAACAGAACCGCCGGGAAGGCGACACGCTTTACCGCCGGGCCATCGCAAACCGGACGGTGGACGAGGAATTGATGTGGCAGGCTGCGGAGCTGGGAAGCCGTCCTGCCTGCCTGTATCTGGGCAGACAGATGATGGAGGCCTGGTCCACCGGCTCCTTTACCAAAGAGGAGAAGGCGGACATCGCAGAGGTGGCCAAAAACTATTTTTATACGGCCTCCCTGGAGGAGGATTTCATGGAGTCAAAGATCGAAGCGCAGTTCGGCTATCTGATGTTTCAGGTCCTCACCGAGAGCGGCAGCGCCTCCAAGTGGCAGGGCGTGCTTTCCCAGCTGAGGGACGTGCGGGACTCCGGCCTGCTTCCGGAACGGTTTCACGAGACCTGCACCATGCTGGTCCGCACGGTGGTGGACATGATTGACGCCTCAGCCGCCCGGGAGCCGGCCCCCGCCGGTCCGCGGAGCCCGTCGTGAAGCGCTGCTACTGCAAATTTTTCAACGCAGGGGCCTGCGGCTGGCGCTCCACCGACGGCTATACCTCCCACTGCAGCTACGTGACAAACCCGGGACAATGCTCCACCGCGCTGATGAACCACGGTCTGGGCTTTGAATTCGAATGACAGGCCCCCGGGGTTCGAAAAGCCGCGGCCCCCGCCGTTTCCCAATCCTCACCGGACCCACGGGTCTCCTGTGAGGATTTTTCAATGTCCCCACTCGCCGCCGGGTCCGGCCTCCGGCGGGCAGGCGGGAAACTCCGGCAGAAACGCCTCCGCATACAGGCGGCAGATTCTCCGGGAAAGGCGCGGCTCTACAGCCGCCCTCCGCCGCCGGCTCTCAGCCCGTCCCGGCGCAGTCGGCCCGGCCCCCCAGAAGCATGTCCAGACCGTGGAACAGACCGGGCAGCACCGCTTCCAGATTCTCCCGGGCGGCTTTGGGGCTCCCCGGCAGGTTGACAATCAGGGTCCGCCCCCGGATGCCCGCCGCCCCCCGGGACAGCATGGCCCTGGGCGTCACCGCCAGGGACGCCGCCCGCATGGCCTCCGGAATGCCGGGAGCCAGCCGCTCACAGACGGCGATGGTGGCCTCCGGCGTCACATCTCTGGGGGAGAAACCGGTGCCGCCGGCAGTGACCACCAGGGCCGCGCCGGTGACATCCGCCAGCTCCGTCAAGGCGGCCTGAATCGCCGCCTGCTCATCGGGCACAACTGCCGTCTCCACCACCCGGCAGCCCGCCGCCTCCAGCAGCGCAGCCACCACCGGCCCTGTTCCGTCGGGCCGCTCCCCCCGGGCACTCCGGTCGCTGACCGTCAGCACCGCCGCCGTATACATACGCAGTTCCTCCTTTTCGTTCTCATTCCAGCAGCAGCAAGTCCGCCGGCGAAACCCGCACCCGGAGCAGTCCGGCAGGCGGCGTCCCCCCGGGCAGCTCCATCCACAGAGGCGGCGCGCCGGGAAGCGCTCCCTCGGGCCGCAGAGCCGCCCGAAGGGAGGCCAGGTCCTCCGTTACCCGGAGCACCTGGCAGGGGAAGACATTGTCCGTCTCCCCCTTCTCCGCCGGACGGACCTCCCGGAGACCCAGAGCCGCAACGCCCGCACGCCAAGGGGCGGCGCAGTGGAGGGTCAGCCCCCAGTCCGGAATCTCCACCGTTCCCGGCTCGCCGCCGGGGCGGACCGGGACCAGATTTTTGAAGCCGGAAAGCCGGGCTGCGGCAACGGTGCCGGGGTTCCTCATCAGGGTCTCCAGGTCCGTCACCGGGGCGGACTGCCCTCCGTCCAGCACGCAGACCCGCCGGCAGTTCCGGCGGGCCTCCCCCAGGTCATGGGTCACCCACACCACCGGGCCGGGGAACCGTTCCAGGGCCTCCCGCAGCTCCCCCTCCAGCTGCCATTTGAGGAAGCTGTCCAGGGCGGAAAGGGGCTCGTCCAGAAGAATCGCCTGAGGCTCCGACGCCAGGATGCGGGCCAGGGCCGTCCGCTGCTGCTGCCCGCCGGAGAGCTGCCGGGGATACAGATTCCTCTGTCCCTCCAGCCGGAGAAGGATCAGCAGTTCCTCCAGCCGGCTCCGCCGCCGGCTTTTCTCCATGCGGCGCAGGCAGGCGGCGATGTTCTCCGCCACCGTCATGTTGGGAAACAGGGCGTACTGCTGGAACAGATAGCCCACCCGCCGCTTCTGGGGCGGCAGGTTGACGCGGGCCCCGCTGTCAAAGAGGACCCGCCCGTCCAGCTCGATATAGCCCCGGCCGGGCCGTTCGATGCCCGCGATACATTTCAGGGTCAGACTTTTCCCGCAGCCGGAGGCCCCCAGCAGGGCCAGCGACCGGCCGCTTCCGGTGGAAATATCCACATTCAGCCGGAAATCTCCGCAGCGCTTCTCAATGCTCACGGTTAAAGACATGGCCCTGGCCCTCCTTCCGCTCCAGCAGGTTCACCGCCAGCAGCACCACGGCGGAAATGGCCAGGTTCACCAGCACCCACCGCAGGGCCGGTCCGTTCTGGTCCGTCCGCCAGAGCTGATAGACGGTGGTAGAGATGGTGGCGGTGCGCCCCGGCGTATAACCCGCCAGCATGGAGGTGGCCCCGTATTCCCCCAGGGCTCTGGCAAAGGTCAGCACCGTCCCCGCCAGGATCCCCTGGCGGCACACCGGCATCCGCACCCGCCAGAAGAGGTAGGCGCCGCTGAGCCCCAGAGTCCGCCCCGCCTGGGCCAGCGTCTCGTCGAAGGACTCGAAGGCCCCCCGGACGGTGCGGTACATGAGCGGAAAGGTCACCACCACCGTGGCGAAGACGGCGGACCACCAGGTCATGGTCAGTTTCAGGCCGAAAGTATCCAGCACCCAGGCTCCCAGGGGCCGCCGGGGCCCCAGTGCCAGCAGCAGCAGATAGCCCACCACTGTGGGCGGCAGCACCAGGGGCAGGGTCAGCACCATGTCCAGAAGTCCTTTGACCATGGGGGGGACTTTGGCGATGTAGTAGGCGGCAGCCAGCCCCAGGAAGAACACCACCGCTGTGGAGACAGCGGCGATGCGCAGGGAGTTATACAGGGGAAACCAGTCCATAAGCGCCTCCGCCCGTCAGGAATTGGGAAGGATGAAGATCTTGGAGTAATTCCTCATTTCAAACCTTTCATTGTAAGGGTGTGAAGCCAACGGATTCCAGCACGGCCCCGCCGGCGTCGGACCGCACATAGTCCAGGAAGTCCTGGGCCTCGTCGGGGTGACGGCTGATTTTCAGCACGGCGGCGGGGTAGATGACCTGGCCACACATCTCCGCTGTGGCGGTATCTACTACGGTCAGTCCGGCGGAAAACGCGTCGGTGCCATAGATGATGCCGCAGTCCACAGTCCCCTCGGACACCTGGGTGGCGACCTCCTTCACGTTGGAGCCGTAGGTCAGCACGCCGGAGGCCGCCAGGGTCTCCTCGTCCAGGCCCCAGAAGGCGAAAATCAGCTGAGTATACTGGCCCACGGGTACGTCGCTGTTGCCCACGGCCAAGAGGACGTCCCCGGCCTCCAGGGCGGCCTTCAGGCCGTCATAGCTGTGGATGCCTTTGGGGTTTCCCTCGGGCACCGCCAGAGCTATCTTATTTTCCAGAAGGTCGAACCGGGTCCCCCGGGCCACGAGGTCCAGGCCCTCGGTGTTCACTTCGGAGCTGGCGGCGCTGTCCAGCTGGTCCATCTGCTTCTGGCCGGCGGAGACAAAGATATCGCAGTCCGCTCCCTCCTGGATTTGGGTCTTGAGGGTTCCGGAGGAGTCGAAATTAAAGGTCAGGGTCACGTTGGGATGCTCCGCCCGGTAATTCTCGCCGATCTCCGTCAGGGTCTCCTGCATGGAGGCGGCGGCGAAGACAATGAGCTCCACATCCTCAGCGCTTCCGCCGCCGGAATTCCCGCCGCAGGCGGCCAGGGACAGGACCAGGGGCAGAATCAGGGCCAGCGCTCTTTTCATCATTATTCTCCCTTCAATACAACGGTCTGCGGGGAGCGGCTGCGCCCCCGTTTCTTCAAACGTGCAGGGACCATCGGGGAACGGAACGGCACAGAGCCCGCCTGCGTCCTCCGCATTGCCCTGCGCTCCCTGCCCTCGCTTCCTTTTTTCTCATCATTTCCGGGAACTGCTCCAGAGCCTGTATTCACAACCGCTGAACGCTGTCCGAACGGCCTTTTTCCCGCCCATCCAGCACCTCACAGCTATGCGTACAGGTTCTTATTTTCCAAATCCGCAGTTGGGATAGGTGCAGGTCTCACAGCTCAGGCACAGTCCCCCCTCGCCCATGGCGGCGATTTCCTCCCGTGTAACGGGGACGCCGGCGGCAATCCGGGGGAGCACCAGATCAAAGATGGTGCGCCTGGCGTACATGACGCAGCCGGGCAGACCCATCACAGGGGTCCCGTCTTCGTAGTACCCCAGCAGGAACATAGCCCCCGGCAGCACCGGGGCCCCATAGGCGGTGATTTCCGCGCCGCTGCGCTTCACGGCCCCCGGCGTGTTGTCGTCCGGGTCCACGCTCATGCCGCCGGTGCAGAGAATCAGGTCCACGCCTGCCTCCCGGGCCTCCTGAATGGCGGCGGCGATGTCCTCCGCCCTGTCGCCGGGGGTCCGGCGGACCACGGTCCCGATGCCGAATTCCGCCAGCTTTTGTTCCACCGCCGGGGTGAAGGCGTCCTGAATGAGGCCCCTGGCCACCTCGCTGCCGGTGGCGATGACGGCGGCGGTTTTCAGCTTCCAGGGCAGCAGCTCCAGCAGGGGACGCTCCCCTGCGGCGGCCTCCGCCCGGCGAAGCGTCTCTTCCTCAATCACCAGGGGAATCACCCGCATCCCCGCCAGCTTGTCGCCCCTGCGGACTGCCGTGCTGCCATGCCGGGTGGCAATCATGACGTCCCCCAGGGCGTTGACGGCGTTCAGCCGCCGTCTGTCCACCCGAAAAAGGCCGTCTGCGGCGGCAGTGAGCTCAATCTTCCCCTCCTTCACGCCGGAGCGGTCCATACGGGCGTTCCGGCAGAGGGCGCAGAGGCGTTCCGCCCCTTCGTTTTCGTGGACCATCCCCGGGACCATCTCCCAGACATAGAGGTGTTCCTTGCCCATGGACAGCAGCACGGGAATGTCCTCCTCCCGGACCACGTGGCCCTTGCGGAAGCGGGCGTCCTTATACGTCCTGGGGATAATCTGCGTCATATCGTGGCAAAGAACGTGACCCACGGCCTCCCGGGTGCGGATCAGCTTCATGTCTCCCCCTCCCCCAGAATCTCGATGGGGTCGCCCTTCCGGACGCGCCCCTCCCTGACCACCACGGCGAAAATGCCCTCGGTGGGCATGACGCACGTGCCTGTGGCTTTTTTAATCTCACAGCCGCTGTGGCACTGCTTGCCAATCTGGGTGACCTCCACCACCGTCTCCCCCAGCCGCAGCCGGGTCCCCACGGGCAGGCGCTTCAGGTCGACGCCCCGGGTGTTGATGTTCTCGGCAAAGGCTCCCGGCTGAAGGTCCGGCAGGAGGGCGCGCATTTTGTCCGCGCTCTCCTCCGCCAGCAGGCTGATCTGCCGGTGCCAGTCCCCGGCGTGGGCGTCCCCCTCGATGCCGTGGCGGAGCCGGAGGCGAATCTCCGGAACCGCCTTTTTCACGGTTCCCTTTTTCTCGCTGATGTTGACGGATACCACCTGGGCCACCCTCACCACTCCTTTTCATAATCGCCGCTTTTTCCGCCGGTCTTCCGGCAGAGGCGGACGTCCGTGATCTCCATGTCCTTCTGCACCGCCTTGCACATGTCGTAGACGGTCAGGGCGGCGGCAGATACCGCCGTCAGCGCCTCCATCTCCACGCCGGTCTCCCCCCTGCATTTCACCTCCGCCCGGATACGGACGGCGCCCTCCTCCAGAGTGAACCGGAGGTCCACCGCCGTCAGGCGCAGGGGGTGACACATGGGAATCAGCTCGTGGGTCCGCTTCGCCGCCAGAATCCCCGCCACCTGGGCCACCGCCAGCACGTCCCCCTTGGGGGCCCCGCCGGTGCGGATGAGCTCCAGGGTCTCCGCCGCCATCCGGACCCGGCCCTCGGCCCGGGCGGTGCGGAAGGTGACGGCCTTTTCCGTCACATCCACCATCCGGGCCCGGCCCTGTTCGTTGACATGGGTCAGCTCCATCGCCTTCATCCTCCAATCTGGTTCATCCGCCGGCCCGCCTCACTGCGGCCGGTCTCGTTCATATAGTGCCGTTCCGGCTTGGCGGCGATGCCCGCTTCAATGGCCAGCCGCAGGGCCTCCCCGGAGAGGCCCCGGAGGGAAATCTCCTGACGGGAGTGCAGGCAGGGCTTCAGCTTCCCATCCGCCGTCACCCGGATGCGGTCGCAGGAGGCGCAGAACCGGTGGCTCATGGGCTCGATGAGCCCCACCGTTCCCCGCCCGCCGGGGGAGCGGTACCGCCGGGCCACGCCGGAGCCCTCCAGGGGCTGGAGGCAGGGACAGGCGTCCAGCACCGCCTCCGCCGGGAGGAACTGGGCGTTCCGCCCCTCTCCGATGGGCATAAGCTCAATGAACCGGACCTCCACAGAATACCGGCAGGAAAGGTCCAGAAAATCCGGTATCTCGTCGTCGTTAAAGCCCTTCATCAGCACCACGTTCAGCTTTGTTCCGGTAAATCCGGCCTCCTCCGCCGCCTCCAGACCCCGGAATACGTCCTCCAAACGGCCCACCCGGGTCATGTAGGCATAGCGCTCCGGCCGGAGGGTATCCAGACTGATATTCAGGCGGCTGACTCCCGCCTCCCGGAGGGGCTTCGCCAGCCGGGCCAGGGCCGCGCCGTTGGTGGTCAGGCAGAGCTCCTCCACCCCCGGGATGGCGGCGATTCCCCGGCAGATCTCCAGAATGCCCCGGCGGACCAGAGGCTCCCCGCCGGTGAGGCGGACCTTGCGGACGCCGCAGTCCACGGCAGCCCGGGCAATCTCCACCAGCTCCTCCGCGGAGCAGACGTCCCGGTGGTCCCGCTTGGGGATTCCGTCCGCAGGCATGCAGTACCGGCAGCGGAGAGAGCAGCGGTCTGTGACGGACAGGCGGAGATAGGTAATATTCCGATTGTGACGGTCCAGCATGGCGGCGCTCCTCTTCGGCTTTGATGTTCCTGCCCTGATTATAAGGGAGCGGCCCGAAAAAATAAGTTGTCCTGCCAACATAATTGTGATATACTCCGGGAAAACGGGAAAAGGAGGGCGGCGCCATGGAGACGGAGCAAAACCTTTTGCCGCTGCTGCGGCGCTGTCCGCTGTTTGAGGGCCTTTCGGAGGAGGCCCTGCGGGACCGGGTTCTGCCCCGGGGGACTCTCCGGCGCTGTTCCAAAAACGCCGCGCTGATCACCCCCGGGGAGACGGTGGACTGGTTCGCCGTGGCGGCGTCGGGCCGGGTGCAGATTATGCAGCTGTTCGCCGACGGCACGGGCAGCCTTATGGACGCCCTGGGCTCCGGCCAGGTGCTGGGGGCGGAACTGCTGTGCACCCACAGCCGCCGGGCCCCCTATTACGCCATAGCCGCCGGAGAGGCTCAGATTCTCCGGTTTCCCGGCAGTCTGCTTCTGGAGGAGGGCGGCGGCCTGACGGAGGGAGACCGGGCCGCCGTCTGTCGGGCGCTGCTGACCCTGCTGGCCCAGGAGAACATGCGCCGACACTACCGCATCGCCATTCTCTCCCGGCGGGGTCTCCGGGACCGGGTACTGACCTGGCTGACCATGCAGGTCCGGCGGAGGCAGACCCGCACCTTCCGGGCCCCCTTTTCCCGGGAGGAGCTGGCGGCCTTCCTCTGCGTGAACCGCAGCGCCCTGTCCCATGAGCTGAGCCGCATGGAGGCGGAGGGGCTGATCCGGTTCCGGAAAAACGAGTTCACCCTCCTCTCCGCCGGAGAGAGCCAGAGCGCCTGGAGCGCCCTGGAGTAGGCGGAGGAAAAAGCCCCCGCCGGACCGGCGGGGGCTTTTCCGATATCTTTTCGAAATTTTTTCGACGCTTTCGAAACCTTTTCGAAACTTTTCCCGAGACCTTTTCGGGGGCCTTTTCAAAAACGATTCACATTTGTGTTCCCCTATGTATCCGCCCGGCAGTCAAGGCCTTGCGGGAAGGCGGCGGGAAACACGACGGCGGATGGGGCATTTCAGGTTTGACCGTCCGAGCCAACGTCTGTCTCCAGTTTTTCACGGTTACCGTTCGCACTTCCAGAAGGCCACGCTGTAGGGGGGCAGCTCACTGCCGCCGCCGAAGTCGTGGGTCTCTCCGGTGATCAGGTCCACCGCCCGGCCGCAGCCGGCGTCAAAGTGTGCGGTATAGGGCGCGTCGGAGGCGTTGACAGCCACCAGCACCCGTTCCGCGTCCGTCCGGCGCTGGAAAACGGTCTGGTGGTTGGTGAGGACAATATCCTTGAAGTCCCCATAGCACAGGGCTTCACTCTCCCGGTGGGCCCGGACCATGGCGGCAATCCGGTCCGTCAGGTCCGTCCACTCCGGCCTGTCAAGGGCAGGGCGGAGGGCGTCGTCTCCCTGGGACTTCTCCCCCGGGATTCCCCACTCGCTGCCGTAGTACAGGCAGGGGATGCCCGGCATGCCGAAGAGGAGGCCGTAGAGCAGGGGCAGGTGCCGGGGATTGGTCAGGATGCTGGCGGCCCGGGTGACGTCGTGGTTGTCCGCGAAGCACAGGAGATGCTTCCCCTTGTACAGCGTCCACTGCTCCGGACCAAACTGGCGCTTGAGGCTGTGGACAATCTCAAAGAGGTTCATGGAATTCAGGCTGGAGTAAAGGCCCTTGTAGCACTCGTAGTTCGTGCAGGAGTGGAGGAGGCCGTCTCCCACCCAGCGGTTGTAGTCTCCGTGGAGGGTCTCCCCCACCAGGAAGAATTCCGGCTTCAGGTCCCCGGTGAACTGCCGCAGGCGGCGGATAAACTCGGGGTCCAGGCAGTAGGCCACGTCCAGCCGCAGGCCGTCGATGCCGAACTCCTCCACCCAGAGCCTTACGCAGTCCAGCAGGTAATCCACCACGGCGGGATTGCGAAGATTCAGCTTCACCAGCTCAAAATGGCCCTCCCAGCCCTCGTACCAGAATCCGTCGCCGTAGTTGGAATTTCCGTCGAAGTTGATGTGAAACCAGTCCTTATAGGGGGAATCCCATCTCTTTTCCTGAACGTCCCGGAAGGCCCAGAAGCCCCGGCCCACGTGGTTGAACACCCCGTCCAGCACCACCCGGATGTTGTGGCGGTGGAAGGTCCTGACCACCTCGGCAAGGTCCTCGTTGGTCCCCAGGCGGCAGTCCAGTTTCCGGTAGTCCCGGGTGTCGTAGCCGTGGCGGTCGCTCTCAAAAACCGGGGTCAGATACAGGGCGCTGACGCCCAGGCGCTCCAGATGCTCCGCCCAGTCCATGAGCTTCAGAATCCGGCTGGTCAAAACGCCGTCGTTCTCCCGGGGCGCGCCGCAGAGGCCCAGGGGAACCATTTGATAAAATACCGCTTGCTCTGCCCACATAACTATCTCTTCCTTTCTCGTTTCAATCTGCACTCAGTATATCACAGTTTCTGCCGGCGGTCGAGAGTTTTTGCGGAGCATGTTCCCATCCTGCGAAAAAGGCCCGCCGCACCGGAAGGCTCCGGCGGCGGCAGTACGCTGAGCCCCATGGCTTTTCGGCCGGGGCAGCCGCCTCCCCGCCGACGGACTTTCCATGGAAGCCGCTGGAAAGGAATGGTTGCTTTTTCCATGCTTTGATGATATAGTGAGAGGACAGAGCTTCGGGCAGCGGACCGCGTCCGGCGCTCCTCTTCCGCCGCACCCACGGCGGGGTGGAGCAGAAAGAAAAAGGTGACTATGAGAGAAGAGCAGAATCGCCCCAGACGCAAGAGCCTTTCCAGACAGGTCATGAAAGCCATTGAGAACATCATTTTGGAACAGCATCTGCGGCCCGGAGATCCTCTGCCCACGGAGCAGCAGATCGCCGGGGAGCTTCAGGTCAGCAAGAGCAGCGTACGGGAAGCCGTCAAAATGCTGGAGGCCCTGGGCGTCGTGGAAATCCGCCGGGGCCTGTACACCGTCATCAGCGAAAATCCGGAACAGGGTTATCTGAATCTGATTCTTTCCCACTTCTGCCTGAACAGCGGCAGCACCGACGATCTGAGGGAGTTCCGCCGGATCGTGGAAGAAGCCTATGCCCTTCAGGCCATCAAAACCGCCACGGAGGAGGACATTTCGGAAATCCGAAGGGCCCTGGAGGAGTTTCAGGACAGGCTGTCCGCAGGCCATGCCTGCGCGGAGGACGACATCCGCTTTCACAATCAGATTCTCTACGCCACCCACAATCCCTTTCTCATCACCCTGGGCGTGGCGCTGAACCAGCTGTTCAGCGACAGCATCGGCGTCTCCATCAGCCGTCATCCGGACGACGCTGCGGCTGACCACCAGCGGATTTTCCAGGGCATCGTCCAGCGAAAACCGGAAATCGTCTCCAACGCCATTGCGGAAAGCGCCCGGCACTGGTCCCTCTCCCTGCCCCGGGGCGGGGACTGCCCGCTCCCGTAAGCGTCCGGGAACCTGCCCGCCGCCTGCCGGAATGCTGATCCGGCAGGCGGCGGTTTTTCAAGTCCTTCCCCCCCTCGCGGACACAACCGCCCGGACTCTCCAGGGGCGTGCTCCATTCGGAGATTCTATGCAGACGCCGGACTCTGTCCCGGCCCGTCTCCCGGGGGCCTGGCAATTCCAAAAGACGGGGCGGGCCGGAATTCGCCTCCTGCTCCGCCGCCTGATGAACTGCGTGAGCGGGCACGCCCCCCTCCCGTTCCCGGAACGCCGGACTCCGTCAGAGCCCCAGGCCGTAGACCCGGTTGGCATTGTCAAAAAACACCGCATCCCGCCGGGCCTCGGGCAGCAGCCGGTCCGCAAAGGCGATATATTCCGCCAGATTGACAATGGGCCAGTCGGTGCCGAAGAGAATCTGATCCCAGCGCCCCGCGGCCTTCAGCCAGGTCCGAAGCAGGTCCGCATACCCCGCCTGTTCCCGAAACCAGACGTCCAGATCCGTCCGCCCCTCCAGCAGCCCGGAGAGGTCGGCGGAGACGTTGGGGTTCTTCGCCAGCACCGCGGCGGCGGACTCCCAGAAGGGACTGCCGAAATGGCACATGACAAACCGGACAGAGGGATGGTCCGCCGCAATCTCATCCAGAGCCAGCGGGTGGCAGTATTTCAGGTGGGCCTGGGGAAAGGAGGTCAGTCCCATATGGACCGCCACCGGCTTGTCATAGTGCCGGGCCAGCTCATAGACGGGCTGGTACAGCGGGGCGGACAGGGGAAGCTTGTGATATCCGGGGTACAGCTTCACCCCGCAGCAGCTCTCCCGCCGCAGGTGGTCCTCCACCCGGTCGGCAATCTCGGAGACGGACAGCTCCACGCCCCCCAGCAGCCCGCTGTCCAGACCCACGCAGTAGTGAAACAGGTCCGGCGGATAGTCATGTGCCTCCAGCTCCAGTCCTCCGTTTCCCATAATCACGCCATGGAGGATGCCCAGCTCCTGATAGACCTGCCGCAGATGGGCCGTGCTGTTCTCATGGCCCACCTGCCGGGCTCTCTCCCCGGCGTCAGGGCCGGTGAACAGATGCAGATGGGCGTCGATGATGGTTCCCATAGAAGCGTTTCCTTTCCGCTTTTTTTCGTTCACTTTTTTTGCGTCCGTTTTTTCAGCTTCCCTGACTATAGCACAGCGCCGCCCCTTTGGCAACATCAGGGGCCCGTTTTCCCTCGCCTGTCTCATAAAAAAGTGATAGAACGGGACAGGTGACGGAACTGGATGAGTTACGGAAAACAGCGGAGACAGAAGACCCGGGAATTCAGAACCTGTATTCACAACCGCCGAACGCTGTCTGAACGGCCTTTTTCCCGCCATACCGCACCGGTTTCCCCTGTAATCCGTCAGGATTGCAGGGGAAATCTCTTTATTTGACAGGAAACTCTCCCGCCCATCCGGCATCCCCCCCGGCTGCGAATACAGGTTCTTACAGTTCCGGTTTCGAAGACGGCAGCCGTCTTCTCCGTGGAAATGCCAACAGACTGTGAACGCTTTACGCAAATTTGCTTTGGCTATCCGCAAAATTTCACCGCCGCAAATCATTTGAAATCTTCTGTTAAGGCACATATGCTTTCTCTTTTTTTGAGTCCTGATGCCCTGCCTGGCATTCTCCGTTTTTTATGAGACGGGCGTAAACGCCAGAGGCCCTTTCGCGCATCTTACCAGAGGGCGGCGGTTCCGAGATCCCCGGCAGCTCCGGGGCGGGCCGCCGGGGGCGGTGACTCTGAAGGCACGGCAGGCCCTTTCCCCACAGGCGGACTTGTGTTCCGGGATATCCGCCTCCCCGGCGGTCAGGGGTGCGCGCCGGCCAGGCTCTCTGTTCTTCAGTAAAATTTTATCGAAAAACAATAAATCAGCATTGACTTTCGATAAATCCCGTGGTAGGATACCAGAGAAAGGAGGCGGTTCCAATGAAAACCGTCGACGCCCGGAAAATCGCCGGGGTGCTGAACGTTCTGGTGGGGATTGCCCTGGTCTGCAATGTAATCGCCGTGTACATGGTGCCCACCATTGTGCTGGTGGGCGGCGCTCAGAATCTTGTCGGCCACCCGCATCAGTGGGGCGGACTGCGGGGGACTCTGGCGGCCTGGGGCCACGGCTGGATCTGGTTCGGCAGCTATGAGTGGGTTCTGACCCTGTTCCTCGTCTTCGCCGGCGTCAACACCGCCGTCATCCTCCGGCAGGCCCGGCGGGTGCTGGGCACCGTCCTCCGGGGGGAGCCCTTCTCCATGGAAAATGCCGTCAGCCTCAGCCGTGCCGCTCTCAGCTGTTTCCTCATCGCCGGGGCGGCTCTGGGACGGGTGATTTTCAGCGTGTGGCACTACCAGTCTCTCCGGCCCCTGGGGACATACAACGCGCTGTTTGTGCCCATGTTCGCCATGGGGGGGCTGCTGTGTCTGGTGATGTCCGCCCTCTTCCGCCAGGCGGCGGAGCTGAAGGCGGAAAACGACCTGACCATATGAGGTGCCGCCATGATCGTTGTGAATCTGGATGTAATGATGGCGAAGCGGAAAATGAGCCTGTCCCAGCTGGCGGAGCAGGTGGACATCACCCTGGCCAACCTGTCGGTTCTGAAGAACAACAGGGCCAAAGCCGTCCGGTTCTCCACGCTGGAGGCCGTCTGCAAGGCCCTGGACTGCCAGCCGGGAGATATTCTGGAATTTGTGCCGGACCGTGATGGGTGAGCACCTGAGAGGAGCGCTGTGATATGACGTTTATGACTTGGATGGTTCCTCTGTTTCTGGCTCTGGCGGCGGGAGCCGCAGGGCTGCTGGTTCGGGGATTCCTGCGGAAGGAGAGAATGGATCTCTATTCCGCCGCCCTGCTGCTGGCCCTTCTGCTGGCGGTACTGCTGACCCTGGGGAGCTTTCTGGGGCGGACATGACCGCCGTGGTTTCATCAAAACGCTGTCCCTCCCTGAAGGACAGCCTTGATAAGGAGAATTGCATATGAGCGAATTTGAAAACGCCCTGCCGGCGGAGGGCGGGGCGAAGCCTGCCCAAAATCCGGAAAACCACCCGCAAACCCATGAAACGCCGCCTGTTTCCGGCACAGAGACAGGCCCTGTGCCGGAGGCGGGACCGGGCAGACCGGGGGAACCGCTCCCCTGGAGACCGGAGGCAGACATCACAGGGCGGGATAAGGTTTTCACGCTGCTGACGGGCTGCTTCTGCCTCCTGCTAGTCAACACCGCCGGCTGGCCCTGGGGCATGTGCGACACGCTGCTGTTCCTCGCCTGGTACCTTCTGCTGCTGGGCTTCACGGGGCGGGAACCCCTGTGCCGCCGCCGGGAGAGCCGGGTGCTGCTGGGGGTGAATCTGGCCCTGGCGGCGACCTTCGTCCTGACCTCCAACCCCCTGTTCCGTTTGTGGAATTTTCTGGCGCTGATGGTCCTGGTCCCCGTTCAGGCCCTGTCCCTCTCCGCCGGAGCCCTGCTGCCCTGGTGGCGGCCCGCCATGCTGTGGGAGCGGTTTCTGCTGGCAGCCTGGGGCCTGTTCGGGAATCTGTGGGTTCCTCTGACGGCGGCGTTCCCGGCGCGGGAACGGCAGGAGGAGCGGCGCAGACGGACGCTGCCTCTGGTGCTGGGGACGGCGGGGGCCCTGGCGCTGGTGGCGGTACTGGCGCCGGTGCTGATGTCCGCCGACGCCCTGTTTGCCGCCTCCCTGGAGGCCCTTCGTTTCCCCAGCCTGGATCATCTGGAGGAGTACCTGGGAAAGCTCTTCTGGACCCTGGTGCTGACGCCCTTTGCCTTCAGCTTCCTGTACAGCCTCCGGCACCCCAGGCCCCTGAGCGGCTCCCTGCCGGAGAAGCGGACGGACGGCCTGAGCTTTCTGCTGATGCTGGCGGCGCTGGACGGGCTCTACCTGCTGTTTCTGGCGGTGCAGTCCGCCGGGCTCTTCGGCGGGCCGGAGTATCTGGCCCGGCGGGGCGTCAGCTATGCCGAGTGGGCCCGGAGCGGCTTTTTCCAGATGGTGGGGGTCACCGTGGTCAACCTCACCGTCACCCTGGCGGGGCTGACCTTCTCCCGGCGGGAGGGGCGAACCTGGACGGTCCTCCGGCTGCTCTCCGCCCTGCTGGCGGGGGAAAGCCTGCTGCTGCTGGCCTCCGCCGCCTGGCGGATGACCCTGTACGTCTCCGCCTACGGTCTGAGCTTCAAGCGCTGCATGACCTACTGGGGCATGGTGATGATGGCCCTGTTCTTTCTGGCGGCGCTGTGGAAGCTGCAAAAGCCGGACAGGAGCTTCTGCCGCCTGGCCTTCCCCCTGGCCCTGGCGGGGTGGTTGGTGATCAACTGCGTGCCCCTGGACTATCTGGTGGCAAAGGACCAGGTGGACCGGTATCTTGCCTGCGAGGCCCGAACGCCCAATATCAGCGTCAGCTACCTGCTTTATGACCTCTCCTATGACACCCTGCCCCAGCTGGCCCGGCTGGACAGCCGCCTGACCTTCTATGACTGGCGAACAGGCCGGGACGAGCCCCTGGGTGATATGCTGGCACGCCGCCGGGAGGAGGCCCGGCAGGACTGCGCGGACTGGCGCAGCTGGTCCCTCTCCGCCTGCATCGCGGCGGGGGGCTGAGGTCCCCGCCGCATGACGTACGAAAACGCCCGCCTGGTTGTACAGACGGGCGTTTTCCGCGCTTTGAGCGTTTGTCACTTGGTCAGGCAGACGCCGGAATCGTCCTTCCGGACCCGGAGCCTGCCGTCCTCCACCGCCAGCAGGGCGGTGTCGCCGGCTTTCAGGGTGCCGTCCAGCATCCCTTCGGCCACGGCGTCCTCCACCTGGTTCTGAATGCAGCGGCGGAGGGGCCGGGCGCCATACTTGGGGTCGAAGCCCGCCTTTGCCAGCTCGGCCACCGCCTCGTCGGAGGCGTTCAGGTGCAGGCCCATGGTCTCCATCCGGGCGGAGACGGCAGACAGCATCCGGCGGGCCACCTCCCGGATATCCTCCTCGGTGAGGGAGCGGAAGACGATGATGTCGTCGATGCGGTTCAGGAACTCAGGCCGGAAGGTCTGGCGGAGCTCCGCCATGACGGTCTCCCTGGCCTGCTGGAATTTCTGCTCGCCGTCCTCGGCGGCGCTGTCCGACTGGGCAAAGCCCAGCTTCGTCCCGGCGGTGGTGAGGCTTTTGGCCCCGACGTTGCTGGTCATGACGATGACCGTGTTTTTAAAGTCCACCGTCCGGCCCTGGGCGTCGGTGATGCGGCCGTCGTCCAGAATCTGGAGCAGCATGTTCCATACATCCTCGTGGGCCTTCTCAATCTCGTCGAAGAGCACCACGGAATAGGGTCTCCGGCGGACCTTTTCCGTCAGCTGGCCGCCCTCCTCATGGCCCACATAGCCTGGAGGGGAGCCCACCAGACGGGACACCGTGTGCCGCTCCATATACTCGGACATGTCGATGCGGATGATGGAGCTCTCGTCACCGAACATGGCTTCGGCCAGGGACTTGCACAGCTCCGTCTTGCCCACGCCGGTGGGGCCCAGGAAGAGGAAAGAGCCTGTGGGGCGCTTGGGGTCCTTGAGACCCACCCGGCCCCGGCGGATGGCCCGGGCCACGGCCTGAACGGCCTCGTCCTGGCCCACCACTCTCTTGTGCAGGGTGTCCTCCATGTGAAGCAGGCGGGTTCCCTCGTCCTCGGTCAGACGGGTGACGGGAATGCCGGTCCAGCCGGAGACCACGGCGGCGATATCCTCCGGGCCCACGGGGCGGTGCTTCACCTCGCTCTTGCGGCGCTTGTCCCGCTCGATTTCCACCTGGTCCCGATAGTTCTTTTCAATGTCCCGGAGCTGGGCGGCGGTTTCATAGTCCTGCCTGGCAATTGCCGCCTCCTTGTCCTTGGCCAGGGCGGCAATCTTCTCCTCCAGGCTCTTCAGCTCCGGGGATATCTCCTCCGTCTCCATCCGAACTCTGGACGCGGCCTCGTCCATCAGGTCGATGGCCTTGTCGGGCAGGAAGCGGTCCGCGATATAGCGGGCAGACAGGGAGACGGCGGACTCCAGGGCCTCGTCGGTAATCTGGAGCTTGTGATGCTGCTCGTATTTGGGCCGCAGGCCCTTCAGGATTTCCAGGCTGGCCTCCTGGCTGGGCTCGCCCACCTGGACCGGCTGAAAGCGGCGCTCCAGGGCGGCGTCCTTCTCGATATATTTCCGGTACTCGTTGAGGGTGGTGGCGCCGATGACCCGGATTTCCCCCCGGCCCAGGGCGGGCTTGATGATGTTCGCCGCGTCCACGGCGCCCTCGGCGCTGCCGGCTCCCACGATGGTGTGGAGCTCGTCGATGAACAGAATCACGTCCCCGGACTTCTGAACCTCCTCCAGGGCCTTCTTGATTCGCTCCTCAAACTCGCCCCGGTACTTGGTGCCGGCCACCATGCCGGAGAGGTCCAGAGAGAGAATGCGTTTGTCCAGCAGGTCTTCCGGCACGTCGCCCATGGCAATCTTCCGGGCCAGGCCCTCCGCCACGGCGGTCTTGCCCACGCCGGGCTCGCCAATGAGACAGGGGTTGTTCTTGGTCCGCCGGGAGAGAATCTGAATAACCCGCTGAATCTCGCTGTCCCGGCCAATCACGGGGTCCAGCTTCCCCGCCCGGGCGTCGGCGGTCAGGTCCCTGGTGAATTCCCGCAGGGTCTTTCCGCTGCCGCCGGCGCCGCCGCTGTTTTTGGGCTCCTCCCGGGTGGATTTTCTCGCGCTGTTCTGGGCCCGCTCCTGGAGCTTGTGCATCAGTGCGTCATAGAGCCGCCGGGGGTCCGAGCCGGACAGCCGGAGCATCCGGACGGCCATGTTGTTCCCCTCCCGCAGCAGGCCCGCCAGCAGATGTTCGGCGCCCACATAGGCGCTGCCGCCTCTGGCGGAGTCCTCCATGGCGATTTCCACCACCCGGCGGGCCCTGGGGGTGAGGCCCTGGGCCGGGTTGCCGCCGGGGTTTCCGGCTCCCACGCTCCGGCAGATCATCTCGGCAATGAGGTCGTAGGTAAGGCCGTCCTCCACCAGAACCTCATGGGCCGCTCCTCCCGTCTGACGGAGGAGGCCCAGCAGCAGATGTTCGGTGCCCACATAGCCGTGCCCCAGCTCGCTGGCGGATTCCTGACTGAGCCGAAGAGCCTCTTCCGCTCCGGGGCTGAATTTCCGTTCGCTCATATCGTTCTACTTCCTTTCTGAAAGATTCGTATTTTCCTCAGCTGTTTTCCTTCTCAAGGGCTCTGATCCGGTCCCGGAGCTGAGCGGCCCGTTCGAAATCCTCCGTCTCCACGGCCCGGGCCATTTCATGCCGCAGGGCGTTCAGCTCCCGGGTCCTGGCAAAACGGTTCTGATCGTCCTGCTCCGCCTTCTCCGGCGTCTTCTCCGGCGTCTTCGCCGGTGCGCCCAGGGCGGGCATGTCGGCGAAAAGATCGTCCAGCGGGTTGTCAAACATCTCTCCCAGCATCTGGTGGAACTGCTCCGGCATGGAGAGGCGGGGGACGGTGAACTGGTCAAAGCCGTCAGACAGTCCGCCGAAGGGGTTGGAGAAAAGACTGCCAAAACTGTTCATCATTCTCTGATGGCTGGCGGCGATTCGCTGGGTAAAGCCCAGTTTGGCGGCGCAGTCGGCGCAGAGGTGTTTTTCTGTGACTTGACCGTTGATGTTGCTCTGGTAAACAAAGGTGACTTCATTTTTGCCACAATGTTCGCATTTCATAATACTTACCTCCATATATCTGCAAATATTTTGTTGACTGATTCCAATAGGGACTATACCTGTAAGATCAGGACGTTCCGCAGAATGTCCGCCCGGACGGCGTCCCGGTTCTGCCGGGGCACGGCGGCCAGAGCCTTGTCGCTCACCGCCGCCAGAATCGTCCGGGCCAGGGTTTCCTCCAGGGCCCCAGCCTCTGCCAGGTTGGCGAGAATGGCTCTGGCCGAGGGCAGGTCCACCCCCTCCCCCAGGGAGTTGATGACGTGCATCAGCAGGGTCTGCCGGTCCACCCGGACCCGGGTGATGCGGATGTACCCGTTGCCCCCCCGGCGGCTCTCCACGATGTAGCCCCGTTCCGGGGAAAAGCGGGTGGACATCACGTAGTTGATCTGGCTGGGCACGCAGTTGAAGCGCTGGGCCAGGTCGCTGCGCTGGACCTCCAGCACCCCGTCCCCGGATTCCTCCAGACTCTCCTGGAGAAAGGCCGCAATCAAATCTGAGATTCCCATGGGACTCCTTCCTTTCCGTTCTTTCTGTCCTTTCTGTAAGCCGGTCTCCTGGCCGCCGCTTCCCTGTGTATCCCGGGGCTATGGGGCAGGCTCCGAACCCGGCAAAGACCGCCTTTGTTTTTTTCATTTGACTTTGACTTTCTTTGATGTTCTGTATGCTGTCAGTATAGCACTTCCCCGGCAAATGTCAAGAGCTAAATTTTGACTTTCTCTGACCAATATGAAAACAAATCGTGAACAGTTAGTGCCGACAAACCACATCTGAGGCCCTTTTTCGGCTCTTCAAAAAATTTTCCTGTGATTTTTTTAACAGCCCCCTTGCTTTTTTTAAATTGTATGCTACAATGAGGATACAATTCTAATGGAGGTGCTACCCATGGCCTATAAGATCACTTCTGCCTGCGTGAGCTGCGGCGCTTGCTCTGACGTTTGCCCCGCCGGCGCTATCAGCCAGGGCGATGATTCCTATGTCATCGACGCCGCTGCCTGCCTGGACTGCGGTTCCTGCAGCGACACCTGCCCCAACGGTGCCATCGTTCCCGAGGAGTAAGAGGAAACTACATAAAAAACCCGCAGGGATTCCCTGCGGGTTTTTTATATGCGCGGCCGGGAGAGAGATCCGGAATAGACCGGATTGCGGAAGGCGTCTTCAAAAACCTCTTTTGAAATGAGCTCCGCAAAAAAATCAGGGTCCCGGTTGATTTCACTCGCCGGGGGCGCCGGCGCCTCCGTAACAAATGCAAAGCCCAATTCCGTCACCGGTTCGGCGGAGCGGTCCAGGAAAACCTCAACCATGGGGGTGGCATAACGCTCGTTGGCGAGGTCGACCTCGTAAAAGAGCACCACCAACATCTCACCGTCGATATGCCTCCAATACCAGCGGATATACTCAAACTGTTCCATAAAACTCCCTTTTCAGATTAGTGTTGCTGAAGACCGCTTCGTCAAACCACTCGTCAAAATATCCAAAACGGGCAGCCACCCATTACTGGATGGCCGCCCAATAAACTGGAAGTCAGATAGCAACCAGGCTTCCGCTATAAATTCTGGTATTCCATATTTCATCAAATTCTTCTTTGGATATAATCGTTGCATAGAAGCCTTCTCCCCAGACCTTTGCGTTCAATTCATCAACGGTTGGGATTGGACATACTTCTATGACATCACGATATGGGTCCTTATCAATCTTTACGGTCCTGTCCGCGAAGATTTCCATCTCTCTAAGCGTAAGGCGGTCATCCTTCAAATCCACTTCATAAAAATACACCATGGGCATCTCATCTGATTCATATTCCATAAATAGCTGTATATACTCAACATCACTTTTCATTGACAAACTCCTCTTTATACAAATCACTATTTGTCGAGCCGATTATAGCACAGGACTCCTGCTGTTTCAATGTGCTTTTGTGGAAACCGCCGAAGTTATATCCCAGCAGCACTTTTCTGAAAAGGGACCCATAAAACCTCATGCTTACAGGCCCGACAGATCAAACTCCGGCGTATACTCCTCCCTGGCGGAGGTCCGTTCCTGGGTGTAGCCGCTGGCAATGCCGCAGTTCTCCATATACGCCGCCGCCGCCCGGTACTCCGCCCTGGTCACATGCCGGGCCAGCGCTCCAACGGCCCCGGGCTGGGGGGTGTACTGGCTCATGAGGGAAAACAGCACGTCGCCGGGGCGGAAGGTCTCCGCCACCCAGTCTATACACCGGCGGGTGTTCTCCAGCTCCCCCGGCAGCAGCAGATGACGGATGAGCACGCCGGACTTCAATTGGCCGTCTTCCATCCGGTAAGGGCCCGTCTGACGGAACATCTCCAGAATGGCGGGGGCGGCGCGGTCAAAGTAGTCCGGCGCGGCGGAGTACCGCTCCGCCGGACCCGGCAGGGCATATTTCAGGTCCGGCAGGTAGACCTGGACCTTCCCCTCCAGCTGCTGTAAAGCGGAGACGCTTTCATAGCCCCCGCAGTTCCAGACCACCGGCACCGGCCAGGGCTCAGACCCCAGGGCCTCCAGCACGGCGGGGGCAAACTGGGTGGGGGTCACCAGGTCCAGACAGGCGGCCCCCTGGTCGATCAGGGAACGGAAAATCTCCCGGAGACGGGAGACGGACACGGTTTTCCCCACGCCGCCCTGAGAGATGGGCCTGTTCTGGCAGTACACACAGCGGAGATTGCACCCGGAGAAGAAGATGGCCCCCGCCCCCTTCTCCCCCACCAGACAGGGCTCCTCCCATTGGTGCAGCATCGCCCGGGCCACGACGGGCTCCCAGGACATCCCGCAGATCCCCGGTCTGGTCTCACGGTCCGCCCGGCAGTTCCGGGGGCACAGCCCGCAGAGCATCACAGGCCCCCCACGCCGAAGTCCGGCCCCAGGTTGCCCTCCATCCAGTGGCGGCGGCAGAGACCGATGTACTTGTCATTGGCCCCCAGCACCACCTGTTCGCCCTCCTTCAGCACCTTGCCCTGTCCGTCAAAGCGGGCGTTGAAGGTGGCTTTCTTGCCGCACCAGCAAATCGTTTTGACCTCCTCGATTTTGTCCGCCATGACCAGCAGGGCATAGCTGCCGGGAAACAGCTCCCCTTTGAAGTCCGCCCGGAGCCCATAGCACATGACGGGGATATCCAGATGGTCCACCAGATAGACCAGGTGCATGACCTCCTCCCGGGTCAGAAACTGGGCCTCGTCCACGATGATGCAGGCATTCTGCTGAAGCTCCATGACGGTCATCTCCCGCATTTCATCGAAGTACACGCAGGGATAGGTCAGCCCAATCCGGGAGGTCACCACATGCTCCCCGTCCCGGGTGTCCAGCCGGGGCTTGACCATCAGGGCCTTCTGGCCCCGCTCCTCATAATTAAACCGGGCCATCAGGGCGTTGGCGGACTTGCTGGAGCCCATGGCCCCATATTTGAAGTACAGTTGTGCCATTTACACGTCTCCCTCTTTCATTTCGCGGTCCTCTTTCCCGTGCGCGGCAAAGAGGTTCTGAGGTTCCTCCTGCCTGGGCATGTCAAAGACCATTTTTTCGCAGTTCCGGCAGAGCCAGGCAGTTCGGTAGCCCGCCAGCGTGGATGCAGGGCCCTCTGTATCCACTCGAATCTCCCGCCGGTTCCCTACCAGCCAGTGTTTTACGGCGGGCAGCCCGGGGGCCCAGAGGATACTGCCCCGGCCTGAGCGGAGAAAGCCCTGTTCCATAGCCTTCCCGCACCAAGGACAGTTCAGCGGGACCGTCTGAGTTTCCTGTGAATCGTGTTCGTTTTTTAATAGACTCATGAATCCTCCTTCTCTTCTCCCGCCTGCCGGATGTGTTCCTCAAAGATTCGCTCGCTCCGCTGGGGGAGGAAGGAGATGGGCGGCGGGAGCTCCCGGCCGTGATAATAGCGCCATAGCCACCGGAGGCACCAGAGAAGCTTCCGCAGCAAAAGCAGCAGCAGGAGGAACAGCGCCCATTGCAGCAGTCTCATGGCTTCCCTCCCAACAGTTTCACCGCTTCCGCGCTGTACCGGGCGAAGGCGGAGGGCACCGCGTAGTCCGCAAGGCTGTCCGTCCAAACGAAATCCGGCGGTCCCTGGCCGGAGACCTCCAAGACATAGCCGGTCATATGCCATTCCACATGGGTGAAGATGTGCCTGGCGGCGAGGCGGCTTTTCCAGGACTTCGGTTCCAGCCCCCAGAGCTTCACCGCTTCCGGGGCGGCCTCCTCGCCGAGGGCGCCCTTTACATTGGGAAACTCCCACAGCCCCGCCAGCAGACCGGAGCCGGGCCGCTTCCGCAGGGCGGTCTCCCCGTTCCGCAGGAGGAGAAACACGGTTTTCTCCTCCGCCCGCCGGGCCTTTTTGGGCTTTTTCACCGGCAGAGCCTCCGCCGTGCCCCGGGCCTGTCCCAGACAAAAGTCCCGGACCGGACAGAGGAGGCACCGGGGCGGTCCGTTGGGGCCGCAGACCGTGGCCCCCAGCTCCATCAGAGCCTGATTGAAGACGCGGACATCCGCGTCCTCTGCGGGAAAGACCGCCTGGACCTGGGCCCGAACCGCTTTTTTGACCGCGGGGTCTCCAATGTCGTCATGGCAGTCCGTCAGGCGGGCATAGACCCGGAGGACATTGCCGTCCACCGACGCCTCCCGCCGCCCGAAGGCCGCCGAGGCAATGGCGGAAGCAGTGTAGTCCCCCACGCCGGGCAGCTCCAGAAGACCGGCGCGGGTGTCGGGAAAGCCACCCCGCTCCGCCACCAGTCTGGCGGCTCTCTGGAGATTCCGGGCCCGACTGTAGTAGCCCAGGCCCTCCCACAGCTTCATCAGCCGGTCTTCCGGGGCGGCGGCCAAAGCCTCCACCGTGGGGAAGGTCTCCAGAAACCGGGCATAATAACCCAGCACCGCCGCCACCCGGGTCTGCTGGAGCATAATTTCAGAGACCCAGATCCGATAGGGATCCCGGGTCCGCCGCCAGGGCAGGTCCCGGGCGTTGTTCCTGTACCAGTCCAGCAGAGGCCGGACCGCCTTTGATAAATCCATCTGTTCCATGGCCAACAGTATAGCATAGAAATGAGGAATTAGGAATGAGGAATGAAAAATTAGGGATGAAAAAATGTTTGTGGAACCGCGGCACAAAAAAATCCTAATTTCTCATCCCTAATTTCTAATTTCCTATTGACCTTCCCCCCGCTGGAAGGTGTAAGATACTCTCAGAAACCGAGGTGAGAGGCATGAAAATCAACGAGGTGGAGGCCCTGGTGGGCATCACCCGGAAAAACATCCGCTTCTACGAGTCCGAAGGTCTGCTGTCCCCCCGGCGGAACAGCGAAAACGGCTACCGGGACTACGGCGAGGCGGAGGTGGAGGCCCTGCGGCGGATCAAGCTGCTGCGGAAGCTGGGGGTCCCTCTGGAGGAGATCCGGCAGATGCAGAGCGGGGCCCACACCGTGGGGGACGGGATGCGCCGCCATCTGGTCTCTCTGGAGCGGGAGCGGGGAAACCTGGATCAGGCCATCCGCCTCTGCGGCCGTCTGACGGACCGGCAGGAGCGGCTCTGCGACCTGGATGCCGAGTCCGTCCTGGCGGAGATGGATACTCTGGAGCAGACCGGCACCACTTTCCAGAACAAGCAGAAGCGGGACGTCCGCATCCGCTATGTGGCCCCGGTGGTCATTACGGTGGGGATGACACTGCTGATGATGGGACTTACGGGGCTGCTTTTCTGGAGCATTTACGCTGGGACAAACGGCAGTCCCCCGGCGCTGATGCTGGCGGTGATCACGCTGCTGCCCCTGGTGGTCATCGGCGGGGTGGTGCTGGCCCTGATTCAGCGGATTCGGGAGATCGGGAAAGGAGAAGAAGACGATGCGAAAAGCTATTGAGGAGAGTTCATTTTGGATTCTGGCGGCACTGATTGCGCTGACCGGCGGTGCGCTGCTCCTGCCCATGGGAATTGCCTTCTTGTATGTTCTGTGCCGACGGCGGGAGGAGCTGGAGAAAGGAGAGCTGGAGGATGCGAAAAACTACTAAAAAGAAAATTGCCCCGATTATCATTACCGCGGCGGTGGTGCTGTATGTGGCTCCGCTGATCCTGATGGTCCTGGCGGCCATTGGCGGCATGGGAGCGGAGGCTGGGATCGCCCTTCCCATCGTGCTGCTGTACGCCGTTCTGGGCGGCGCGGTGATTATAGGGGTGATCCGGGCGCTGCTCCAGCGGCTGGATGAGATCGACGGAGGAGAAGAGGAGGAGGCGAGCCGCTATTAAAAGATGGGGAACCCGGCCGGGCGAGCCGGAGAGCCAGACCCTCCGGCGGAGAAACGCCGTGAGGAGCGCCGCCGCGTCTTCCGCCGCCCGCCTGCTTGCCGCCGCCGCGCTGCTGTGGCTCCGGGAGGGCGTGAACCCTGACGGTCTGGCCGGGCGGCTGGCTTTGCTGGCGGCCCTGCTGGATATCGGGTCCATTTTGCTGATCTGGGTGAGCCTTCGAGTCCGGCTGCGGGAGATCGACCGGGGCGAAGAGGAAGAGGCCAGCCAGTATTAAGAGCCATCCCGAAATCATCCGCACACAGCCTGCCGGCAAATTTCCCGACATACTTCGTTGGTCTTCCTTGCCGGACTGACGCACGCCAAGGACAACAACGCAGTCATGCAGTTTCCGGACCGCTGAACCCTTCTCAGTATGTTCAGGAATTGCTCTAAGAAAGAAATTGAGGACAATTCGGGGATTTCTATTGACCTTCCCCCTGCTGGAAGGTATAAAATAGAGACGAACAGAGGAGGTCGCCTCCCCTGTTCGGAAACGCAAGACCAAAAGAATTTTAAGGAGGAAACGAATATGCTGCTTCTGAATATCGACTATGTGCCCGGACGGGAATTTGAGGCCCTGGGCATTGTGAAGGGAACCGTGGTCCAGTCCAAGAACTTCGGCAAGGACTTTATGGCCAGCATGAAAACCCTGGTGGGCGGCGAAATCATCGGCTACACCGAGATGCTCAACGAGGCCCGGCAGATCGCCACCAAGCGCATGGTGGACGAGGCTCAGGCCCTGGGTGCCGACGCCGTGGTGAACATCCGCTATGGATCTTCCTCCGTGATGCAGGGGGCCGCCGAGGTCATTACCTACGGCACGGCGGTGAAGTTCCGCTGATGCGGGTCACGTTTCTGGACCACAGCGGCTTTCTGGTGGAGACGGACTCCGCCGCTCTGCTGTTCGACTGGTGGAAAGGGGAGCTCCCGGCGCTTGCGCCGGGGGTCCCCCTGTATGTCTTTGCCAGCCACCGCCATGAGGACCACTTCAAGCCGGAAATCTTCGCCCTGGACGGCGGGAGCCGGGACGTGGAGTTTATCCTTGGCCATGATATCAGGCTCAGCCCCCGGAACCGGGAACGCTGGAACCTCTCCGCCAAAACGCCGGAAGCCTGCCATAGCCTCCGGGGCGGCGGGACGCTGGAGCTTCCCCGCGTCAGAGTGGAGGCCCTGCCCTCCACCGACGAGGGCGCGGCTTTTCTGGCGACGCTGCCCGGCGGAACGACCGTCTTCCACGCCGGGGACCTGAACTGGTGGCACTGGGAGGGGGAGGACAAGGCCTGGAACCACAACATGGCCGCCAATTTCAAGAAGTACGCAGAGCCTCTCCGGGGCCGGACCATCGACCTGGCCATGCTGCCTCTGGACCCCCGGCTGGGGGAGGCGGGTTTTTGGGGGCCGAAGTACTTCCTGGAGCTGGCAGACATCAAAAAATTCCTGCCCATGCACCAATGGGGGGACTTCGGCTTTACCGGGAGGTTTCTGGAGAAATACCCGGAGTTTGCCGGACGGACCGTGCCGGTGGAGCGGACGGGGCAGGTTTTCAGCTTCTGAACCTTTAGAAGGAGGGGATGCCCTGTGTACGCGGTGGGAATCGTTGGTGTTTTTCTGCTGCTGGCGGGAATTTTCCTGCTGGCCCGGCACGGGAACAGTCCGCTGCTTATTCCCGGTCTGGCCTGCATCGTGATAGGAATCGTGCTGTCCGGAATCAGCCGGGCGAACCGGAGAAAATAAGTGCAGACGAAGGCCCCGCCGGACGGCGGGGCCTTCGCTCATTTGTCTTCTTTGTCTTCCAGCAGGTAGGCGGGGCCGAACCCGTGGGGCAGCAGCTCCCTCAGGGGCAGTGCCAGCTCCTCACCCTTGCCGTTGAGGCTGATGACCTCCATATCCGGGGCAAATTCATAGAGCACCTGGCGGCAGACGGCGCAGGGGAAGCAATAGTCCTCGCAGCGGCCCGTCACAGCGATGCGCACAAAATCCCTGTGCCCCTCGCTGACGGCCTTGGCCACCGCCGTCCGTTCGGCGCAGAGGGTGGGAGAGTAGGCGGCATTTTCGATGTTGCAGCCGGTGAACACCGTGCCGTCGGCGCACTCCAGCGCCGCCCCCACAGGGAAATGGGAGTAGGGGACATAAGCCCGGTCCAGCATGGCGATGGCCGCGGCTTTCAGCTCTTCTCTTGTCATAGGGATACCTCCTGTCAGGGTTCTGAGATGGCGATGTGCCGAACGGGGACCGTATGTCCGTCGCCGGTCCCATCGTTCAGGGGCTGTGTATCATAGTATACAACAATCTGTCTGCCGCTGTCCAGTGTGTAAATGTCGCCGAAGAGGCCGGAGAGCATCCCGTCCGGCTCTCCCCAGGCGGAGAGAACCCTGTGGCGGGGCAGGCCCAGCAGAGCGGTATCCGCCGCCTCCGGCGTCATGGCGGCCACGGCGGCGGGAGACGGAAGCGAAGGGAAGAGGCTCACGGCCAAAGCCAGAACCGCCAGCACAGCGGCGCTGAGGACCCGGCCTTCTCTCAGCCTCCTCACGACCAGTCGATTTCCCGCTGGGGCCGCACGTCCACATCCATGATGTCCTTGGCGTCGTAGAACTGAAGATAGCGGTCCCGGGAGTGGCGGAGGGTGGTGCCGTCGGGGTGGAGCCGGTCGCAGATAACGGCGCAGATATCCTTTTTGATGAAGCTGAAGCTTTCCACGCCTACGGAAGCGAAGACCCGGAAGCCGGTGGACTGGAGATACTGGAACACAGGGCCGGTGTTTTTCCAGTCGTTGCCGTCGGGGCGCTCGCCGTGGGGATAGAAGAGGATGGTGGTCTCGCCCACCAGACTGCCGACCTCGTCGTACCAGCGCCGGGTGTCGGCCTTGATGGTGTCCAGACTCAGGGTGCCCAGGCGGATATGGCCCCATGTATGGCTTCCGAAGGTCCAGCCGGTGCGTTTCAGCTCCTCCACAATGGGCTTCACCGCCTCCCGCTCCTTCTGGCGGTTGGCCTCTCTGGCGTCGTCCCAGTTCTTGGTGTCGGTCTGGGTGCGGTAGCCCAGGATACCCTCGTAGCCTGTCAGGCTCAGGCATCCCTTGGCGCCGAAGGGGGAGAAATCCGGGTGCTCCTCCACGAATTTGTCCAGAATGGGGATGGCGTCCAGGTCACGGCTGACCACCTCTTCACCCTTGGGGTCCAGGCCCCAGGAGGCAATTTTGCCGTCCTCCCCGATGATGAGCTTATAGGCCAGGCCGTTTTCCAGCATGTACGGATAGTAGTTCGTATCGTCGTAGGAGAGAATCAGGGGCTTTTTCCCCTCCGGGAGATAGAGAGTGTTCCGGATCATTTTGGGCTGTCCGTCCTCCCCTGTGGTCTCGCTCCACACATCGGCAATGTCCACCAGGACATAGCCCTTGTCATAGCAGCTTTGGAGAATCTTATTGTACTCGTCCACTGTCACCATGAAATCATCCAGGCCGTTGGCCTGGGCGTCCCCGTCAAAGGCGAGCTCCGGATACGCGATGACCGGGTGGAAAAAAAGATGCTCCACAACGCCGTTCCAGGGGACATAGCCCTCTTTCTCCTCGGTGGGATCACTGATCTCATAGGGCTCCGGCTCGGGAGGGACGGGCTCCTCCTCGGGTTCCGGGGCGGGATTCTCCGCATCTTCGGAGGAAACCGCCGGATCCTCCGCCGTCCCTGAGGAGCTGGGCGGATCTCCGGAGGGGGCGGCGGCACAGGCCGCCAGAGAGAAGATCAGCAGCAGCGTCAAAAGCAGGCTGGTAAATTGGCGCATAGGGGGCATCGGTCCTTTCTGTCGAAAATCGTCGCTTCTTAGTATAGCAGATTTCCCGGCAGAAAAAAGAAACAATTCTGTGACATTTTTTCTCCCGCCTGCCCACAGCATATGGGCAGGCGGTTTTTGCCGGCTGGAAAAATCCACCGGCGGTATGGGGCGGGACGCTTTGACAGCGAACATCAGAACGGCCGGCCCCGGGGACCGTTCTCAGGGAAAAAAGCGGGACGCCGGGCAGGCGGTCACCGCTTGGCGTTGGGCCGAAACAGCGCCGCCATGACCACGCCGAAAACCACCGCGGCGGCGATGCCCCCCGCCGTGGCGGTGAGTCCGCCGGTGAAGACCCCCAGCCAGCCCTGTTCCCCCACAGCTTTCTTCACGCCCTTGGCCAGAGCGTGGCCGAAGCCGGTCAGAGGCACCGTGGCCCCTGCGCCGCCCCAGTCCGCCAGGGGCTGATAGAGCCCCAGAGCGCTGAGCAGCACACCGGCCACCACATAGCCCGTCAGGATGCGGGCGGGGGTGAGCTGGGTTTTGTCAATAAGAATCTGACCGATGGCGCAGAGAATGCCGCCGCAGAGAAAGGCGTTGAGATATTCCATAGCTGTTACCTCCATCATATGGTCTTCTCCACGCAGTTTTTCCCATGGCTGACGAAAATATGTGAATCTTCCCCGGCAGGTGCACGAACACGTGCATCCGGCGGGAAAGGGGCCGCCTGCTGTGGGCTAGCCAACTCCGAATTCTGACAATCGGAGGAACATGACATGAGAAAAACCGAACAGTATCAGCTGAACCAGTGGGACCGGAGCGACCGCATCCTGATGGAGGACTTCAATGAAGACAACGCCAGAATCGACGCCGCCCTGGCGGCGCTGGCGGCCCTCAGCGCCAGCGAGAGCGGCCGCCTGGACGCGGCGCTGGCCGCGTCGGAGCAGCGAAGCGCCAAGGCTCTTTCCGACGCCCGGACCGCCCTTCAAGGGGATATCGGCCGTCTGGAAACAGAGAAGCTGCACTTTGAAGTCCTTGTGGAGAAAAGCGTCTCCGCCGGCGGAGACAGCACCCTGAACCTGCCGGTGGGCGGTTCCCTGCTCAGCCGGTGCGTGCTGGCGGCGGTGGACATCCGGACGCCCGGCAGCGGAAGCTGCTATCTGGGCATCAACGGCAGCACCGGAAGCTATTGGGCTCCCGGCTTCACCGCCGGAACCTCCAACGGAGGGCTGGCAATGCTGCCCGGCGGGCGGATCTGCCGGCTGCTGTTCTTCCCCATGAAGCGCCCGGCCACGCCTGTCGCCTGCGTCATGGCCGGCGGCGGGCTGTATCTGGGCTATTCCGACCTCAGCTACAGCAGCGTCAGCTATCTCCAGCTCCGGGACATAAACGGAAACAGGCTGTCCGGCTCCGCGGACCTCCGGGTTTCCGGCATTCTGTAAATAGAGCGGCCCCGGCGCTTGACAGAGAGAGAAAACAGGCATAATATAGAGTACAGAGAACACTGAAAACTGAATCATGTCCGGTAGGTAAGGCTGCCACAAGGATATGGGTCGCTGCCGCAAAATGATGGAGACATCATGAGAGGGTCAACAGGCGATATCGAGACGAAGGTATCATCTAACGCGATTTCACCGCCTTGTGAGGCTAAAGCTTGAACGGCAGGCGGAAGAACGGCAGGCGGAAAGGCTGGCCCCTCCGCAGACAGCGAGGCGGAGAGCTTCCATCGTACCGGCATGGGATGACTGGAAGCTCTCTGATTTTATGGCTGTTTCCCTTTTCCCGAGGCCGGGACAAACTGGGACAGAGCATCTGGAAAGGAGGTCCCGCACATGTTTGAACTGCAAAACGAACGGACGGAGCTACTGGAAAAGATTGAGGATTATTTGAACCGAAAACGCTATGCCGACCTGCGGGACCTGCTGCTGCCCATGGAGGCGGCGGACATCGCCTCCCTCTGCACGGAGCTGGGCGAAAAGGTTCCCCTGGTGTTCCGCCTGCTGCCCAAGGAGCTGGCGGCGGAGGTCTTCGTGGAGCTGGACAGCGGCGAACAGGAGCTTTTGATCTCCAGCTTTTCCAACACGGAGCTGAAAGAGGTTCTGGACGAGCTCTACCTGGACGACACCGTGGACATCGTGGAGGAAATGCCCGCCAATGTGGTCAAGCGCATCCTGCGCCACTCCGACCCGGAGATGCGCAAGAGCATCAACGAGATTCTCAAATACCCGGAGGACTCTGCCGGCAGCATCATGACCACGGAATTCGTGGACCTGAAGGAGACCATGACGGTGGAGGACGCCCTGAAGCGCATCCGCCGCACCGGTCCCGACAAGGAGACCATCAACATCTGCTATGTCACCGACGAGCGGCGGCACCTCATCGGCCTTTTGACCATCCGGACCATCCTGCTGGCGGAGGAGGACGACGTCATCGGCGACATCATGGAGCGGAACCTGATTGCCGTCCAGACGCTGGACGACCAGGAGGCCGTGGCCCGGGCCCTGAGCAAATACGACTTTCTGGCCCTGCCGGTGGTGGACAAGGAGAACCGTCTGGTGGGCATCATCACCGTGGACGACGCCATCGACGTCTTGCAGGAGGAGGTCACGGAGGACATCGAGAAGATGGCCGCCATGCTCCCCGGCGACAAGCCCTATCTGAAAACCGGAGTCTATGAGACCTGGAAGGCCCGGACTCCCTGGCTGATGCTGCTGATGCTCTCCGCCACCTTCACCGGCATCATCCTCACCCACTTCGAAAAATCCCTGATGGCCTGCGCCATTCTGACCTCCTTCATCCCCATGCTCTCCGGCACCGGCGGCAACAGCGGCACCCAGGCCTCCACCGCCGTTATCCGGGCCCTGTCCCTGGGAGAGGTCCGTTTTTCCGACCTTTTTCAGGTGCTGTGGAAGGAGTTCCGTGTCTCGCTGTGCTGCGGGCTGTGTCTGGCGGCGGCCAACTTCCTCAAGATGATGCTGATAGACCGCTGGCTGCTGCGCAATCCCACCGTAACCCCCCAGGTGGCTCTGGTGGTCTGCTCCACACTGGTGGGCACGGTGCTCTGCGCCAAGCTGGTGGGCTGCGCCCTGCCCCTGCTGGCCAAAAAAGTGGGCTTCGATCCGGCGGTCATGGCCTCGCCCTTCATCTCCACCATTGTGGACGCCATTTCCCTGCTGATTTACTTCCAATTCGCCTCGGCAATCCTGGGGCTCTGAAACCGTCAAAAAATGAGGAATCAGGAACTTCCACCGGAAAAGTCCTGATTCCTCATTTCAGTTTTCCATCCTCTGAGAACCTGTATTCACAGCCGGAGGATGCCGGACGGGCATGGATCTTTCCTGCCGGACAGGGATCTCCTTCGCCGCCTGCGGCAGTCCGCGGACTGCAGGGGAAACCGGCGCGGCATGGCGGGAAAAAGCCTGTTCAGACAGCGTTCAACGTTTGTGAATACAGGTTCTAAAACCAAAGGGCGGCGCCCTCCCGAAACTGAGGCTCCGGTCCGTCCCGGTAGGGGTCGTAGCGGTTTTCGTTGCAGCCGAATTCCTGCAAAAAGGCGATGCGCCCGTCCTGGGTCCACCGGACCAGGGACATGCCCTCGAACTCCTCTCTCCGCCCGTCGTTCATCCGGTTCCGGAAGATCCAGCGGACCACCGTCTGATCTCCCTTGTGGAAGAACTCCAGGATATCCCATCGCAGGACCGTCCTCCGGGTATTCCACTCCTCAAACCAGTGCCGTATTTTTTCCGCGCCGCGGTACTCCGGGCCCCAGCTCTCGATGTAAACGGCGTCCGGGGCGAACAGGTGCAAAATGCCCAGGTCCGCCTTTTTCAGCCACATGTCAAACCAGAGGCGGACCGCGGTTTCCCTCCGTTCCCTCATGTCCGCTCCTTTCCGGAAGCGTCCCTCACAATGTCCTGTATCTCCATCAGGTCCCGGACCACATAGTCCGCCGTCCCGGCCCCGGAAGGGGCGTAAAGCACCCCAGGGATGCCGGCGTTCCGGGCGCAGTCCATGTCCAGGGTCCGGTCCCCTATATAGAAGGTGCGGGATTTGTCCAGGCCGTATCGTTCCATCAGGTACAGCAGGGCGTCGGGACTGGGCTTTCTGGGAAAGCCTCTCAGACTGGTGACCACCTCTTTAAAGAACCGCTGAAACCCCAGATGCTCCAGCACCGCCGCGGTGGTGCTCCCCCGGTGGGTATAGACGAACTGAAGGGCCCCCATGGCCGCCAAAGCCTCCAGCGTCTCCCGGGCCCGTGGCATGGGAGGAATTTCCAGAACCCTGCCGCCGCTGACGGCGGAATAGCGGTCCTTGATCTCCGCAAAGGACCGGCCTGTTTTCTCCGCCGCCTCCCGAATCACCGCGCTGACGGACGTCTCCGTCACCCGGCGCAGAAGGGTCTCCGCCTCCGTGTCAAGCTGAAATTCCGCCAGTGTCTCCTGAAGGCTGGGAACAATGATGCCGTATGAGTCCAGCAGGGTCCCGTCCAGGTCCCAGATAAGCGCGGTTTCTGTCATAGTCAGGTTCCTCCCCTAGTCGACGAAATAGTTGTACTATGATAGCAGATTCTGCCGGGGCTGTCCAGCGGGGCCGCCCCGTCTTCCGTCGAAATAATCCAGCAGCTGATACAGAATGTGAATCTCCTGCTCCGAAAGACCCGCCAGACTGATCTGCTTCCCGCTGTCCAGCCCCAGGATATAGTCGGTACTGACATGGAACAGCCTGGCCAGGTCCACGATATACGCCGCCGTTGGTGCAGAAAGTCCGCTTTCCCAGGCGTTGACGGAGGAGCGGGTCACTGTCAGCCTGCGCGCCAGCTCCGCCTGAGAATAACCGGCCTGTTCCCGCAGAGAACGGATGGTATCGCCTATCATGATGCCGCCTCCTTTACTGTCCAGAATACATGACAAGCATTGGCAATAAATTATCATACTATGTATAGTTTTGTTGACAAACAGGGACGAATGTGTGATAATAGCCCAAGGGTCATGCTCCGGACAGGGATATTGATGACATAAGGAGGAACGAACGTGAAAAGATGGGCTCTGTTTGTGCCGCTGATGCTTTTAAATATGCTGCTGATTTTGTGGAGCGGCTTTGCGGGAGAGACGCAAAGCGTAAGGGATGTGGTTTCCTGTGTGCAGCTGTTTTTGACGGTGATTGCATAAGAAAAGGAGCGGCTTACCGCTCCTCTTTGTTTTTCCGCGGCCACACCAGCCCCGCGCCGGAGAGCAGCAGGTACACCCCAAAGGGCTTCCGCAGAATCTCCACGTCCACCGAGTTTGAAATCCAGGCCCCCAGCAGAGCCGCCGCCACCGCTACGGGCACCGCCGCCTTCAGCGTGGGCTTATCCAGAAAGCCGCTCCGGGCGTGGCAGACCAGGGCGCTGGCCGCTGTGGGCAGAAAGAACAGCAGGTTCACCCCCTGGGCCGTCCGCTGGTCCACCCCCAGAAACAGCGTCATCACCAAAAGAAGCAGCGTTCCGCCGCCCACGCCCCAGGCAGAAATCACGCTGGCCCCCAGGCCGCAGAGGAAGGGAATCACCCAGTCCGTCATAACAGATACTTCACCCCCGCGTAAAAGAGAAAGGCGGCAAAGAGCCATTTCAGAAATTTTGTGGAGATTTTCCCATAGAGCTTTCCCCCCAGGAAGCCCCCCAGCAGGCCCCCGGCCAGATAGGGCAGCGCCTCCGTCAGGGACACGCCGCCCCGCCACACATACACCGCCGCCGACACCAGGCACACCGGGAAAATCACGCCCACACAGGTGGCGTACAGCTTCCGCTGGCTCAGCGTGCCGCCCCGGGACAGAATCGGCAGGAACACCATGCCCCCGCCGCCGCCGAACAGGCCGTTGGCCAGACCCGCCGCCCCTCCGGCAATCCTGGCAATTCCCTTCATCGCGCTTCCCCCCTTCTATGTAGCCCTCCCCGAGGGGAGGGCCCGCCGCTTCGTCCCGCTTATTTCAGCTTGAAGCTCTGGCAGTCGGTGCACTCCACCATGGTGGGGTTGGCCTCGTGGGTGCCCACCTGAATGGTGCTCAGGCCGCAGTAGTCATTGTCCTGGCAGTGATGGGCGCAGTTGTTCACCGTGCATCGGATACTCTGGTTGGGCGTGCAGGCACAGCCGCCGTTGGTGCAGTCCTTGCTCATATCAAATGTCCTCCCGCATAAAAAATGGGGTTCCGGACCTCTGGAATCAACGCCCGGAACGGCGCTCCCGGTCCTCTCCGGAACCGGGAATTCCCGACGGTGAGGACTGGCGCTGTCCTAGTGTGCACCGTAGTGCGGAAGCTATGCCGGAATGTTCTGCCAATTTTGACAAAAAGGAAGGCGGGCCTTTCGGCCCGCCTTTTTTGCTGTGCGCTCTTTTGCTTTGCGCAGTTGTCCTGCGTGAATACTGCCGAATCTTAGCCCAGCAGCTGGAGGACGCCCTGAGGCACCGCGTTGGCCTGGGCCAGCATCGCCTGAGCGGACTGGACCAGAATGTTGTTCTTGGTGTAGGACATCATTTCCTCAGCGATGTCGGTGTCGCGGATGGTGGACTCAGCATCCTGGATGTTCTCCGCCATGACGCTCAGGTTGTTGGCGGTGTGCTCCAGACGGTTCTGATAAGCGCCCAGGTCGCCGCGGACGCCGGAAACGTAGTTAATGGCGTTCTTGATGACGTCCACAGCCTTCTGTGCATTATCGGAGGTCAGGATGTCGATATCCTCAATGCTGGTGGACTCGCCGGTTTCCTCGTCGGTCAGCTTCATGGCGGACACGTGCATGTCGCCGATGGAGACCTTCATCTGGTTGAAGGCATCGGAGGTGTCGCCAATCTGGAGGTTCAGAGCCTTGCCGCCCTCGGTGGCCTCGGAAATCACGTTCTCCTTCTCATAGGAGCCGGCGCCGATGAAGCTCAGGGACTGCTCAATGCCTTCCTTGGTGCTCAGGTCGAACTTGGTGTTGGCATTGTTCCGGTAGTCCTCCAGTGTCTGGTTGGTGTCCAGATCGCCGTGGGTCTTGGTCTCGGTGAGGGTGATGCGGTTGCCGTCGTGGCCCACGGTCCAGACCGCGTTGCCCTTGGCGGCCTCGGTCAGGTTCTTGGCGATGGCGGCCAGGTCGCCGGAAGAAGCGTCCACGAAGGTGACGTTGCCGGCGGTTCCAATCTTCTTGGGATCGGTGGTGAAGGTGAATTCATCCTCGCCAATCTTGATGGTCGCGCCGTCCTTCACCATGTCCTCGGTCAGGTCGAAGTAGGTGCTGGCCAGACGGTCCGCGCCGCCGGCGGTGACGTTCTTGATGGCGGTGGTGGACACGTTGAAGTCGCCGTGAGCGCCCTCGGTGATGCCCTCCATCTTGCCGCCCTCAGCGCCTTCCTCCACAACGTCAATCTGGGCCTCAGTGAGCTTGACGGGAGCCTTATAGGTGTTGTAGCTAATAGCATTGGTAAGAGTGCCGTTGGCAGTGGGGCCCTGTCCGCCAGAAAGGCCAGCCTTCTGAGCAGTCAGAGTCAGGGTGTTGCCGTCCAGGGTGGCGATATATTCGCCCACCTTGAGGCCCCGCTCACCGGCAGCGTTCAGCTTATCAAAATCAATCTCATATTCAGTGCCGTTAGCATCCTCAAGGGTCACAGGACCCAGGGCGCTGTCGTTCCAGCCGGTGACGTCATAGGTCCAGGTATCCTTTACGGCATCCACAGCGTTGACCGCCGTACCTGTTCCCAAGGCCAGTTTGGTGGTACCCGTAGCAGCATCTCCGCCGAGGGTAATGCCAGTAACGGCGCCCTTGCCGGTGCCCATCTCCTTGGCTTCCAGAATAATTCCGGTATCACTACCGGAAATATCAAAGAGGTTGCTCAAATCCTTGTCGGCTTTGAGCGCGTCAATCAACTTTCCGGCGGCAGTAGTTACGGTATCTGTACCAGTCAGCGTATAACTGACATTTTTAGTCTGAGCCTTACCAGCAGCATCCGTATAGTTAACAGTCAGCGTCGCCACTTCACCAGCAGTGACAGCACCACCAGCAGTCAGCGTACCAGTGGTATACTTGCTCTTCACGCCGTCCACGCCTGCGACCTGGTTACCAGTGATACCAGTAGCGGCCTGGGTCTCCTTATAGGAGACGGTGGGGGTGTTCATCTTGCCGGCCTCTTTGGCAGTCAGAGTGACCTTGCCGCCGTCCTCGGTGACTTTATAGTCGCTAAGGATGCCCTGCTTTTCCATGTCGGCAAACACCTCAGACCACGTCTGAGCAGTGGGAGCAGCACCGGTCGTATCCTTATCCTTGATAGTATAGCTCTGGCCGTTGATGGTCACAACGCCGCCGATGGTGGTATTACCCAGGTCAGCGGCATTGAAGGTGAATTCAGCCTTCTTGGGCTCCACCTTGCCGCTGATGGTGACCTGCATAGAGCCGTTGATCTCGTCGGCCTTGGAGGCGGGCGCTTCCTTCTGAGTGAAGGTCAGACGGGAGGTATTCTCAGCGCCGGCCTTGACCTCCATGGTCTGGCCGTTGATCTGCATGCCGTCCAGGGTGTCGACCTTCTTGCCGTCCACGGTAATCTCATAGCCGTTGGCGCCCAGGAACGCGTTGACCAGATCAGCGCCCTCCACCTGACCGTGGTCCTCGGTGGCCTTCAGGGTGATCTCGGTGTCGCCCATCTTCATGGTCAGGGTGTTGCCCTTGCCGCCCTGGAACTTGAAGTTGTGCAGGTCCACGCTGAACTGGGTTCCCGTGGAGCCGTTGGCCTCGTTGTGGAGGACGGTGTTGGTGCCCAGCACCTGGCCCACCTCGGCCAGCTTGCCGTTCTCAAAGGTCAGGGCCTCGCTCTTGGTGGGGTCAATAGTGACGGTCTCGGTCACGGCGTCCTGAGCCAGCTTGGCGGTGTCCAGAGAGCCGTCCAGCAGCTTGATGCCGTTGAAGTTGGCAGAGTCGGCGATGCGGTTGATTTCGGTCTTGAGGGCGCTCATTTCCTTGTTCAGGTTCTCGCGGTCCACCTCGTCCTGATAGGTGCCGTTGGCAGACTGGGTAGCCAGATAGTCCATGCGGTTGAGCATGTCCTGAATTTCCTGCATGGCGCCCTCGGCGGTCTTCACCAGAGAGATGCCGTCCTTGACGTTCTTGCTGGCGGCATTCAGGCCGGTGATCTGAGCCCGCATCTTCTCGGAAATAGCCAGACCGGCGGCGTCGTCACCGGCGCGGTTGATCTTGTATCCGGAGGACAGCTTTTCCAGGTTCTTGGACAGGGCGCTGGTGTTGGTGTTGTAGTTGCGGTAGGCGTTCATCGCCAGAATATTGTGCTGAATACGCATTGTTTTTGCCTCCTTAGCAAAATTTAATGTGTTTGAACAATCCTTCGTTCGCCCACAAATGAAAGGTGGTGCGCCGCCCCCCGGTATCCGGAGTGCCGGAAGACAGACGCAGGACTGGGAACCCGCCCACCGTCAGGCGGTGAGGCTCCATATATTTCAACCAGCTCGTCAGCCGTTTGAAACCTTTTTGGTTTCCGCCGCGCTCTGCGCGGCGGCTCCCTCCTACAGGGAGTTTTTTTGTTTCCGCCGCACTCTGTGCGGCGGCTCCCCCGGGCCTGGTCAGGTCTGGGGAAACATATGATTCAGCTGCCGCCGCAGGGTCTGAACGTCCTGGTCCCCGCCGTCCATCCGGCTGAGGAGGGCCCGCATGGCGGCCAGGGCCTGGGCCTTGCTCCGGTCCCAGGTGAGCTCACGCCTGTACTGGCGGGGCGCGTCAAACACGCAGCCGGGGCGCTGTCCCCCGGTCCGCTCCAGAACCTCCCCCCGCAGAATGGGGACCTCCCGGGGGGCGTCGATGACGAGCTTGCAGCCGTCCCGGCTCACCCGGTCCAGCTGGACCACCACATTCTCACCGATGGTCAGATACTCGCCCTGTGAAAGAGACAGGCTAAGCATACTTTCAACTCCTTTTCAGATACCGGGCGGCATAAAATCCTTTTTTCCGCCCTCCGGAGACATTCATTGTCAAAATATTGTGAACGCCCGCCGGGGCAGAATCCGGAGAGTCCGCACCGTCCCGGCATGAGCTTCGGACACGCGCACGCGTCCTCTCGTTTCCCGCTCTCCGGTTCGGAAAACGCTGATTGAAACGAAACGGTCCCGACTGCCTCTATGCTGTTTCGCTTCAATCAACGCTTCCCGTCCGGACTGCGGGCCTTCACCGGTGTTCCGGCCGGCAGTTGCTGGAGGATGGGGAATCCGCCCCTCTCTGCGCTTCCCCGGAAAAGGCGCTCAGGCGGCACTGGGCCAGACCCTGGGCCTTGATGTTTCTGGCGGCGTTGACCTCCCGCCGGTGGACCGTTCCGCAGGCGGGACAGGTCCACCTTTGTTCCGAGGCGTCCCCCGCCGCGCCGCAGACGGAGCAGGTCCGGGCGGAAGGGGCGTAGCGGTCCACCAGAATCAGACGCTTGCCCTGGTCCTCCAGCTTGCGCCCCAGGCACTCCCGGAACATTCCGTATCCGGAGCCCAGGGGCCCGCCGAAGGCTGTTTTCATATCGTTCAGGTTGTCGGCCCGCATGCACACGGCGTCCCAGGCGTTGGCTATCCGCCGGGATTCCTTGTGGACAAAATCGCGCCGCTGGTTGGCGATGTGCTCGTGGAGCAGGCGGTATTTCCGCACCGCTTCCCGATAGTTTCCAGAGCCGGGCCGCATCCGGCTCATGCGCCGCTGGAGCTCCGCCAGCCGGTTCTGCGACTGCACCAGCCACCGGGGCGGGTCCGCCAGGGTCCCGTCGTCGGCTGCGTAAAAGTGCTTCAGGGAGTATTGCAGTCCCAGGGTTCTCTCCGGCGTCACGGGGACCTGCCGGGGTTTCCGGGTCTCGCAGGCGTAGAGTATGGAACAGAAATATTTCCCGGTGGGGGTCCGTTCCACGGTGATTCGTTTCAGCTTCCACCAGCCCAGAGGGCGGCGGTGAAACCTCGCCGGGACAATGCCCGCCTTGGTCATGCGGATGCCGTCCCGGGTGGTGTAAATCGTGGGGCCGGAGGAAAAAACGTGGTTGCAGGCGGTGAAGGAATCCCGGCCGTCCTTTTTGCGCTTGAACCGGGGATGACCGAAGGCGTCCGGGTTTTTGAAAAAGGCCCGGAAGGCCTGGCTCAGCCGGTTGTGCTCCTGAATGAGGGCCTGATTGTCGACCTCCTTCAGGAAGGGGGCGGCGGTCTTGTACTTCGCCGGCGTGGGGATGAAGTGCGCGCCGGTCTCCAGGTAAAACCGCTGCTGGTCGGCAAGCATCCGGTTCCAGAGCCAGCGGCAGCAGCCGAAGGTTTTTTCGAACAGCCCGGCCTGCTCCGGCGTGGGATAGAGGCGGACCTTGATGGTGGTGTATCTGGCGGTTGTTTCCGTGCTTTTCCCAGCCATGCCGTCTCCTTTCCCGGGACAGCCCCTGGCCGCCGCAGAGCAGAATTTGCTATGGTGTGCTTTTTCAAATTGGAAAAGCATTTAGAAAAATTTGCGAAAACCTCTTAATTTTCAGTCAAAGCCGCCGATGATAAGGGTGTAGGCAGTCAGAAGCCGTCAGTTTGAAAACGCACACATTTTCAAACTGACGGCTTCTCCGTTTTCTGTTTTCTGTTTTCAGCCCCAGCCGGCGGGGGCAGGACTAGGTACTGTTTTCAAGCCGGACGGCCTTGGCGTAAAAGGTTCCCACCGGCATGGCGCATGCGTCCGCCGCCTCTCTCAGGGTCAGCTTCTTGTTCCGCCAGTCCCGGTGCACCTTGCTGAAGTTGTCCGGCAGAGGAAGAGGCGGCCTGCCGAACCTCACGCCCTTGGCCTTCGCGGCGGCGATGCCCTCCGCCTGCCGCTGGCGGATGTTGCTCCGCTCGTTTTCCGCCGCGAAGGACAGAACCTGGAGCACAATGTCGCTGAGAAAGGTGCCCATCAGGTCCTTCCCCCGGCGGGTGTCCAGCAGGGGCATGTCCAGCACCACGATGTCAACCCCCCTTTCCTTGGTCAGGGCCCGCCACTGCTCCAGAATCTCCTCGTAATTGCGCCCCAGCCGGTCTATGCTTTTGACATACAGCAGGTCGCCCGGCCTCAGTTTTTTCACCATCCGCTGATACTGGGGCCGCAGAAAATCCTTTCCGGACTGCTTGTCCATGAAAATGTGCTTCTCCGGAATGGCCAGGCCCTGCATGGCAACCATCTGGCGGTCCTCATTCTGGTCCCTGGAGCTGACGCGGATGTATCCGTACACCTCGTTCGCGATGGGTTCCACCTCCTGTCAGGGTTTAAGAACCTGTATTCACAACCGTTGCACGCCGTCTGGCCGGTCTTTTTCCCGCCATACTGCGTCGATTTCCCTTGCCATACGTCAGTATGGCAAGGGCGCTCTCCTTGTCTGACGAGACAAATCCTCGCCCATCCGGCATCCCCCGGCTATGAATACAGGTTCTAATTCACGAGTTTCACCCATCCATTATAATCCCTTCCCCTGACCGGGGGCAACCTGCCCGGGCGGACATCCCCCCTCCCCTCCGGAGTCCCCGGCATCCCCTCCCGCCGGGACGGAAAAACCGGCAGACCGGACCGTGGGCCGCCCTGGTCCGAAAAACGCCTCCCTTTCCGGGCGGCACGTCTCCGGGCGCGTCCCTTTTCCCTTCTTGACAAAACCGGGAATGTAGTTTAAATTAGCTCTTATAAAAATATCATAAGGAGTAAACTGCCATGCACAGTGTACGTACCATTACGCCGGACCTCTTGCTGCTGGGCGGCTCCGACCGGCAGCTGTCCCTGTTTGAAAATCTCTATCCCATCCCCCGGGGCGTCTCCTACAACGCCTATCTGCTGCTGGACGAGAAAACCGTCCTGCTGGACACGGCGGACAGCGCCGTGGGCGCCCATTTCTATGAGAATCTGGAGTATGCCCTTCAGGGCCGCCCTCTGGACTATGTGGTGGTGAACCACATGGAGCCGGACCACTGTTCCACCCTGGGCGCGGTGCTCCGCACCCATCCCAGGGCCCAGGTGGTGGCCAGCGCCAAGGCCATTTCCATGATCGGCCAGTTCTTCGACGCCAATGTTACGGACCGCAGCCTCATTGTGAAGGAGGGGGACACCCTTTCCACCGGACGCCACACCCTCACCTTTGCCCTGGCTCCCATGGTCCACTGGCCGGAGGTCATGGTCACATACGACGCCACGGACAAGATTCTCTTCTCCGCCGATGCCTTCGGCACCTTCGGTGCGCTGAACGGAAACATTTTTGCCGACGAAGTGCGCTTTGAAAGCGAATGGCTGCCGGACGCCCGGCGCTACTATACCAACATCGTGGGCAAGTACGGCGCTCAGGTTCAGAACCTGCTGAAAAAGGCCTCCGCTCTGGACATTCAGATGATCTGCCCCCTCCACGGCCCCATCTGGCGTGAGGAGGCGGGGATTGCATGGTTCTTTGAAAAGTATCAGCGCTGGAGCAGCTATACCCCCGAGGACCGCACCGCCGTCATTTTCTGCGGCTCCATCTACGGCAACACGGAGAACGCCGCCGAAATCCTGGCCGCCCGCCTGGCGGACAGGGGCGTGAAGAACCTCGCCCTCTACGACGTGTCCCACACCCACCTGTCCGATCTGGTTGCCGAGGCCTTCCGGTGCAGCCACCTGGTGTTTGCCTCCGCCACCTACAACGCCGAGATTTTCACCCCCATGGACACGCTTCTGCGGGACCTGAAGTCCCACGGCCTGCGGAACCGCACCGCCGCCCTCATCGAAAACGGCACCTGGGCGCCGGTTTCCGGTAAGCAGATGGCGGAGCTTCTGGGGGGCATGAAGGATATGACCCTTCTGGACGGCACAGTGTCCCTGAAATCCTCTGTAAAGGAAACCCAGCGCCAGGATCTGGAGACCCTGGCCGACGCTCTGGCGGCGAACATCCTGGACAGCTGATTTTTGGCGAACCCTTTTTCTCCCCCCGATCAATAAAGAGGCCTCCCGGCTTTGCCGGGAGGCCTCTTCGCTGTCTGTGCTGTTTTTCGCTGCCTGTTCGCCTTCGGACCTGCGAAAATCCGCCCACTGCGGGGTTACTGCTGGGTTCGTACCTCGATAGCCCGGATGACGCCGTCGTCGCTGGCGTACAGGTCCGCCTGGTCTGCATAGGCGTGGGCCTGGTCCAGCGTGAGCCAGGTGCCGTTGTCCCGGTTGTAGCAGATCACAGAGGAGGAAATGGTATAGGTCCGTCCCTCCACGGTGACAGCGCCCTGGCCGGTCCAGGCATTGTTGGAGACATCCTTCAGCCGGTTCAGCTCCTTGAGGCTGCTGAAGTAGATGCCGTTGCTGCTCACGGTTGCCTGCACATAGGTGCCGCCGGGGATATCATAGGTCAGGCGGAAGGGACCGATGGTGGTCTTGCCGTCGGTGACGCTCATAAAGTAAGTAGGTTCTTTGGTGGGGTCGGGAACCAAAATTCCGGTCGCAGGATCTTGCATCATGACCTCTTCGAAGTCCACAGAGGTCCGTCCGTAGAACACCGCGCCGTCGTGGATACCGCCCAGCACCAGGACATCCACCTGATTGGCCCAGTTGAGGTGGGCGTAGCTGATCTGTCCGTTGGGGATGGGACCGGCTCCCAGAGCGCTGAGGCTGGTGGGCTCCAGGCCGTCCTTGGTGTACTCATAAACCTTGACCGTGCTGGCCAGAGAGTGGCTGCCCAGCTTCCGGGTCTCCAGATTCAAATTGCCGGAAACGCCGCCGCTGAGCCGGGCCACGCCGAGATAGCCCTTCCGGTCGGAGCTGACCTGAACCGGCTGGCCTTTGATGAGATTGACGGCGTTGTCGCTGAGGGTGGTAGCCCCCTTGAGGGAGAGGCCGCAGAGGAGTTCCACCTCAATGCTGTCCTTGCTGGCCTCCTTCACAATGCCAATCGCATTGGCGGATGCGCCGGCAGTGCCGGGCTTCACCGCTCCGGCCACCTGATTGTCCTCCGTCAGCAGCAGGGTAATCTGGTCGCCGGGCTTGAACTTGGCCAGGGTGGACTGGGCCGTGGTCAGTACGGAGAACTCGGTGCCCATCACCACAATCTTCGTGGGCTCCGCCGGGCTGGGAGAGCAGGACTCGTAGAAGCCTGTCAGCCGGGTGTCGCAGACCCGGATGGTATTGGTGGCGCCGGAGTAGGTGGCCACATCATAGGGCCGCAGGTCCGAAACATTGGCGGCAGAGCCGTTTTTGTAGATTTTGTAGCCGGTCACGCCGCCCACCAGGGCGCTGAGGCCCTTGGCAGAGCCCTTCTCATAGACGATGACCGCCTCGCTGGCCGAACCGCCGCCGCCCACAAAGACGTATTCCACGCCGCCGGTGGGACCCATATACAGCGTCAGGGACCGGCCCGGATTCAGCCAGGACTGGGCGTCCGCCCATGTCTTTTCCTCTCCGTTGTAATAGGCCCGGGTATCGGAGGTGACGGCATAGGTCGCGCCGGAGGTGTCGGTAATCTGATTGATTTTGGCGCTGGCCAGAACCACCACCCGGCTGCTGCCCTCGGCGTCGGGAAGGAAGGTCACAACCTTGTTGTTTTTCAGCACCAGAGTGCCCTTGCAGCCGTTGAGGACGCCGCTGGAAATGGTGTCCCGGTTCAGCTGGTAAACGCTGCCGGCGGCGGTCTGGAGGGCAGTGGCCTTGCCGTCGGGACCCACGGCGGTGCTGGACACCAGCACCACGTTTTCCTCCAGCTTCAGACCCAGCGTGGAGAGGAACGCGCCGGAGGGAGCCCCCTCCTCGCCGCCTATGCAGTCGCTCCGCAGCAGGTTGACAAAGAGCTGCGCCGCATCCTTCCGGGTCAGGGGCGCGTTGGCGTTGGTGCTTTCCACGCCGTCCGTCAGCTTGATGCGGGCGGCGGCGGACATGTAGCTGGCGGGCCAGACGCCGCCGATGGCCTCATCCTGATAGCCCAGCATCCGCAGCAGAATGGTCACGGCCTGGCCCAGGCTGACGGTGCGGTCCGGGTAAAACTTTCCGTCGGGATAGCCCGAAATGATGTTTTTCCCCTTGGCGGCCATGTTGATATAGGCCGCCGCCCAGTGGGAGGGCTTCACGTCCGGAAATACCGTCACCGTGCGGTAGGCCCCCAGCTCGTTTTCCGCATTCATGGCGCAGACGGCCATTTTGCAGAACTGTGCCCGGTTCAGCTGTCCTTCGGGCCGGAAGGTGCCGTTGGCGTAGCCGTCCAGCACACCCATCAGACGCAGAGACTCCACTGCCTTGGCGGTGGGTCCCACGGAGATGTCGGAGAAACGGCCATAACTGTCCCTGGCCGCCGCTGCCGGCAGCGCCAGCGACGCCGCCAGCACGGCCGCCAGAAGCAGCGAGAGCAGTCTCTTTTTCATTTTCATAGTAATGTCTCCTTTTCAACGGCACTGGCCGCGCCGGTGTGGTCTGTTCCCGCCCTGACGGGCGGGGGAGTCAACAGCTGACATGTCAGCCGGTTCATTCCACCCCCCATTTTCTCTCTTTCTTGGCGAAGAAAGAGAGAAAACGGGCCGTGGACGGTCCAAAAGAGAGAAAGACGCTGCGCGCAAGAGGTTCCGACGGTTTTTCAACGCAATTCTTCGGGCCGCGGCGTGGTGCGGGCGGGAGTGTGGCGGTCAGCGAATGGCCCGCCCTTATCTTTCCGCTGCCGCTCATCTGGCCCTTCCGTTGGTTTTCCTGTTTACCGCGCCCCTTCGTTAGAACCTGGTAGAAGCACAAGCTTCTTCACTTGGTCTGTATAAACGGCAGTGGGAAGAGAAATACGCCAATTCAGTGATCGCCGGCCCCCGTTGAGCCACGTCGCGACCTGAAGACTTGCGTATCAGACTGTCGGTAACTCTTGCGCGCCCCTCGTCCCCCGTTTCCTATCATCGGGGGGATGCCAGGGGGGTGTCCCCCCTGGCGGGGATTCCAAAGGGGCTGGCCCCTTTGGCCCCCCACGGGAGTGGGCCCTGCTGGGACGGACAAAAATTATTCTGCCCTCAGCGCCTCCACCGGCTGCAAATTGGACGCCTTGATGGCCGGATAGCAGCCGAACACCACGCCCAGCAGCACCGACAGTCCAAAGGCTCCCGCCGTCACCGTGGCGGAGGGGTAAATGGTCATCTGGAACAGAATCGTCCCAAGGATGAAGCAGCCCAGAGTCCCGATCAGAATGCCGATGATGCCGCCGATGCCGCAGAGCATGGCCGCCTCGATGAGGAACTGGGTGACGATGCTGCTCCGCTGGGCGCCGATGGCCCGGCGGATACCGATTTCACGGGTGCGCTCCGTCACCGTCACCAGCATGATGTTCATGATGCCGATGCCGCCCACCATCAGCGAAATGGCCGCCACGCCGGCCAGCACGCCGCCGATCAGGTTCAGGGATTCCGTGGCGTACTCCATGCCCTCGTTCTCGGGCTGGACCCTGTAATCGCTGGTGCCCTGATTCAGAAGGCCCTTGAGGAAGCCGTCCAGCCGGGTGACGATCTCGTCCATCTGGGTGACGTCCCTGGCCACGACGATGAAATCCGTAATGTTCTCTCCCCCCAGCACCCGGCGGGCGGTATAGGGGACCAGAACGAAGTTGTCCAGGGTGCTCTGGGAGCCGCTGTCCGGATTCAGCCGGGAGGCGTAGACCCCCACCACCTCAAAGTTCTGGTTGTTGATCTGCACCACCTTGCCCACCGGGTCCGCCGTGCCGAAGAAAACCTGAGCCGCCTGGGCTCCCAGCACCACCACCTGATTATAGCGCTGGATGTCCAGCAGGGACAGGTCCCGCCCCTTGGCGATGGTCAGATTGCTGCATGCGGCGTATTGGTCGCTGCCGTAATAGAACTGGGGCGGGGCGCTGATCAGGTTATTGTTTTCGTCCCATTCATAGCTCATGTTCCTGGTGGATTTGGTCCCATAGACCATGGTCATGTCCCAGCTGTAGGCGTTGGGCGTCACGCCCACCACCAGGTCCTTCATTCCGTTGCAGTAGTCATAGATATCCGGGAAATAATCTCTGCCCACGCTGACCCAGTTCCCGTTTTCGTCCTCCTCGTACATGTTGTTATAGGCACTGACGGCAATCCGGTTGGTGCCCATGGCTTCGAACTGCTCCATCATTTTGTTGGCATAGCCTGTGATAACCGAGACAATGGTCATCACCGAGGCAATGCCGATGATGATGCCCAGCATGGTCAGCACCGCCCTGCCTTTCTTGCCCCATATGGATTTCCAGGCCATCTTTACTGCCTGCCGTATGTTCACAGCCCGGTCACCTCCTGACGCCTGTCCCCGGTGATTTTGCCCCAGATGGACTTCCGGGCCATCTTTACTGCCTGCCGTATGTTCACAGCCCGGTCACCTCCTGACGCCTGTCCCCGGTGATTTTGCCCCAGATGGACTTCCGGGCCATCTTTACTGCCTGCCGTATGTTCACAGCCCGGTCACCTCCCGGCTCTCAGGACGGCAGACCGCCTCTGTCCCCCGGCGCAAAGCCCCCGGGGCATTCAAAAACCTTGAACATCTCAAAACCAGTCCACCTCCTGCTCCCTGTCCTCCACGATTTTTCCGTCCGTCAGACGGACGCAGCGGCGGGCCGTGGCGGCGATGCCGTTGTCGTGGGTAATGAGAATCACCGTGGTGCCCTCCCGGTTCAGCTGCTGGAGAAACTCCAGCACCTCGTGTCCCGTCCGGGAGTCCAGTGCGCCGGTGGGCTCGTCGGCCATGATGATGGGCGGGCGGGTGGCAATGGCCCGGGCAATGGCCACCCGCTGCTGCTGGCCGCCGGACATCTCCGTGGGCTTGTGCTTGACTCGCTTGGAAAGGCCCACCCGGTTCAGGGCCTCCAGGGCCATGTCATAGCGGTCGTCGGCGTTGATGCCCTGATAAATCAGGGGCAGCTCCACGTTTTCCAGCACCGTCAGCGTCTGGATGAGGTTGTACTGCTGGAAGATAAAGCCAATCTCCTTGTTGCGGATGCGGCTGAGCTCCTTGTCCGTCAGCTCCCGGACATCGGTGCCCTCCAGTATGTAATCCCCCCGGGTGGGGACGTCCAGACAGCCCAGGACGTTCATCATGGTGGACTTGCCGGAGCCGGACTGGCCCACGATAGCCACAAACTCCCCCCGCTGAATGGTGAGGGATACCCCGTCCAGCGCCCGGACCTCGCTTTCAAGGCCCTCGCCGTAGATTTTATAAACGTTGCGCAGCTCTACTAAGTTCCCCATATCAGAAACCCCAGGAGGACGACATCTGCACCTGCGTAAAGACCTCGGTGCCTTCCTCCAGACCAGACTTGATTTCCACGTTGTAGTTGTCGGAGATGCCGATTTCCACCTCCACGGGCCAATAGCCCTCAGGGATCATCTCGTCGCTCATGATGCCCTCCACCATATTCTCCGGCTGGTCCCCGGCCACATAGACCACGGTAAGGGTCTCCCCCTCCTCCGTGGACACTGTGCGGACGCACTGGAGGGGCAGAATCAGGCAGTTGTCGTTTTCACTTGCCGTCAGATTATAGTTGATATTGCTGTTGACCTGAAGGGTTTCCTCCGTGTTGTCCACGGAGATCACCATGGGATAGGTAGCCACTCCGTTGTTGACCGTGCTGGAGAGACTGACGCTCTCCACCGTTCCCATGGCCTGGGTGCCCCACTGGTCCAGGTTCACCATCATGCCCGTCTGGACGGCGCTGACATTCCGCTCGTCCACGGTGGCGTTGACAATCAGGGAGGAGGTATCCGAGATACTGACCACCACGGTATTGGCGGCCACCTCATCCCCGGGCTTGATGGTCAGGCCGATGACCTTTCCGTCGATAGAGGCCACGGCGCTGCAATTTGCCAGATTTTTCTCGGCGGTCTCCAGGGTCTTCCGGGCCTCGTCCAGACTCTGCTGGGCGGCAAAAATCTCCGCCTCGCTGTCCTCGCCGTCGATGCGGACCAGGACCTGCCCCTGCGTCACCTGGAGATAGTCCACCAGGGAGCTGGAAATCACCGTGCCGTTGACGGTGGATTTCAGCTCGCCGGTGCGGTAATACTCCAGCTTGCCGGCCTCATAGGGGTACACGGTTTCGCCCCCGGCCTCCACGGTGGCGGAGGCCGTCATCTCGGCGCTGAGGGCCCCCTCATTCTCCACCAGAATGTCGGCGGAAAAGAGCTTGGTGCCCTCCGGCGTAATGCGGCTGACCATATGAACCGCTTCCACCGTGCCAGGCAGGGAACTCATCAGGGCCGGCACGGACACCTCCACGCTCTGGCCCTCGTAGATCATGCCCTCGTAGGCATAGCTGTAATACTGTGTAAGCCGGAGCCGGGTGTCGTCCGCCAGAATGGCCACCTTCTGCCCCTTGCTGATGACGTCGCCGGGGTTCAGGTCCTCCGTCTCCATCAGCTTGCCCGGATAGCCCGCCGCCAGGTTCAGTCCGGCGATGTCCTTCTGCAGGGTGGACAGGGTCTTCTCAAAGCCCAGCACATCCTGCCGGGCCTTTTCCACGGCGCTGCGGGCGTCGTCGGACTCGATGATGAACAGCGGCGTCCCGGCGGTGACCACGTCGCCCTCCGCCACCATCACCTCCTTCACCGTTCCGACGGTGGCAATGGTAATGGTCTCGCTGTTTTTGGCTTTGGTCATGCCGCTTCCCTCCACCGTGGCGGTGATGGAGCCGTACTGCACCACGTCGGTGAGAACCTGGGTTTCCTTGCCGCCGCCGGAGCCGCCCAGAAAATGCTTGGCCGCCAGGGCGCCGCCGGCGATCATCAGCAGGAAGACCAGCCACCGGACCGCGCGCCGCCGCTTTTTACGGGGCAGCCCCTTCCACTTCTTCCAGAGGGATTTTTTCTCCTTCTTCTCCGCTTCCGCGTCCTGAGCCGCCGGGGCGGCGGTCTCCGGCCCGGTCCGGGCCTCAAGATCCTTGACTTCTGACATTTGACTTCTCCTTCACCGATTTCAAATAGATTCCCGCGGCGGCTCCTCCGTTCCGCCGCCCTGTGGACACAAATGGATCATGCCCTGTCCTAGCATCAAAACTGTATCATTGATACTAGAACAGTTTGCCATGGAAAACAACAACAAAACGGTTACAGTTTCCGTAAATGGCCTCTTTTTACTTAGACGTATGAAACCCCCAAAAGGTTTCAGGAAATTTTGAACATCCGGAACCATGCGGAGCGGCCCATTTGGAGATTATATGTATATGCAGGGGCCGGGTCCTGTCCCGGCCCGTTTGCCGGAAGACCGGCACAATTGGGAGAACGGGCGGGCGCGGAGGCCTGCCCCTGCGCCTCATTCTCCCGGTATAGTCAACGCAGTTAAAAAGGGGCAAGGCGCATATGCGTTTCCTTTGAAGGCTGGCGCAAAAGGCCGCTCAGGCGGCCCGCAGCGCTGCGTGGCTGCGCTGCGTTGAAAGGAATCATGGGATTCTTTTCAGCTGCGCCGGCTATAAAATGCGTGGACGGACACTCCCGGGCAAAGGACCCCCTGGACAGCCTATTCCGGCAGAAGGCAAAAAATCCGCCCGGTCGGGCGGATTTTTTTAAGGCCGTGCGCTTTACGCGGCGCGTCCGGCGGTGAAACGCTGGTAAAAGACCGCGCCCAGCACCAGGACCAGACCCGCGATATCGCTGGCGTGGCCCGGGAACATCATGGCCAATCCGCCCAGGGCCATGGCCGCCCGCACCAGCGGAGCGATGGGGCGGAACAGGTGGCCGTTGAGGGCCGCCGCCACGCCGAAGAGACCGATCAGGGAGGTGGCGGAGATCTGAAGCACCTGGATGGCGTTGGTGTCTACCAGGAGCATGTCGGGATTGAAGGCGAAGATATAGGGCACGATGAAGGCGGCGATAGCCAGCTTGGTGGCGTTGATGCCGGTCTTCATGGGGTCCGATTTGGCAATGGCGCTGCCGGCGTAGGCCGCCAGGGCCACGGGAGGCGTGATATCCGCCACAATGCCAAAATAGAACACGAAGAAATGGGCGGGAATACGGTCGATGCCCAGCTGAATCAGAATGGGGGCGCAGGTGGTGGCCATGATGCAGTAGTTGGCCGTGGTGGGCACGCCCATACCCAGGACGATGCAGCAGAGCATGGTCAGAAACAGGGCGATGAACAGGGACAGGGCAGGAATGGGGATCATGTTGCTGATGTTGATAACCCCGTTGATGAGCTTGGAGGCCAGTCCCGTCACGGTGATGCAGCCGGACACGATGCCCGCCATGGAGCAGGCCACCGCCACGGTGATGCAGCTGCGGCCGCCGGCCTCCAGAGAGCTGAGAATCATGGAGCCGGTGTCCTTCACGCCGTGGGGCAGGGCGTCCTTTCCGTAGAGAACCCGGCAGTCCCAGAAGATGCCCGGCAGACTCACCAGAATCGCCAGGACAATGGCGATGGATGCGGAATACTGAAGGGTCCGGACATTCCCGGCCACCAGCCAGACCAGAATCACCAGCGGCAGCAGCAGATAGATGCTGCGGACCAGCACCCGGAACTTGGGCAGCTGATCCCGGGGAACGCCCTTGAGCCCCAGCCGCTTGGCCTCCAGATGGACGGAGAGGAAGATGCCGGTGAAGTACAGCAGGGCGGGCAGAATGGCCTTTATGGCCACGTTGGCATAGGTGGTATCCATGAACTCCGCCATGAGGAAGGCCGCCGCGCCCATGATGGGGGGCATGATCTGGCCGCCGGTGGAGGCGGCAGCCTCCACCGCCCCGGCGAACTCGCCCTGATAGCCGGTCTTTTTCATCATGGGGATGGTGACGGAGCCGGTGGTGACGGTGTTGCCCACGGAGGACCCGGACACCATGCCGCACAGGGCGGAGGAAATCACGGCCACCTTGGCCGGGCCGCCGGAGGAGCTGCCCGCCGCGGAGTTGGCAAGGTCGATGAAGAAGCTGGAGATGCCGGTGCGCTCCAGAAACGCGCCGAAGATGATAAACACAGCGATAAACTTGGCGCAGACCTGCACCGGGGTTGCCATGACGCCGGACGTGCCGTAAAACAGGGTATACACCACCCGGGCCAGGTTCTGGCCGCCGGCGGTGAAGGTGTACACCAGCAGCACGCCGGCCACGCAGAGAATGGGCAGGCCCACGCAGCGCCGGCACAGCTCCGCCAGACACGCGATGCCCACGATGCCCAGGATGATATAGAACCACGCGCCGTCAATGGGTTTTTCGCCAAAGGGGTTGATCTTGGCGGCGCTGGTCAGCAGCCTGGCCAGAGTCTTGTAGTTCAGGCAGTAATAAAAGAAGGAACCGGCCCCCAGAAGCATCAGAGCCACGTCGTACCAGGGCATGGCGTTGGGCCTTACATGGTCCTTGTGAACGGGATAGGTCAGATAGCCCATGACGATGATAAGCCCCAGGAAGGAGCTGAGCCGGATGCGCATGTCCCAGGTGCACCAGAGGGTCATCCAGATGCAGTACAGGGAAAAGAGGGCCATGACGACGCTGACCAGCAGCTTGGGCCTGCCCTCCCAGATGCGGGTGGCGGACTCCCGGTCAAATTTGCGCATGACCTCGTCCATTTCACCCGGCGCGCCCGCGTTTGCGCCGGAAAGATTCTTTTGCTCTTTCTCGCTCATTGGCGAAGCCTCCTTCATTTCAAAATCACGCCCTTGCCGTATTGAAGGGGCAGTTCTTTCTTACGCCGCCCTTTCAATGCGGCAAGGGCCGCAGACCGCGGCCCTTGCCAAACAGGCTCGGGTAACAATCAATAGGTCCCGGCGGGGATGGTGTAGGCAGAGTAGAAGGGGGAGCTCTCCAGCAGGGAATTGGTGTGCTCCTCATCCAGGCCGACCAGATAGGTGGGCTTGGACAGGGCCAGATCGCTGATGGCGGGGGTGGGGGCGCCGGCCACGATGAAGGCCGCGTCGATCTTGCCGTCCTTCAGGTTGTCGGCGCTGTCGCCAAAGCTCTGGAACACGGGCTGGATGTCCTCCTCGGTGAGGCCGTAGGCGCCCAGAACGTCAATGGCGTTGAAGTACACGCCGGAGCCGGAGGCGCCGATGGAGACGATTTTGCCCTCCAGGTCCGCCACGGATTTGATGTCGGGGTTGGTGGTGGCAATCTGCACCTGCTCCATGTACAGGGCGGCCACCACGGAGAAGTTGGTCACGGGGCTGTCAAAAAGGCGCTCGCCGTTATAGGCGTAGCTCATGACGTCGGACTGGACAAAGCCCAGCTGCACGTCGCCGGCGGTCAGGTCCTCCACGTTGGACTGGGAGCCGTTGCCCACCACAGCGGTGACGTTGACGCCGCCGTTGTTGGACACATAGCTGGCCAGCACGCCGCCGAAGGCGTAATAGGTGCCGGTCTCGCCGCCGGTGGTGAAGGTCAGGGCCTTGGACTCGCCGGCCCCCGCGCCCTCCTTGACGGCGGCCACTTCAATGCCCTTCTCCTGGAAGTACCTGGCCGCGCCGGGATGATAGGGCACGGAGGTGACGGAGGAGGCAAAGGTCAGGTCCAGCTCGCCGCCCTTGGCGTGCTGCTCGGTGATGGCGCCGGTGTTCTCAAAGATGGTGGAGACGAATTTGTAGACGTCATCCTCGGACACGTCGTCCCGGGCGATGACCACCGCGCCCACGGCCACGGTGTTGGTGTCCACGGCTTCGGCCTTGGAGCCGGAGGCGTCGCTGCCGGTATCAGCGGGGGCGCTGGTTCCACTGTCGGCGGGAGTGTTGGAGCCGCTGTCGCCGCTGTCGCCGCCGCAGGCCGCCAGGGAAGCCACCAGCAGAACGGCCAGCAGCAGAGAGAAAAACTTCTTCATCTGTTCATTCCTCATTTCCTTATTCAAATTCTATAGTTTGCACGATTGTCCTGCAAGCATACGCATATCATACCTCTAATTCCTTCATTTTTCAAGAGTATCTTCCGGAAAAGTAAATATTTTTTGCAAGTTGACGCCCCATGGCCTGCATCCTTTCGGAATTTTGTGAAAGTTCATCAATTCCCTCCTGCAAATCCCCGCCCTTTGGGGGACGCTTTTTCCGGCGGACCGCAAAAATCAGGCCGCAAACAAAAAAGCTGGCGGCGCACAAAAAAGCCGCCCTTTGGAGGCGGCTTTGGGGACGCGGGTTCCTCTCTATACGATTTTCTTCTGAAGGGACGGACTGCCCTCCCCGGTCTCCTCGGCCAGGCGGCAGATGATGTCCCGCCGGGTGACGATGCCGATGAAATTGTTCAGATCGTCCACCACAGGGATGAAATTCTGGTTCATGGCGCTGGTGACCAGCTCCTCGATGGAAACCGTAATGGCAACGGGCGGATAGCTGTCTTTTTTCAGGATGTCCCGTATGCGCAGGCGTTCCAGGTCCTTGATGGAGCAGGGACAGGGCGCACCCTTCTCCGGCAGGAGCCGCCACAGAAAGTCCCCTTCGCTGACGGTTCCCACATAGCGGCCCTGGCGGGTGACAACTGGGACGGCGCTGTAGCCGTGGTGCCGCATCTTCTCCAGACCCTGGCGCAGGGTGCTGTCCTCATACAGATAGGCAACTGACTGTTTGGGGTGCAGAAAATACGCAATATTCACTATGCTGCCTCTTTTCTAAGCGGCGGAAATCCGCCCGACGGGAGTGGTTGGTATATCTATAATATACAGGAGTCCGCTGGAAAAGTGGTGAACAGTTTATGAAATCTGACCAGAAATTTTAAAATCCTTTGAATCCCTTGTCCCCCAGCGGGTCCGGGGGGCGCAGCGGCCCTCCCCTTCCCGCACCGGGAGGGCCGCTCTGATTGGAATGAACAAACCGGCTGAAACATCTCAGACACCTGTTTGCATTGTCTTTTCCGCCGGTTTCCCGCATGCTCCGAGGGGCTCAGGCCCGCTTGGCCCGGTTGATGGCGGACAGGATGGCCCGGAGGGGGGCCAGGTTGATGTTGTGGCTGAGGCCCACGCCCCAGTACTGCTTCCCGGTCCGCTGGTCCTGGAGGAGGATATAGGCCACGCCCTGGGAGTCGGAGCCGTCGGTAATGGCGTGGGAGGCGTAGTCCAGGAAGGTGAAGCGGGAAATCTTCTCCCCCTGAATGGCGTTGAAGAAGGCGTCGATGGGGCCGTTGCCCTCTCCGGAGACCTCAAAGACCGTATCCGTGTGCCGCAGCGTTCCCTGGAAGGCCACATGGGAGTGACCCTCCGCGTCCACCGTCTCCCTGAAGGCGTGCTTGATGAGCTGGTAGGGCTGTCTGGCCTCGATATACTCCTGGTGGAACAGTTCTCTGATCCGCTCCGGAGCCACTTCCTTCCCCACTGCATCGGTTTCCTCCTGAACAACACGGCCGAACTCCGGCTGCATGGACTTGGGCAGGTCGAAGCCGAAATTGTGCTCCATGATATAGGCGGCGCCGCCCTTGCCGGACTGGGAGTTGATGCGGATAATGGGCTCGTACTCCCGGCCCACGTCGGCGGGGTCGATGGGGAGATAGGGAATTTCCCAGTACTCCGTGCCGGAGCTCTTCATATACTGCACGCCCTTGTTGATGGCGTCCTGGTGGCTGCCGGAAAAGGCGGTGAACACCAGCTTGCCCACATAGGGCTGGCGGTCGCCCACGGGCATCTTGGTACAGCGCTCAAACATCTCCCTGATTTTGTTGATATCCGAGAAGTTCAGCTTCGGGTCCACCCCCTGGGTGTACATGTTCATGGCCAGGGTGACCATATCCACATTGCCGGTGCGCTCGCCGTTGCCGAAGAGGGTGGCCTCCACCCGGTCGGCCCCGGCCAGCAGGCCCAGCTCGGTGGTGGCCACGCCGCAGCCCCGGTCGTTGTGGGGATGGAGGGAGATAATGGCCCTGTCCCGGCCGGGAAGACGGCGGATGAAGTACTCCAGCATGTCGGCAAACTGGTTTGGCATGCAGTTCTCCACGGTGGTGGGCAGGTTCAGAATCACCTTCCGCTCCGGCGAGGCGTGGAGATGGTCCAGAACCGCCTGGCAGATTTCCACGGCGTAGTCCATTTCCGTTCCCATAAACGATTCCGGAGAGTATTCAAACCGGAGATTCATACCGGATTCAATCAGAGGCTGAGACATCTCATAGATCAGATCGGCGGCGTCGGTGGCAATTTGGGTGATGCCGTCGGTATCCATCTGGAAGACCACCTTCCTTTGAAGTGTGGAGGTGGAATTATAGAAATGGAGAATGACATTTTTGGCGCCCTGAATGGCCTCAAAGGTCTTTTTAATCAGGTGCTCCCGGGCCTGGACCAGAACCTGAATGGTGACGTCGTCGGGAATATGGCCCCCTTCGATGAGCTCCCGGCAGATTTCATATTCCGTCTCGCTGGCGGAGGGAAAGCCAATTTCAATCTCCTTGACGCCGATGTCCACCAGGGTATGGAAATACTCCAGCTTTTCCGCCAGATTCATGGGGTCAATCAGGGCCTGATTGCCGTCCCGCAGGTCCACGGAGCACCAGACGGGGGCCTTTGTAATGGTCCGGTCGGGCCAGGTACGGCCCCGGATGGGCTGGGGCTGGAAGGGAATGTATTTTTCAAATCCGGGTTTCATATGGGTGTCCTCCTTCAATTCTAGCAAATATCAGCATCACTTTTTTTGCAGCTCTTTCAGCCGCCTGACCAGCCGGTCACGGTTTTTGGCCGTTTTCATAAATCCCGGCAGGGTATCCGCCTCGGTGCGCAGTCCAAAGCGCCCGGCCGGCTTTTCCCGCAGGCCGGCGCTGAGATAGCCGATGAGATAGGCCAGGTGCTCCCGGTTCAGCGCCCAGACCGGCCTGCCGCCGAAGCTGGTCAGAAACCACAGATCAAACCCGAACACGGGGTCCTGGCCCTGCCGGAGATCTCCGCCCTCGCCGTACCACACCTGCTTCCCCGTCTGCTCCACCCGCCCCGGCGCTGCGAAGCCGCAGTAAGGACAGGTGACCCGGAGCACGGGAAAGGTCTGCTGCCGCCGGTCCTGGATGGTGATGTTATAGTACCGGCCGCAGGACGGGCACTGATTCTGTACCCGGAAGCGGTATCCGCTTAATTCCTTTGTCCGGGCGTGGCCGCAGCGGGTGCACCGGAAGTGGTACGGTCCGTCTCCGCGGGTGACCAGACCCATCCCGCCGCAGCGGGGGCAGGTGACCCACAGCCCCGTTTTCAGGACGGAATAGACGCTGTAGGTCCCATAGGGTTGATCTGTAACTCGGTTTTCCGGCATAGCGCCCTCCTTTCACCTGCGGGGACGAAAAAAAGCCCCCGACTTTTTCAAGTCAGGGGCGCAGAATTTCTCCTCTACGCGGTACCACCCTGGTTCAGCAAATGGTCGCCCATTCGCCCTCACAGCCTCCAACAAGGCCACGGCCTGTAACGGGGCCAGCCGTCCCGCCCTACTTCCACCTGTTCGGACGGACTGCTCGGGGGCCAGTTATCCACAGGGGCCCTCACGCCGGTTCGCAGCAACCACCGGCTCTCTGAGCGAGGACGTCCTGTCTTTCTCCCCTTCATCGCATTTGCTTGATTTATTATTTTAGCGAATCACACCGGCCTTGTCAAGAAAAATTTTTTGCCGGACAGCTTGCCCTGCCATTCGCACTCATTTCTTAATCATATTCTTCGCAGATAAATTTGAAATCCTCCGTCTTGCGCAATGCTGCCAAAGCGTGTTTCTCAATATGCTTCGACATGATTTCTACCGCATACTGGAAGTTTTCTGACGGATGGCCCTGGGCACAGCGTACCATTGTGATCAGCATCCTGTTGTCACCTTCGATATATTCAGACGGGTAGTCGCCGGAGTTATCGCAGGCATCTTCGTCGCGGTATTTCCGTCTTACTGTCTCCATCTGATCTGCGGTGCCGATCACTGCATGGTAATCCATGTTATCGCCGTCACAGTAGTAGTCGATAAAAAGCCTTGCCACAACGTCTGTACATTGTTGGATCTGCTCAATTATGGCATTTGCATTTCGGATAGCAAATCTCCGAATTCTCTCCTTAGCATCTTCCTCGTTTTCATAGCGGATGTACAAAAGCGTTTCGCGGCCCTTAAGCATAGCCGTAATCTTCTGAAGCATTCCGCCTTTGCCATAGAAGGCACGCAGCGTCCGAACAAGTTCTCCCTCCGGCACGCTGTACAACGTCATCTTACGCCATTCTTGCCCAACAGGAATATCATAATCAAGTATTTGATACTGTGCGTCATAGTCAAAGGAGACAGCGGCGTCCCCCTCGATATCCTGACTAAAATCAGCAACGCTGTATACGCCTTCTTTGCAGGTGAGCGGAAAGTCACGCAATTCCAACATTTCGGGGGTCTCCTCCTACCGAATTTCCGATTTGGCAGCCTGTTACGAGTAAAGTATAGCACCAATAGGGGCAACATTCAACCCTTGTTTTTGAACACTGGCAGTAGCAGCATGCAACGGCTCGGTATATACCGGCCTGTGCTTGCCGGCGGCTGGCCGCCCCCCAGGCCCCTGTGAAACCGGAAACCGCTGCATCCGATTTTCAAGCCGCCTCCGGCATATGACCTTGTATGGCGCCCTTGCCGTCGGATGCTCAGAAGCCTGCATTTTGCAAGGGATACGAGCGCCTAATTGTCCACGCAGCGTCAGCGGCACTAAAAGAAAAAGGGAGCGCCCCAGGTATCCGGAACGCTCCGGCCTGCCCATCAGCTTTGTCCTTATCAGGCCCATAGACAGGGCAGGATACCCTCAACACTTCCACCGCCTTCCCGCAACCGCCATTCTGCCGCAAACGAGCCGCTGCCTTTTGTATTCCAGGGTGGTCAAACTCACCCTTTACAACATACATCTGATTCGTAGATTTTATGTAAGGGCCGGGCTCTGTCCCGGCCCGTCTCCCGGAAGCCCGGCATCATTGCAAGACCGGACGGGCACAGAGGCCCGCATCCTGCACCCAATAAAATGCGTAAACATACGCCCCCTTTTAAACCGGCCCTTGACGGGCTTCCGCCCAGATGCTATTCTATAAAAAGAACAACGAAAGGAGCGGGGGAGCCCATGAAGCTGGCGGAGCTGCTGGAGATTCGCCCCGGCGTCACCGCCGTCACCGGCGGCGGGGGCAAGACCACCCTCCTCCGGGTCCTGGGGGAGGAGCTGGCGGCGGCGGGACACACCGTTCTGCTCTGCGCCACCACGAAAATTTACCCCTTCCCCGGCCTTGAAAATCTGGAAGACCCCGGCGAACAGGCGCTGAAGCGTGCACTGTCGTCCCGCCGTCCGGTCTGCGCCGGGACTTCGGTCCCCGGAACGGGGAAGCTGACGGCCCCTTCCCTTCCCATGGCCCGCCTGGCGGAGCTGGCGGACTATGTGCTGGCGGAGGCCGACGGCTCGGCGGGCCGGCCCTTCAAGGCCCACGCTGCCCATGAGCCGGTTGTCCCCAGGGAGGCCAATCAGATCGTCACGGTGGCGGGGGCCTCCGGGTTTGGAAGGCCCGTCCGGGAGGCGGTCCACCGGCCGGAGCTGTTTGGGTTTTTGACAGAGCTGGAGCCGGAGGACCCCGTAACGCCGGAGGCGGTGGCGGAGGCCCTCCAGACGGAGGCGTCCACAGCGTGGCCGCTGATCCGGGTCTTTGTCAATCAAGTGGAAGACGAAGCCGCCATGATCGCTGCCTCCCGTTTAGCGGAGCGGCTGCCTTGGCCGGTATTGGCCGGGTCTTTGCGGAAAGGGGAGTATTGGAGATGTTAGTCGTCATTCGCGGGGCCGGAGACCTGGCCACCGGCACGGCCCTCCGCCTCTGGCGGGCGGGGCTCCAGGTTGTTATGACCGATATGGAGCGGCCCACCGCCATCCGGCGGACGGTCTGCTTTTCCCAGGCCATTGTCCACGGCGAGACCGTGGTGGAGGGCGTAACCGCCCAGAGGGCGGAGAGCCCCGCCCAGGCCCTGGCGCTGCTGGAGACCGGCGTGGTCCCTGTACTTGCGGACCCCGAGGGGACCTGTGTCCCGGTTCTGAGGCCCGACGCCCTGGTGGACGCCATTCTGGCCAAGAAAAATCTGGGCACCCGGATGACCGACGCGCCGGTGGTCATCGGCGTGGGCCCCGGCTTCACGGCGGGGGCAGACTGCCACGCCGTGGTGGAGACCATGCGGGGCCATTACCTGGGCCGGGCCCTCTACGAGGGCAGCGCCCAGCCCAACACCGGCATTCCCGGCCTCATCGGCGGCTTTGCCGGGGAGCGGGTCCTGCGGGCCCCGGCGGACGGGGTGTTCCATCAGCTGCTGGACATCGGGGCCCAAGTGAAGCAGGGGGACGTGGCCGCCCAGGTGGACGGCCAGCCTATGGTCTGCACGCTGGACGGGGTGCTCCGGGGCATTCTGGCGGAGGGCACCCCGGTTTATAAGGGCATGAAAGCCGGAGACATCGACCCCCGCTGTGAGCTCCGGCACTGTTACTGTGCCAGCGACAAGGCCCTGGCGGTGGGCGGCGGCGTGCTGGAGGCTCTTCTGCACCTCAGCGGGGCGCTGAAATAGGGACAACCGTCTTCCTGACACACCGGGCGCCGCCTTTGTGCCGTGTGCAAGGGCTGATTTGCGCCTCAGCGGGGCGCGGAAACAGGGAGGAACACGTATGGCGGGAATCTGGATAGAGGGCCGCAGCACTCTCCGGGAAGTCTTTTCCCTGCTGAAGGCAGAAACCTGGGACTGCGGTTGGCTGATTACGGACCTGGAGTGTTATGACTATGAGGGCTGGGAGGGCTGTGAAAAATGGGCGGAAAGGCGGCTGTTTCTCACAAACCGGCAGCTTCTCCACGATGTGGAGCTGCGGGATATGCAGTTCATCTGGGGGATTTTCTCCGCCCTTCCCGCCGGGTGTACGGAGACAGAGGCCCTGGCAGCGGGCCTGCCCTCCTTTGAGCTCAATGACCGGAAGGAAAACATCTATCTTTCAGATACGCTCCTGCCGCAGAATTCTCTGGCGTTTCTGGAAATTTCCGTGGAGGATTCCAGCAGCGCCACGGTGGTCTCGGCGGACCCGGAGATTCTGAAAACCCTGTATGGCCTGCCGGAGTGGACGGAGGACGCGGAAAAGAAAAACCGCCGCTTCCATCAGATGCGGGCCATGGCGGGAGCGCTGACCGAAGAACTGGGCTGGGGCGGCATGAACGCCTTCACCCGACGGAACCTGTACGGTTTGCTCTGGCGGGCACTCTACGATCACCGGCCGGACCGGCCGGTCCGGGAGGCGGACGTCCGGACGGCATATCTGAATTTATGGAAGGAGCGGGAAGCTCATGGCTGAAAACGAAGTCAAGCTGACCAAGCTGGCCAGGTGCGCCGGCTGCGGGGCCAAGGTGGGGGCCGGGGTGCTGGCCCGGCTGCTGGAGGGCATCCGGGTCCATCAGGACCCCAACCTGCTGGTGGGCTTTGACAAGAGCGACGACGCCTCGGTCTATAAGATTTCCGAGGACCTGGCCCTGGTCCAGACGGTGGATTTCTTCCCGCCCATCGCCGACGACCCCTATCTCTTTGGTCAGATCGCCGCCGCCAACGCCCTCAGCGACGTGTACGCCATGGGGGGCGAGCCCAGGCTCTGCCTGAATATCATGGCCGTTCCCAAGGATATGCCCCAGGAGGCGGTCCATGAGCTGCTGCGGGGAGGCTATGACAAGGTTTATGAGGCCGGGGCCCTCATCACCGGGGGCCACAGCATCCTGGACGACGAGCCCAAGTACGGTCTGGCGGTCACCGGCTTTGTCCATCCGGATAAAATGCTCACCAACTCCGGGGCGAAGCCTGGAGACGTACTGCTGTTCACCAAGCCCCTGGGAATCGGCGTGCTGACAACGGCGGCCAAGGCGGAACTGGCCTCGCAGTCGAGCATCGCCTGCATTCACCGGTTGATGACCACCCTGAATAAAGGGGCCCGGGATGTGATGGTGAACCACCGGGTCCATGCCTGCACCGATGTGACGGGCTTCGGCCTGTTGGGCCACGGGCTGGAGATGGCCCAGGGCAGCGGAGTGGAGCTGGAGATTGACGTGAGCGCCGTGGATTTCCTGCCGGAGGCGGCGGAGCTGGCCCGGATGGGCATTCTGCCCGAAGGCATGTACCGCAACCGGAGCTTTGCCGAAAACTCCGTGGACCCGGGAACCGCGGAGCTCTGGCAGCAGGACCTGCTCTATGATCCCCAGACCTCCGGCGGGCTGCTGATGGCGGCGGACCCGGCAGACGCGGACGCTCTCTTTGAGGCGCTGAAAGCCGCCGTGCCCAGCGCTCAGCGCATCGGGACCGTCCGGGAATACCGGGGCGGGAAGCGCATCTTCCTGAAATAAGCGTGCACAGCGGACGGCAAAGCCGTCCGCTGTTTCAGCTCCGGTCCGCCGCCGGAGACCCGTCTCCGCTTTTTTGACCTTCACGCCCTCTCTTCCGGTCCGTTCAGCCGGAAAAAGGCCGGAGGAAAATTGTAAGAAAATCTTAAGAATTTTGTCGAGCCGTTCGTAAGAAACGCCCGCTATACTGGGGACATCACGAAAGGAGATGTTTCCATGAACAAGCAGACCCTTACCCGCTGTCTGGCGGCGTTTCTGGCCCCGGTTCTTCTGACCGCCTGCGCCCCGTCCCGGAAAGAAGCCCTGTCGGCGGGCACGATCTCCCGCCGGCCCCCGGCGGCGGTCTCTTTCTGGCAGGCGGACCCGGAGGCAGACCACGGCTTCAGCGACCTCCGGGGGGCGGACCTGGAGAGCATGGACCTGTCGGACCGGGAAACGGAGCTCCTCGCCGCCGAATTTGATACGCAGACCCAATGGCCCGCCGCCCTGCCGGAGGACTTCGACCCGGAACGGCTTATAGAGCTGGGGAAGGACCCCGGCCTGGGCCTCCGGGCCCTCCATGAGCAGGGCATCACCGGCAGGGGCGTGGGCATCGCCATCATCGACCAGACGCTGCTGACGGAGCACGAGGAGTATGGGGACCGGCTCCGGTTCTATCAGGAGTACCACAGCGCCGCACAGGACGGCGCCTCCGTCCACGGCCCCGCCGTGACCTCCATCGCCCTGGGGAAGACGGTGGGCGCGGCCCCGGAAGCCCTGCTGTACTACATTGCCGACGACGTGGGCGCCGGCGAAGGGGAGAGCTTCGTCCGGGACATGACATACTACGCCGAAGATGTGGACCGGCTGGTGGCTCTAAACGAGACCTTGCCGGAGGACGAAAAAATCCGGGTGATTTCCATGTCTGTGGGCTGGATGCCGGAGGACCGGGGGGCGGAGGCGATGGAGGCCGCCATCGCCCGGGCCAGGGCGGCAGGCATCGCCGTGGTCTGCGTCAACAGCCACGACCCGCTGCTGGAACCCTGGTTGGGCATGGGCCGGACGCCCTATGGGGATCCCGGCCGCCTGGAGGACTGCCGCCCCGGAGCCTTCTGGGAGGAAGCCCTGTACAGCGGAGAGTACCGGGGCGCGGACGGCTCCCTGCTGCTGGTCCCCATGGACCGGCGGACCGCGGCCTCCCCGGCGGGGCCGGAGGAATACACCCATTTTCCCGAGGGCGGCATGAGCTGGGCGGCGCCCTGGGTGGCAGGGCTGTACGCCCTGGCCTGTCAGGTAAAGCCCGAGGTAACCTTTGAGGAATTTCTTGCCGCCGCTCAGGCCACGGCCCATCCCGTTTCCATCCGGACGGATGAGCACACAGAATACCCCTACGGAAAAGTCGTGGACCCGGCGGCGCTGCTGGAGCGGCTGAGGGCGTGAAAAAACGGACGGCCAGGCCGTCCGTTTTTCGTTTCTGTTACGCAATTACGCAATCCGCAGCAGCCATTTCAGGTCATAGGGCTCGAAGACCACCTTTTCATAGGCCTCCACATCCAGGGGCGTGCCGTCCCAGTCGCCGTGAATATCCCCGTTCTGCTTAATCAGGATGTCATACAGAATGTCATAGGTCACCCGGTCCGCCGGGTCCGTCTCCACAATGGTGGAATAGGGCAGGGTCTTGTGATAGGTCAGTTCCATGCCCTGATAATCAAAGTGGAAGCCGCAGCGCATCCGGCAGCCGTCCAGTCCGGTATAACGGGCAATCTTCTTCAGGTCCCGGAGAATCTTGTCGTTCTCCTCCTCATAGAGGTTTTCCGGCGTGGTGGCGGTGTAGTCGAAGCGGAACTGAATGGACGCGCCGGGGACCTTCCTGAAGCGGTCCAGGTAGGGGACCAGGTCCTTGGCGGGATAATCCTTATACAGCACGCAGTTCACCCGGAAGGGCACAGGAAGCCGGGCCAGCAGCGCGTCGTTGGACTCCACCACGTACTTCTGCATGTGCCGGGAAACGTTGATGCAGGTAATCTTGTCCCGGTTCTTCTCCGTAAAGGCCAGAATATCCTCTTCCGTCTGGAACTCCGACACCGGCAGCGTGGTATTGATATAGACCTTGTGGGTGGAGGGAATCTCGTCCAGCATCATCTGAAGAATGCTCAGGTCCGCAAAGGGCTCTCCGCCGGTAAACACAAAGTCGCAGTAGGGCGTAATGGCGTCCATCCGGCGGATGCTGGCGCAGATCTTTTCGGCGGAGAAGCCGGTCAGGTCCGCGTATTCTCCTTTATTGATGCAAAAGGGGCAGTGATTCTTACAGTCGTAAGGAACGAAGACTGTCACTGTCGCGCCGCCCTCCCGGGTTTTATAGGGATGGTTCATAACGTCGTCTCGCCTTTCCGTCTTATGATGGTAATGGTACAGCGAGGGCTGTACACAAACCCTTATTTTAAAGGATTTTTCCCGGAAGGTCAAGAGCTATTCGGAAAAATACCGCTGAAAATCGCGATGCTCCACGCCGGAAAAAGAGGCGGAGCGACGGGCCCGCCTCTTCTTTCGCTTTTCACTATTGATGCCGCAGCGTATAGATGCCCATCCACTCGAATTCGCTCACGATGGAATCAATCCGCTGGAAGCACTCCGGGTCCGCGGCGTCGTCCTCATCCAGAATCTCCTTGAGTCTGGAGATCATTTTCACCGCTTCGGACTCCGCCAGCTCACAGAGCGCGTCGGGCTCCAATCGTCTTATGTAATCCACTGCCAATTTGCCGATGGCGTTGGCATAAAAATTCCTTGCAACCTCACGAGCCACCTCGACTTCCTGCGCCCACTCTTCCGAAGGCATGTTGGAAACCATCTTTTTCACTCCTTATGCACAGATATTCATGAATTTCTGTTGGTATTGTATTGATTGTAATTCCATATACTGAATTTGTCAATCACTATTATTGGAGATTTTATGAGTATTTTACAGGAACGGCTGAAGCAGTGCCGGAAGGAAGCTGGGCTTCCGCAAATTAAAGTCGCGATTTACTGCGATATTACCGAACGGGCATACCAGAACTATGAGCTGGGCAACCGTGAGCCGAAATTAGGTATTATCATGAGAATCGCCCAGTTCTACGAGGTGTCCATTGATTACCTGGTGGGCCTGACCGACGACCCGACGCCCTATCCCAGACCCCGGACATAAAGCTCCGTCAGGAGCCACCAAAGATGCCCTGCTTTTGTCCATAACGATTGTGGGTGTTCAACATGAAAGAAATTTTGGCAAAGCGGCTGCGAAAATGCCGGGAAGATGCGGGTCTGACCCAAATCAAGGTTGCGATTTACTGTGACATTACGGAAAAGGCATATCAGAATTATGAGCTGGCCACACACGAGCCTAAGGTCAGCATCCTTCTGAGAATCGCCCAGTTCTACGAGGTGTCCATTGATTACCTGGTGGGCCTGACCGACGACCCGACGCCCTATCCCAGGCCCCGGACATAAAGCTCCGTCAGGAGCCATAAAAAAGCCCTGTAACCTCCGTTACAGGGCTTTTTTGCCTTTTTTGCTTTTTTGTTTCTTTATTTCTTCCCGTGCAGGGCCTTCATCCGCTTCTCGTGGTCCAGAATGCTCTTGCGCATCCGCAGGCTCTTGGGGGTGACCTCCAGCAGCTCGTCGTCCGCCAGGAACTCCAGGCACTGCTCCAGACTCATCTGCCGGGGGGGCACCAGGCGCAGCGCATCGTCGGACCCGCTGGCCCGGGTGTTGGTCAGCTGCTTTTTCTTGCACACGTTGACGGTCATGTCCTCGCTCCGGGGGCTGACGCCGATGACCATGCCGCCGTACACCGGCACGCCTGCGCCGATAAACAGGGTTCCCCGCTCCTGGGCGTTATACAGTCCGTAGGTAATGGACTCGCCGGTTTCAAAGGAGATCAGGGACCCGTTCCCCCGGCGGGAGATGTCGCCCTTATAGGGGGCGTAGCTGTCGAAGACGGAGGCCATGATGCCCTCGCCCTTGGTGTCGGTGAGGAAGTCGTTCCGGTAGCCGAAGAGGCCCCGGGCGGGAATCAGAAACTCCACCTTCATCCGGCTGCCCACAGGGGTCATCTCCACCATGTCCGCCTTCCGCTGGCCCAGCTTCTCAATCACCGGGCCCACACAGTCCCCGGGCACATCCACCACCAGCCGCTCGATGGGCTCGCACGTCTTTCCGTCAATTTCCTTGTACAGCACCCGGGCGGGAGACACCTGGAACTCATAGCCCTCCCGGCGCATGGTCTCGATCAGGATGGAGAGGGACATCTCGCCCCGGCCCGCCACGTTGAAGGCGGTCTCCTTGTCCGTCTCCGTCACCCGGAGGGACACGTCCCGCAGGGTCTCCCGGAAGAGCCGTTCCCGAATCTGGCGGGAGGTGACGAATTTGCCCTCCCGGCCTGCAAAGGGGGAATCATTGACGGAAAAGGTCATTTCCAGAGTAGGCGCGGAAATCTTCACAAAGGGCAGGGCCTCCACCGTGTCGGGGACGCAGATGGTGTCCCCGATGGTGATGTCGGGGATGCCGCTCATGGCGATGATGTTCCCGGCGAAGGCCTCCGTCACCGGCTTCCGGCCCAGGCCGTCAAACTCATAGATGGCTGTGGCCTTGGCCTTGCGGAGAACGGCCTCGGGGTCGTGGTAGTTGCACACGGCAATCTCCTGATTCTGCTTCAGAGCGCCCCGCTCAATGCGGCCGATGGCGATGCGGCCCACAAATTCATTGTAGTCAATGGAGCTGACCAGCATCTGAAAGGGCTCGTCCACATTGGCCTCGGGGGCGGGGATATACTCCAGAATGGTGTCGAAGAGGGGCTTGAGGTCCGTCCCCGCCACGGTGGGAGAGGTGGAGGCGGTGCCGTTCCGCCCGGAGCAGAAGAGCATGGGGGAGTCCAGCTGCTCACTGGTGGCGTCCAGGTCCATGAGGAGCTCCAGCACCTCGTCGATGACCTCGTAAACCCGCTGATCGGGGCGGTCGATTTTGTTGACCACCACGATGACCCGGTGGCCCAGCTCCAGCGCCCGGCTGAGGACAAACCGGGTCTGAGGCATGGGGCCCTCGGCGGCGTCCACCAGCAGGATGACGCCGTTGACCATTTTCAGCACCCGCTCCACCTCGCCGCCGAAATCGGCGTGGCCCGGGGTGTCCACAATGTTGATTTTCGTGCCGCCGTACTGGATGGCGGTATTTTTCGCCAGGATGGTGATACCCCGCTCCCGCTCCAGGTCTCCGGAGTCCATGACCCGCTCCACAACCTCTTGATTTTCACGGTAGACGCCGCCCTGCTTCAGCATTTCGTCCACCAGAGTGGTTTTGCCGTGGTCGACGTGGGCAATGATGGCGATGTTTCTCAAGTGTTCATTCTGCATACTCTGTTTTCTCCTCCGACTCGGACGGACGCCGGTCCGCCGAAAAGATTCTATGAAGAATTTTAAAGCCGATTGTTTATTATATGCCTCTCTCCCCCCTATTTCAAGGAAAAAATCCACATTTTTCAATGGAATCAGCATTCAATTCCACTGCATCTTGGACAAGGGCCCCTTTCTCCCCTCCTTTATTTTCTCCCCTGCCTTGACCGGAACGGGCCTTCGGGGGTATAATGATATTGAAAATCTCGGGTTCCCTGCAATGAAGGAGGTCCTTCCATGACAGATCAGAAGAGAAAGCCCGCCGCGCCCTTTTACGCGGTGGCGGCGCTGTGGCTGCTGAGCGGGGCGCTGCTGCCCCTCTACCGGGCGTCCCATTACGCAATCCTGTCCGCCGTGTCGGCGGCGGTGTTCCTGGCCGTCCACGGCCTCTGCCGGGGCGGCGGGGTCCTGGGGGGCGGGCAGGGGGAAAAACAGCCCGAGGCAAAGGCGTCTCCGGCCCCTGCTGAAACGGAGCTGGGCAAGATGCTCCGGGAGGGCCGGCAGGCCATTGCCGAGATGAAGCGGCTGGACGCCAGCATTGCCGCCCCCGGCATCTCCGCCGACATCGTGCGGCTGGAGCAGGTCAGCGGGAAAATCTTTCAGGCGGTGCAGGACGACCCGGAGAAGCTGCCCCAGAGCCGCCGCTTCATGGACTACTACCTGCCCACCGTGCTGAAGCTGCTGAACGCCTACGACCGCATGAGCAATACCGGCGTCTCCGGCGAGAACATCAGCAAAAGCCTGATTCAAATTGAGACCATGATGCGGACCATCGTCATCGCCTTCGGCAAGCAGCTGGATTCCCTTTACAGTGCCGACGCTCTGGACATCTCCGCCGATATCCGGGTACTGGAGACCATGATGGCCCGGGAAGGGCTCTCCGGAGAACCGGAGCTGAAGGCGGACCGGACCGGCGGAACGGATATCAGGCTGGAGCTGTAAGGGCACAACAGGGGCGGAAAAGCCAGAAAAGCCGGACATGACAAAACGGCATCGCCGGAAGCGCCCGGGTAAGCTTTTTGGAACCCTTGAAACCGAGCCGGGCCCGCCGGCAGCAGCGGACCGCATAACAGACCGTATAAAACAGAGCCTATAATACAAACCGGGCATAAAAGGGAGCAAGCCCGCGTCCCGGCACAGGGAGCGCGGCGGAAAGGAGCCTGCCATGAACAAGGGAACAACACGCCTGTCCAGGAGCCTGACGGTCCTCGCCGCCGTGCTTTACGCCCTCTGCGGCCTGATCTGGCTGGGTCTGGGCCTGGGGGACCCGGCGGGGCCTGACCGGTTCCGCATGGCGCTGGGTCTGGTATGGCTGGCGGGGGCGGCCGTCTGGGCCGTCCGGGCGGTCCGGGAGCGCCGGGAGGAGAAGGAGTCCCGGTCATGAAGCGGCGGCGGTCAAACCAGAATCTGTGGAACTACGGTTTTGCCGGGCTCTTCGGAACCATCGGCCTTCTCTGTCTGTGGCTGGACCGGCGGCGCGAATACGATTTTCATATGGCGGCGTGGGGCCTGGGCTGGCTGGCCCTGGGAGCGGGGACCCTCTGCCTGGCCCTCCGGGAGCGCCGGAGGGAGGTCCCCCGGGACCTGCAGCCTCTGGCGCTGGGCCTCGCCTACGCGCTGATCAGCGGGCCCCATCTGGAACAGGGCCTGGGGACGGGAAGCGGCTTTCATGTGGCCGCAGGCATCTGCTGGCTGGCCCTGGCGGCGCTGTGGCTGCTCCGGGCAGTCCGGCAATTCAGAAACACAACTCATAAGGAGGACGCGGTATGAAAAAGAGAAATCCGGTGTACCTGTTCATCTCCCTGCTGGAAGGTCTGCTCTCCGGCACCTGTTTCTATCTGGCGAAGCGGGACCGGGAGCCTCTGGCGCTGCTGACCGGCTGCATCTGGCTGGCCTGCTCCGTGGTTCACGGGCTGCTTGGCGTCGGGGAAGCGGACGATGAAGACGGCGAGTGGTTTTGAGGACCTTCCGCCGGAGCCGGACAGCGGGCCGGGACAGAGCCCGGCCCCTGATTCCTGATTCCTAACTAACGCCTAATTCCTAATGAACATGAAGATGGAGGACACAAAAAATGGATGACAACATGATTCCCGAGCTGACCCTGGACCCCACCGCCGCGGCCGCCGCCGCCCCCACCCCCGCCGCTCCCGCTCCGGAGCTGAAAAAGCCGGAGGTGAAGCCGGTGGAGCTGGACGACTCCATGCTCTCCGACGCAGAGAAAAAAGCCGTAGACGACTTCGCCCAGAAAATTAACATCATGGATTCCAACATGATTCTCCAGTACGGCGCGGCGGCTCAGAAAAACGTGGCGGGCTTCTCCGAAAACGCCCTGTCCTCCGTCCGGACCAAGGACCTGGGGGAGATCGGAAAGTCCCTCAGCGAGCTGGTGGTGGAGCTGAAGGGCTTTGGCGAGGAGGAGGAGAAAAAGGGCCTCTTCGGCATGTTCAAAAAAACCGGAAACAGGCTGGAGGCCATGAAGGCCCAGTATTCCAAGGTGGAGACCAACGTGGACAAAATCGTCCGGGAGCTGGAGCAGCACCAGGTGACCCTGCTGAAGGACGTGGCCATGTTCGACCAGATGTATGAGCTGAACCTGAAATACTACAAGGAGCTGACCATGTACATCCTGGCCGGCAAAAAAAAGCTGGCCCAGGTCCGTTCCGGCGAGCTGGAGCAGCTGCGTCTGAAGGCGGAGCAGACCGGCGCCCAGGAGGACGCCCAGCGCTATAACGACATGGTCCAGATGTGCGAGCGCTTTGAAAAGAAGCTCCACGACCTGGAGCTCACACGAATCATCTCCATTCAGATGGGCCCTCAGACCCGCCTGCTTCAGAACAACGACACGCTGATGGTGGAAAAAATCCAGTCCTCTCTGGTCAACACCATCCCCCTGTGGAAGAGCCAGATGGTGCTGGCCCTGGGTCTGGAGCACAGCCGTCAGGCCACCGCCGCCCAGAGCGCCGTCACCGAGATGACCAACGAGCTGCTGCGGAAAAACGCCGACATGCTGAAAATGGGCACCATCGAAACCGCCCGGGAGGCGGAGCGCAGCGTGGTGGACATCGAGACCCTCCAGCACACCAATCAGCAGCTGATCTCCACTCTGGACGAGGTGCTGGCCATCCAGAGGGACGGGGCCCAGAAGCGCAAGGCCGCCGAAGCGGAGCTGGGCCGCATCGAAGGCGAGCTGCGGGCCAAGCTGATGGAGCTGCACAAATAAAGAGACGGGCTCAGGCCCGGCACAGCTCCCGGGCCACGGAAAAGGCCGCCAGAAACATGGCTTCCAGCTCCAGGGTCCGCCGTTCCTCGCTGGCGTCCTGGTATCTCTCCAGGGCCGCCGCGTGAGGCGCGGAAAGGCCCTCCCGGAGCGCGGACAGGGTGCGTTCCTCTATCTGGGTCACTTCCTTATAGGCGCAAGGGGGCAGACAGCCGGGGAAACGGTTGGTCCGGGCATAGTTGTACAGCAGTTCCATGAAATCAGTCATATAAAGCCCTCCTATGAATATTATAAATGTATTATAACACTCATTATAAATGTATGTCAAGGAGAACCTATGGAAATTCTTGCAAAACGTCTAAAAGCACTTCGGGAAGGCCGCAGAATCTACCAGAGGGAAATGGCTGAGCAGCTAGGGCTTTCCTTTCGGGGCTATCAGGGTTATGAGACAAATCAAACAGAACCAAAGCTTGCAACTTTAATCGCCATTGCCGACTACTACAACGTATCCATCGACTATCTTGTGGGCCGGACGGACGACCCCGGCATGAACTGACAGCGCGCCTCCGGCAGCCCTTCTATTCTTGAATACCAGAGGATTGTGATGCCCATGAAAAAAATCTTTCAAAACCGCGCCGTGGCTCTGTTGGTCATGGTCCTGGCGATTGCGGCAGGCGTCGGCCTGGGCCGAATGCGGGCCCCGGAGCGCGGCGCCGCCATCACCGGCAGTTTTTCCTATCTTCTTCACAACGAAGGAAACGTTATCTCTCAGGAGACCGCCCAATATGTCGCGGCCATGAACGAATCTCTGTTTGCCCAGACCGGGGCCCAGATTGTGGTGGACGTGGTGGACACCACCGGCCGCCAGGACATCGCCGATTATGCCGAGGAGGTATTTGTCCATTACGGCATCGGCTCCCGGCAGCGGGACAACGGGCTGCTGCTGGTGCTGGCCCTGCGAAACGAGCACGACGGACAGCCCGACGGCGACTATTATCTCGCCTGGGGCAGCGGCTTCACCGCCAGCCAGCAGCGCCGGCTGGACGACATCCTGTGGGAGCACATGGAAGAGGGCTTCATCGTCCAGCGCTACGATCTGGCGATCCGCTCCACCTTCGACGCCCTGGTGGACTGCCTGGAAGACATCTATCACGTCACCGTCCGGGAGCACTATCTGCCCGACACCGCCCAGAGCTACCAGGCCCTGTCCGGCGGCTATGCCTCCGTCGGAGGCGGCGGCGTCCTGCCGGAGGTGCTGGCGGCGGAAATCGTGGTGCTGCTGTTGATTCTGCTGGTAATCTGGGTCATCGCCGACGGCCTGCGCTACCGCGGCTACCGGCGGCGCTGGGGCCCCACGGTGGTGGGCGTGCCCCGGCCCATTTACTATCCCGTTTTCTGGGGACGGCCCCGGCGGCCCCGGGTTCCGCCCCCTCCCCGTCCGCCCCGGCCTCCTGTGGGCGGCGGCTTTTCCGGCGGAGGCTCCTTCGGCGGCGGCGCAGGACGGCGTTCCGGCGGCTTTTCCGGCGGAGGTTCCTTCGGCGGCGGCGCGGGCCGGCGTTCCGGAGGGTCCTTTGGCGGCGGAGCGGGACGGCGCTCCGGCGGCGTCAGCCGCGGCGGAGGCGGACGGCCCGGCGGGATGCACCGCAGCGGCGGTTCCCGGGGCGGCGGAGGCCGCCGGCGTTAGGGCTTCTTCCCTTCCGGCGGGGACGCAGATTTTCGCCGGAGGCAGGGCCTGACGGAACAGCACAGACGTCTCTCCCCCTGTCCTGAAAACAGCAAAACAGGCCGGCTGAAAAGCCGGCCTGTTTGTTTGCTCGGAGGTCTGCCGCCGCTTCCAAGCCCCCCGGCGAAACCGGGCAGGCAACGGGTGGGCCGAGGCGCTCCCCTGTCAGGACCGGTCCGCGCCACCGGCCCGCCGGGAACAGGGCGGCTCAGCCGCCGGGACTGTTTTTCTCCAGCTCCCCCATGCTCCGCTTAAACTGAACGGTGAACATGGAGGCTGTGGTAAGCACTGCCAGGAGGTCTGCCGCCGGCTCCGCCAGGAACACGGCAAAGGCCTTGTCGGCAAAGAAGCCGGGCAGAATATAAATCAGGGGAATCAGCAGTATGATTTTCCGCAGCACCGCCAGAAACAGAGAGGTTTTCGCGTTGCCCAGAGCAATAAATGTCTGCTGGCAGGCAATCTGAATGCCGAAGAGGCAGGTGGTGCCCATATAGATCCGCAGGGCCCAGGCGGCATAATTCACCAGGGTGGGATCATTGTTAAAGATCATGACAAAGGCCCGTGGAAAGGCCTGCACCAGCAGCCAGAGAACGACCGAGTATGTGACGCAGGCTTTCAGCAGGCACTTGAAGGTGTCCTTCACCCGCCGGGGGTTCCGTGCGCCGTAGTTGTAGCTGATAATGGGCTGGGCTCCCTGGCTCAGACCCTGGAGGGGCATCATGGCGAACTGCATCATGCTGGTGAGCACCGTCATGGCTCCCACCGCCACGTCCCCGCCGTATTTCAGCAGAGAGGAATTGAAGCACACGGCAATCAAACTCTCCGTGGACTGCATAATAAAGGGTGACAGCCCCAGAGCCAGGCTGGGCAGAAACACACTGGGCACAGGCCGGAGGTTCTCCCGCCGGAGCCGCCACTTGCTGTCGGGCCCCGTGAGGAAGCGCAGAACCCAGGCGGCGGACACCGCCTGAGAGAGGATGGTGGCCAGGGCCGCCCCCCGGACTCCCAGTCCCAGGCCGAAGATGAAAATGGGGTCCAGCACCGTATTCAGCCCCGCGCCGATGAGCACGGTTTTCATGCTGACGGTGGTAAAGCCCTGGGCGGTAATATAGGCGTTCATGCCCAGGGTCATCTGGACGAAGAGGGTGCCCAGGGAGTAAATGCGCATATAGTCCATGGCATAGCCGATGGTGTTTTCGCTGGCTCCGAAGGTCAGCAGAAGAGGTTCCGCGAAGAGCTGGAACACCGCCGTCAGCAGAATGGAGATTCCCGCCAGAAGGGTGAAGCTGTTGCCCATGATGCGCTGAGAGGCCTCCAGGTCCCCCCGGCCCTCCGCAATGGAGGCCCTGGGCGCGCCGCCCATGGCCACCAGGGCCGCAAAGGCGGAGATAATCATAATCACCGGCAGGCAGACCCCCACGCCGGTGAGGGCCAGGGCTCCCACGGTGTCCACAGGCCGCATATGGCCGATGTAGACCCGGTCCACCAGGTTGTACAGCATGTTCACCACCTGGGAGGTAATGGTGGGCAGGGCCAGAGAAAACAGCAGCTTTCCCACCCTTCCGCTGCCCAGGTCCACAGAGTTCCGATTCATGTTGTTTGTGCTCCTTCCTCCGAATTTGCTGCGGCGGATCCGGCGGCTGATGACAATACCGTCTCCGTCCGCTCCAGCACCTTGCTCAAAAGCCGCCGGAAGCTGGCCTGCTCCTCCTCTGTCAGCCCCGACAGCAGCTCCCGGCCGCAGGCAGCCTGGATCTCCTGAGCCTCCCGGGCCAGAGGCGCTCCCGCCCCGGTGATGGCCAGATGCACCACCCGCCGGTCCCCGCCGTCGGCCCGGCGTTCCAGCACGCCCCGGCCTGCCAGCACCTCCACCGCCTGGGAGACCTGGGACTTGGCCAGCCCCCGGCACTCCACCACCTCCCGGGCCGTGTCCTGTCCCGGGTGATTGGCCAGAAAGAGCAGGACGTGAATCTCCCGCATGGTCAGCCCCGTACGCTCCAGCAGCGGGGTGAAGCATTGGGCATAGTACCGGCCAAAGCGCTGGGAAAAACGGGTCAGCTGACTGACGCTTATCATGGGCGCACCCCCTTTGTTTGATTTCAAACTGTTCTTTTTAAAACCATCAGATCATAACACAGCCCGCCCCGGATGTCAAGGGGCGGGCGTGTCTGTTCTCCCAATGATACCGGCCTTCCGGCAGACGGGCCGGGGAAAGCGGCAGCCCGGTCTTACTTCCGGCTCCTGCCCAGCAGACGCAGAAGATACAGGAAGAGATTCACAAAATCCAGATACAGCTGAAGGGCGGAGAAAATGGATGCGCGTTCCAGCATGGCCTGATCCCCCTGATAGGCCTGGTAATAGGCCCGGATCTTCTGGGTGTCATAGGCGGTAAAGGCCAGGAAAATGCCCACGCCGATGAGGCAGACCACCCGGTCCATCATGCCCATGGGCAGGAACAGGGACAGCAGGCCAAAGACAATCAGGAAGATCAGCCCGCCGATGAGAATGGGCCGCAGACGGGACAGGTCCGTTTTGGTGCAGTAGCCATAAGCGGCCATACCGCCGAAGTAGACCGCCGTCATGGCAAAGACCAGAATCAGGCTCAGCATCGTGAAAATCAGGAAATACACAGAGAAGACGATGCCGTTCAGCACGGCGTAGGCGAAGAAGAGCACCCGGGCCGTGGCCACATTCAGCTTCTGGAGCCTGGCGGAGAGGACCAGCACCACCACCAGCTCTGCCGCCAGCAAAATGATGTGGAAATAGGGAATGGCGAAGATATAGACGATGGTCCCGGTGGCATAGCCGAAGAGGGCCACAGCGAAGGTGGTCATCAGCCCCAGGAACATCCAGAGGAAGGTCTTGGCCGTGTAAGCGGCGATGGATTCTCTGGCATAGCCGGAAAATTCATCATAATTGTATCCGTTCAATCGCATGGAAGCTGCCTCCTTTCATATTGGCAAGGACAGTATACCACGATTTGCCGCCGCCGTCAATCCGCGGGACGGGGACTCCTGTTCAGATTGCTGCTGCTCAGCGCCAGCCGGTCAAATAATCCGTCAGAGTACCGGATGTGGGAAGTTACCCCATACAGACATGTAACTGCCCAATAAAATGCAATTTATTGATTTGGATGTTCACGGCAGAATACCTGCAATAACAGCAATCATGCAGACCAATACGACTCCCACGCTGAATGTGACATTCACTTTTTGACCTGTTTGACCCCTTTGTCTGCCATATCTGTTTTATCAGAAAATGCAGCACAGAAAATGGCAGCTGTCATCAGCAATACCGGCATTAACAATACAGAAAGCTTTTCCATATCTCCCTCCGCAGCTTCCGGTCTGCCGGGCTGATGACAGTGCGCAGCTATGGCCGCATCAGCCCGGTCCTGCAGAAACCGTCAGGGTAATACCCGGCAGCGCTTCTCTCAAAGGGGACGGCAGGGATGCGCCTCCCCTTCCTTCCGGAGGCGGGACCGCTCCAGAATCATCTCCCCGGCGATGCTGACGGCGATCTCCTCCGGCGTCACCGCCCCGATGGCGGTGCCGATGGGGCTGCGGACCCGGCGGAGGGTCTCCTCCGGGATGCCTGCCTCCCGGAGCCGCCGGTTCACATAGGCGGTTTTCGTCCGGGAGCCGATGACGCCGATATAGGCCAGGGGTCCCCGCAGGACCTGCTCCTCCACCTCATAGTCGTGCTGGTGTCCGTTGGTCATCACCACCACATAGTCCGCCGCCGTCAGCGTCAGATACCCGGAAATCCGCAGGTAGTCCCCGGAAATCAGGGTCTCCGCCGTGGGGAAGCGCTCTCTTGTGACAAACTCCGGACGGTCGTCGAACACCGTCACCCGGAAGCCCACAGTCTCCAGCAGCGGGGCCAGGGCCCGGGAGCAGTGGCCCCCGCCGAAAATCACCGCCCGCTCCCCCGGCGACAGGGGCAGGAGAAACAGGCCGTTTTCCAGCAGAGCCCGGCTGGCCGGGGCACAGGAAATCCCCTCCGCCGCGCCCGCCAGAACGCGCCCCCGTTCATCCAGCAGGGCCGGGGCCCCGCCGTCCGTCCGGAGAACCAGCCAGCTCTGTTTCCGTTCCTCCCGGCGGGCCAGCAGCGCCGCTGTCACATCCCGCCACTCCCTGTCCTCATGGCCGATAAATTGCAGCAGCACGGAGATGTCCCCGCCGCAGACGGGGTTTTCCCGGGCCCTGGGGTCGTGGCGGAGTCGGAAGCTCTGAAGGGCGGAGCGCTGCTCCGCCAGCAGCCTTTCCGCCAGCTCCAGGGCCGCGCCCTCCGCCGCGCCGCCGCCGATGGTCCCGGCAGCCAGCCCCTCCCGGCTCACCAGCATCTGGGCCCCGGTCCCCCGGGGGGAGGAGCCCTCCTCCGCCACGATGGTGGCCAGCACCGCGTCCTCTCCCCGGTCCAGCAGGGACAGAAGGGTCTCACCGATCTTGCGCATGGGGCACTCCCTTCCCGCCATCCGGTCAGCCCCCTGTCAGAAGGGGGTATGCCGCCCAGGACAGCATGTATAGAACATAAACGTGGGCCGGATAGAACAGGTAGAAGAACCGCTTTGGCCCCCGGCCCCGTTCTCCATTGTAGCACAGCATCAGAACCGCCGCAAGAGCCCCGTACCACTCGTAGGCTGTGGTAAACATCATCGTCCAATGGAACCCCGGGGACCGGGAGAGCACCAGCAGGGGATAAAGGAAATAATAAAGCACCGTGAAGCCCGCAAACACGCCGGCCTGAACCCTCCGGTTTTTTCGAAAGCCGTACAGCAGGATCCCCGTGAGAATTGTGCCGATACCGGCGTCCGGGTTGGAATTCCACAAGGGCAGAAGCGTATATCCCAGGACGCTCAACGGCATCTGCAGGGCGGGAATCCCCTGCATCAGCAGCCCCGCCAAAACAGGCCACGCCAGAGGAAGAACCACCGCCGCAAGCCCCGGCCCCCAGCGCTTTTCCCCCAGCCAGTCCATGCCCTGAAAGACCACCATCAAAATGGAAAAGCTGGTCATCATGCCGTTCATGGGGTAAAAGCCGTCGGGCCGGACCGGCAGAACGCCGGCTATCATCAGGAACAGCAGCCCGGACATGAGCAAATGGATGACGTATACCTTCATGAAGTATTTTTTTCGGTTTCGGGTATGGGAAAAGCCCTCCGCCAGACAGAACAGGAACAGCGGCGCGGCCAGCCGCCCCAGCATGCTGAACCATTCCGGAATCCGCCCCGTATAGGCGAAGAAATAGTGAATGTGGTCCAGAACCATCAGTACCAGTGCCACCCATTTCAGCCCCGTGGTGCTGAGGCCCCGGGTTTTTACGTGCTCCATGAAAACCGTCCTCCTTATGTATTGTTGAATTGGTACAGTAGTATAATAATACATCCAGGCGGAGCTGTCAAGGGCAAAAAAAGCCCGGCCTAATGACCGGGGGAAAGAAGGCCTTTTTCAGCTTTTTGCTCAGAGAACGGCGGAATCCCCGGACCGGAGGGGAACCAGCGGACCGGTCATCGGCGCAATGCCCAGAGGCCGGTCCGCACTCACAGGGATGCCGTAGGGAGGCCGGTGCGTCCCGGGACCGGGTTTCCGGGCCCCCGTGAACCGGGAAAAAGACCCCTGGGGGCCTCTCACAGACGGATACGCTCAATAGCCGCCGCCGCGTTCAGGCGTTTCCTCCGCGTCCGGCGAAACAGGCCCAGCGCCTCCGGACAGGCCTCAGCGGCTCACCAGAGTTCCGGAGAGAATCATCTCCTCCGTCAGCGGCGTGTCCTCCGGCAGGTCCACCGTGATGGAATGCCACAGGAGCCCGCCGTGCCTGTTCTCCTGGGCCTCATGGTTATAGCATACGGAGACCGTGCGGACCGGAGTCCTGGGGGACAGCTCCTCATAAAGCGCCATGGCCTGGTCCGCCATAGCCTCCCGCATGGCTTCCTCGTCCGGCACCGGGGCGCTGTACCTGTCTCCGAAGTCAACGCGGATATCGACCACCGGCGTGTCCGGGTCCCTGGGGTCCCACCGGGCCTGCCAGTAGGCCATATGCCCGTCGATCTGCGGGTCCCTGGCGATCCCAAGCTCTTTCCGCAGGGCCGTCTCCCGGCGCTCGTCCGTGACCAGCCCGGACATCAGGTCATAGTACAGACAGCGCTCTCCCCCGCCGCTCTTTAGTGCGAAGGACTGGAAATAATGGCTGTCCTCCGGGTCAAACCCGGCCCAAAGCCCTTTCTGCGCCAGGTCTGGATAGACCTGGGCGGCATAGGACCGGGCGGCGGAGACCAGATTTCCCACCGCCGGAAACCATCTGACCCGCCCGATCATCAGAACGCAGGCCGCGAAAACGAGCAGCAGCGCCGCCGCACCCTGCAATATCCTTGCACGTTTTCCTTTCATGGAGCCTGTCCCCCTCCCAGTTGTATTGCCGAATTGGCGCAATAATGTAAGGGCACAATTTTGCAGGGAAGTCAAGCCAAAAAAACAGGCGCCCGGTCTTCTGACCGGGCGCCTGCGGGATACGTGTTCGCGGGAGGCTCAGCCGATGGGCCTGGCCTGGCTCTGCCGCAGGACGAACAGGGTCAGCAGCATCAGCAGGATGCCGATGGGCAGGCCCAGCAGGCCCGGCAGGCCGGCGCTCACCAGAATGCCGGCAATCAGATAGGTGACGCCGGACACCGCGGCGCAGGTGATGGCATAGGGCAGTTGGGTGGACACGTGGTTCACGTGGTCGCACTGGGCGCCGGCGGAGGCCATGATGGTGGTGTCGGAGATGGGGGAGCAGTGGTCGCCGCAGACGGCGCCGGCCATGCAGGCGGAGATGCAGATGATGGCCATGGGGTCGTCCATGGAGAATACATTCTGCACAATGGGGATCAGGATGCCGAAGGTGCCCCAGGAGGTGCCGGTGGCGAAGGCCAGCAGGCAGCCGATGACGAACACGATCAGGGGCAGGATCATCTGGAGACCGGAGGCAGAGGAGCGGACGAAGTCCCGAACGAAGAACTTTGCGCCCAGGGAGTCCGTCATATTCTTCAGGCTCCAGGCAAAGGTGAGGATCATGATGGCGGGCACCATGGCCTTGAAGCCCTCGGGGATGCAGCCCATCATTTCCTTAAAGCTCATGGCCCGGCGGATGAGATAATAGATCAGGGTGAACACCAGGGCAAAGGCGGAGCCCAGCATCAGGCCCACGGAGGCGTCGGAGTTGGAGAAGGCGGTGATAAAGCCCTCACCATCGAAGAAGCCGCCGGAGTAAATCATGCCGATGACGCAGCAGATGATGAGCACCGCCACGGGGAGCACCAGGTCCAGCACGCGGCCCTTGTCCTCCGGCGCGTCGTCCTGCGCTCCGGCGTAAGGATTGGAGCCAGAGAAGAGGTCGCCCTTCTCAATGGCATTTTTCTCGTACGCCGCCATGGGGCCGAACTCGATTTTCAGCACAATCATACCCACCATCATCACGATGGTCAGCAGGGCATAGTAATTATAAGGAATGGCCCGCAGGAACAGGTTGAAGCCCTGTCCGTCCTCGGCGAAGCCCGCCACGGCGGCGGCCCAGGAGCTGATGGGGGCGATGATGCACACCGGGGCGGCGGTGGCGTCGATGATGTAGGCCAGCTTGGCCCGGGAGATGTTCTGCTTGTCCGTGATGGGCCGCATGACGCTGCCCACGGTCAGGCAGTTGAAATAGTCATCGATGAAAATCAGCACGCCCAGGAGCACGGAGGCCAGCTGCGCCCCCACACGGGACCTGATGTGCTCCTTGGCCCAGCGGCCGAAGGCGGCGGAGCCTCCCGCCTTGTTCATCAGGCACACCATGGAGCCCAGGATAATCAGGAAAATCAGGATGCCCATGTTGTAGGAATCGGTGACGGAGGCCACGATGCCGTCGTTGAAGACATGGAGAATGGTGGTCTCAAAGGCAAAGTTGGAATACAGCAGTCCGCCCACCAGAATGCCCACGAAGAGAGAGGAATAGACCTCCTTGGTAATCAGGGCCAGGGCAATGGCGATCATGGGGGGCAGCAGGGCCCAGAAGGTGTTGTAGAAGTGGCTCTCGGACAGAACATAGCCCACATACTCGCTGTCCGCGCAGGTCTCGCAGGGAACGGCCTCGCCCTCGTCGGACAGGACGACGCCCATCGTCCCGCAGTCGGGACACTCGACGTACTTGGTCCCCGGCAGCTCGGTGGGGTCCTCTCCCGCCGCCAGGGCGGGGACGGTCATGGCCGCGCACAGCAGCATGACCACTGCCAGCAGCGGCAAAAGCCGTCTTCTCAGGTTCTTCATAATTCTCTCTCCTAAAACAAAAGTGGAGTCATGACAGGTCGTCATGACTCCACACCGTACACAGCGAGGTGCTTGCATCACGACAGCGCTCCACCCCGAAGGGTGACAGTCCGGGGGATGTTCTCCCGCGGCCCGGCTCCGGCTCCCTCAGGCGGGAGGGCGAAGCCTCGGCGAATGCCCCTTTCCCGCTCCCCGGCTCCTGAACCCTTGGGGAGGCGTACTCTTGACATCCGCGCCTCTATCATGCTTGCCACCCATTATAAGAAACTTTTTGAAAATGTCAACCGCCTTTTTCAATTTTTTTCGCCCGCCGGGTCCGGAGCCTCCGGCAGGCGGAGGCGAAACCGGCGGGAGGCAGCGGAAAAGCAGAGGGTTTACAGGCTCTTCCAGCCTGCTTTTGCACATTTTACCCAGCTTTCCTCTGCCACCCTTCAGCAAATACGGACAAATCGACGATTTTCGGAAAATCGTTTGACACGGGCCGCAGAGATGCTAGAATAGACTGATATATGATGATGGGAGAGACTGCCCCGGGCGGGCGCCTCCCGTTTGAACCGTATATTGCAGGACTGTTTTAATAAGGAGGCGGCAGGATCTATCATGAAATTTTCCAGCAAGATTGAAGCGTGCGAGCTTTCACCCATCCGCAAGTTCCATCCCTATGTGGTGGCGGCGGAGGCAAAGGGCCGGAAGGTCCTCCACCTGAATATCGGCCAGCCGGACATTGAGACGCCCAAGGCCTTTTTTGACGCCGTGAAGCAATTCGCTGACCCCGTTCTGGAATATGCCCCGTCCACCGGTGTGGAGGCCTATCTGGAAGCGGTGCGGGACTACTACGCCCAGGCCGTAGGCATCCGTCTGGAGCTTGGCGACATCATGGCCACCTACGGCGGCAGCGAGGCGCTCCAGATTGTTATGGCCTGCATCCTGGAGGACGGCGACGAGATCCTGGTTCCCGAGCCCTTCTATCCCAACTACACCACCTTCATCGGCGTCACCGGCGGCGTGGTGCGCCCCATTCCCACGGAGCCGGAAAACGGCTACCGCTTCGCCCGGCGGGAGCGCATCGAGCCCCTGATTAACCGGCATACCCGGGCCATTCTGGTGACCAACCCCGGCAATCCCACCGGCACCGTGCTCTCAAGGGAGGAGCTGCGTCTGCTGGCGGACATCGCCAAAGAACACGGACTGTTCCTCATCAGCGACGAGGTCTACCGCGAGATCGTCTACGGCGGCGAAGCCCTCAGCTCCATGCTGGAGTACGAGGACGCGGCGGAAAACGTGGTGGTCATCGACTCCGTGTCCAAGCGCTTTTCCTCCTGCGGGGCCCGTGTGGGGGCCATGATCTCCCGGAACAAGGACCTGATGACCCAGGCCATGAAGATCTGCCAGGGCCGGCTCTGCGCCGCCACCCTGGACCAGGTAGGAGCCGCCGCCCTGTACCGCTTCATGACGCCGGCCTACTGCGCCGGGGTCCGGGATGAGTACGCCCGGCGGAAGGACGCAGTAGTGGAGGGTCTCCAGAAAATCCCCGGCGTCCGGTTCAGCCGCCCCGAGGGCGCATTCTACGTCATGGCCACTCTGCCGGTGGACGACACAGAAAAGCTCCAGTATTTCCTGCTGGAGGAGTTCGAGGACCGCGGCGAAACCGTCATGTACGCCCCCGGCGAGGGCTTCTACGGCACCCCCGGCAAGGGCCGGAACGAAATCCGTATCGCCTACGTCACCAACCCGGCGGAGCTGACCCGGGCCATTGAGCTGCTGGGGCTGGGCATTGAGGCCTACAACCGGAAGAACGGCCGCTAAACAGCTTGTTGAAATCCTTCCAAATATAACAGGAGGTTTTTGCCTATGATCCGGCATATCGTCATGTGGAAATTCCGCCCCGGCACCAGGGCGGAGCAAACACAGTTTTTGGAGGGCCTCCGGGGTCTTCAGGGCGTCATTCCACAGCTGCTCTCCAGCGAAGTGGCGGTGAACGTGGGCCAGGGCAATTATGACGCCGTGCTCGTCAGCGAATTCAAGAGCCTGGAGGACCTGGAGACCTATAAAAACGACCCCCGGCACAAGGCCGTGTCCGCCCTGTGCAAGTCCATCCGGGAGGATCGGGTGGCGGTTGACTATGAATTCTGAAGAGATGTGCACACCGGAGGAATTTCTGGAGCCCCATTCGGAGCCCGGGGCCACGGAGGAGGAATTCCGTGCCCTTGAAGAGACCTTCGGCGTGGTCCTTCCGGAGGACATGAAGGCGTTTTACCGGAAGCAGAACGGGGGATTTTTCCGGAAGGGGCAGGACTATTTTGTCAGAGACAGTGAATATGAGCTGTCTTTGACCTATTTTCACAGCATCGCCCGCGCCTTTCATCCCAACATCCTGCCCATGGACACCCTGCTGAACTGGCAGCAGATGGACGAGTTTCTTCCCGGCACGCTGGTGCCTTTTTGTTCCGACGGAGGCGGGGACTCTTATTACATCCAGGCGGACGGCAGGGACAACAGGGTCTACTATATTTTTCATGAGGACATTGATGAATATCTGGACACGCCGGAAAACTGCCTGATTGCGGAATCCTTCACGGACTTCCTGAAAAAAATCCACACCCGCTGAGCCCACAGAGACAAAGAGCCCCCGCCGCGAAATGCGGCGGAGGCTCCTTCCTTTTTTACAATGGGCCCTCAGGCGTTCTGCTGCAGGGCTTCCAGGTCTCCGGACTGGATGGCCCGGAGGCTGCCGGACAGCTTCTCGGGAGGCCAGTCCCACCATTTCAGCTCCAGGAGCGCGTCGACGGTATCCTGATCGAAGCGCCGCCGGATGGGCCGGGCGGGTACGCCGCCCACGACGGTGTAAGGCGGCACGTCCTTCGTCACCACGGACCGGGCGGCCACAATGGCCCCGTCGCCAATGGTGACGCCAGATAAAATCACGGCTTCATAGCCAATCCAGACGTCATTCCCCACTGCAATGCCGCCCCGGTTGTCCCAGGCCTCCGTCACCTTCATTCCGTGGCCCCACTCCTCGTAGAAAATGGGGAACACATAGGTGGACAGAGAGCCCATGGCATGGTTGGCGCTGTTCATCAGGAACCGCACCCCGCAGGCGATGGAGCAGAATTTTCCAATGGTCAGCCGGTCGCCGTTGACGGGGTAATGATAGAGCACGTTGTTCTTCTGAAAGTCCCGGGGGTCATGGACAAAATCGTTGTAGATGGTAAACTCTCCGACCTCGATATAGGGGCCCTCCACGGCGTTTTTCAGGTAGATGGTCCGGCTGTCGCCGCTTCGGGGATACAGCTTTGTGGAATCCGGAATCGTCATGAGAATCTCTCCTTCGTTATTTCAGCTAGTTTGGACGATTCCGGTTCCGGCAATGCAGCGCTTCACCCGCTCACCACTCCTTTTTTGACGGTCTATGGGAAATTGAAAGCCTGTATTCACAGCCATGGGATGCTGGACGTGCGGGAATTTTTCCTGTCGGACAAGAAGATCTTTCGCGGCCCGCAGCAATCCTGACGGATGGCAGGGAAAACCGGCGCGGTATGGCGTGGAAAAGGCCGTTCAGACAGCGTTCAGCGGCTGTGAATACAGGTTCTGAATGCCCGGGGCTACAGGAGAACCGTTCTGGCGTTCAGCCTTTCCCCCTCCAGGGTAACGACGCCATAGGCGGGGCGGGCGTACTCGCCTACGCTTCCGGGGTTCAGGAACAGGGTTTTTCCCCGCATGTCCACCAGGGGCCTGTGGGTATGGCCGAAGAGGAACAGGTCCAGATTCTGTTCCTCCGCCGCCAGGCCCGCCGCCGTCAGAGACTGCTTGACTCCGTAGGTGTGGCCGTGGCAGAGCAGCACCCGCTTATCCCCCAGAAACAGCAGCTTTTCCGCCGCCTCCGAGGAACGGAAGTCGCAGTTGCCGGGGACCTGCTCAAAGGGGAGCTCCGGGAACCACTTGTGAAGCCGCATGCCGTCCCGCCAGCAGTCGCCCAGATGGAAGATCATGGCGGGCTGTTCCCGCTCCACCGCCTGAACCATGTTGTCCATGTTCCCATGGGAATCCGACAGAACTAAAATCTTCATGGCCGCCTCCCTTTCCATGCTTTTGCCATATTTTCCGGCGCGCAGTACAGATTATATCTGCTTTCCCGCACTTCCGCAAGGGCCGCTGCCGGAATATTTATGAACTTTTCGTAAAATTCCGGACCCATGCGGGCCTTGGAAAAATCCCCCCCTTTTACCTTTCGTGCCGATAAACGCCTATAAATTTTTCCTGTCATTAAAATGACAGAACGGGCAGCTGCTCTACAAATCCTGATTTATATTTCATACAGGCTTAATCAGATGGTGTTCAAAAAAGTTCCAAAAGTATTTGCAGCGCCACCATGTTCCACGATTTTTCCGTCTATAACTGGATCTATATCTACTCCTGTGATTTCCAAAGCCTTATTTGCAGGCGTTATCCCGAATTGACAGGTATTTTTCATAGTGCAGTCGGGATAAGCTTTTTCAACGCCGCAAGGTGTTGTTTCATTCCATCTATTCCTATGAAAATTTCCTTTTCGCCAGTCCTTTGCACGCAATCCTCTGATATATATTCAGAAAGCTCTTCAAGCAGATTTTCTGAAACAATAACTTCATAGAAATATTTTGTTATATTCTTTATTACGCACCCTGCACCTCTCCAAAATCAAATTTGTTTTTCTGGCTTTAGCACATCAAATCTATCGCTTTTTAGCTTTAAGAAGGGCCTGGTGCAAATACCAGTGTCCCGCTCTATCAACACGAAAAGCAAAAGAGCCGAAAAATCCGAAATTTTCTTCCAGTCTGCCGGGGCATTTATCCCGCTCTCCGGCAGGCTCCGCCGTCCTCTCTAACCGCGGTCCTTCCAGAGGGTCCCGCCGGTCTCCGGACGGCGGCAGTACAGCAATTCTCCCAGGAGCTTCCCGCCCACGCCGCTCTCCATGCGGGTTCCGCTGAATTGGAAGCCGTGCTTCTCATAGAAGCTCCGGGCCCGGCGGTTCTTTTCCAGCACCCACAGCAGGATATCCCGGAATCCCCGGTCCTCCAGTTCTTGGACCGCCGCCTCCAGCAGCGTCCTTCCGCAGCCCCGGCCCATGTACTCCGGCAGCAGGTACAGGGAGACAATCTCCCCGAACTCCGGATGCTCCGGCCAGCGGGAGGGTCCGACGCTGGATGTGCCCACCGGCTTCCCGCCGTCAAGCATCACCAGCGTGGTCCAGTCCGCCCGGTCCAGGGCCTCCGCCCAGTGTCCGGCAGGAATGCTGTCCAGATACGCCTGGGGCACAAGGCCCCGATAGGCGGACCTCCAGCTCTCCTCATAAATGCGGCTGATCTCCAGCCGGCTGTCTGTCTCCCTCAGCGGACGGATCTCCATGGGCTGTCTCCTCCCTTCTTTTTTCAATCAGCGCCAGCTTTTGGGTGCGGGTCAGGGCCTTGACGGCCATCTCCCGCCGCAGGGCGGCGCTTTTGTCCGCCGCTGCCTCCTGATAGACCAGCTCCACCGGCAGGCGGCTCCGGGTGTACTTGGCACCCCTGCCTCTCCGGTGGGCCTCCAGCCGCCGGTGCAGGTCATTGGTGCAGCCGGTATAGAGGGTGCCGTCGCCGCAGCGGAGGATGTAGACCGTCCAGCGGCGTTCCGCCGGTCCCTCAGACATGCCAGACCATGACAGACTCCGCCTCGCCGGTTCCCGGGTCCGTCTGTTCCTCCAGAACGGAAAAGCCCTCCCGCCGGTAAAACCGGAGCGCACCGGCGTTTTTCCGATAGACATGCAGCCGCAGCCGCTCCCGGCGGCCCTTGGCCTCATCCATCAGGGCGCGGCCAATTCCCCGGCCCCGGGCCTCCCGCCGGACGAACAGCCCGGCAATCAGGTCCCCGTCCAGGCCCATGAAGCCCTGAAGCCCTCCGGCATCCTCATAGACCAGCAGCTCCGCCTGCTCCAGCTGGGGGACCAGACCGGCAAAATGTCCCTTCCAGCAGGCCGGGGCAATGAAGCTGTGGGCGTCCAGATTGGCAGCCAGCCAGATTTCCGCAATTTCCGGAAGCTCCGAAGCGTGTGGTTTCCGAATCAAGCGACTTCCCTCCTAACGGTGATATTCGGTCTCAGCATAGCACATTCCCGTCTCCGCCGCAAGTCTTTGGACGTCCCCGTCCCTCATAGAGTACATAGAGAGGGCGGCGGACTCTGCCGTCCTCCAGTCCGGCCTGCCGCTGGCCGCAAGAGCGGCGGCCGGGGCGGCTTCTCCGTCCCCGGCTCACCGGGAGGAATCTATGCTCTCTGCCGCCCTGCTGATTTTCGCCAATACGCTGCTGTTCTCCCTGCGCCTCTCCGGCGGCGGATCCTTTCCAAAGCCTCTCTCCGCCGCCGAGGAACGGGAGTGGCTGGCAAAATACGCGGAGGGAAACCCGGAGGCCCGGCAGGTGCTGATTGAACGGAACCTGCGGCTGGTGGCGCACATTATTAAAAAGTATTACACCCCCAACGGCGACCAGGAGGACCTCATCTCCATCGGAACCATTGGCCTGATCAAGGGCATCTCCAGCTTCGACCCCTCCAAGGGGGCACGGCTGGCCACCTATGCGGCACGATGCATTGAAAATGAAATCCTGATGTATTTCCGCGGCCAGAAAAAATTACAGGGCGAGGTCTCCCTCTCCGACTCCATCGACACGGACAAAGAGGGCAATGCCCTGCAGCTGATGGACGTGGTGGGCGTAGACGACACCATGCTGGACGACATCAGCGACCGTGAAAACGCCCTGCAGCTGCGACGGCTGGTACGGGACTGCCTCTCCGCCCGGGAATCCGAGATCATTCGCCTCCGCTACGGGCTGGGAGGCACAGTGCCCCTGACCCAGCGGGAAATCGCCGCCTCCTTCGGCATCTCCCGGAGCTATGTTTCCCGCCGCGCTTAATGTAAACGATGCCCGGAAAGCCCCATGACAGCGGGGTTTCCGGGCATCGGGTAATTTTGGGTAGCACCGTGGTTATTGCAAACGGTGGAGGAATTTTAGGGAGATAAGCGGCCATTCATCATTTGATATTTGCTCGGATTATTGGTATAAAGGCTTATATATTCTAAAATATCTCTTCTTCAAGGCATCGCGCCCACCCTCCATAACATCACAGATTTCATTTCTAATCGCCTGATTTTGCAATGCTCCCTCAACCTTGCAGAGAACCTGCCCATTCGTAAAGTTCATAGCGATTATTTGTTCTGCGGCACCATTAACTGGAATGTTTGGATTATGTGTCACGACAATCACTTGATTCTTAAGCTTTTGTCTACGCAATTCAGATACTAACATTTCAGAAATCAGTTTCGTATCCAAATCATCTTCTGGCTGATCAATAATGAGGGGGCCATTATTAGAACGCAAAATTAAAGACAATAATGCTGTTGTCTTTTGTCCAGCTGAGCCTTGAGCAATATTTGAAAACCTCCCATCCATTTTAATTTCCAATTGAATAGCATCAGGTGGAGTCCATATTTGCAAGTCGTCAATATCCTCAGGATGCTCAATACACAAAGAAGAAATATAAGCACTAAAACGTTTCCCGTACTTTTTACCGCCAAGATCTTTGCTTATAAGGCTAGACAGAGTTTCTAATCTATTCTGCCAAATATCTGCTCCATGATTCGGGGCGCAGAGCTGTCCAATGAAAGAATTATGAATATCATCTAAATCAAGGATGTCAGATTGAAACTGGCTATCTTTACGGATAATATTTCTAAATTCTTTCTCAGCTAAACTCATATCCTGCATAGGGAGCAATGTGATCCGTACTTGGTCCGAATTTAACTCCGCTATGATACGAGCCCGCTCTTGACGTAATAGCTTTTGATGCGAGATGATTGCTTCAAATTGAGCAGACTTTTTTCCCTCGATTTCTTCCAACTGATTTTTCCAATATAGTACATCTGCAATTTTTTGCTCCAAATCCGTTCTCTGAGAATACAGTGTCTCAAGTTCATCAATGCTATCAATTCCTCGTTGTTTTAAAAGAGAAATTGCACTTAAATATTCTGTTCTAGCGGTTTCAAAATCAGCAGATATACGGTGATTTTTACTTAACTCTTCTGCGGCATTCTTCAGAGCAACCATTTTTTCTTGTAGAGCTATATACTCGCTCATCAATTTGCTCCACTCTAAAATAAAGCGTTTATATTTTTTAGCTGACTCTTCGTCTAAGATGGCATCAATATCGACCTGATCTACCAAAGTTGTTTGAACAATATCATACTGCAACTCAGACAGTCTGGAGATGATGGTAGCCAGTTCTGATTTAAAGGTTTCATACTTGGAAGAAAATGATTTTATGGTTGTTAGTATAGGATTATTTGCAACGGTTTCAAGTGCATGAATTTTCGCATCGAGATCAGTTAAACGTGCTTTCAGGGATTCTTCTTGGGCTATTTTATTACTTATTTCTCGCGACTGTCTACATATAGTTTTGTATTCTTCACTAAGAGTTGATAGTTGTTGTTTCCAAGTATCATAGTCAAATAAGCTGTCGATATAATGAATCAAGCAATTGGGATCTTCCGCCATTTCATATAATTGCTTTTGACTATAAATTTGGACAGGAAACCTCTGGTCAACATTACCAGCCCCATCACTTAGTTTCCAGTCACCATGCTCATAGTAATATTCAGTCCATTTTTCGGATTCCCAAATCAATTTAAGTTTTCGTCCATCTTTTTTTACATGAACTTGTATTGTCGTATTTGGACGCAACATACCAACATCTGTGCGGCTAGTTGGGATTTTTGAAAACTTATTAAATGAGGTCTCTATTTCACTTGGAAGATTATGGACTTTCCCGAAGGCAATACGCAAAAACTCTGTAATGGTTGTTTTGCCTGATCCTCGACCTCCAATTATTGTATTGAGCCAAGGACTAAAATGTATACAAAATGCAGCTCCATTCCCTATTTTTTGTCCTTGTTCAATTTCTAATTTTTCAATGAAGCAACGTTCACCAAGATTATTTGGATCATCAACGCTTGTCCCATCTATAATAACTCCATCCTCCCTGTCTTGTAAGGCGAGGGCCAAAGATTCAATAGTTGGAGCTTCCATCTTAACCCAAGAAAATCGTTTTGCAACATCAGAGCACTTGTGCGCATCAGATCCCATAACATAAGTAAATTCACGCTTCATATCTACACAAAGCTGTGGGAGCTGATACATGGGGTCTGTAACTTCAACCGCAAAAAAATCACAGTTGTCCAACACATTTTTCAGTGCACTACCGTCAACTGCATTAAAAAGACCCTTTACATCATTCACATGTGCCGGAATTGCAATGCCCCCAGAATGTTGGATTAAGTTTACTGCTTGGTGAAATTTTATTTGATCTCCACCATTTTGTATGCGTGAAATTACTGAAGATATATCATCAACAGGTTTTTGGGGATCAAAAATGGCCAACAAATGAATTGCAGGAAAGACTTCGACTTCTACCCCAGGAAAAATGGCGAGTTCTCTGTATAAATCACTATTTTCAGCTTTAATATTCTGTAATTCTGTTCGTAAAATTTCTGTCCAAGCACAAGAATCGTGATCTGTAATAGCAATACAGTCAATATGTTTTTGCATAGCAGAAAGTAAGAAATCCTTGGCAGATAATTCTGGTTCTCTGTAGTCAGATGATGCCGGTGTGTGCATATGGAAATCAAATTTCCACCATTTTGCTCCATTCATTACAAAGGCCCTCTTTCTATCTATAAATAAAAATTTCTATTTTAAAAGGAAATCTAACACGCTTTGAATTCTAATCCCATCCTGTGTCTGCATTAGGTCACATTCTAACGCAATCACCAATTTCTCATAATTGTCCCGAATTTTCCGTAACGGAGCCAATTCCCGCTCCCGGGTTTCTGGAGCATTCATATTCTCCGTAACCTGAATATACTTCTTCGCATCCGCCTTTGTGGCAATAAAGTCTACTTCCTGGTTGTCAATCTTTCCGATGGCTACATCATATCCCTGCCGCAGCAACTCAAAATAGACGATGTTCTCCAGAATATGCCCACTGTCGCCATCCCGATAACCTAACAGATAGTTCCGCAGGCCCATATCCACGATATAATACTTGCCCAGTGTGCGCAGATACTCCCGGCCTTTGATGTCGAACCGCTTGATCTCGTAGAAGATATACGCCTCCAACAGTGCCTCAATATAGCTCTGTATCGTATGCACCGCAGGTTTCCTGCGGCCTTTTTCTTCTAATAGACCCTCGTTGACCAGCGTGTTGCCAATAGAGGTCGCAGACACATTGTTACCGATGTTATCTGCTAGGAACATGATGATTTTTCGGAGCAGGACCGGGTCAGTGATGGTGCGGCGCCCCTTCCGCTTTTCACGCTCCAAAATATCGTTGACAACAGCGGCGGAGTACACGCCGTCCAGCGCCGCTGTTACACGGTCAATTTCCAGGCCCACATCTGCCAACATAGGCATACCACCGAACCGGGCATATTCATTGAATAGTTCCCGCTCATCGTAAATATCGCCGTCCTGGTCTGTGATCCGACGCTTCAGTGCTCCAGTAGGCGATTTCTTTTCAGTCACGGTGTAGCCGTGGAAATCTAAAAACTCCTTAAAAGAAAGGGGGAGTACCTTGATCTTAACATATCGGCCAGAAAGGTAGGTGGACAGCTCAGACGAAAGCAAGTAGGCATTAGAGCCAGTGATATAAATATCACAATCAAAATCTACACGGAAGGAGTTGACAGCATTTTCCCAACCTGAGATTCTCTGTACCTCGTCAAAGAACAAGTACATCCGCCGCTCAGGTAGGACACGGGCTTTCACATATTCGTAAAAACCTCTGACATCCATATCAGGAAAGCTCATGGACTCAAAGTTCATTTCCAGTATCTGATCCTGGGCAATGCCGTTTTCACGCAAATGCTGGGCCATCAGTTTCATGAGGCTGGATTTCCCACAGCGCCGTATACCGGTTATGACTTTTATCATCTCGGTGTCTTGAAATGCAATCATCCGATTCAGATAGAGGTCGCGCTTTTTCAGCATTGGCTTCTGCATAATCATTACCCTCCCTATTCATGTCAAGCATAGCATATTTATGCCCAGAAAGCAAGTTTATTACATCAAAATAATAAAAAATAAATTTGACACGATTTTTTACATTGAAATAGAAAGATTTTTGCTGTGGGCAGGAGGGCAATATCGCGGGCATAGGACTCGTTGAACAGGTGCTGTTGGGGAAGGGTACGAAAAGTTTTGAAAAAGCCAGGATTTATGCGGGATTGCGGTGGATTGGCTCCTGACTGTTCCCACCCTGGAATAGAAAACGGCAAAAGCCGACAACTGCATACTGTTTTTTGCGGGAGAATGTAGCATAGCTATGTTCTCCCTTTTTTCATCCCCATTTTGCGATGGGGTATTTCTATTTGTAGTAGGGAGTTGAGAACACATGAACGCCCAAGTGATCGCCGTAGTCAATCAAAAAGGCGGTACGGGCAAGAGTACAACTTGCGCAAACCTCGGCGTTGGACTGGCCCAGGCCGGGAAAAAGGTGTTAGTGGTCGATTGTGACCCCCAGGCCAGTCTTTCCATCAGCCTGGGCCATTCCCAGCCGGACGATCTGCCCGTCACCCTCTCGGACCTGATGGGCAAGGTGCTGAACGATCAGCCCATCGCCCCCGGCGAGGGTATCCTGCATCATGCGGAGGGCGTGGACCTCATGCCATCAAACATCCAGCTCTCCGGCATGGAGGTGTCGCTGGTGAACGCCATGAGCCGCGAGACCATCCTGCGGCAGTACCTGGACACGGTTCGGAAACAGTACACCCACATCCTGCTGGACTGCCAGCCCTCCCTGGGTATGCTCACCGTCAACGCCCTGGCCGCTGCCAATCGTCTGATCGTCCCCGTCCAGGCGGAGTACCTCCCGGCGAAAGGGCTTGAACAGCTCTTACAGACCGTGGGCAAGGTGCGGCGGCAGATCAATCCCAAGCTGCTCATTGACGGCATCCTGCTGACGATGGTGGACAGCCGGACCAACTTCGCCAGGGAGATCAGCGCCCTGCTCCGGGAGACTTACGGCGGGGACATCAAGGTATTCGATTCCGAGATACCCCATTCTGTCCGGGCCAAGGAGACCAGCGCCGAGGGCAAGAGCATCTTTGCCCATGACCCCGGCGGAAAGGTGGCCGAAGCCTATGGAAATCTGACGCGGGAGGTGTTACAGCTTGAAAAGCAGCGCGCGAAAAGTAGAGCTGGCATCAGCCTCTGACCTGTTCACCACGGAGCAGGAGCGTCAGGACGCGAAACTGGAAAAGGTGCAGAATATCCCGCTGTCCGAGCTGTACCCGTTCCCCGACCATCCGTTTTCCGTAAGGGATGATGATTCTATGAAGGAAACCGTGGAGAGCGTCAAGGAATACGGCGTTCTCATGCCCGCCATCGCCCGCCCCCGCGAGGGTGGCGGCTATGAGTTGGTGGCCGGACACCGGCGCAAACACGCCTGTGAACTGGCAGGGCTGGACACCATGCCTGTAATCGTCCGGGATTTGGACCGGGACACCGCTATTATTTTCATGGTGGACAGTAACCTCCAGCGGGAAAATATTCTTCCTAGCGAGAGGGCTAAAGCCTATAAGATGAAACTGGATGCTATCAAGCGGAGGGCCGGACGGCCCACAGTAGAGCATGGAGAAAATTCGCCGAAAATTTCGGCGAATTTCCGTAGCGATGATGAGATTGGTGCGGAGATGGGTGTAAGCGGCGATACTGTCCGCAATTACATCGCACTCACACAACTGGTCCCGGAACTTCAGCAGATGGTGGACGATAGGAAAATCGCCATGACCCCCGCCTATCAAATCGCGGCTCTTAAACCAGATGAACAGGCGCTTCTGGTGGAGACGATCAACAGTGAACAGGCTACTCCATCGCTGTCCCAGGCCCAGCGGATGAAAAAACTCAGTCAGTCCGGGAAACTGGATGAGGACACCATGCTGGGCATCATGTCGGAGGAAAAGAAGCCGGAGGTCGATAAGATTGTTCTGACTTCCGACACACTCCACAAATATTTCCCCCGCTCCTACACGCCCAAGCAAATGCAGGACACTATCATCAAACTGCTGGAACAGTGGATGAAGAAACGCCAGCGCAGCCAGGAGCGGTAATTGAATATCGGACAAGCAGGCCGGACAGGGATTTTTCTTTTCTCTGACCGGCTTTTTGCTGTCCGGGAAAGGAGACCTATCGTTGTATATCAACACATTCCAGTATAAGCCGGAACACGTCGATTGCAGGCTGTGTACCGAATACGCCGGGAAAAAGAAGGGCTGTACCGCTAAAACCTGTCCCTGGCTGGCGGAGCGGATCGAGGCTGGGGTTGTGGGCTACAAAGAGGCCGTCATGGAGACGTTTCCCCGGAACGTCCACACGGACGCCCGCCTGCATACGGCTATCCGCCGGTTCTCCGGCTCCCTGTTCCTCACCGCCGCCCACTACCAGCGCATGGAGCGTATGAAGGTCCGGCAGGGCTACCGCCGACGCCGGGACACCCCGGCCTACTATGCGGCTATGTATCTGCTCACCGCCAATGAGGACATCTGCACCCGCGCCGCAAATTGCTTTTGCAGATATGGCATTGAGTTCGACTACGCCACCACGCAGGACATCTCGCCCCACAACTATACCCTGCTGTCGGCGGCGAAAGACATTTACTCGGACGGTTCCAGCGTGGCGCTGAATGACCTCGCCATTTCGGAGGTGGTGGACACGCTGGCGTTCAGCCTGATTGTCAACGCCCTGCTCATCGCCCGGTATGGCTGCTCTGTACTGGAAATCAGTGAGAAGGAGGGCAAGGAGTGAAAGCGGTCCATCTGCCCATCACGGGCCATGATCTGCTGGCTGTGGAGCGGTTTCGGGACGATACCCGCCATATGGCCGAGTTTCTGGTGCTGGAGGACTGCCCCCAGGGGCAGGAGGGCCAGTACATCCGGCGGTTTCTGACCGAGGACGGCTATGCCCAGGTTCTGGACGCCCAGCGGCAGGGCCGTGTCCGCGTCTACAAACACGCCAACATCATCGAGGGACACATCATCCCCGACAAGCCTAAAAAGCGGCGGGGCAAGTAACATAAAGGAGGGATTTTTATGTATTCTGTGGATTCTTTGGAGTATGCCGTCCGGCATCTGTTCCAGGACGGCATCGGGGAGCATGGGTACAGCGAGACAGAAGTGGAGACGCTGCTCCACGGCATTGACTTCGAGGCCCTGCTGCAAGCGGTCCGGCACAACGCCCAGACCGTCCACGCCTACACCACTGAAGGCAAAGCGCCTATGTCCTTCAACTACCGGGGCAGGGACCTGTTTGGCCAGCGGGCTACCCGGCTGTACGAGGACAACGACCAGAACTGCGCCTCCATCGTGCTGACGGACCGCACCTATGAGCTGTGGCTGCTGGAGGACATGGACCTTGTTGCCGTGGCCTGCGTGTCCCTGGATTGCGGGGACGGCGAGTACGTCACCGAGTACCGGGAGATCAAGGAGGGGGACCCCTGGGACAGCCCCATGTACCTGGACCTGGATGAGCTGGTCGATGAGATCAACGCAATGTGCGCCGCCTACTATGAGAGCGACATCCCTCTCTATGAGCTGTAACAGACGGGAAAGGAGATAAAAAGGCAGTTTTCCCGTCATGGGAATCACAAAAAGCAACGAAATCTATTCGGCAGTCTCGCTCTCAGGTGGAAAAGACAGCTCGTGTCTTTTGATTCTGATGATCGAAAAGGGTCTGCCTATCAACTGCGTACTCTATGCGGACACTGGCATGGAGTTCCCGGAGATGGAGGCCCATATCGCCAAGCTGGATGATTTTCTTTTTCGGGAGCGAGGATTGCACATTACCACCCTGCGGCATCCCCACGGTTTTGAATGGCTCATGTTCGATGTTCCCCAGCAACAGAAGCGGGCCATAGAGCGCCGTATTGCTATGGGTCAGCCTCCGACTGGCTATGGTTGGCCTGGGATGCGGGTGCGCTGGTGTACCGGCCAGCTTAAAACCCATCTGATTACCAAGGAGACCAACCGGCTGAAAAAAGAGAAGAACGCCCTGCACCATATCGGCATCGCCGCCGATGAAGCCCACCGCTGCAAAGACGATCCTCATAACCGCTATCCATTGGTGGAATGGGGAATCACCGAGGCCCAGGCGCTGCAAATCTGCTATGACCGGGGCTACGATTGGGGCGGGCTGTATGAGATATACCGCCGCGCCTCCTGCTGGTGCTGCCCCCTGCAACGCATTGATGAGCTGCGAAAACTCCGCCACCACCACCCGGAGCTATGGGCGCGGCTGCTCGACATGGACAACCGGGCGCGGGCCATGTTCGGCCCCGGTCCCCTGGGACAGTTCAAGCAGAATTGGAGCGTGGAACGGCTGGAGGCCCGCTTTGCCCGCGAGGACGGGTCAACCACCGCATAACACAAAATTTTAACAGGAAGTGAGTTGAAATGGCTGTCTATCGTGTAGAACGGACGCGAGATTACACCGTCATGTCAAATTATCATCTGAAAGATACATCCCTGTCGCTGAAAGCCAAGGGGCTGCTGTCCATGTTTCTCTCTTTCCCGGAGGACTGGAATTACAGCACACGGGGGCTTGCCGCCATCTGCAAGGAGGGTGTGGACGCTATCGGCAGTACCATCAAGGAGCTGGAAAAGGCGGGCTACATCATCCGCCGCCAGCTTCGCGGGGCCAACGGGCGTATTACGGACACCGAGTACATCATCTACGAAAAGCCCCAGCCGCCGGAGCCGCCCGCGCCGGATGCGGACGAGCCGGATATGCCCCCGCCAGATACGGCATCACCACATACGGAAAACCCGGATGTGGCTGGCCCGGATATGGCCGCGCCGCATACGGAGAACCCCGCCCAATTAAATATAAATCAATTCAAAACTCAAAAATCAAATACTCAGCGATCAAATACTCATTCATTCCCTCCCCCTGCCTCGTCGTCGCAAAGTCCGCTCAGCTCCGTTTCCGCCTGCGGCGAAAACTGCGCTCGCTCCCTTGCGCCTCCTCTCCCAACCGCAACCGCTGACGCTGGGTTGCGGTCGGGGACCCGCCCTGCGCAGCCGGTGGAAGGAATGAAAGAAATTTTTGAGAAGCGGGATGAAATTCGGGATCAGATCGAGTATGACCTGATCGTTACTCCCTCCAACCGGGAGCAGCTCAACGAGTTTGTGGAGATTATGCTGGAGGTTGCGCTCAGCCGCACCCCCACCATGAAGATCGGGCGGGACGCGGAATATCCTACGGCCTTCGTCCGGCAGCGGTTCGAGCAGATCACCTCCGCCCACATCGAGAAGGTGCTGGACGGCATCCAGGAAAACACCACCCGCGTTTGGAACACCAGGGCTTATCTTTTGGCGGCGCTGTTCAACGCGCCCTCCACGATGGACAACCACTACACCATGTTAGTCAACCACGACCTCAACAGCGGCAATTAGCCGTCTTATTTTTTACCCGGCCACCGGGAGAAAGGATCATGCCATGAAACGCCCCCTTGCTTACATCACCGCCGCCTGGAGCGGCAGCGAGATTGAGAACGCTGAAACCGCCGCCCGGTACTGCCGTCAGGTGTATGACGCGGGCTATTCCCCCATCTGCCCCCTCCTGCTCACCGCCCGTTTCCTCCACGATGCCGTCCCCCAGGAGCATAAGGACGGCCTCGACATCGCCCGCGACTATCTCCGCCGCTCCCGCGTCCTGGTGGTCTGCGGGCGGAGCATCGACGAGACAGTGAAGAACGACATCGCCACCGCCGAGCGCCTGCGGATCACCGCCACCACCCTGGACGGCATCCTCACCGTCAAAGGCCAGGGCCGAAGTAATTCCAATTCCCGCTGATAAATCATCGAAAGGAGTTTTGAGCTATGAAAAAGCGAATCCTGACGCTGCTATGTACCGCTGTTCTGGCAATCAGCATCGCCGCACCCCCGGCGCTGGCCGCTGGCGGGCCGTTCTATCCCATCTCCGTGGAGGAATACACCTACGGCAGCTTTGACGAGCTGCGTATCAACAAAGTGTACCAGCTTTCCCTGTCCGATGACCCTTCCGGCATCCCTACGGAGGACTTTGAGCGCAACGGGCGGCGGTATTTTCTGCTGGACATGATAAGAGAGGACGAGGTGGGGGTGGACACCCAGGACTACACCGACACCATCACCCAGGACAGCGACACCAACGACCTCTCGGCGGTCTTGAAACAGTTGGACCCCCATCGGGAGGTCACAACCGAGGACGGATATACTGGCTTGCTGGCACTGGACTATACCGCTGTCACCGTGGAGGCAAAGGGCTACAAGACCAGCACAAAAAGCCTGTCCGCCACCCGCACCTATCCCAACCTGTCCGATGCCGACCTGTCCCTTGTCCCCAAGACCACCACGGACAACGGCAAAACCCTGACCCTGGGAGCTGTGGAGTGGAGCGGCGGCGAGAACGGCTATTACACCGCTACGGCTACCTATACCGGCACTTCCTCCACCCGCTACGCCACCGGCTATACGGTCACGGCCAGTTATACGGGCCAAGTGGCAAAAACCGGCTGCGAAGTTGTCACCTACACCGCCATCTTCGGTAGCGAGGAACTGGCAAAAGAGGAAAAACCGGCTGACCCTTCCGCCTCGTCCAACCAGACCGGGCCGGAGGCCCCTGACACAGACCCCGCTGAAACGGGCGGCACGCATTGGCTTTCCCTGCTGGGCTGTGCTGGCGGTGTGGCGGCGCTGGCAGCGGCGGCGCTTTGGACCATCCAGAAAATGAAGGAAAGGAGGACTTGAACATGAAACGATTGCTGCACATTTTTCTTTTGACGGCGGTTTTCGCCGCCATGCTGGTGGCCCCGGCCCATGCGCTGGAGTACACCATTGACGAGCCGGAGGACTACCTGTTCGGTAGGCCCACCAGCGAGGACGCTCCCTATACGGCGGAGAATCCCAACGTGGACAGGAGCAAGAACACCGCCCTCATCCCGCCCGGTTTTGGGACCCCCACCAGCTATCTGCCCAACTCCGGGGAATACCTGACCCCCAATCTGGTCCCCGGCGCTCTCAGCGGCGGGTTGGTAAATCAGGTGGGCAGCGTGGGCGGCGGCAGCGTCACAGACGGCGGCTATCCCACGGTGGATGTGAGCGGCGGCGCTGGCAGTACAAGCCAGTTCAGCTACACCACCACGCAGACCACCGCTTTTACCGAGGTCACGTCTGATCTCTACTACTCCGGGGGCCACCTGGGGACACTGAAAATCCCGGCCCTGGGCGTGAACGTCAAAATCTACGAGGGAACGGACAGCGCCCAGCTTGCCAAGGGCGCGGGCCACTTCACCAACACCAGCATCTGGAACGGCAACGTCTGCCTTGCTGGGCATAATCGAGGGGTAACGAACCACTTCGGCAAAATCCACACACTGAACGCCGGAGACACCATCACCCTCACCACCCAACTCGGCACCCGGACCTATTCCGTTACCAGCGTTACCAAAGTCAGTGAGACGGACACCAGCGGCACCGCCGCCACATCTGGCAATCAGATCACGCTCTATACCTGTGTGATGAATGAGCGGGATTATCGCTGGTGCGTGGTGGCCCAGGAGGTCTAAGGCGGCGGTCCAGGCGGCATCCTCGACACTTTTCTTCTTCTGTGGTATCTTTTTCACAACGAAACCACAAAACCACCACAAAGGAGATAAAGAGCTATGAAGATGAAAGATTTTGGAAGCCGCCTGACCGCTGGAATCGCCTGCGCCGCGCTGGTATTTGGCCTGACCCTCCCCGCAAATGCGGCGGCTGCCGCCGAGACAATCCGAGTGGGCAGCTACAAAGGCAATTCGTTGGATGTGGGTGAGCGCAGCGGCCTCATCATCGGCCCCAGCGGAACAGAGTACACCGTTACCTCCAGCGCCCCGGACACAGTAGCGGTAGAGCAAATAGCGGGCTTTTGGGTGGCCGTTGCCAAGTCCGAGGGAACTGCGGAAATCACCGCCTCCAACCGCGCCAGAGAGAGCGGGACCTTGACGCTCACAGTCGGCACCGCCGTTGACCCTGCTGCCTCCGCCAGCACGGACACCGAAGGCCAGCCGGAAAATCTGGACGTGCGGCAGGAATTGAATCAGCTTATCAACCAGACCCGCGTGGCAAACGGCGCGGCGGAGCTGCCGGTCAGCGAGGCCCTGATGACCGCCGCGCAAGCCTGCTCCGACCAGCATTACACTTACCACCACAATCAGGAGGAATGTGAGGCCGTGATTGCTGCTGGATATTCCCACGGCTTCGGCTCGAACCTGACCGTGTTCACCGGCGTGGCAACTGCGGACACCGCCCAACACGCTCTGGACAACTGGATCAAATCTCCCGGCCACTTCCAGGCCATGATCGACCCCAAATGTGACAGCATCGGCGTGGGCGTGACGGAGAGCGGCGGAGTGACTTACTGCTATATGTTTGTCGGCAGGCCGGACACCATCAATCCCTACGGATAACAAAATACGGACAGAGATAGGTCTTTCAGCCCAGGCTGGAGGGCCTTTTCTCTTGCCCGAAAAAAGCAAAGGAGAACTTTTTATGAGGAAGAAAACCTATTCCGCACTCACCCGCATGACGGCTCTGCTGTTGGTGCTGGTGTGTATGCTGGGACTGCTGCCCTCCACGGCGCTGGCGGCGAACCCCAGCACCATCAAGATGGACGATTGCGCATACAGCGGAACCAAGTACGATTCCCCGGCCCTGGGCGAGTGCTATATGCACCAGATGCACTTTAACTATGATGGCAAAAGCATAATGGGCTTCTGCGCTGAAAAGGGCAAGGGCATGGGCTGGTCGCTGAAAGGCCACACCTGGGGCAATCCCCAGCCCATTTCCGACCCCACTGTAAAGACAATGATGGCTTACTTCTACGCCCATTCCACCGGCGTCTTTACCGATCAGGCCAAAGCCCTGGGTGTAGATGATGTGTGGAACAGCGACTACACCTGGACCATGAACTCCTGGACGCAGGCTATCGTCTGGCGCTACAAGGCCGGTCTGCTGTCTGACCCCGTGACGGCCTGTGCCGAGGAGCTGCTTTGCGTCTACAACAATCTGGAGCATACCAACTATTCCAGCATTGACGATAAAATGGACGGCAAATCGTTCCGTGACCGGGCGCAGTATATTCTCGACCTGGGTGCGCAGGGCGTATGGGGCGAGTGCGAGGTCTATGAGTACGCCTACACCGGCCCCGGTTCCAGCTATCACCCCTCCAACGATGTGCAGGCTGTTATGGTGGGCAAGCTGGACATCACCCATGAGGAATATACCCTGACCGTCAAAAAGGTGGATTCCACCAATCCCAACAAGGGCTTGTCCGGCGCACGGTTTCTCGTTGCCTCTGAAAACGGCGCTTACTCCAAGGAGGTCGTGACGGGCGCGGACGGAACCGCTACCCTTTATCCTTTGGTTGCGGGGACCTATGCCGTGACTGAATTGGAGGCCCCGGCAGGCTACGAGATCGACAACGCGGGACCGCAGTACGTTGTTCTCCCCAGCAACGGCAGCACCACCGTAACCGTCACCTTCACCGACACCCCCGAAATCACCGGCGAGGGCAGCATCCGCAAGGTGGATGCAGATGACCCCACCAAGGGCCTTGCCGGAGCGGTCATTAAGATCACCGGCGTGGACAATGATTTTACCGGAACCTATGTCACCGGGACAGGCGGCTACCTGACGGACGTTCCCTGGAAGGATATGCCCCTGGGCAGCTACACCGCCGAGGAGATCACGCCCCCGGAGGGCTACTCTCTCAGTCCGGATGTCAGCAAGACCAAGCAGACCTTTGTTTGGGACGGCAAGACCGATGTGGCCCTGGTGTTTGAAAATGACGCCAAGGTGAAGATAAGGCTTATTAAAAAAGACGATTCTGATAACCCTCTCCCCGGCGCTGTGTTCAACATCATCAAGGACGGGCAGATCATCGGCACAGAGGCCACCAAAGCGGACGGCAGTATCACCGTTACCGATGTGACCGAGGGAATGTACGCCTTTGTGGAGGTGTCCGCGCCTGCGCCTTATTCCTGCCTGACCGAGCCTGTGTTTGCCCATGTGGATCAGGCCACAATCAACGGCGGCGGCACTGTCACCGTAACGGCGGCGGACAAGAAGCTGCCCAGCCTGTCCATCCTCAAGCGGGACGCCCAGACCAAGGAAGTCATTCCCGGCACCGTCTTTGAGATTAAGGGCATCCACTACGGCTATCATAACGATGTGACCACCGGGCCGGACGGCAGGGCCGTTCTCTCCAATATCCCCGTGGACAGTTATGAGGTGGTCGAGAAGTCCGTCCCCGACCCCTATGTGGTGGGCGAGGAACCCATGCAGACCATCTACCTGGGACCCGGCGAGAACCGGGAGCTGATTTTTGACAATCTGAAGCAGCCTGTTTTGAAAATCTCCAAGGTGGAACAGAGAACCAACACCCCCATCCCCGGCACGGTGTTCACTGTGGAGGGCATCGACAGCGACTACCGCCACGATGTGACCACCGAGGCGGACGGCTTCGCCACCCTGCGTGTTGCACCTGGCAGCTACCGGGTGACGGAGAAATCTGTGCCTGACCCCTACTGTCTGCCGGAGAACGAAGCGGACCGGACCCAGACCATCAGCTTGAACGGCGGCGATGAAAAGACGCTGATTTTCAAGAACAGCAAAAAGCCCCTGCTCACCATCTCCAAGGTGGACGCGATCAGCGGCGATCCGGTCCCCGGAACGGTGCTGACTGTGGAGGGCATTAACAGTGATTACCGGCATGATGTGACTACCGGCGCGGACGGCACGGTTTCTCTGCGAGTGGACCCCGGCACTTACCGCATCACAGAGAAATCCGTCCCCGCCCCCTACTATCTGCCGGACAAGGACGCGGACCGGGTACAGACCATTTCTCTGAATCCTGGCGATGAAAAGACCGTGGTATTCAAGAATCACAAGGCCCCGGAGCTGACCATCTTCAAGGAGGATTCTGTTGCGGGCGCTCCCATTGAGGGGGCAAAATTCCATGTCACCTATACTTCCAACGGCGAGGCGGCAGACGCTCCCGCTTCGGTGGACTTCGGTTATCTTTTTTCGGACGCCAACGGCGAAATCAAGCTGCATGAGCAGGGCAAGCGGCTGTATCCCGGCGAGTACACCATTACCGAGGTTGCCCCGGCTCCCGGTTTTCAGATGAAGGAGCCGACCACGCAGAAGGTCATTCTCCACGGCGGCGAGAGCAAAACTGTCACATTCCAGAATGAGCCGCTGAATGGAATTGTCGTGGAGAAGTATGACAGCGTGACCCATGAAGCCCTCCCTGGCTGCACCTTCCAGCTTCGCTACCTGGGCGGGACCTCTGGCACGGGCGGCACTGTAATCGGCCAGAAGGTGACGGGGAAAAACGGAACCGCCATCTGGACTGGCTTACAAAGCGGCACTTATATCGTGGAGGAGGTGGACCCCGCTGACGGGTACAGCATCATCAATGCCTCTGAAACAGTCTATATCTCCGATAATGGGACGCAGAGTGTCATTACCGTCCGTTTTGACAATGCCCCGGACGGCCAGCTTTTAATCCGAAAGGTATGCTCCGTCAATCCCTCTGTAACCTTACAGAACGCCGAGTTCAAAGTCATGTATGCAGATGGCACTCTGATTGGGGATTCCAACGGCATTTTCAGAACGGATGAAAACGGGGAAATCCGCATTACCGGGCTGAAACCGGGCAAGAGCGTGATTGTCACCGAAACCCGCGCCCCTGCCGGATTCATCATTGACACGCAGAGCCAGACCATCCAAATCCAGGCAGGCCGCACCGCCACCCTCACCTTTAAGAACCAGCCCCGCGGTTCCCTGATTATCCAGAAGCGGGACAGCATCACCGGCCAGCCGCTCCCCGGCGCGGAGTTCCGCGTCACCACGGCGGCAGGCTGCGAGGTTGGTCTGGACGGCGTGATTGGCACGTCCACCTTGACCCAAAATGGTCTGTTTACCACCGACAGCAGCGGAGAAATCCGTATCAGTAATCTGGCCCCCGGTGCTTATGTGCTGACCGAAACCAAGGCCCCGACAGGGTATGTTATGGATGCCCCCAGCACGAATGTGGTGATCGGGGCCAACGGGGACACGCAGACGGTCATCATCACCAACACCCCCAAGGCCACCCTGACCATCACCAAGCGGGATGCTGTGACCCGCAAGCCCCTGGCGAACGCTGAGTTTATTGTCCGGGACAGTGAAGGTCACGCGGTCGGTCCCACCAATGGCATTTACAAAACCGGGACAGACGGAACCGTGATCGTCTCCGGCCTGGAACCCGGCAGCACGATCATGGTGTCTGAAACCAAGGCCCCTACCGGCTATATTCTGGACGAGACGCCCAAAAGCATTGTGGTGAAGTCCGGCATTTCCAACAGCCTGATTTTTGACAATGAGCCTGGAACCACCCTTATTATCCGAAAGTTCATTGAGGGGACGGAAAATGAGCCACTGTCCGGCGTAGCGTTCAAAGTAGTGGACGGCAGCGGGGCCGCAGTCGGCCCGGACGATGGAACCTACTACACCGACAAGGCTGGCGAGATTGTGCTGGACGGCATCGAACCCGGAACCACGGTGATTGCCAGAGAGATCAAGACCGTGGAGGGCTTCGTGCTGGATGGGACGCCCCAGGATATTCTTATCAAGGGCGGGAGCGTGCAGCAGTTGACCTTTTGGAACAAGCGGGCCGGTTCTCTTGTTATCCAGAAAAAGGACAGCGTGACCGGCACTCTCATCTCCGGCGCTCAGTTCCAGTTGACGTATGCCTCCGGCGGCTATGTGGACAACGGGCATCTGTCCTCCAACGGCCTCTATACCACCGATGCCAACGGGGAAATCCGCATCTCCGGCGTGACAGGCACGATTGTAGCGAAAGAGGTCAAGGCCGCTCCCGGCTATGTGATCGACCAGTCCACGCAGACGCAGACCGTCACCGTCAACCCGGACGATACACAGACCCTCACCTTCCTCAATGAGCCTCTTTGCAGCTTGACCCTGACCAAGCTGGATTCTGTGAGCGGAAAGCCCGTTCCTGGAACTGAATTTACAGTGAAGGACGGTAACGGCACTGTGCTGGGCCGCTACACCACAGGGAAGGACGGCACGGTGACGGTATCCGGCCTCGTTCCGGGCAGCACCATAGTGGTCAGTGAGAGCAAGGTCCCCAGCGGGTACGTTTTGGACACAACTCCCAAAACCATCATTGTGAAGAATGGAACCAACAGCCTGACCAGCGGCGTGGACGGCAGCGGAACCAACGCCGGGAACAATGACGGAACCAGCGGCGGCAACGATCTGACCTTTGAGAATGACCCCAAAATGACCCTCACGATTCACAAATACATTGAGGGGACACAGAATGAGCCACTGGCGGGTGTTGCGTTCAAAATCACGGACAGCACCGGCGCGGCGGTTGGCCCTGGCGACGGCGTATTTTACACCAACGCTGCGGGTGAGATCGTAATTGAGGGGCTGGAACCCGGCACTTCCATCACCGCCCGCGAGATCAAGACGGTGGAGGGCTTCGTACTGGACGGTACGCCCAAGACGGTGAAGATCACCGCAGGCCCCCAGGCCCCCGAACTGACCTTCTGGAACCAGCGGGCGGGTGAGCTGGTGATCCGAAAGCTGGATTCCGTCACCAAGCAGCCGCTGGCAGGCGTGGAATTTGAACTGACCTACGCTGGCGGCGGCTATGTGGACAACGCCAACGGCCATCTGTCCAGCAACGGCCTCTATACCACCGACGCAAACGGCGAAATCCGCATTTCCGGCGTGACCGGCACCATCGTGGCCAGGGAGACCAAGACGATTCCCGGCTACACCATTGACGAGGCCACCCGGACGCAGACCGTCACCGTCAACCCGGCAGACACGCAGACCCTCACCTTTTACAATTCGCCCCAGCAGACATTGACCATCCAGAAGTATGTGGACGGCACTACCGACCCCATCCAGGGCGTGACCTTCCTTGTCACCGATTCCAGCGGTCAGTATGTGGGGCCGAATAACGGCGAGTATGTGACCGATAAAAATGGACGCATTGTTATCACCGACCTGACCCCCGGCGTCACCATCACCGCCAGGGAGACCAAAACCGCCAGCGGCTATGTGCTGGACACCACGCCGCAGTCCATCCTCATCAAACAGGGAGCGGCCCAGACCCTGACCTTCTTCAACAAGGCCGAGGGCGGGCTGGAGCTTATTAAGGTCTCCGAGAGCGATACCACCCGGCGCATCCCCGGCACTACTTTTGAGATCAGGAAAATGGATGGCGCTCTGGTGGACACCGTTACCACCGACAGCGCGGGCCGCGTCCATGTGGCGCTGGATGCCGGGGACTACTATGCCGTGGAGATTGAGGCAGCGCAGGGCTTCAAGCTGGACGATACGCCCCACTATTTCACCATCACAGACGGTAAAACTACCACGCTGACGGTAAAAAATAAGCCCTTCTCCGGGATATTGATTCACAAAACCGACAGTGTGACCGGCAAGGGCATCTACGGCGTCAGCTTCGCGCGCTTTGTTCCTTGACAATCTGCGTAGAAATACGCAATAAAACAAGGCAGATTTCGCAAGAAATCTGAACTCTATGCTTGATTCGGCAGGGGCAGAACCT